>CAWCVY010000079.1:0-20186 GCA_963799115.1 uncultured Chlamydiae bacterium | reverse complement strand
ATGGAGTATTTTGTTGTCATTGTGCTTAGGAGCATTTGCCGAAGGCCATGAGGTCAACCAGGCTGTTACCATGGAGAATCCGGTTAGCTGGTTGGGATGGATCGGACGCTTCCATTTGCTTATGCTCCATTTTCCTATAGCCTTAATTATTACGACTATTGTGGCTGAATGTCTGTGGATATGGTTTGAGAATCCTCTATTTGATCATGCCGCCCGATTTATGGTTGTAGCGGCTGCCATATTTGCTCCTCCTACGGCGCTTTTAGGTTTAGCTCTAAGCTATGACCAGTCCTATAGCGGTGTAGCACTCGATTTACTGACCTGGCACCGTTATTTTGGGATTCTAACCGCTTGTTTAGTGGTTGTAGCTGCAATCTTAAGGGAGCGTTATGTACGCCAATATGCACTCTCTTTAACAAGCTATTATGTATGTCTAGTGGTGCTCTTTTTATGCGTTAATTTGACGGGCGTATTCGGAGGCAGTCTTTCTTTTGGCATGAATGTGGGTTGAAAACTTAGGCTTTATTGCTTTACGAGCCCTAAGCTTGCTGCCAGCCCCAGGGGAGTACATGGGCGATTTGCTCTTCCCCTTGGCGCAGCATCATCAAGCGATCAAACCCTACCGCAACTCCTGAGCAGTCAGGCAAGCCTTTCTTTAATGCCTCAAGGAAATTTTCATCTAGAGGAAGCTTCTCTTTACCTAAATTGGAACGATGTTGATTGGCTTCTTCAAAACGGAGCCTTTGTTCATGCGGATTTGTCAATTCATGATATCCGTTGGCCAGTTCTACCCCTTGGTAATAGACTTCGAAGCGTTCAGCAACTTGTTCGGAACCATGCCAACGCTTGCGGGCCAAAGCTGCTTGTGAAGCGGGATAGTAAGCGAGAACGCACAATTCTTCATTGCCTAAGTTTGGTTCTACTTCCAATCCCAGAATGAGATTGAGAAGGGCGTCTTTGCCTTCTTCTAATACTCCGGGATAAAAAGGGATTCCCTTCGTTTGAATGTATGCAAAAAGATCGCTTTCGCCTGCTGTTAGATAATCAATACCCGTGGTTTGCTGAAAAACTTCCCGATAACTCACTACCTTATAAGGCAGATCGCCCAAGAATAGGCGAATGAATAGGATGGTTTCTTCTATCATTTGTTCTAAGCTGAAATCCAACCGATACCATTCTGCCATCATAAACTCAGGGTTATGCTTCGCACTCAATTCTCCATCACGAAATACATGGGATAGTTGATAGATGTCGCCAATTCCTTCTGCCAATAGCCGTTTCATGCCAAATTCGGGGGAGGAGTGCATGTAATGCTTGTCTTTTCCTTGGTAGAGGGCAGGTATCAAGTCAATATGCGCGTCGACAGAAGCTTGAGCACTGAGAATGGGGCAGTCTACCTCAAGAACGCCTCGAGCGTCAAAAAAACTGCGTGCAGCCCGAAGCATTAAAGCTCGATCTTGAAGACGCGCAATCTTAGAAGATAAGAGAATATTAACTGGAGACGCGAGAAACATATTCCCCTGTACGCGTATCGACTTTGATTTTCTCCCCTTGCTCAACGAAAATGGGAACTTGGACTTTGGCGCCGCTTTCTAAAATAGCGGGTTTCATCACGCGCCCTGAAGCGGTATCACCCCGTACTCCGGGAGAGGTTTCGGTGATAATCAATTCCATAAAAGTAGGTGGCTCCACATTGACGGGAGAACCATTGTAGAAAATGATTTCATATAAATGGTCATCGATAAGCCATTGAGCGGTACTATCGCCAATATTAGCAAATGGTATTTTGATTTGTTCGAAAGATTTCTCATCCATAAAGACAGCGCCATCAGTCTCTTTGTAGAGAAGGCGCATCTCTGCTTCGGCAACGTCGGCCAATTCAAATTTTTCACCAGATTTAAAAGTGCGTTCAATTACTCTGCCTGTCAAAAGATGTTTCATTTTGATGCGGTTAAAGGCTTGTCCTTTACCAGGTTTAACAAATTCATTGGTAATGACTGTGTAAGGTTGCCCTTCCACTACAATTTTAAAGCCGCCTCTAATTTCGCTTGTGCTTGCTTGTGCCATAAATGTCCTTGCTTACTCTTTAATTGAAGGGCTGACTATAATGCAAAAGGTCATGAAAAGTCCAGTAATTCGAGTAGATTGCTAACAAATCTGAAGCAAAAACAACAACACAAAGCCGCGAAGGCGCGTAAAGTTGTCATTTCAGACTAAGCTAAACAGAGATCAACAAAATATAAACTAAATATTTAGATTTTTAACAGGATAGGCAGGATGGGCAGGATAAAGAACAAGATAAGAATATTATTAATGATGCATTTTGTTCTTATCCTGCCCATCCTGCCTATCCTGTTAATTAATAAATTGTTAGATTATGGGGTTGATAATCTTTATGGAGCTTTGCCTGATGCGTATGGGATGTGTATGGGGCAAGCCCCTACCAGGCTGGTAAAACCCCCATTAAAAACGGGATTTCAAGAGCTTTTAATTGTTACCCCTGTTACAAGTCTAACTTGAATTTAAAAACAGTTTTGTATTTATTTTTTTTGTTGTTATTTATTTATATTTTAAATATATTAAATATTATTATTTAAAACATCAAAAAATATAGGAGTCATATGGCTAATCATTTATTAATCCAACCCCAACAGAGAGAAAATGTAGATCGGAATGTTCAAGTCCCAAGTCTTTCAACTCTTGATGTAAACATACAAAACTTAATTTTAAGTTTTTTGAAATCTAATGACTTGCGAAATATGGGACAAACTTGCCATCTATTTCACAATTTAACAGGTAGCTTTTTAATTCCCTGTGCTGCAGGTGATTTTGAGGCATTAAAGCTACAATTGGATAAGAAAGTCCAAAAAGCTAAACCACAAGTAGGTTCATTAGGAGGTAGAAAGATTACTGTCCTCTCCTCAGCTACAGTAAATGCAGGCTCTATGGAAGCGGATAGAAAGGAGTTGAATCAATGCTTGCAAAAGCTCAATTCTTTTAAACTGTATGTTGTTTATTTGAAAAAACATCTCGAGCTTTGTTCTTCTAGTGCACCAACGTTGAGTTTTATTGAGTCCCAGATACCAGAAGTGATGGCCTCAATGCGAGGAAATGTTCAGGCAGCTCAAAGCCAGATAAGATCCAACCAAAGGTTATTAGGATCTTCTGAAACACAAACGACAATGGGAGTTGCAAATCGGATTTTTTCTCAGTTCAAATAACGATCGTTCCTCTTTTTTGAGTCTAAAGAGGCTGCAGAGCTCTTCTGCAGCCTGATTAAATTTTAAATTAGAGCTCCATTTTCGAATATTCCCTCTATCACTTCACCTGAAGGAAGGATCATTTTCCCCGGACCATTAAGTTCATCATTTTTGAATTCCCCTACCCATACCTCTTTGTTGGGTAAGGTGACTTCTCCATGACCATTAAGCTGATCGTTCTGGAATATTCCTTTCCTGACCTCTCCACTAGCGAAAGTAATTTGTCCAGGGCCATTGAGGCAATCATCTTGGAATTTTCCTTCCCAAATTTCCTTTCCATTTTGGAGAATCTTTTTCCCTTGGCCATGGAGAAAATGGTTTTTGAATTGTCCTCCCCAGATGACTCCATTGTTGAAAACTTTCTTTCCAAACCCGTTTAGCTTATGCTCGTTGTCAAATTCCCCTTCACAAAACCCTTCGGAAAAAATTAACTTGATTGTCTTGAATTCATTTTCATGGAATTTTCCTTCCAAAATGATACCGTTAGGAAGAGATATTTTTCCTGGACCGTTCAATTTGTTGTGTTCATCTTTTTGGAAATTTCCTTCATAAATTTCTCCATTTGATAACTTCACTAATTTGATTAAGAAATGATTATCTTTGAATTCACCTTCCACAGTAGCTCCATTAGGCAAACTCCCTTTTACTTTAGCATGGGGAACTCCATTGAACAATTTGAATTCATAGAAATCTAATACACAATTATTATCGACACCCTTTGTTAGAACTTTGAGTTCAGCATCTTCGAAAATTCCTTCCAAAATGATGTTATTGGGCTTAATTAGTCTTCCTTGACCATGGTAAAGATGGTTCTTAAATTCACCTTCGTAAATATCACCGTCTGGTGTAATTAGCCTACCCTGACCATGGTAAATATTATTTTTGAATTCCCCTTCGTAAATTACCCTCCCATCCTTAATTAGTTTGCCATGACCATTGAAAAGATTATTCATGAATTCACCTTCGTAAATCTCCCCATCGGGTTTAATTAATTTGCCATGACCATTGAAAAGATTGAACTTGAATTCACCATCGTAAATCTCCAGCTCCCCAATAGGTAAAATAACTTTTCCTTTACTGAGTCCATTTTCATTGGATTCTTTTCTGATCTCTTCATTCGAGGGAATTTTTTTCTGAAAGTCTTGAAAAATCTCTTGTGCATCGCCTTTCTTGACTACATTCTCGGGTAACTTTTTGTTTTCATTCTTTGCTCTAAATGAACAAAATCGATAGCAGAGACAAAGCGCTGCTAAACAGCCAAAAACTGTTAAGACGATAACCATCATTTTTTTGCTTTGAGGGCTTAAAAAACCTAGTGTTTTATCTTTAATCGCATAAAGATATTGACTTGATAAATTCGTAAATGAAACACTCATTGCTAAACTCCTTATATATAATTCGATTGAATTGAAAAATTGATATTGTAAATAAAGATTAATAAAAAAACAATCTATAAAACAAAACTGTTAATAAAAATATTTTGCAGAATACAAATATAACCCTTGAAGGGTAGATTAATCTTTTCGATTTTGTGATGCGAAATGTATTCAAGAATTAGGCAAATTCATAAAATAGGTTCACATCGAAAAAGCGAGAAAAAAAACAATGTGGTTTAAAGAATATCGCGATTATCCCATTGATCGCCCTTTAATTAAAGAAAAAGTGGAGCCCGGCCATGGGATCATAGGTTGTGAAATGCATGATCTTAATGGGTGGGGTACGGAAATTCACCAACATAGGCCTCGTAAAAAGGGGTTATGGGGAAAGCTCATGAACTATTTATTCCGAAAGAGACAGCATG
Source organism: uncultured Chlamydiae bacterium (assembly GCA_963799115.1). Taxonomy (GTDB): domain Bacteria; phylum Chlamydiota; class Chlamydiia; order Chlamydiales; family Parachlamydiaceae; genus CAWCVY01. Next base: position 15,125 of record CAWCVY010000079.1, on the reverse strand, counting down.
GATGACCCCAGGCAACAGCACGGTAACCATACTTGGGATATGGTTTTGCATTATTACCGTTGTCCCCACTGTGGTTATATCTTGGAAAATCGCCAAAAATTTGAACGCCGTTTCAACGATTTGCAAAAGGAGTTACTTTGTCCACGTTGTAGGCATATCTTTGCTGTGGTTAAGAAAATTAGACCTACTTTTGGCCCTCTCTTGGGCCATGATCCTGAAATAGCTGATTAAGGAGTATTATGCTTTCGGCAGATGAATCAAATGAAATAGAAGAGGAGCAGCTTCTTCAAGAAAAAATTGCTCGCGACACCTTAGAGCGTTACTCCGGGTCAGCGGTTGAAGATTTTCAACCCTATATTTTACTCACCAATTTTTCCAAGTATGTCCACTATTTTGCAGATAGCCGCCAAGTGCCTGTAATCGAAGGATCGACTTTTAAGGTAGCTCATTCCCCAAATGAAAAAATCTCTATTTTAGACTTTAAAATAGGATCGCCTGCAGCAGCTCTGGTAGTTGATCTTTGCGCTTTTCTTCCCATTCGAGCAGCCTTACTTCTTGGTATGTGTGGGGGATTACGTCGTCATTATCAAGTTGGTGAATACTTTGTCCCGATAGCCAGTATTCGCGGCGAAGGAACATCTGATTTTTACTTTCCTGCTGAAGTCCCTTCTTTAGCGAATTTTTTAGTTCAAAAGATTGTCACCAATGTTTTGGATGAAGAAAACTCCGTTTATCATGTAGGGATTACGCATACGACGAACAAGCGTTTTTGGGAATTCGATCAAGATTTCCGTTCTCGCCTAAAGGCTACCCGTCCCCAATCGATTGAAATGGAGTGCGCCACTCTATTTATGGCTGGCTACAGTCATAAACTGCCTTTAGGGGCTCTTTTGCTTATTTCGGACCTTCCATTAAATCGCGAAGGCATTAAAACGAAAAAAAGTTCGGAGCATGTCTTCCAAACCTTTACTGGCGACCATGTCGAGAAGGGAATAAAAATCATGCTAGCTTTAGACAAGGCCTTGAAGCATGAGGCACGGGGTATTTTTCGTGGGAGCCGGAGGACGTTTTGAGAGTACTTTGCCCCAAGGCGAAGAAACTTAGTAAGCATTTCTTCCTAAGCATTTAAACCCAATTTAGCCTATGAGTATGATCCCCATCAGCCCCTAACTGTACAAATTGAGAAAGTGCTCAGAAAAATAAAATCATCTGAAATTAATCCTAAAGTTCCTAAATGGAAAAAATTCTTTTAGAAAAGCTGCAAGGGTTTAGGCAATCTCAAATTGACCTCTTACTTAATCACTCCAATGAAGGATTCGATTTCACAAAAGGTGACCTTTCGACAGGTGGTTTAATGGGGTTTAATGGGGTTTAATGGGGTTTAATGGGGTTTAATGGGGTTTAAGGGGGATCGCCCCCTTTTTGGAGCTCCCAACTGACTCACGTCACCGATATCTAAAAAGTAACATTACTCATAAACAGAACGAGGTCAAAAAGTTCGGGTAATTTGTAAAAGGGCTGTTTGAATGAGCCTGAAGGGCTCACATTGCAACAGCCCAGGGCTGGGGTGTCACATTTGACCTCATGCAGCCATGGTTTCTCTCTCTATGAATCGGTCTAATTCCTCTACCAATTCTTTTCTATCTAGTTTTTTCAATGCCCTTCTACGTTTGTTCTGGATTGTTTGTCCAATATGCTTTTCTGCCCAAGCCGTGATATCTTTTTCATTCACTGTTTCAAATGCTCTTGCAATCGCTTGCTGGTCGATAGGTCCAAAACAGGCTGCTAGACCTAATATCGACCGTGTATACCCACTATTCCCACATTCTCTATCCAGTAACTTCAGTTTGCTCATTCCTGATTCAATAATCTCGCTGCATCTCAGCAACCACGCCTCTTCATCTACCTTCTCTCCCTGCTCTCTTAAAAATGCAACCAATTCATAGGCAAACTTCTTTCCCTTGCTACTGCTACTCATTTCCTTCAAAAGTCCTTCGCAATATTTCCACACCTTCTTATCGATATGCAGTTTTCTCGTGAGCTCTTTTGCTACTGCGGCTAATTCAAACAGCTCGAAGAAATACTCAATATCCTTTTTCTGTTTCATTGTCCAACCAAGCTTTTCATTCATTACTTCATAGTCAACATCTTCTTTATCCATCGATTCCAGCATCTGAATTATGCGTAAAGCCCAAACAATCACATCTTTACAATTCAAAAATCTTGATTTTCCTCTCACGTTTGGTGGACAAAGAAAGCTCAATGAAGACTGTTTTAGCCTGTTTTTCGATTGGTTTACATCCGTTATAAACTCGTTCCAGTTCTTGTCTGTTTCCAGTTGCCTTTTCAATAAATTACCTGTCTTGTGCGTCATGTCTGGAACGTGTTGTATGCCCTCATATTTTTTCATTATTGCTCTTATGCTAGACATCACATCCGGCCCAAGATCGGAACAGATTGAAACTGGTTTTCCAGCTTTTTTGACTGCTTCCTCTAAAACTCTTTCAACTTCCTTGTTCTTATCAATCAACCTCATTGTTATTACTTGCATATCTTTGAATGATAGGTTCTTACCTTTTTTCAATTGTGAACGTTTTACTCCTAAAACAAGACATAACTTTCTATTCTCAATGCGGATTGAATTATCAACAATAAAGATCCAGTCCTTAGCTTGTTCCACAGAAACGATTTCAAGCATATAATAACCTGCTTGGTTAAGCCAGCGCCGACAACTTGTATGAGAAGGCGTTTTATTACCGAATAGACCCACATATAGCTGTAATGACTTTAACACTGTAGAAAGGCTGCGCACCGCTATTGCAGTAGATATTATAAGAATAACGCATAAAGCTTTGAACTGCGATGAGTAGGTAGTATTACCGACCTTCTTTTCAGTGGGGTTATATAGGTTCTCTTTTAATTCTTTTTTTTTAATACCTCGTTAATTTTTTCTATCCGTTGTTCTAGCACCAATTTTTCCAACCGTTCTTTAAATAGCTCAGTTTCTAAATCTGCTATTTTTTCTTTGTTAACACGCGACTCTTCTTCGAACTCTAAAAATTTCGCTCGCCACATTTCTCGTGAACCCTTTGTTTCATTCATGCGCTTTTTAAGTGATCTGAGGTTCTGTTGACTTTCTCGGTTCTTCGTCTTCCAGTCGTCTCTGCTTTTTTCCATCACTTTAGATTTTTTGCGTACTTCTGAGGTGGTTTCATCCTTTTTATACTTGCGTTTTCCTTCCTGTGACATAACAACAACTCCCTAAAACTAATGCTTAGAGCTGTTTGTATACACCAATTAATTTTTTTTTGCATATTTTATCGTAAATTAGCTTCAGAAGTAGAGCGAAGTCTCAACTCAAAAATTGCATTAAAAAACCTTCAAATGTGACACCCCAGCCCAGGGCAACGCCCTGGGTGAGGATCAGAATAATTTAGCAGCCTGTAAGGCTGCTAGAGAGCGACAATGTTTAATGTAAATTTGTTTGTGATTAATGAATCATTCTGGCAGCCCTTCAGGCTGCAAATTTTCTTTTATCCCTACCCAGGCGATGCCCTGGGCTGTTGCAATTAGAGCCCTCCAGGCTCATTCAAACAGCCCTTTTACAACTTACCCGAACTTTTTGACTCGTTCTCATAAACACTCATTTATGATATAGTTTTTTCGAGTGGAATCAATTGGCCGTCCGCACACTGGTGCTATATGCCCGCTTTGGAGCTTGGTCGGAAAAGGTTGCGATATTATCATTGGGAGGCGTGCCATCCCGTTCAGGAGATTGAACAAAACTAGCCCTTTTCCTCCACTCATTTTTTTTGAATCATATATGCATTAGCTACGGTGTAGTTTTAAATTAAAATAATTTCTATATAGTATGCTCCACAAGTACTTCTGAAGTCGTCTAATAACAATTTTCCGTTACTCATAAGTGCGGAACGGCCCCCACGAGTTTTTAGGGGGCGATCCTGCCGTACCGCTTTGTGTTCGGTGACTTTATTTCAAAATTCAGCTTCAATCTTTTTTTCAGCAACCTATCTGATTGTTTCAAAATCGATAAAATTCGCATCTTCAACGACTTTTAAAAAAGCGGTACGGCAAAATCGCCTCCTTACACATACGTGAAGTGCCGTACGCGCACTCTAAAAAGGGGGCGAGCCCCCTTAAACCCCCTGTTAAAATACAATTTTCTGTAGACCTGAGAAGCAATTCGGAGTTCCAATGAAATTTATATAATTGAAATTTAGTTGCAAAAATAAACCTAAAACTTTATAATTTGTTTAGTTTATTTAGGGTTATATTATCATGAGACATGTAAGTCCTTCAATTTTAACAGCTCAAGAGGCAAGTTTTTGCTGTTACGGATTCGTCCTCCGTGTCTCCGCTCGTGTCGTCGTGTGCGCTTAGCACACATATTTTCTGTATTTCTTACTTTTCACCCTTATTAAAAATTTGACAATCGACACGACGAGGAGATGTCTTTTATGTCCACTTATCAAAAATCTGATCTATGTGCCATAGGCTTGGCGATCTTTGCCATGTTCTTTGGGGCTGGCAATATCATCTTTCCCTTGGCTTTGGGGCAGCAAACTTTAGAGCAAACTCCCATTGCTATCCTGGGCCTACTGATAACAGCAGTTTTTGTCCCATTTTGCGGTTTGCTTGCTATGTTTCTTTATCAAGGGCAGATTCGACCCTTTTTTGGTCGCTTAGGTCAAAGGCCAGGCTTGGTTTTAGCCTTTATCATCATTGCTTTATTAGGACCGTTAGGTTCAACCCCCCGCTGTATTGCATTGTCCTTCTCCACCTTTAATCTTGTCTATCCGGGTGTATGGCCGATTTTATTTAATGCAGCAGCATGCATATGCCTATTTTTCATGGCCTATAAAAAGCACTGGCTTTTAACTATTTTGGGCTATGTTTTAACACCCCTTTTGCTAGCTCTCCTTGCTTTTATTATCCTCAAAGGATTTTTGTTTGCTCCTGAAGGATTTTCCTCTCCTGCGCAATTCGAAACTTCTGAGGCACTTTGGAAGGGTTTAAAAGATGGCTATAATACAATGGATTTATTGGCTGCTTTTTTCTTTGCTCCCGTCATTATTACTTTAGCTCGGTCTAAGACCCAAGCGCTGCCTGATGCTAAGAGCCGCCTTTTCTTTATTCTTAAAGCTAGTTCTATAGGGGCCGCATTATTAACCATTGTCTATGTTGGTTTTAGTTTTCTGGCCTTTTTTTATGCTGATGATCTAAACGGGATTCCTCCCGAACAATTATTAGCCACTATTGCTTTAAAAATTTTAGGCCCTTATGCTGGAGTGATTGTTTGCCTAACAATTGTGCTTGCTTGTTTGACCACTGCTATTGCATTGATTACTGCTTTTACAGGATTCATCCATCGAGAGTTATTGGGAGGTCGAGGAAACTATTCTGTTATTCTAGCCCTTTCAGTATTAGCAACCTATCTCGTTGCTTGTTTTGAATTTCAAGGAATTTCCAGATTTTTAAGTCCCATCTTAGAGGTTTTCTATCCTATTTTGATTGTACTGACCGCCTACAATTTGATTGAGCGGCTCTATCGCTTGCGAGGGATTCCCCAAGTGGAAGAAGAAACTGCCTCATCAACTACCTCCTGATAAGAAAAAAGCTATGAAGAAAACTCAGTAACATCTCAAAGCAGTGCTCCAAGTGCAAGTAAAGATGAAGAATCAAAAAAGCCCTTCAACATGCCTTAAAGAATTATATAGCCTTAGAGTTTGCTTTAAGGCGAATTTGCTGTCGATTCATGATTGTGCCATCAAGAAGTTCAATTCTTCCTTCTTCTGGAAGATTATCGGCAATGTTGCAGTAAATTTGAGGACCGATCAAAGACATAATCTGTTCATATGTGGTATGAAACGTCTGTTTTGCACATGTTGGATTAAGGAAAAACGCGTCGTCATTGCTGGCGGTTGTGCCAGAAGAGAAATTGATCATGGATTGCACAAAGGTCCTATTGTAATCATGAGCCCTATCGTACAGATCCTTCTGCGTTATTATTACATTATTCGAGAGTTGAACCTCGCCACCTGGTGGAACAATGCGTAAGAGATTGAAGTAAGCATTAACAAAGCTCTCGTATAAACTTATGGCTTTAAGATAGAGCTCCTCCTGAGTCATCAAGGTTCCATTGAGAAGCTGAATGCTCCCACCTAGAATTAAAGTGTCGGCGAGATTATTGTAGGCAAGAAAATTTGTACTATCGAGTTCAATGGCTTTAAGATACAGTTCTGTTTGAGTCATTATTGTGTCTTGGCAGAGCACAACACTTCCCTCTGATGGAAGGGTCCATGCAAGATTGTTGTAGGTCAGAGAATCCTTATCATTGAGTTGAATAACTGCACGATAGAGATCCTGCTGATTCATCCGCATACCAAGAAAGTGAAGAAAGCTGCCTATTGGAAGATTGTCAGCAAGTGTGCGATAAGCAACGGAAGAATGGTTATGGAGTTTCAAAGCCTGAATTGTGAGTTGAGTCTTTGACATCTGCGTCTTATTGATCATCGCGCTGCCTTTGGTTGGAAGATCTTTTGCAAGAGTACCGTAGATATAGGGAAGCATTTTCTGGCTGATTTCATTTGGCGACTTATTGTAAAGATCGAGAGCTAAAAGCAAGAGGTCCAGCCGAGTCATTATTTTTCTATTTTTTGCGAGGAGGACCTTTTCACCAGGTGAAATAGACATTGCAAGACTATAGTAAGCAGCTGCAAATTGATCATCATGGAAAATGGCTAACTCTAAGAGATAGCGCCGAGTGACCGTTTTACCATTAAACTTGATGGTTTCGTTTGGAGATATAGTCATTGCAAGTTTGTGGTAAGCAGCCGCAAAGTTGCTTTTGGATTGAATGGCAAGAATAAATAGTATCTGTTTTGTTATCTTTTTACCGTTCGGCAACTGAATATACTCTTCTGCAAAAAGAATTGCGCCGAGCTTATAAAAAGCTTGAGAATCTGTTTGACAAAGTTCAAAAGCTTTAAGGCAAAGGTCCTGTCTATTCATCGTTTGCTTCGTAGGAGTTTGAATCGAACCCTCTTGAGTAAGCATGCGCGCAAGTTCAATGTAAGGGTTAGGTTTGGTACTATCCAGCTCAATGGCTTTAAGATAAAGTTGTTCTTTTGTCATCGTCGTTCCGTTTAGCAGCTGGATGGCCCCGTTTGAAGGAAGAGTTTCGGCAAGGAAGTTGTAAGCACCAAAATGGTTATTATCAAGCTGGATGACTTGACACAAAAGCTCTTGCTGGGTCGTAAGTCTATTGTCAGGGAGTGTCGTCGTCTCGCCAACGGAAAGAGTCAAGGCGAGATTATAGTAAGCAGCGGCAAAGAGAGGATCGAATTGAATGGCTTTCTGAAAGAGCTTTTGGTTTGTGACCTTATTGCCATTGGGGAGTTTAATATGTTCACCTGACTGAAGAATCTTTCCTAGAATAGTGTAAATAATAGGGTCGTTGTTACCGTTGCTGTTGAGTTGAAAAGCTTGGAGAAGAGCTTCTTCTTGACTCAATGTTGTAATCCTTCCCTTCGGCACATGCTTTTCATCTAATATAGCAATACCACCAGGAGTAAGAGTGTTTGCAATTCCGATATAAGGATAGGGTGAGCAGCGATCGAGACTTCGGGCTTTAAGATAAAGCCCGATCTTTGTCATTTTCGTGCCATCGTGAAGCTGTATGCTGCTTCTTCTGTTAAGAGCATCTGCAAGATAGCAATAAGCGAGAGAACAGGTGCTATCAAGTTCGATGGCTTTGAGACAACGCTCTTGGTGGTTCGTTACCTCGCTGTCCCGTAATAAAATAAGGTTTTCGTAGGGAAGAGGTCTTGTAAGATTTTTGTAAACAGCAGCAAGTTCTAAATGGAGAGCCTCATCCATTTCTGAAAGTCTTTTTTTTGAGATCGTCTCGTTATCGGAAATCTCGATTTGTTCCTCAGGGTTAAGGATTTTTGCCAGGCCCCAGTAAACTAGACGATCATAGTAAATATTGGTCAGAAAGGCTTTGCGGCAAAGGTCTTGCCGAGTCATTATTGTATTATCTGGAAGGTGAATACACAATCCTTGAGGTAAGGTCTTGATAAGTCCAATATAAGGATAAGGTGAATTGCCATTAAGTTGAATGGCTTTAAGATTGAGTTCTTGCTTTGTCATCGACACGCCATTTGGCATTAGAATACTTTCTTCTAAAGCCAGGGTGTTTCCAAGAGTGTTGTAAGCCGAAGAATAGTTGCAATCAAGCCGGATGGCTTCCAAACAAAGATCTCTGGGAGTCATGGCCTTATTATTGAAGAGTATAACACTTTCTGTTGAAGAAAGAGTTAAGGCAAGATGGTGATAGGCAATAGGATTGTTACAATCATAATGAATCGCTACGAGGAGAAGCTGCTGTTGCGTCACGAGTGTACCATCAAGAAGTTCAATCCTGCTTTTTAACGGGAGAATAGCGGCGAGGTTGCGGTAAGCAGCGGCAAAGATATAATTGGTTTGTGCAGCTAAATGAATGGCTGCAAGAAAAAGTTGTCTTTGAGTCATGACTCTGCCATCGAGTAGTCGAATACTGCCACCTGGCGGAAGAGTTATTGCAAGAGCATTGTAGGAAACATAATCGTTGCTATTATAGTGAATGGCTTGAAGATAGTCTGGCTGTTTTGTTATTAAGGGTTCTACGTATGGTTGAAGTTGAGAATTCTCCATCGTAAAAATGTCGCGTATCTGGTTAAGCTCATCGCTCATATATTCGAGGTCATCATCAATAGGTGGCAGTTCCGTTTCATCAATAGTTAATGGTGGCTCATCTGTCGGTTGATCAATGGTTGGTGGTCGTTGTTGTCCTAAAGAAGGCCTTTTTTTTGGAGGAGATGTTCGTTCATCTGCTAAAGGCTGTTTTCTTTTTTTTGATTGAGTCGTTGCCGAATCTGTTGCAATTGTGGTAATGGGAGAAGGTGAAGAATTTGATTCTTCAGGCAAATCTAAGCTCTCTCTATCGCCATCCTCTGCCAATTGGATAGCTTGAGGAGTTTCTATTTGATTAATGGCAGCAAATAGGGGATTGCCATAAATAAAATAGAGAACTTGAACTAAATAGCAGAGATTGTCGTTCCCTTGATTAAGCTTTTGCTTGATCACATAGTTTTCAGAAAGTGTGTCAAACTTTCGGTATTCTAAGATGGCGACGTTTTCTTGTTTACTCAAGATGACTTCTAAAGATCCTGTTTGCTTTATAAAACCCTCTTTTTTGTCTAAACTATCTCCATATTGGGTGATCTCTTGAGAAATTCGTGCAAAAAAGGTATAGTGGCCACTGTGTTGCGTTCCAGTTTTTATAGAACTCTTAGATAATACATAACGCTCTCCTATAAACGTAAACTCACCTGGAATCTGACTTTGCAACAAGTTCATCAATCCGTTGCGACCATAGTCCGCTTTAGGCTGTAAAATCAAAACCTCAGGTAGTCTTCCTTGAACATCGATTGTGGTGTTTGTCACCGGAACAGTGACTTTTTGAAGACAAGAATCTTTAATGCGATAACCGATAAAGGATTCGACTGTCTTAAAAAGATCGGGGAGTTGAACATCAAGGCTCGCATGACTTAAAAGTTTTCCTTCTTTTGCAACGACATTAATGGCAAAAGGAAGCGGGATACTTTCTTTGTGGGGCTTTAGGACTTCGTCAAGAGGGGTAATATCTTCATTTCCCAAAACCATTTGGCATTCGATCATTTCCTTAGCACGGATTCTGCCAGCAGCTATCCATGTATCAGGTTCATCTGTATACTGATTGCCTAAGGCATGTTTGCCCAATTTCTTGAGTATATCCTTTGTTTCCTCATCATCTTCAAGATCAATATCGATATCTTGACAAGTCCAATTTGATTCTGTTTGATCGATTGTTGCTTCCCAAGTAAGCTCCACGTCATTTTTTTGTTTTCCGTTTAAGTAATCAAATAGAACTCCTAGACATTCTACGGGATCTGATTGACTATCGAATGCACCGTCTTTTTCTATCAAATCCCAGCGCCGCAAGATATTTTGAAAGCTGTGCACCAAAGCAATTCTTTGATTGATATCAAGTTGCTCTAGACCTGCAAGATAACGCATGATCGGGCGGAGAGTCGTTTTAAACTCTTCAATCACCAATTTCTTGAGATCTTTATTCTTCAGCTGATCAAGTATACGAAGGGCTGTTGGTTTTGTTAAATTTTGATCTTTTAGGGATTCAAACGTTTGAACTAAAATGGCTTGATAAGGGAAATAGGGATGCTCTGTACTCAAAGAGTTGAGAAGATTTTTGCCTTATCAATTTTTGTACGGCTTAGTTTATTGAGGGGATAGGCGGCAGTAGATAATTGTCTAAGCAAACAACCCACATGATTTTCTACTCCTTGATCAGCCCATCTTTTCCATTGACGACCCAAATTGGATTCTTTTGGTCTATAACTTCCTGACTGTTGCAATTCCTTGATCTCTTTTTGTAACTGTGCCGACCTTCTCGATTTTCTGACACCCTCGCGAACAAATTGAAGATTTCTAATTCGTTGGCATGTATCAGAGATCTCTTTATTTGTTTTTCCATTAGGCTTAATAGCTTTGATTGTGAATTCAATCACATATTGATTAAACCATTCTTTTTTATCATTAAGATTTTTTTTTAAAAATTCTATTTGTTTAATAAGGGTGTTTAATTTTTCATTATCTGACGGTTTTTGCTTATAAATTTGTAGCTGAGTTCTAAATGTTTCTAATGGATCCCTTAAGGGAGTGATAGGATAATACATACAGAAAAAATGATAAATTTATTTAATAAATTAAAGTTAGTTAAGTTTTAAGTTTTTGAAAGAATAAAGCATTTAAGCTAAAAATGCAAGTTCATAAATCTACGCAAAATTAATTACGCAAGAAGTCTAATGAGATATCAATTTTTTATCAGGATGGACATGATGGACAGGATAAACGAAGAAGTTAATCCACCGATCAAATTATTTTCAACACCCTAAATTTCATAAATTCACATCTTGATTTATCCTGTTTTTCCAAGTCACTTTTTCTTTTCACATTTCTTTTCACCTTTCTTTGGGATGGTTTTTTTTAGCTCCCTTGGCTTTTCTAATTTAACGATGGAGCGGGCTTCCGTTTCCAGTTCTTCTTCTTTTAAATAGAGTTTTTCAGTCATGGCATTTTCAAAGAGAGACCTCGCCGCAACCAAAAACAGATCTTCCCTTTTTGTTTTTTGCCCAATAGTCAGGAGGGCATTCAGCCATTCATTTACTAATTGAACCCGACTCTTTATGGGCATCTTTTTTATCATTGAATATAAAGATTCATTGGCTTCCATCAAATTATTACCATTAATCGTTTCCATTTTAAGCCAAGTTTCTAAAGATTCTTTGAAACTATTATAACAGTTTGATAGCTTGCTAGGATGGAAAAATTTTTCCTTCTCAGAACAAGAAAAATCATGCTTAAATAGTGCATCAATAATTTCTGGGAAATATGCCACCAAATTTTGCAATTCTAAAAATGAAAGATTTTTTCTATTTATAAAATGGATAACCTGCTCCAAACAGTGGAAAGCGCAATTTTTTATCAACGGTTTTAAAGATTTTTGTGATTGTATTAGATTATTAAATGCGATAAAACTATCTGAAAGGTTGGCAAACAAAAATGCTTGCCCTCCCCCTTCCATGGTACTTGCAAATGAAAAAAACTTTTTGACCATTTCACATCGCACCTCTTGTGATTCAAAAAATCCTGGAATGTTACATGCGTTTATAAATAATTTATAAGCCATCATGACAATGTAATCTTTATTATCCATCTCCATAAATTGATTTAATGTCTTTCTAAATTCAATATAATCCATTTGCAACGGTTCATCTCTGGAAATTTGGAAAGAGATAAGAAAAATGTTTTTAAATAAAGACAGTTTTTTATCATCATTATTTCTATCTTCCATAACTAATTTTCTAACAGCAAGTGGGAAATCTGAAGTAATAAATTTTATATCTTTTCCAAAAAGTTCAAATGTACTACTAAACTGAGAATAGAGTTGCTCCAAAACTAATGCTCCTAATATTAATGTATACAAATGCACTGGTTGTGACTTGTTTTGTGAAAGCATAAAACTAAATTCCTGAATTGTGCGCAAAAATAATTTTTGCGATGGAGGCATAAATACACTAAAATTTAGTATTTCATGATAAAAACTATAATTCATTAGGATCTTTTTTTCAGGAATTTCATCCACTGGAATATGCACTTCTTTAATATCAAGAATTTCATTTTTAACGTTGAAAGGTAAATGGATATGGATAAAAGCCGTCTTCACGAATATAGATTTTAACCAACAATAGCAACAATACCTATTAAACAAATTCTGAATTTCTTCTCTTTTCTCCAATTGATTTATTATTTTTGAAGCATAATTTAAAAGATCATCGTATTCAATTTTAGAGACCTTAAATTCTTTTGTTCTATTTCTTAAACAAGCTAAAAGAATTTCCTCTCTTATCGCAATTAATTTCTTTGGGGGGATGACCAAACCAATAAAGGGATTTTGAATGCATTTCAATCCACTATCTGAAACGGATGAATGGGGATGAAGAGAGATGTCTGTTAAGGCATTTAAGATCCAGTTCTCCTTTTGTGTATTATTGTAAAAAGGAAGCAATAATGCATAGTCTGAAAGGCTGTTGTTGAGAAGCTCACCGATCAAAGCAATATACTGGGCTGGGTTTAAGGCATATAGCTTTTCGGCTAATAGCAGGCATAACTCTGGCTGCGGATGATGGAAAAGAAGTTCAACAAGCTTTGGAAGGCCCTCTAAGGTATCTTCCTGTATTCTGGATATCATCGTCTTAAAGCTCTTTACCAAAGGATCCCAATTTTTTCCTTGGGCGGTAAAATGCTTTTCAGCAATCTTGATTAGAAAGCTCCTTCCCTGATTTTGTAGCTTGGGACTCATCGATAGACATTCTGCATAAGGAAGAAGGATGCTCCCATCCAGCTTGAGCATCTCTTGTTCATTTTGGAAGGGGATAAACTTATGGACAATTTGTCTGAGTGAATCAAAAACTGATGGGCTATAGCCTCTTCTCAATAGGCGCACAGCTCCTTGCAGCAACAATTTATAAGCTTCCACGTTACAGGCTTCATTAGGATCAAAAATCGTTAAGAATTGTTTTTGTTTTTGAGTGATAAGTTCCCTGAATTTTTTTGAACGCACTTTTAGCATGGCTTTCAACAAGCTGAGCCAACATTCTTGACAATCATGCAAAGATATAAATTGCTGTTTAGCAATATAAGTAAAGCTATCCTCGATCTGTTTGGCATCCTTGCAAAAAGGGAGTTTTTTGCTATATTCGACGAGAAGGCTTTCTTCGGTCCCTTTTTGGATCAAGGTAAAGGCATACTTCAAGCATTTTCCAAACCTTGGAGAAAGGGGATTAGCTTTAAGGATTTTAAAAATCATCAGATTCAGATTCTCTTGGTCCATCATCATCAGGAGGTCTGGGGTTCCGAAAATCTTTTCTAGTGCTTCAAAGGCCTGGATATCCAAGGAGGAATCTCCGTCCAAAAATAGTTTGCGGAACAATTTATTCCAACCGGCAGCCAATTCAAGCGATGGATTTTTAATCCTTTGCGATAATGCGATAAAATGATCGTATTTGTTTATCAGGTGGGAAGGAAAATGAGTGAAGATATTTAAAAACAGCTTATCGTCCACAGCCGTGATGTCTGAATATCTTGTAAAAAGATCAAGAGAAATATCAAAGCGCTCATTAATGTAGGCGAGAAGCAGTATTTTGCATGTCTTAGAAACATCGACGGAATCGATACCGACGATCTCCTCATGAGAGGTATTTTTAAACAGAAAGTACATTTTTTTCCTTGAAACATCGGGTGTCTCCGGAAACATGGAGAAAAGATGGCAAAGACTTTTTCGGCTTAAAGGGATGTTATTCTGCTTTAAAACATAAGCCAAGTTGAGGGCCAATTGAAGATTTTCTCCTTCAAATAAATTGCCAAAAAGGATTGCCTCATTTTCCCATAAGGCTAGCTTCAAAGGCTTATTTAATGGAGTCATCTCGCCCAGCTTAACTAAAATTTTAACAAAGTCACAATGGGCTTCCATGGATGGCAAATGGGATTTTAAATACAGCAAACATGCCTTTATTAAAAGGGCCGCTTCTTCAGGGGATCTTGTCATTGCTTTTTCCAAAAGAGGGATAAACAATTCTTCCCAAAGAAATCCCGCTTTTTGATTAAATTCTTTCGGAATATCCCCTGCCCGGATGATACCCTCAATCTTATAAAAGGCTTTTTTTTCCTCGCTCTCCGCCAGTTTTAAAATCGATTCTTTTGTTCTCGAGTACGGGTGTAACTTTTTTCTGAAGTACAGGTATAGTGCTTTTTTCTCCTTGAGGGGATGGGAGAATTTGATCGGCAGTCTTAGTCTGCCCTCTAAGCCTAAGTTGATGGCTCAACCATTTTTTATTTTTTTCTGAAATGGACAAGACGGTCTGTTCACAAAGCCGTCCCACACCTACAGCCATTAAATCAATGGCATGAAGCATTTTTTGATAGGGTATTCGACCTTTAGAATCGCAGATTTTTTCAAGAAGCTCGTTTAGGTCATCCTCTTCCCCTTTTCTATCTCTGGTAAGAATCAAAAAAGCTTTTGAAAAAAGATGGAAGGCTTTTGCAGCCAAAACAATGTCTTTTCCTTCGGCCAGGCCTTTGGCAACTGCAAATTGATCGGACTTAGCCAGAAAAGTTTTAAAATACTGGTAGGCCGTTTGATTTAACAATGGCATTCCTGAGACAGCCATCAACCGCAAAAAGGAAACAAGATCTTGATGGGTGCAAGTCGTTATTTCGAGATTTTTGGAAAAATTTGTAAAGCCCTCTTTTTCTTTTTCTGTTAGCCCATCAAAATTCTCCAGCATAAAAGCAGCGGTCTGTTGTAATAACCCTTTTTTTTCTATGGACGAATACGATGCCTCAAATCTTTCCCATGTATTTTTAAAATAAGTAGAAAACAATGAATTAAAACCGGGAATAAAAAAGCCCTTAACAGGCGATGGGACTTTTCTGGGCACAGTCTC
>CAWCVY010000078.1:0-33116 GCA_963799115.1 uncultured Chlamydiae bacterium | reverse complement strand
TTAAATAGTTTTTTAAAACAGGGTAGGCAGGATATACAGGATAAGATCACATCAATTTTTTATCTTGTTCTTATCCTGTGTATCTTGCCCATCCTGTTAAAATTATTGTTATATATTAAACTAATATTTCTCCTGATTCTGATTATGTATCGACTCTACGATATTGCAACTCGACGGCCGCAAGAATTTCATTTGAAAATCCTTCCATCTCGGTAGCAAAATCGCGAATGGAATTTTTGAGATAGTTATAGCCTATGAGTGCGGGAATCGCGTCTAACAATCCTAGGACAGTTGTTGCAAGTGCTAGGGATAGACCCCCTAGCACCATTTGATGTGTGCTTCCGGCAGTATGGATGCATCGGAAAACGTGGTTAAGATGCCCCATACGGTGCCCAATAGCCCTAGAAATGGAGCAAGGCTGACTGTAGTGGATAGAATGTAGATTTTTATCCAGATTCTTGACTTGCTGGGCCACTTGCGTCGATAAATGCGAAGCCACAAAATTAATCATGAGGGATAACTAAGCAGCATTGGGGGAGAATTTTGACCCAATGGATGGTGGTTGCCTCGTTCATTTGTAATTTGCTGAAATGTCGATTTTTAGCCAGAACCTCTAAACTTTGTTTTTTTAAGACTTGATAAAGATCCAAAAAAGGATTGATCCTTTTTTTTATTGATGTTTTCACAATCGAGACTTAAAGGATTCATTTTGTGCAGTTGAAAGGCATCATAGAAACGAAAGGCATGTTTTTTGGCCTGGTATGTCAACCAAACTTTATATATTAACACACTCCAACTACAAATGGATAGAGCATAAAGTGCTAAAAAAATAAGCTTCCGAGCATATCCTACTCAGAGTAAGCTTCAAAAAAAGGATTACCATTTAGCACAATAATGTTTACATGCATTTATAATTCCTTTATATTTTCTATGGTTTAGTGTATAATATAATTTAAATTTTATTTGTCTTGTTAAAGCTAACAAGTCAGATTAAATAACTGATAATGGCCTATTTGTCAAGAGCCATTCCAGATGTGAATTTTCAGAGGAGAAAATTGTGGTAAAACAACTACCTGCGTATCTTTTCGATGTTAATGGGATTAATGTTGCCTTTTCAAGGATCAGCTGCTTTCGGAGGGCCTGCACATATAAAATTAGAGCTCATCCAAGAAAAAGAAACCATCCAGCCCGGCCAACCTTTTTGGGTAGCATTAAAGTTGAATATCGAGGAGGGATGGCACGTTCTACTGGAAAAATCCCGGGGATGCGGGGATGCCTTTGAAAGTGGAATGGAATTTACCTGCTGGTTTTGAAGCAGAGCCATTGCAATGGCCGTTTCCCGAAAAATTTACTGCCGCCGATATGGTAGGATTTGGCTATAACGAAGAGGTGGTTCTCTTAAGCCGCATCATCCCACCCGTCCATTCAAATACCGGAAACTGAGGTTAATTTGCAGGCTCAAAGTGGAGTGGTTTGTCTGTTCCGCCATGACTTGCCAACCAGGATCAGCTTCTGAAACCCTCCCTATGAAAATTTCTTCAGAGCCGCCCCGCCACCGTGAAAATGCAGCCGCTATTTTTGAAAAAGCGCGTACAAAAATTCCTCAGACTCACGTTGAAGTGAAAACTATTCGCAAACATGGGATCGTCCAATTGGAAGTTCCGCAAGAGAAGCGAAAGATTCCCAAGACGAGACCATCCAAAGCGTCTATTTTTTTCCCGAGCAAAAAAATGTCATTGATCATTCCACCGATCCTACGGTTGCTGGAAGCTATACGGAAGCGAATCGTTATTTAGTTAACCTGAAAGGGAGCGACGAAATTGGCGCAGCACGCAAATTTTAAAGGGAGTTTTAGTCTTGCATACGCAAAATGGAATACAAGAGAAATTTCAGGCTATCGATATCGATAGCCCCATCGAAGAGGAAGGTGATCAGGGGCTTTTGAGTTTATTAGATCATTCCCGGGAAATTGCGATCGGCAACCAAACAATTTCCGTCATGTGGGCTTCCTCTTCACATTTTGAAGGTGGTTTAGCTCTAGCATCCCTTTTGCATTTTTGGGGGGCATGATCCTAAATTTGATGCCCTGTGTGTTGCCGGTCATGTCCTTTAAAGTGATGAGCTTTGTTAAGATGGCCAGGCAAAGCCGCTCTTTAACACTCAAACATGGATTAATGTTTGCTTTTGGAGTGATTTTATCGTTTTGGGTTTTAGCTTCCGCTATGTTGATGCTGCGCGCCTATGGACAAGCAGTAGGCTGGGGATTTCAACTGCAAGAACCACTTTTTGTGGTGATTTTGGCCTCCCTGCTCTTTATTTTCTCCTTAAGTTTATTTGGTGTTTTTGAGTGGGGAATGGTTTTTGCTTCTTGGGCCGGTCAAACAGAAGCTGAGAAAGTGCCGAAAGCAGAAGGATATACCGGATCTTTTTTAATCGGCATATTAGCTACCGCTGTGGCAACACCCTGTACAGGTCCTTTTTTAGGATCAGCTGTGGGCTTTGCTGTGACGCTTCCGGTTTTCCAAGCCCTCCTGATTTTTACCACGCTTGGGTTAGGCATGTGTTTCCCTTATCTACTTTTAGCAGCTTTTCCCTCCTGCTTGCGTTTTTTGCCAAAACCGGGAGCTTGGATGGAGACTTTCAAGCAATTAATGGGCTTTGGCTTGCTTGCGACCGTTCTTTGGCTTTTGTGGGTTTTCAGCGCGCAAACTGACACCTTTTCCTTGATTTGTCTGCTGACTGGTTTCCTCTTCTTCTCTATTGGATGTTGGATTTATGGAAGAGGATGTTCCCCTGTTTCCAGCCGCGAAGATGCGAGGGCTGGCTTTTGTTTTTGTGTTCTTGTTTGCGGCGGCGGGATGCCATGCTATTTTATTTCCGCGAGCTGCATGGTACAGAAAGCGAAACTTTGTCAAAATGGGGATCTGTGGGAAGGGTGGGAGAAATTTTCACCTGAACGCGTGGCGCAGCTGCGCAGCGAAGGGAAACCTGTTTTGATCGACTTCACTGCCAAGTGGTGCCTCATTTGCCAAGCCAATCACCTGGTACTCTCCTCAGATGAAGTGGAAAAATCCTTAGCCGATGCCGGAGTGGTCAGGCTCAAGGCTGACTGGACCAAAAATGACCCCGTCATTACGCAAGCACTAAGCAAATTTGGCCGTAATAGTGTTCCCCTATATGTTTTATATGGGCCGGACGACATCAAGAGCCGATCATTTTGCCGCAGGTGCTTACTCCTGATGTTGTCAAGAATCATCTCAACAAGCAATCACCAGCGACATCGCTTTAAAATGAGGAAAAGTCTTTGTTTACTGATTCCCATGCCCATTTGACCAGCCAGGCTGTTTTTGAACAGGTTGAATCAGTTCTGGAACGGGCAAAAAAGGCGGGCATTGGAGCAATTGTCAATATTTGTACTGATTTATTGTCGCTAGAAAGGGGGCTGGAGCTATCGCAGCACCATCTTGGATTTATCAAGCGGCAGCCACCACGCCCCATGATGTCGAAAAAGAGGGCGAAGAGGTATTTGGGACCATGGCCCTGGTGCACGCCAGGGACAATTAAAGGCAGTGGGAGAAACGGGTCTAGACTACCACTATGAACACTCCAACCGTTCGATTCAACAACAATTTTTAGTCCGCTATCTGCATTTCGCATTAGAATGCAATCTTCCAGTGATCATTCATTGCCGGGAAGCATTCACTGACCTATTTACTCTTCTTGATGCGGAATACCAGTTAAAAGGGAAACTTGCGCCGGGAGTTTTACATTGCTTTACGGGAACGATGGCTGAAGCGGAAGAAGTTCTCAAGCGAGGATGGATGCTCTCGCTTAGTGGAATTGTGACATTCAAGAAAAGCCTGGAGCTGCAACAAGTTGCCCGCGAAATTCCTCTTGAACAATTGCTCATTGAAACTGATACTCCTTACTTAGCGCCTCAAAAGTATCGAGGCAAGCCCAATGAACCGGCTTATCTGGTCGAAACAGCGTCTTTCATTGCTTCGCTCAAGGGCTTGTCTGTTGAGGAAGTTGCCGCTGTTACCACCAGCAATGCACAGAAGATTTTTCATCTAGGGGTGGGCGGGTAGAATAGCCATGCCCTTGCCCTTGCCCAAAAAAACCAAAAAAGACCTTTTTCACAATTCAATTTAAGATGGCTCAGAGCCTGTTCAAAATCTTTTAAATAGATAATTTCTCGAAACTTTCTTTGCCTAAAAAATTTTAGTGTCGAACACTTCAGCAGTTAAAACTACCACAGAGCCCACAGAAAACACAGAGAGGGGGTTATATCTTCATTCGACAAATGCCATCTACTAATCGCTTTACATTAAAATTAATAAGCAATCCTCGAGTACAGGTTCCATAAAGCCGTAAATAAGACAGTAATTGTGCTTTATGTATTGGGGCTATTGTTCAATAGCGGCCCCAATGATATTACCCGTTAATGGATCAGTTTCACGCCCGTCTATTTCTTCAGATATATCTGGATTAATTAAATAATTCATAAGACCCTTCTCTGTGTTCTCTGTGTTCTCTGTGGGCTCTGTGGGCTCTGTGGCTCTGAAGTTTATTGTATCTAACAAAAGATTTTGAACAGGTTCTTATGAGCCTGAAGGGCTGTTGCAACAATTAGAGCCCTTCAGGCTCATAAAAAGAGCCAATCAAGAAAATAAGTTAGCGCTTATGTGGCACGGGCAAGGAAATGAATTATGCAAGTGCGATTAATGCAGCAACGCTAAATCAGACTACTCAATGCCCACGCACCGAGCCTTTTTTGTAGAGGATCGCTTACTCCGATTAGAGGATCTCTGTTTAGAAAGTTGAGCTTTATTTCGTTTTCTCTTGGAATCAGATACAACTTCTTTTTTCTCATTGCTTCTATCATTTTGCCGCTGTTCTTGAAAGTGACCTTTACCTGTTTCGCGTTCCAAACATTTTGATTTTAAAGCTTCAACATCCTGCAACGCTAGTTCCACTGTTTTTTTCCCTTTTTTGTTGGGCTTCTTTCAG
Organism: uncultured Chlamydiae bacterium; assembly: GCA_963799115.1. Classification (GTDB taxonomy): domain Bacteria; phylum Chlamydiota; class Chlamydiia; order Chlamydiales; family Parachlamydiaceae; genus CAWCVY01. Next base: position 28,106 of record CAWCVY010000078.1, on the reverse strand, counting down.
TTGATCAATTTGTCTATTTTTCTCTTTTAACTTTTGTTTTGAAGCATCAATGGTCTCTTCTTCTTCTTCATATTCCATTATAGTTGGAAAAGTAGGCTTAGCTTGAATTTGAAATTGAATTCTGTTAACACTTCCCAAATCAGGTGAAGGGGCAGCATCTATCTTTTCTATTTGCTGCTCTTGTGACGGGACAGTTTGGAAATTACTAAGATTTTTGGCAAGAATTAATTCCGCTTTTAAATGAGTTATTTTTCTTTTTTTTTGTTTTTTTTTTGAGATTTACTTGAACATGCATATCGGTATACTGTTCCAATGTTTTTTTAACACCTTCAAGTTGTATTTCAAGTGCATTACAGGAATTTTGCAAATCCTTATTGCCCTCCTTCAACTCTTTGGTCAACTCTACAAGCTTTTCATTTTCATCTTTTAAAATCAAAAAATCCTGAGATTTTTGCTCTACTAATTTTGCATTTTCTTGGCGGAGCAACTGTAAATCTTTATTACTTCCTTCAAGTTTTTCTTTTAGGGCTTGGACTAATTCACGTTTTTGTTCGACATGCTGTTGTACTTGCACATTATTGTGGAGATAGGTTTGAACCAGAAGTGCCAGTTCTCCATTTTTTTGCTGGCAAAGAAAAGAGCTATTTAGTGGGGATGTGGGAGATTGACTCTGTAAAACAGGGCATATACTTAAATTATCACCTAATTCATTCATATTTATTTCCTATATTATTTTATAATGTTAAATATTTTATTAAAGGATCGGATTATGATTTACTTTTAGAATCTGTATGCCCTCTAGGGTTTGTAAATTTTGATTCACGCTGATGCTCCTCTGATCGCTTTCTCTTCAACTCGTTTTCCACTTCAAGTCGACGTGCTTTACAATGTTCGTAATCACTTTCCAATTGTGAACTTTTATACGACAAAATTTTGATTTTTTTGTTTAAATCAGCGATCCTATCTCTTTTACCCTCTATATTCTTGTTTAAATCCGCTTTTTCTTGATCTCTTATTTTTACAATTTCTGACGTTTGGTTTTGCAGTTTTCTTGTTCGATCTTTCCATTTAATTACTTTTCTTCGTTTTGAACCCTTTAAAGCTATGACTTGCTCTTCTTTTTGTTTCAATATTTCTTCAATTTCTGAATTTCGTTTGCTGAGCGCAGCGTATTTTTCCTTTTCTACAGTATCTTCAGTGGCTCTTTTGCGCTTTTTCGGCACAATATCCAAATCTATAAATTTATTTTCACAATCTACTTGCAAATTTGCTGTAACAGTCTTTTCATTACTGGTTTCGATTCTTTTTTGGATATCCATCTCCATTTGAAGCTGAGAGATGAGTTTTTCGTTTCACCACGTTCTATAATTGATATTTGTAATTGCTTCCCTTGCTCCTCAATTTGGGTCAAAAGAGCCTTAAAGATCTCTGATCCATGCTCAAAGTGGGCATGGTCTAATTGGTCATCTTCTTCCATTTGATGCATTACATTTTCACCGAATAAAGAATTGTTTGTATAAGTTTGATAATTTAAGTGATGATTATTTAATTCTGGGGCAACTGGTAAGCCGTTCAAAATATCCTCCTAACATTTTATATAGACCGAAAAAAATGATACATGCCCATGTACATGTATGCAAAGCTAGAATCAGTGGAAAAACCCTTCTTTAAACTACCCGAACCCTTTTTTTAGAGAAGGGCTTGTTCGAACTAGTTGCTCTTTGTTTAGGGTCTGGAGCTTCACTTCGCTTTCTCTCTGGAGCTTCACTTCGCTTTCTCTTTGAGTGAGAAACCGTTCCTTTTTTACCCTTTACTTTATCTTGTTTCTCTAGTATTTGTTGTAGAGCCTTTTTCAATTGATGAATTTGTCTATCTTTATTTTCTAAATCTTGTTTTGAGATGCTGGTTTCTTTTTTTTCTTTTTGCAGTGGGGTAGAAAAAGTAGGTACTTCATGAATTTGAAATTTCATCCTATCAAGAATTTCTAAGTCAAATGCTGAGGCACAGCCGATATTTTCTTGTGCCTTTTCATCTGTGACAACAGCTTGTGAGGTTTCTTGCAATTTTTTTAATTGATTTCTTAATTCTGAAATCTTTTTTTTTTGTTTCTTTTTGACATTTATCTTGAACTTGCAAATCGGTAAACTGCTTCAATGCTTGTTCAACAGCTTCCTTTCGTTCCTTTAGCTCAGCATAGGAATTTTGCAAAGTGTTAAAACTCCCAACAGAACCATCCAAATCTTTTTTTTGCTGCTCAACTTCTTTTTCAAGTTCTTCTTTTTTCATATTTAACTTTTCATACTGAGAATTTCTCTGTTTTAAATCATTGCTAACTTTGTCGATTTCTACTTGTTTCATTTCGATCAATTTTTTATATTTTTCTTTTTCTTCACACATTTCGTTTGAGTGTTTCTCTTTTAATTGAGATATTTGATTATCATGTTCTTGGTTGAGAGAATAAATCTGGCTTTTACTAGCATTTCCGATTTCTTCCAATTTTTTAGATAGTGTACCGACTAATTCTTGTCCTTGATTGGCATATTGATGAGCTCTAACAAAATCGCCCATCAAGCTATTTATCTTTTGTTCAACCTCCTTAAGTGAGGAAAAAGGGGATATCTCAGACACCCCTGGATGGCATGGGCTTACTTTTAAATTTGAAGTTGTAGCAATCATAATTTCCTTATAATTTGTAATTTATTAATTTTCACATTTATCTTAATATAGGATTAAATCTTTTGAATAGATTTATATAGTTTTTCTAACAAAGCTTGGCTAATTCTCTTGAAGTTTTTTTAATTGTTTTTTAAATTTAAGAATTTTTCTTCTTTTTGCGCTTTTTATAGATTTTATTTCTTCTTGTTGTTGCTCTATGGTTCTTTTACGTTTTGCCGATTTTCTAAGCACGTTTAATGTTTCGCTTTTTGAATCTTCTAAGTCTTTTTTCTGTTTTTGGATTATCTCTTCATGTTCGTTATGTTGTTTGTCAAAGAAATTAGAAATTCTTTTTTGTATAACTACATCTTTTTGGCATGACTGAAGCTTTACCTTGAGTTCAAGAATAGATTTATCTTTTCTCTCTATGTCTTTTGTTTGTTGAGAACTTTTTTGAAAAATAGATTGCTTCTCATTGTTTAAAACTTGCACCTCTTTTACTAAGAATTCAATTTGAGTCTCATATGGTTGCATATTTTGCGTAGGCAAATCCTTCCTGAGATCTTCAAAGATTTCCTGTATATCGTTTAAAAAAGTATGCATGTTTTTCCCACTTCTAAAGAAAGTTTGAACTCTCCGTTTCACATCTTCTTCAATGGGCGAAGATTGGTGCGCTAAGTTATTATTTGGGGTTGCCGTCCTGCATGAAGGGTCCATAGTTATGCTCCTAAAAATTTATATTTTATTAATACAACAAAGGAATTTTACATTTTTAGCTCTTTTTTTGCTAATATTAAAATATTGAATGAGGAGAAGAACATCTTTAGATCATGAAGGTGGTTACTAGAGTAACTTATTAAATTAGTCCATGATAACCGATTATATTAATTATTGGGTATGTAACACCTATGAGTCGCTTTCTCCGCCTCTTGAATCATAAACGTTTATGATTGCAGCACCATCGCATTTTTAAGAGAGTATAAAAGAAAGTTTTTACTTGGATTTTAACCACAAATCAAGTAATTTTGGATTGTTAAACGACCAAAATTCACACAATTTACCCTTGGAAAATGACCATGTTTAAAAGAATTATAGACCTACATCTCGATAAATGGAAGAGGGATGTTTATCGAAAACCCCTTCTGCTTAGAGGGGCAAGGCAGGTGGGAAAGACTTACGCGGTCAGAAAGCTTGGGCAAGGATTCCAGAATTTTGTCGAAATCAATTTTGAAAAATTAAAAGAAGCCATTGCCATTTTTGAAAAGAACCTCGTTCCTGAAAGACTTATCTCTTCTCTCTCTCTCTTAGTCAAAACATCTATTGTACCGGGAAAAACGCTTCTTTTTTTTGGATGAAATCCAAGAGGCTCCTAGAGCCATTTTAGCTTTGCGTTATTTTTACGAGGAGATGCCAAACTTGCATGTCATAGCTGCCGGGTCTCTTCTTGAGTTTGCCATAGCAAAGGTAGGCGTACCGGTCGGACGTATCTCCATGTTATATATGTATCCCCTCTCATTCCTAGAATTCCTGGTGGCAAATGGAGATAGCATGATCGCTCGGGAAATATTAAACCATCGCATTGGAATTGCCATGGAAGAACCTATTCATACTAAAATATTGGATAAGCTGGGAGAATATCTCTCCATAGGGGGAATGCCCGAAGCTGTAGCACGATGGGTACAGACGAAAGATCCCCACCTATCTTTAAAAGTTCTTCAAGAGATTGCAGCGACTTATCGTCAAGACTTTGAAAAATATGCTAGAAAAGCCCAAGTGAAATACCTTGAACAACTTTTTCGCCAAATCCCACATCTTATAGGTAAAGAATTTTCCTACCGGGAAATTCATGGAGAATATCGAAAACGGGAACTTGCTCCCGCTTTAGAGCTTTTGGAAAGGGCAAATATTATCCATATCATCCGTCATTCCTCAGGTCAAGGGATACCTATTGGATCAGAAGTAGACTTTGAAACTTTTAAGGTAATTTATCTTGATATAGCTCTTTGTCAGGCAATCTTGGGATCCGATATTTCTATATGGTTTTTACGTCCTTTGGAAGGATTTGAAAATAGGGGAGAAATCGCTGAAGGATTTGTAGGTCAAGAACTGCTATGCTACGCCAATCCAGAAAGTAAAGCCGAGCTTTATTTCTGGAAACGAAAAGAAAAAAATAGCAGTGCCGAAGTCGACTACCTGCTTCAAAGAGGTGAACAAATTCTCCCCATTGAGGTAAAAAGCAAACATGGCAAAACTTTGCGCAGCCTGCGACTTTTCTTAGAAACCCATCCGAAATCGTCTTATGGCATTCGTTTTTCGGCTCATGATTACTCTATCACAGAAAATCTCGATTCAAGGCCTCTTTATGCAGTAGCCACACTTGCTCATGAAAGTCAGCAAGAAGCACTACGCAATTTAGTTGATTAATAATTCTAAACTATTCTTCATTTTCTTCCTTTCCTTCTTCTATTTTTATTTCTGGAATGCTTTTCAACGAACATTTTCTCATGCCAACCTCCACTCATTTCACAATCTATCTTAGCCTAAAGAATTTCTTCATTATCCCAATCCATACCTTTGCCTTCCCCATTCTCTATAGCTCAAGGAGGAAAGGTATATTAGACGTTTTTTAAGGCAGAAGTAATAAGTGCAGCTAAGTCAATCTCTTCGGGAACTTCCTGAAGGGCTTTTTTGATCGCTTTCTGAGCTGTTAAATGATTGTAGCCTAAATTGATCAGTGCATTCATTGCATCGCTTATCTTTTCTTTTTGAGGATCCGCTGGAGCTTTTAATGCGAGCTCTGTTGGCGAGTAGGCAATTTTGTCGCGTAGGTCAATGATGAGGCGTTCTGCTGTTTTTTTGCCTATGCCCGGAACTTTGCAAAGTGAAGTAATATCTTCTCCGTGAATGGCAGCTTGTAAAGAGCCTGGGCCTAAATTACCAATCAAACTAAGTGCACTTTTTGGCCCAATGCCGGACACATTTTGCAACTGTTCAAAGAGGTCCCTCTCGACAGGTTGCATGAAGCCATATAAGGTGATTGAAAGCTCTCTGACAACATAGGAGACGTGGAGTAAACATTCGAAATTAAGGTCGGGCAGTTCAGCAAAGGTGCTTGTAGCGATAAAGATTTTATAGCCGATGCCGCTTGCCTCAAGGACAACACAGGTTGGAGAGGAGGCTCTTAAATTCCCACGAATAAAGCTATACATGGTTTACCAAAAATTTAATCAAGGGGCTCGTTAAGTAAAACTATACACAAACTATTCTTCAAGTTGCTTGTGTATAAATATAGACTAAAGATAAGTTTTTTCATAGGAGCGTAAATGAATATTCCGCCTTTACTTTCAGAATTTTTGACAAACAGTCTCATGTGTTGTATCTTTTCAGCAGAATATGTATAGTGTCTACTATACTATCATAAAAGTACCCTTTCGTCTATGAAATACCAAGTGTCGAATAGGCAGTTCCTTTCTGCAGCGATCATCGCCTTTTATCTCATTCCTCTGCTCTTTTTGGCATTTTATAATATCGGCTTAATGCCTCCCCAAAAAAACTGGACATTTTTGTCTATCGGATTTTTTTTGGTCGCTTGCGGAACACTTATTCTCATCTTGTTACTCTACTATTGGGAGGAGGCAATCCAGATTAAGAAACATCACAACATTCTTCCGCTTCCGGAACAATTATTCTACACACCTATAGAAAAAGAAACAAAAGTGACTTCGCTAGATCCCGGATTGACATTTAGCTATCCGGAAAAAGACGAATCGATTGAGCCATTAGAAAGCACCAAGGAGCTGAACTTACTACAGAATGCCATAAAAGAAAGCCAAGAAAGGTTAGATCTCTCAACTAAAGCGCTGGAACATAAAAACCGGGAACTGCAGGAGATAGAGAAGGAAAATGAGAAGTTAACCCTGAAGGCGCAACAAATTGCTCAAGATTTTTCCGATTACAAGCTGTTCTCGGAAGAGCAGCTTAGACAAAAGCAATTACAATTATCAAGCCTGCAACAAATTGTCGAAGATCAAAGAACCGAAATGGAAAAGAGGCAGGAACAAATTCACCAACTCGATACTAAAGTTCATGATTTGAGCTATGAAATTAAAACCTTGCTTTACTTGAATGAAGAGGCAGCACCTGCACCCCTAACCACTCCAAAAAAGGAGTGGGAAATATACGAAGCAATTTCTGATAATCAATTTTTCGCTGAAGAGGCAATGAGGAATCCACATGATAGTGTTGATGACGATCTGCCTATTGAAAGGGCTATAAGTACGCCTATTGAAGCAACAAACTTATTGAAAAAATGTATTAATATTGCTCAGAAATTGACAGGGGCCAACTATTTCAGCAATGAATCATCTCGTTACCGTGAATTTTCCTCTTCCTATTGTGCCATTGACCAACGCCGCCTTTTTGATAGCTTGCGGGGCGAAAATGGTGCTCTGATTCTTGTCTATTCTCAAAAAGACCACAAGGTCCTTTTCGTCAATAACCAATCCAAAAACCTTCTAGGATGGAGTCCTGAGAAATTTGTGAGTGATTTTTCCTCAATCATCCAAGAAGGCCTTGGAGATTGGAAAAAGGCTCTTAGCACTCTTTCAGGATTACAAGATTCTCAAGCTCAGCTTCTAGTTAAAACTTCTCAAGCCAGGTTTCTAGCAAAGACCAAACAAGGCCAAGAGATAATTCTTAACTGCCACTTAGGGGTTATCCCTACGGGTCTTTTTCGCAATTATATCATCGGTGTGCTGTATCCTACATAATAAGGAATGGGAGCCTAAAGCTCTCAAATTGCAACAACCCAGGGCATCGCCCCATAAGCGCCACTTATTTTCTTGATTGGCTCTTTCTATTATCCTGAAGCGCTATTTCTATTAGCCTGAAGGGCTTCTTCTATGAGCCTGAAGGGCTCTAATTGCAACAGCTCATGGCATCGCCCTGGGTAGGGATAAAAATAAATTTGCATCCTGTAGGGCTGCTAGAATAGTCCATTAATCACAAAAAAATTTACATCAAAAAATCGCTCTCTGGCAGCCCTTCAGGCTGCTATATTCTTGTGAATCTTACCCAGGGCGGTGCCCTGGGCTGTGTGCGAATCGCTGGTATGCGATACTAAGTCTTAAACGGAATGGAGGAATATGAAATAAATATAAACTCTAAGCCTACCTATGCGAGTTCGTCCTCGTGTAGAAATCATGACTCGAACTTGTAGAACAAGGTACGGATCAGCTAGCGTAATCAAGCAATTGATTATGACGAAGGAGCCAGGTCATGATATTTTGGGAGGAGCCACATTCTGGCCTCTATGTCTGCGCTAATTTCCACGGCCTAATGAAGCGCTGGAATCCAAAGATTCCATCTGGAAGGAATAGACGACAAAGTCCTTTTAGGATCATAGGGGTTATAAGTGACTTCGCCTGAAGAAAAAGGCATTGCATACTTACCGAGGAGGGCCTACTTCCTGATACGCCAGTATCGAGTCTTAGCTATAAGGCCAGTCCGAAATGCGAAGATGATAGGATGGGAGGAACAGAATTAACTTCAATTCCAACCTCTTGAGGTCCACAGCGTCCCGGAGATGATTATGAGTGTAATCATAAGGGACACCGAAAATCAGAGATAACGAACGTAACAGGTTCGGATAAGTTAGACGTCACGCTGAGAAAAACCGCATAGGTTATCCTCTTCCCTTTTTCAGGAAAGGTGGGGCAGATCTCTAAGGAACGATCCTATGAACTTGATACGAAGAGTTATCCAACAATCACTAGTATTAGGAGAAACCAATACGTGAAAATAACACACGATAAGCAAAAAGTGCATTCTCTCACTGGGAGAATCACAACAAAGCTTATGCATGAAGCGTTCAAAGCAGTAAAGAAAAATCGAGGGGCAGCGGGAATTGATAAGATCTCAATCAAGGCTTTCGAAAGAGACCTAGAAGGAAATCTTAGCAAGCTTATGAATGAACTTAAAAAGGGAACTTATAAGCCCATCCCACTAAAAAGAGTCCATATCCCGAAAGGGAATGGAAAAACAAGACCTCTCGGAATACCTTCTGTGCGATGTCGAATTGCACAAGAGGTTGTGCGGAGATTGATAAACCCTATTTTTGACTGTCAATTTCATGACAACTCATACGGATTTAGGCCAGGAAGAAGCTGTCACCAAGCTGTTGAGTGTGTAGAGCTCTACATTCAACAGGGTTACACATATATCGTAGATGCAGATATCAAGGGTTTCTTTGATAATATACCTTTACGAGTAATCGTAGAATCAGCAGAAGCCAAGATAGCGGATGGTAATATTCTCTCACTTATCGAAAAATTTCTCACGTCTGGAGTAATGGAAGAGGGTGAATTCAGACCTACAACAAAAGGCACTCCTCAGGGCGGGGTCATATCCTGCCTACTTTCAAATATGGTCCTCGATCATTTAGATAAACAACTAGATGAAAAAGGATATAAATTTGTCCGTTATGCGGATGATTTCGTCATATTATGCAAAGACCAGAAACAGGCCGAAAAGGCGCTGGAAGATGCGCAATCTTTCCTCAATGAACTAGGACTCGAACTCAGCCAAGAAAAAACGCATATAACGCGTGCTAAGGATGGATTCGATTTCCTGGGTTTCGAAATAAATAGCTGGGGAGCAAAGATGCGAAAGAAATCAGTGGAGAAATTTAAGACCAAAGTGAAAGAAATCACCATACGGTGTCATAACCTAGATCAGAAAGTAGTTGAAAAGCTGAATCAAGTCATAAGAGGAACTGTCAATTACTTTTGCACACGCACTACCAATGTGATAGGTCAATTCAGGAAACTGGATAAATGGATTAGAAAACGGATCCGATGTATGAAATACAAACGGATATCGCACTACGATAACAGCCGGTTTAGGAATAAACACATCACAAAACTTGGAGTGTTGAACTGCATTGAACTATGCCGAATGCGATTGAGGTACTAGCATTGTTCCTCTACTTGAGGATAGGATCGAGGCGCCGCCCATTGCTAGAAAGTTGCACGATGGTAAATAAAGGGAATTGACCCTTTTGCGGCAACGGGGAGGGACTGGGAAACCCAGTCCCTAACCCACTTGCAATTGGAGCCCTTCAGGCTCATAAGAACAGCGAATCAAGAAAATAAGTAAGCGCTTATGGGGCCATGCACAGGGCTGTTGCAATTTAAGCCATTCAGGCTCATTCACAGACCAATAGCTTCCAAAGAATCATTTCAAAATTCTTTTAATAAAAAAACTGAATGAAAATCTGTACTGGGCTGTTGTAGAGCCCTTCAGGCTCATTCAACCAGCCCTTAACTTCTATCAATCAACCAAATTTCTTAAGAAATTCGCAGCTGTAACCCCAGCTTTTGCAGCTGTTACAAGCCCGTATCCTACTGATAAGGAGGTCCTAAAAGTTGAGAGGTTTGGAGACACCAAATCAACCGTAGCACCAGTTGCCCATACCGCTAAACGTGCTGCTTCTAGCTTTTCTTTTGTTTTTGCTAATGATGGCTCTTCAATAGAGGAAACTTTATCCACTTGTTCTTTGAAAAGGCATCCTATGCGAGCTAGACCGCAGGCATCATTCATCCATTTAAGCTTGGAGCTTACTGCTTCCGGCAGGTAGTCGGCAAATTGCGTATTAGCAATTTGTAATGCCAGCTGACCACATTCACTCAATTCTTTGATTTTTGCTTCAAGAGGCGTTTGAGCGGAAAGAGCTTTGGACACTTTACTACTAATCTGCATCCCTGAATTGATCACTTTACATGTATCCCCAATCAAAGAAATAGACTTGTTCGCCAAAAAAGTAGGGGCTCCGGGAATGTATTTGGCATATTTTGCATAACTTAAACATTCTCCATAGCTAAGCATTTGCATCGCCAATGATTGAACAGCCTGATTAGAAACTGATGGAGGCTGATTGTTCGCCGCAGGTACAATTGCGTTGTTGGTTTGATTAGCAGGATTATAAATGGTTATTGCTTGACTTCCCATAAAAACTACCTTTAGAGTCATTTGCAAAAAGTATGGCATCTGCCAGATGTTTTGCAACCAACTCTTTATTTAAATAAAAAAACTAAGTTATTTATAATTAACTAGACTGATTTACATCTTCAATTACTAATTTAAACTTATTGTATTAATTTTGATTAAGGCTTGAATGATTTTTTAGTAAATCTGATCTTTTCAATCTTAGTGCATTTTTTAGGTAGATCTAATACATTAGACCTCTTTGACCTTTATTCTTCTCACCACAATTAAATTTATGATGCCAAATCACCCCCAAAGGCTAAAATTCTTGGATGGATTGCGCGGAATTGCCGCTCTATCCGTGGTCCTATTCCATCACTATATCTTCATCAAAAATGCGACCGCTTTCCCCTTTCCCCATTTCTTTGAAGCACTGTTTTCCAAAGGATATCTTGGAGTACAAATTTTTTTTGTGCTAAGCGGCTTTGTGATTGCTTATAGCATGCGTCATGCATCCCTTACAGGAACCTATTTGAAACGCTTTTTTATTAAACGATCAATTCGCTTAGACCCCCCTTATTGGGTTTCCATTCTCCTCATGATGACAGCCACAGCTTTATTTTCTAAATTGATCGCCAAACAGCATGAGCCAATGTTTGAAGGGAGGCAAATTTTTGCAAATATCTTTTATTTACAAGATTTTTTAGATTTCGAGTCGCTCAACCCCGTCTCCTGGACTCTTTGCCTAGAGTTCCAGCTTTATCTCTTTTTTGCATGTACGCTTGGGCTAATCTTTAAGATCTGCAAAGCTGCCCATCCTTCTGAACAGCTGAAGATCATGCGATCCTCCTATACAGGCATGTTCTTTAGCCTCTTGCTCATCCTCTCCTTAGAGCATCAACAAAGACTGGTTATACCTCTCGACCTAAATAGTTGGACTCCAAAAGGGTTGTTTTTATCTTACTGGTATAGCTTTTTCATGGGATGCGTGGTTTGCTGGGCAGCTATTGGTTGGATCAATAAAGCGTGGTTATATGTTTATTTTAGCCTTCTTTTCGCTTATGTATGGATGAGTTTTCAAAGTACATTAACCGTCTCCTTGCTCACAGCGCTAACGATTCATTTAATTGCCCGCTGGAGCGATTTAAGCAAGTGGACCTGTTCAGGGATTTTTCAGTATTTGGGGAAGATTTCCTTCAGCCTCTATCTTATCCATTGGCTTACAGCTTCAAACTGCATTTTCTTTTTAGCGAAAAGGGTGGGAGAGATGCACCTCATTAAAGTTTGTTTGATTTTTCTCTTTAGCCTCAGCGCCACGATCATGGCCGCACATTGGTTTTACCGCTGGATTGAATCTCCTTGCCTGCGCTGGAGTCAAAGCTGGGAAAAGCTAGGGGCACAGGCGTGCGAGCAAAAACCTTCAAATTTTACCCTCTCAGCTAAATCCAATAGTTGACAAATTTGGCAATCATAAGTATTAGATATACTGTTCCACGCCAGTTCTGAAATATTTTTTTATTATTTAACATTGTGCACAAATAATGATCTGATCGTCTTTAATGATAATCTTCCTACATGGCAAAGATTTTAATAATTTCATTTTTTCTTCAGGCCTCAAATTATTTAACTGACGTTGAATTTGACCAATTCTTTTTACTTGAGCACGGCTGGTCATGTGTACTTGGATTTTTTCTTCAGGAAAATCTTTATCATCACTACTCTCCAACTCTTTCTCGCTATTCTTTTTAAAAAGCTTGGTTATCACCACCCCTTCTTTAAGATAAAAATAAAATTTGTTTTCTTCATCTTCCCAAACTGTTGGTGATGAATCTAAGTTCATAAACTGCTCGGCTGGTCTATTAATAGATTCACCGTTCTGGATATTGCCAGGTAGGCCAGTTAGAAAAAAAGCTCCCCAAACTTGAGGCTTTGTGGGATAGGTTTTTTTTGCAAAGAGCATTGCTTCGCGAAGAGCTTCAGCTTGTCCAAAGGGTCTTCCGGCGGAAAGAGCATGTTTTGCTTCTTCACTAATTCCTCGATAATGTTTATAAAATTCCTCGACGATTTTTGGTGTTGCCTTATCAAAAATTCGCCAGCGAGTAGCTATAACGGAAGAGACTCCTCCCGCTAAAAAAGCAAAAGGGAGACCGACAGTGCCCTCTCGATAAACTTTTCCCTTGCCTGAAGAACAGGCACTAAGAAAGGCAAGTTCTGCATTTAAAGGTAGATTCACAATATCTTCGGTGTAGAGAAGTTTATCAGTCATCACGAGTGCTCCTTCAAAAACGGAATGCTCATTTTCCTTTTCATCTGCTAAACCATGGCAAGATACGTGAATATGTCCAAATTCAGCCATATTTTTTTTAACTTCATCCACAATGGGGCTAAGCTCAGGGGTTTCCTTGAAAAACTTAGCCACAACTGTTCTTTCTTCTTTGACTCCTTTAAGTTCTGAAAGATCAAATTCTTGATTGAGTTCCGAATTTGCTACCATACAAATGTCATTGAGGTTTCTACAAGGTTTGTTTCTATTGCTTAGGTCTTCAATGCGTACAAGTGTTGCAATAGAAGGAGCAGTGATTAGGGTACATTTTTCAAAGAGATATGTTCCTGCATCATCTTGAAAGAGAGCAAAAGGCAAATCGTGGAGAAAAGCGTCAGGTATGAAAGTGACCCGTTCACCATTTTTTGGAAGTAAATGTTCAAGTGGGGCAATTAGATCGTCATACCATTCCCTCAGTTGTTCTGGTCGATGCTCCATTGTCGAAGCATTTGTATCATCACCTCTACAGGCATCTTTTTCGATATCGACAATCCATTGAGATGCTGCTCTTTGCAAATTCTTTCCTCTAAGTTCCGCATCTTTTGGTAGTCGAAGCATTTGGTCTTCCTGATCTGATGACAGCGTCATAGTTGAAGATTCTCTTATTTTCAGATCCTGATAAGTTACCCCATTTTCAGGACAAATGACCCAACACCATGCTTTAGTATCATCGAAAGGATCGCAAGAGTGTATGACAATAATGGTTTGGAATCTGATTGCAGCATTTTTTATGTCTTCTAAAGAAAAATTTTGTTCGGCGGGAAAGTTTAATTTTCTTTCTATAAGGCCAATAAGAGCTCTTCCACGACTAGAATCAGCAATAAGAAGGGCTTCATCTGTGTTGGTTCTTAAGATTGCTTGTTCTAAGCTGCGGTAGGGTCTAAATTGTGTATCAAAAAAAGAAATTTGCCATTGCAGATTGCTCTTGCAGTTTTCTTCATATAAAGTTGAATGAATTTTGATCGATAATAAAAAATACTTAATTGCCTTATCAAATTCTTGGGAAGAGTGATAAGTACATCCAAGACTATAATAAAGTCTAGCTAGTTTATCTTTACTATCAGCCTGTATTGCAATAGCAGTAGCTTTTTTATAACTTTTGATAGCTTTTTGATACAGAGTTAAAGAACTGTAAGCTTCACCAAGATTGTTATAAGCTATGATTTGCCCTTCAAGGTTTTTAAGCTCGATTGCAATTTTTAACTGTATTTTATAAAAAAAGACTGCTTCTTCTTTTTTATTTGTATAAAAACAGCAGAGCCCTATCAACCCGCAAATCGCTGTTGCTATTCGACGGTCCTTTAGTTGTTTTAAAAATTTAAAACTTTTATTAGCATAATCAAATCCTTCTTTATAATTACGCTGAGCAAGGCATAAGTGACCAAGATTATAACAAGCTCGTGCTTTTGATTCACAGTTTTCCGTTTCCTCTGCAATGGCCAGATCCTGTTCATGAAATTTCCGAGCTTCCGAATATCTGCCAAGATTCTGAGATGCCACACCCAAGTTGCCAAAGCTTATACCTTTAACCAATGGGTCACTGGTCTTTTTTAGAGCTTTTTCAAAGTATGTAATGCCACACTTATAATAACCTAGCTGCGTATAAACGATGCCTAGTCCATTTAAGGTTGCTCCATGTTCTTTCAGATTTAAACTGTTCTGGAAACATTTTTTTGCATTAGAATGATCACCTAAACCTTCATAGGCGTAACCTAAACCGCAATAAGCAATATCGAGTTCTGTATTTAGTTTTATAGAAGCCATTAATTGCTTTTTGTAGCATTCTAAGGCCTTCTCATAATGCCCACATCTCTTGTGTATATTACCAAGATGTGCATAAACCATTCTTATCTCATCAATTTGCGAGTTTTGCAACAGACTCAACTCTTTCTCGTAGTGACTGATTGCTCTTTCAGTCTCACCAAGCTTTTGATAAACATGTCCTAAATTACGGTGGGCCAGCCTGATACCGTCTAAATGTTGGACCCTTTCAGCTATTGTGAACATTTGTTGAAATAAGAGAAGGGCTTCTCTGTATTTAGAGGAATAAAAATATTCATTACCCAAGCTGTCATAAGCATCTACTACTTTTTTTGAAGCTGTCTTTGAGGTTGTAAGAATTTGTCCGGATTTTTTTAGTTTTCTAACGTATTGTTTTGGATCTCCTTTGGCTTTAGTACTATTTGAAGTTTTGTCTTTTTTCCATTGATCAACGAGACAAGAGGTGCTCTTTGGGAGAAAAATGATTTTACCGATAATGTAATCAAGTGCATTTGTTCTGAGCACATGCAGGGCTTGATCAAAACTGATACTAGACTGAGAATTGCTTGGAAAAGATTCTATGGGTACGTTTGGGATAATTTTTGTTTCTGTCTTATTGGCAACGATTTTTATGTTGGCTTGGACAATAGGTTTGTTATCAACATCTTTTTGAATTGTAAATGAAATTTCGAGATTGGAGCCTGGAATTTGTCGCTTAATAGTTTGAACACCAGATTGTCGAGCTAGAAGTGATTTGTGATGACTTACAGACGATGTTATCATAAAAAGCCTCCTTTAAATTGAAAGAAAATTAACGCAAAGGAACAACAGAAGGTCGCAGAGGTGCAAAGATAGGGTTTTAAATGCTTTTAGAAAACCTTAGCGCCTTTGTGATCTTCTGTTGTTCCTTTGTGTTAATATTTTTGAAGAACCTTCAGAAATTGTTCATTAGACTTGGCAAAAAAGTCCAAGATAACGGATCGTTTTTTAAACTGCCTATTCCCTCGTAGCTGTATACTCGTTTTTATAACAGTCAAAAACAAAACTTCCCGGTACAGTCTGAGTATGCGATTGCACAAATTCATCTAATACAGTCTGATAAAGCAAAGGGCAATTTTTGTTATACATGGGATCCTGATGAGGATTTGTCGTTTTTTTCCCTGATTTAAAAGTGAGTTTATAAGATAAGGTTTTTATGCCTGGTCCATTAATAATGATGGAACGTGGACCCTTTCCTGTTCCTTGTTCAATCCCTTTGAATTGTCCTGATGAGACTTGTACCCTCTTTTTACCTCTATCTGGTCCAAGGTCCTCGCCAGCATCTGAAATATTTTCATTATTCTTTAAGAAATTTATATGGACAGCTTTATCTGCAGGGACAATCACTCCGATGAGATTAAGTATTCTGTCAATCTTGTCATAAGAGAACACAGGACTGCCAGGATATTGTGAAACGCCGGCGCCATCAATCGTGAAAATAGTCTCCTCTTCTTCTTGTTTGATAGAAGAAATGCGCCCCTTATGACACATATAAACTCCCTCTTCTTCGACGTATGCAGAATAATAAACCCCTAAACCCGCGTAAAACGGAACCTCACCTTTTGGAAAAGGTGCGCCAATCACATCTGCCGTAGCTTCGATAACTCTTGAATTTAAGCCATAATGAGATGGGCTGTCTTTTGTATATGTAACCAATACGGTTGATCCATCACGGCGTTGCATGTGAAAACCTTCGTCTTCGATATACTTTTTAATTTCGTTGAAGATTTCATGTTTATCTACTTGAAATCCAAAGTTTTGAACTTGCATAAAAATTTCCTTTCTATTTTAAGGTAATGCACAAATAATAATCTGATCCTTTTTAACGATAATGTTCCTGCATGGCAAAGATTTTAATATTTCCATTTTTTCTTCCAGGCTCAAATTATTTAACTGGCGTTGAATTTGAATTCTATTCGTATGAGAACGCCTAGTCATGAATACTTTGATTTTTTCTTCCGGAAAACCTATACCATCACTACTCTCCAACTCTTTCTCGTTATTCTTTTTAAAAAGCTTGGTTATCACTATCCCGTCTTTAAGATAAAAATAAAACTTATTTTCTTCATCTTCCCAAACTGTTGGCCTTGAATCTAAATCCGCAAGCTGTTCGGCTGGTCTATTAATAGATTCATCGTTCCAGATATTGCCTGGTAAGCCTGTCAGGAAAAAAGCTCCCCAAACCTGTGGCTTTGTGGGATAGGTTTTTTTGGCAAAGAGCATTGCTTCACGAAGAGCTTCAGCTTGTCCAAAGGGTTTTCCGGTGGCCAGAGCCTGCTTTGCTTCTTCACTAATTCCTCGATAATGTCGATAAAATTCCTTGACGATTTTTGGTGTTGCCTTATCAAAAATTCGCCAGCGAGTTGCAATAACGGAAGAGACTCCTCCCGCTAAAAAAGCAAAAGGAAGACCGACAGTACCCTCTCGATAAACTTTTCCCTTGCCTGAAGAACAGGCACTAAGAAAAGCAAGTTCTGCATTTAAAGGTAGATTTACAATGTCTTCAGTATAGAGGAGTTTATCAGTCATCACTAGTGCTCCATCAAAAACGGAATGCTCATTTTCCTGTTCATCTGCTAAACCATGGCAAGACACATGAATGTGTCCAAATTCAGTCATATTTTTTTTAACTTCATCCACAATGGGACTAAGTTCAGGGGTTTTCTTGAAAAACTTAGCCACAACCGTTCTTTCTTCTTTGACACCTTCAAGTTCTGAAAGATCAAATTTTTTATTGGATTCCGAATTTGCTATCATACAAAGGTCCTTGAGCTTTCTACAAGGTTTGTTTCTATTGCTCAGGTCTTCAATGCGTACAAGTGTTGCAATAGAAGGAGCAGTGATTAGGGTACATTTTTCAAAGAGATAGGTTCCTGCATCATCTTGAAAGAGATCAAAAGGCAAATCATGGAGAAAAGCGTCGGGTATAAACGTGACCCGTTCACCATCTTTTGGAAGTAAATGTTCAAGTGGAGCAATTAGATCGTCATACCATTCCCTCAGTTGTTCTGGTCTATGCTCCATTGTTGAAGCAGTGGTATCATCACCTCTACAGGCATCTTTTTCGATATCAACTATCCATTGAGATGCGGCTCTTTGCAGATTCTTTCCTCTAAGTTCCCCATCTTCCACTAATCGAAGCATTTGATCTTCCTGACTTGATGACAGCATTATATTTGAAGATTCTCTTATTTCCAGATCCTGATAAATTACCCCATTTTGGGGACAAATGACCCAACACCATGCTTTAGTATCATCGAAAGGATCACAAGAGTACATGACAATCATTGTTTGGAATCTAATTGCAGCTTTTTTTATGTCCTCTAAAGAAAATTTTTGTTCAGCAGGAAAACTTAATTTTCTTTCTATAAGGTTGACAAGAGCTCTTCCACGACTAGAGTCGGCAATAATAAGGGCCTCTTCTTTGTTGGATCTTAATTTTGCTTGTTCTAAGTAGCGGTATGGCCTGAATTGTGTTTCAAAAAAAGAAACTCGCCATTGCAAATTATCCTTACAATTTTCTTCATATAAAGTTGAATAAACTTTAATCGATAACGAAAAATACTCAATTGCCTTATTAAACTCTTGGGAATAGTGAAAGGCACGTCCAAGATTGTAATAAAGGGTAGCTTGCGCTTCTTTGTTATTGGTTTGTATGGCAATAGGAATAGCTTTTTCATAGCTCTCGATAGCCTCTCGATACTGAGTCAAAGAACTGTAAGTTTGGCCAAGATTGTCATAAGCACAAATTTGCCCATCAAGGTTATTAAACTCGATTGCAGTATCTAAATTCTTTATAACATTCGAGCGAAGCTCTTCTTTTATTTAAATGAAAACAGCAACTACCTAACAAACCGTGCATCGTTCCTTGTAGCTGGCGATCCTTTAGTTATTTTACAGGGTCAAGAATTTTATCAAAATAATCAGCTTCTCCTTCATAATCACCCTGATCTCTGCAGAAGCCACTAAGATTAAATGACGCCCTCACTCCTGGCCTATCGTTCTCCGTTTCCGTTAGATCTTCAAAAAATTGTTGAGCTTCCGAATTTCTGCCAAGTTTTTGAGCGATCATACCCAAGGCAAAGATTTCACTTTTATCCGATGGGTGATTGGTTATTTTTAGAGCCTTTTCAAAATAAGGAATAGCATCTATATAACCGCCTTGAGACCTATAAGCTTGGCCTAATCCATTTAAAGCTTCCCTGCTTTCCTCGAGATTTAAACTGTGCTGGAAACATTTTGTTGCATAGAGTACTCACATAAAACTAGATGGGCTTCACCTAAATAGCAATAAGCCCTTGCTACTCCAGTCTTTAGACTTAAACAAGCAATCAAATGCTTTTTGAGGTGACTGATTGCTCTTTCAATTTCACCAAGCTTTTGATAAACATTTCCTAAATTACCGTGAGCGATCCTGATACTGTCTAATCCTTCGATCCCTTCGGCTGTTGTGAACATGTGTTGAAATAAGAGAAGGGCCTTTTTGTATTTAGAGGTAAAAAGATATTCAATACCCAAATAATGATAGGCTTCTACCACCATTTTAGGTGAATGTTGCGTTGAGTTTTTAAGAATTTGTCCAAATTTTTTTAGTTTGTTAATGTATGCTTTTCGACCATTTTGCGATTCGAGAGCATTAGAAGTTCTATTTTTGTTCCATTTTCTAAAGAGCTCGAGAGGATCGCCTAGAAAAATGATTTTGCCGGTAACGTAATCAAGCGCATTTTTTCTGAGCACTTGCAGGGCATCATCAAAATTGATATGAGTTTGGGAATTGCTTGGAAAAGATTCTATGGGTACGTTTGGGATAATTTTAGTTTCTGCCTTACTGACAACCATTTCTATGGAGGCTTGGACGATAGGGTTGCTGTCAACATTTCTTTGAATAGTAAACAAAATCTTGAGATTGGAGCCTGGAATTTCGCGCTCTATAGTTTGAAAACAAGGTTGTCGTACTTGAGGTGATTTATGAGGACTCACAGAAAAGGGTAACATAAAAAAACTTTAATTTAAAATCATTGTGTACATAGGAACTAATGAAATTAATGATTTTTTCAATTCTTTTCACGGATAATTTTAGTGAGTTGGGAAAAGCTACCGGCACATGCGTTCAAGCAAAAACCGAAAAAAGACTCGATATGGGTCTGCCACTCCTTTCTTCCATAATGGGATTAAGAAACTCTTCCATCCGAAAAGGGAAAAATGCCGGATTAAACCTTTTTTCAGCTTCAAGGGCTTGTTGCAAATACTTTGCCGCAGGATCCTGTAGAAAGACTCATAAGATCCCCATCAAAAGAAATTTGCCAATGGCCTGCTCTTTGAGCAAGAAGAATAAGTGGCCGAAGATGAAGTTTCTCCAAAAAAAGTTACCAACTGTCTAAAATCCACGCGCAAAGGAGGAAGTCGATATTTCCTTAGTCCCTTGTCGCAGATGTCAAACTGATCGTAAACCATCCCCTGCCCTTAACGGTTCATATTGAAAAAAAATGGGGAGCGGCACGCAAAGCTATTTCTGCCGCTGACAAACGAAACCGGTTATAGCGATGATCGTGTAGAATCCAGACCACTTTCCAGCCTTCTTGCCCATAATCGTAATTACGTTGTATGACTTCTTCCGCAGAAATCGCTGAATATCGGATTTCAAAAACGATTTTTTGGGCAGCCAAGCTACATCTGCGATACGATTGATCGAAGGAAAACGGTATTCAAGGCAGGAGTCTCCGGGAGGCAATTGCTGCAGAAAGTAAGATTGCAAAAGCAAAATGAATAGCTCCTTTTTGATGTTGACGGCACGAGGGAGTAGGTTCGAGATGATAGAAATGGCGTTGACGATGAGGTCCTCCCCGGATGCGCACAATTTGCCGGCATTCCAGGCAGGAATAATTTGTTTGTTTGCGGGCTTGATGGGCATTGGTCGAACGCCCATTCTCATCAAGAGCATAAAATTCACTAGCAAACTTTAGATATTTCTTGTGATAAATGGTTATGTATATTATCTGTTTGTTGACAAAAACCCTCAACCTAATACAGAATGTTAGTACCTCTTTTTCCACAATTTCGCTGCATAAACAAAGGCCGCTGGGAGATCTTGCCAGCATTTCTTATTTTTCTATTTTAGGAAATCATGAATAAAACAAATTTCAAAAACCATCTTTCTCACAGCAGCATCAGCAAAAAATCGATGAATTGGTCTCCATTGCCAAAGAACAAGGCTTCATCACCTATGAAGAAATCAATGAAATTCTTCCGATGACCTTTGATTCCGCTGATCAGATCGACCAAGTCTGATCTTCTTGAGCGGGATGGATATTCAAGTTCTCAATCAATCCGAGGTAGAAAGGCAAAAAGAGCGTAAAAAAGAAGCTAAAGAGCTCGAAAGCCTTCCAAAACGTGCTGAAGGGCACTCCTGATGACCCTGTGCGCATGTATCTGAAAGAAATGGGATCCGTTCCCTTCTTAGCCGTGAAGAAGAAGTGGAAATCTCCAAACGCATTGAAAAAGCCCAAATTCAGATTGAGCGCATCATCATGCGCTTTCGCTACTCCACGCGCGAAGCGATCGCCATCGCCAATTACCTTATTCACAGGCAAAGAGCGCTTTGATAAATCCATTGCCGAAAAAGAAGTCCTCAATAAGCAAGAGTTCCTGAATCTACTTCCCAAGCTTTGCGCAGCTTCTTAAAGAAGAAGATCAGACTCTCGAACAATTCCTGCTTCAATCTAGAAGATCCTAAGCTTAAGAAAAAAGAACGACAAAAGCTCACCGAAGAAATTGAAAAATGCCGCATCCGCACACAAGCCTATCTGCGGCGTCTTCACTTGCCGTCACAACATCATTGAAGACTTTGTTGAAGTCATTTTACGCGCCTACGATCGTTTTCTTGCCTTAGAAAAAGAAATCAATGAACTCACCCCGCGTGCAGAAAGAAATAAATTTGCCGCAGCAAAACTGGCATGCAGCTAAACGCAAACTTAAAAAACGCGAACTTGCCGCCGGCCGCACGCTTGATGACTTCAAAAAAGATGTGCGAATGCTGCAACGCTGGATGGATAAGAGCCAGGAAGCCAAACGCGAAATGGTCGAATCCAACCTTCGTCTAGTCATCTCCATTGCAAAAAAATACACCAACCGCGGCCTTTCCTTTCTGGATCTTATCCAAGAAGGCAATATGGGCTTGATGAAAGCCGTCGAAAAATTTGAATATCGTCGCGGCTACAAATTCTCCACTTATGCCACCTGGTGGATCCGTCAAGCTGTCACTCGCGCTATTGCCGATCAAGCGCGTACTATCCGCATTCCTGTGCACATGATTGAAACCATCAATAAGGTTCTTCGAGGAGCTAAAAAACTCATGATGGAAACAGGACGCGAACCAAGTCCAGAAGAACTGGCCAAAGAATTGGGATCACATCCTGAAAGGGTACGTGAGATCTACAAAATTGCGCAGCATCCCATCTCTCTTCAAGCTGAAGTAGGCGATGGCGGAGAAAGCCAATTTGGCGATTTCCTAGAAGATACCGGAGCCGATTCCCCAGCTGAAGCGACAGGCTATTCCATTCTCAAAGATAAAATGGGTGAAGTTCTGTCCACTCTGAACGATCGCGAACGCAAAGTCTTATCCAACGTTTCGGCTTTTGACGGCAAACCCAAAACGTTGGAAGAAGTGGGTGTGGAATTCAATGTCACCCGTGAACGTATTCGTCAGATTGAAGCCAAAGCTTTGCGCAAAATGCGCCATCCTATCCGTTCAAAACAACTGAAGGCCTTTCTTAGATCTGCTAGAAGCAGAATAGACCATGACAGTTTCATGCCCCTGCTCCCTTTTCAACCCGCGAAAATCCTGCAGCTCATTCAGTCTGGAGGGTCTGCTTTGCAGGACATTGAAGGGCTTTGAACCTCAGATTCCGCAGCAGAACATGATGGCGCAATATCGTTGATGCCTATAATCATAACCATATTGCACTTATTGAAGCAGGCACAGGCACCGGTAAAAGCCTTGCCTATCTTATTCCCGCTTTGATTTGGGCGTACCATTGCAAAGAACGGACGGTTATCTCCACTCATACCATTACCCTCCAAGAACAACTCGTCCAGTAAAGACATTCCCGACTTGCTTGAAAACGCTCGATCTGGAACTCAAAGCAGTCTTTGTCAAGGGGATGAACAACTACTATGCCTGCGCAAACTCGAAGATGTTCACAGCAGAACTGCAATATTTTCCAAGTGAAGATAAAGGTGAAATAGATAAAATAGATGGTTGGCGCAAATTGGCCGTGGAGGGATCCCGTTCCGAGATTCCTTTTGCTGTGTCTGCTAATACCTGGGATCGGGTAAGAGCTGATAGCGAAGCTTGTTCTCATATAGATGCCCTTACTTTCAAGAATGCTATTTTTTCAAAGCGCGCCGCCAAGCTCAAGATGCCAACTTTCTAGTTGTCAACCACCACCTCTTATTTGCCGATATTACCAAACGGGCCGACCTGGGCAACTACGGCGAAAACTGCATCTTACCAGCATATAAGCGGATTATCTTGGATGAAGCGCATCATATTGAAGATATTGCAACCGATTTTCTAGCCAATCGCTTGCATCGGCTGGAATTGATGCGCGTACTGGGGCGGTTGGCTGCCGATAAACAGATTCCTACCCAAGGAAAGCTCCCCTTATTAAGGGAAAAAATTCAAATGGCCTTTAATAAAACCCCTCCCAAGGATGTGGTTACCCTCCTCAATCGCCTTACTATTGACTTGCCTGCTCTACGGCTTTCCCTCAATGAACAAATTCATCGCACTTTTGACAAGTATGCTCAATTTATTGAAGACATCAAACAACCTAATAAATTTTCTAAAGAAGAGTTAGTGCCTACTGAACAAAAGCTGCGCCTATTGGCTGAACATCATGCCCATCCCCAATGGCAGGAAGAGATTATCCCCAACACCCAAAAGTTAATTGAAGCTCTTAAGCAATACCAGCAAGTGCTGATCAGCTTAGAGACAGATCTTCAAGCGGTGGATCATGACCGTTTGCAAGAACAAACCAAAAGCATCCGGCTGGATATTCAAGCATATGCCTTGCGTTTAGATGCAAGCATCAGCATACTGCATAATTTTCTGCAGCAATGCCATCCCTCCAAGGTACGTTGGATTGAAATGCAGCCTCTTAAAACCCTTCTTAACGTGCATCTGGTCGATGCCGATATCGATATCTCAAAAACTTTGGTTGATTTTCTTTTTAGCAAGTTCCCGACAATTGTATTATGCAGTGCGACTTTGACGACCAATCGGCAATTCTCCTTTTATGCGCAAAAGGCTGGGTCTGACCGATCAGCTTCTTCCTGAGCACAACATAACAGAACATGCATATGATTCACCTTTTGATTACCGCAAACAGACTTTGTTGGCCATTCCCACCGATATGCCCCCTCCCACCCATCCCGATTTTAATGAAATTGCCTTTGAGAATGTATGGAAAGCCATTGAAGCTAGCCGTGGACAAGCTTTCGTCCTTTTCACTTCATATAGTATGCTCCAATATTGCCATGAAGCATTAGCCAAGCGTTTAGAAGAGCACCGTTACCCCCTATTCAAACAAGGAGGGGACAGCAGCAAAGCATTGTTAAATAAGTTCAAAAATACCGATCGGGCAGTCTTATTTGGTACCGATTCTTTTTGGGAAGGGGGTGGACGTCGCAGGCGATGCGCTCCGTTGTGTTATTATTGTCAAACTACCTTTTAAAGTTCCTAGCGAACCTATTATTCAAGCACGTACCGAGGAGATTATTGCTCGCGGAGGAGATCCTTTTTTCGAATACGCAGTTCCGCATGCCATTGTCAAATTTAAACAAGGCTTTGGCAGGTTAATCCGCCACCGTTGGGACCGCGGCTGCATTATCTGTTTAGATACGCGCCTTGTCACTAAAGGTTATGGCAGCCTTTTTCTCAATAGCCTGCCGGTTTGCGAAAGGGCATTTATGAATGGCAATTGCTTATGGCCCAAGGTTGCAGAATTTTATCGCCAAACTTATTATTTTGTTAAACAAAATCCCTTTTCTTGATTTTTGTGGATACGGACTATCACTGAAAGAGTTAAAGATCGTTTTTCCTCTTGAACTTAAATATGAAAGTCAAAAATTAAATTGCTGAAATTTCAAATATTTGAATTGATGCGGAGGATCTCATGCAAGTTTACCTGTGGGTCTTATTCACACTGATCACATCCTTAGCATGGACCTTTGAGGAAGGAGTAGGAGAAGATTATTTTAATTCCTCACTTATCAAGACTCAGAGTCTTTTACCAACCACTATCAACTCCATCTCGGCCCTATCGGGAGAATGGCTCGATTCCGAAACAGATTTCATTGTTGCAGGACCCGAACCCGTAGTGTTAACACGCTCTTATTCCTTAAATAATAGAGAAGGGTGGTTAGGCTTTAATTGGGATTTTGATCGCCTTGATTTCCCTTTGGTCATCCAAAGAGGAATTGAATATCAAGCAATTTTCCGTCATCCGTCGGGCATAAAAACCTCCCACAAAGGAAAGAAGAAAGGGAATAGCATTTACCTCCCTTTAGGCCACACACAGGGATTAACTAATTGCTGCTCAGGAGAAATTAGTGCGCGTTCCAATCTTCACAATACCTCCTTGCAAGTCGATATGGAAGAAAAAAACTGCCTTGCTACTACTGGCAGCGGCCTGATCACCTATTTTAAATTTTTTGATAAAGACCCGAGAGGCAATCTCTATTTTATTCCCGATTTTGAAAGAAGGCCCAGCGGAATCTTCTTCAGTATAAGGGTCAAACAGCCACTCAAACTACCGTTCTTAAGACCTGCTCGCCCGATGAAAAAATTAGATTTGGCTGGGTCGCTATAACACCCACAAAAACATACACTGAAGCTAAAGCAAGCGATGGCAAAACAGCCAAGTATACCTTTGAATACTATAAGACATCCACCACAGCGCACCCCTACTACCTAAAAGAAGCCTCCTTTAGTCATAAACCAACCCAAACCTACGAATATGAATACCCTGAATTCACTGGGCCTGTTTTACACCCTCCCGTGCCTTTGCTCAAAATTAAGAAGTTACCCGAAGGCCGCTTTCAAAGCGTCAAATATTACAAGTCTGGGCACAATAGCATTGACAAAATAGGGGCGATCGAGCTTTCCCAAAGCGATTTTCGCATTAACCGCGTCAGAGCACTCCTTGCCCCAGGCCCAGATAATAATCCAATGATTACTCATCGCTTCTTCTATCGAAGACAACTTGATAAGAAAGGCGAACCCATAAGCGGGACAACCGAAGTCTACGACGCCAAGCTAAACAAAACTACCTATTCCTATAATAAGGAACACCGCCCTACTGCAATCACCCGCTATCAAAAAGTTCAAGTCGATTCCACAGAAATAAAAGAAGAGCGCGTCTATTCCGCCGAAAAATTTGTATGGGATGAAGGAGAAAAAAAGCACACAAAAGCAAAAGTATCGACCCCTACAAGCTTATTCCTTCTCTATCAAATCTATCAAAAAGTGAAGCAACAAGCTTTCTTGACAAGATGCCTGAACCGATCAAAACTTTATCAGGAAAGCCAATCCTCCAAAGAACACAGCCAGATAGGCAATTTACTAGGCAAGTATACAGAAGATGCACAAGGCCATATTCAGCATGCATTATTTTTTGATTATGACCCTAAAGGCAATATCGAAGAAGAACGCTTTTACGGCAATTTAACCGGAAAATGCACGATCCCCATCGAATTGGATAGCGCACAACACCCCGCAAACAATCACGTCGAATGCTACTCAAAACGATTCGCCTATACAAAAGATTCTTTCAATCTCCTACAAATGGAAGTAGAAGACAACGGCAAAATGATCTTCTATGCCTACAAACCAGAAACAGACCTTGTCACCGGAAATATCTTTTCGATTTTAACGATTTAAAATTCAGGCAATTTTTCATTTATGATGGTAATGGAAGCTTAGAAAAAATTGTGAAAGATGATGGAAAAACCCTCGATCGCGACGATCTTAACACAGTAACAGAAAAACACATTACCACACTCACTCTAACCAAAGAACGCCCCATCGGCCTTCCTGAAGAAATCACCGAAACCTACTACGACCCCAATTGCAAAGAAAATG
Organism: uncultured Chlamydiae bacterium; assembly: GCA_963799115.1. GTDB lineage: Bacteria > Chlamydiota > Chlamydiia > Chlamydiales > Parachlamydiaceae > CAWCVY01. The sequence goes on along the minus strand of CAWCVY010000078.1, from coordinate 1,203 downwards.
TTCAATTAAAGCGGATCACATGCAAGTATGACCAAGAAGGACATTCAAACAAGAACACTACGATGCCCATAATCACTTTTGCTACACCCTAACATGGGAATACGATGCGCATGGCAATGTCACAAAAGAAACCAATGCCCTCGGCCATGAAATCACCAAGACATATGATGCGAACGACAACCTAAAAACCGTCACAGGTCCTCGTCTCGATGACGTCACCGAATATTTTTATGACAATGCCAACCGCCTCACTAAAACCGAAAAAAGGGTGGATGGCAACTGCTTTATTACCAGTTATGAATACGATCTTAAAGGAAACTGCATCAAGACAACCGACCGCTTTTTACAAGAAACAACCTATGAGTATGACGAATTCGACCGCCTCATTGAAACCAAGCAACCTTCCATTATCTATAATGAAAAGGGGGACAAAGCACCCGTCATCACGACCGTAGAGTACGATTGTGACAACCGTCCCCTAGCCATCACCCAACCCGGCGGTTGGAAAACCCAAGTTACCTATAATGCCAGGGGAAAACCCACCACCAAAACCCATCCCGATAAAACTGTTGAACAATTCCTCTACAACCTAGACGGGACCCTAGACAAATCCATTGCCCCGAATGGTACCCAAACACACTATACCAGAGATTTTCTAGGCAGAGTCCTCGTTGAAGAAACCCTCGATTCACAAGATAACCCCCTCAGCAAACAAACCCTCACCTATAACGGATCTAAACTCATCGCCAAAACCGACGCTGAAAACTGCGAAACCACCTATACCTATGACCGCGCAGGCCCGTTAACCGCCGAAACCTGCGGTGACTCTTCTACAACCTATACCTACGACCCTTTGAACCGCATAGAAAAAATCACTCGTCATTTTGGCTATAAACCCGATGAAGTATCCATCCAAGCATTTACCTATGATTTTCTTGATCAAGTAAAAGAAGAGCGCTTGGTAGATAGCGCGGGAAAGGTTTTACAAAAGATTAGTTATGAGTACGATCTCCTTGGCAATCGCACGCAAACCTTACGTACCACAGAAGCGGGAGAATCTCTCACGAGCGTCCTCTATAATGGCGAAAGCCAACCCCTCACCATTACCGATCCAGAAGGACACACTACCCATTATTCCTACGATTATACGCATCGCAATGAGAACGGACAATTTGTCTTGAAAATCACCATTACCGACCCTCA
>CAWCVY010000077.1:0-60676 GCA_963799115.1 uncultured Chlamydiae bacterium | reverse complement strand
AGATGTGTTAGAGCAGTTATTAGCTGCTTGGCTAGTGATCGATGAAAATGACATCCCCTTAATCCCCGCCTATCGGCAAACCGGGTGTTGGGCAAAACCACCTTGGCTTACGCTGCAGCGAAAAAATTGAACAAAGCCGGTCTATATTTTCCAATGCACAATGGATACCCGTCCTGAAGATTTGCTTATCACACCCGTCATCTGATAGAGCGGAGGCATCCGTTATGTAGCTTCTTCGTTGGTGACGGCGATGATCCGGGGAGGAGTCTGCATTTTGGATGAAGCAAACCGCATGAGTGAAAAATCATGGGCATCCTTGGCTCCCTTGCTTGATACCAGGAGATATATTGAATCTATTGTCGCCGGCTTAAAAGTCTCTGCACACCCCGATTTCCGCATCTGCGTGACCATGAATGACGATGCTTCGACATTTGAAATTCCCGGAGTACATCCACAGTCGCTTGCAGCCGCAAATCTATCTTGGACTTTCCTGAAGCGGAGGAAGAAAAGCGCATTCTGCGCGAAAACTTTCCTTTTGTTGATGAGCATATTCATGGATTATGTTGTCAACTTCCTGCAAGGGCCCACATGCCACAATGAAAATTATACAGTTCGCGATGGCATTAATATTGCACGCTACGCTGCCAAGCGCATTAAAAGTCTAAATGGCAATCGAGGCAATGTTGATAACCTGCTTCGCCAAGCTATTCTTATGACCTTAGGCGATGAAGCCCTCATGCACATTTTGTAAGCGAAGGCTGAGCTATGCCTAGTGATGAACCTTATTTTTTGCAGAAAAACAATCTTTATGCCATCCCCATCATTCATTATAATATGGAGATGGCTGCGCAAGTTAAAATCGCTTTTGAAACATTAAAACCCGATTGCGTCGCTGTTGAACTCGCCTGAAACATATGCAATTACAGAATGCTGCATGCAGCTTCGCGCCTTCCCGACATCAGCCTTGTTCTCACTTACAATCAAGAGCACACTCCTGTCTATTTCATGTGCGAACCTTGCGATCCCCTTTTTGAAGGCTTGCGCAGTGCCGCCGAGCATCATGTAGAAGCCTTTTGCATTGATCTAGATGTGGACCGCTATCCAGATATACACGACCCCATCCCCGACCCTTATGCGATTCAGCGCATCGGCCTCAAAGCCTACTATGAGATTTATGAGCAGATTAGACGTGAATATCCTTTCTCCCGTCCCCTCCTTGATAAGGAGCGTGAAACCTATATGGCAAGGCGCCTCAAAGAGCTCTGCTTACGTTACGACCGTGTTTTCTTTATAGGTGGAATGGCGCATGTCACTTCGATTTTTAAACTGATGGATCAACGGACCTTTCCTGACCTTTACCATGCAGATCGAGAGGCAATCGAGCTTTGCACGCTTACTTCCGAATCTTGCCGCGATGTGTTGGCTGAGTGGGGTTATTTATCTGCATGTTATGAACAATGCCGCGAAAAAATGTTACAAAATGGTCCCCTGGACCGCCAAAAGATCATTTATCATCTCTATAAAGAGGCTTCGGAATTATATATTCATAACACAGGGAATGCCTTTCCTGGCTATAACATGCGCAATATAATGAAATTTGTGCGCAACTATGCCTTGATTCATGAAAAATTAATGCCCGATCTGTTTAAGATTTTGACAGCTGCCAAAGGCTGTGTTGATCATAATTATGCCTATGAAGTTTGGGAGTTGGCCACAAACTATCCTTTTCGCCGTAATGTAGATGGGTTACCTGAATTGGATCTATCCATTGAGGATATCTGGGGGCATAGCAAATTAATCCGCTTTCATTTAAAAGAAAAAGGGCGCAAAAGCTCATCTTTTCCAAAGTTGCGCAAAGATCGTTCCACATTCCGCTTCCGCCCTCCCAGCCCCTTTAGCATTTGTTCTTATCCACCTGAAGATGTAGCTATTGAAGGATTTGGCAATTTTCTCAAAAAAAAAGGATGCCAAATTTTGACCGAAGAAGGGATGCGGACAGTTCCCTTTTCCACTAGCGTGGAAGATGGAATTGATACGCGAGAAACAATTCGCCATTGGAATGAAAAAAAACTTTATGTCAAAGCACGAGGAAAGCCACCAGCGGGCGTAGGCTCCATTTGCGTAATCTTTGATGAAGACAAACCTCAAGAAGGCGTCCCTTTTCAAGAAAAATACCCTTGGCGAACAACATGGCTGGGCGAACATCAACAAGAATCCGATATGTCCTTTTATGCGACTTCCTTAGCCCAGCATGTAGTAGGTCCGGGTATTAGCCGCTGCGAATATGGAGGATTTATGATGTCTTATCCTCCCCGACGTATGAGTAATGTTTGGCTCGACCCTGATTATCAAGAGTGCCGAAGCAAATCCGAAGTTCTCTTGATGGCGGCCATTGATTATGCTGTCAAACCAATTGTTGTCTATGTGGCTGCTTCTCCCCCCCGCAGCTTACTTAAAAGTTTTGCCCGCCGATTTGGCAAAAAAATTGTCTATGTACCCATTGGCCAATTATCTCCCATCACATTGAATAAATTGCGCGTCTTTCACGTATTAGATGGTCATGACAAACGCGCTATTGCAGACGAATATATCTATTAATGTCTTAAATGATTTAATGCGACTTGGCAATCATTATTAATAGTTAATATCCGTTGACGGAGCATCTGCGGAAGATCAGACTGGTTAAGCTCATTAGCATGATCCAAAAGGCTATCCAATCGTGCCGCAATAAATTGAACATCTTCTTCCTGTTGCTTATCTATTTTAGGCAGAATAGTTTGTACATTATGAAGTTCACGCTCCATAAAGACAATTTCTGCTTCCTGTTCTGAAAATGAGGTCAAATCATCTTCATGATCGATTTGTACAACATCTTTAACGATAAGATCAATTTTCATTAAAAGCTGGTCAAAATAACTTTCTCGCTGCTCTTGGAGATTCGCTACCCATTCTGAGGCTTGCTTAAGAGAATTGTGCTGCTGAGGTTGTTCCCGTAAAGCAAACAGTTGTTTCAGAGGGCCTTCAGTGGCACGTGCTAAACGCATTTCTAAGTTTCTAAATGCTTCGCTCTCTTTTGACAAATGAGCTAATGACTGGGTCTGATAATCGTGAATAACTTGAATATCCTTATCAATTAGTTGCGAAGTCCGCGAAGAAACTAATTCTAACACTTTATCCACTAGGGCTTTTCGGTCATTCCAAGTGACATAAATCTGTACCCAACATTTCGCATACTCCTTCCAATCGAGTGGATCATTGTGTTGCATCTGTTCGATTTTATCATTAAGTGTATAGCTAAGTTGTTCAGCATCATGTAGTAATCTATCTAGAACATCTTTGGCTATGGGTGCTAACAAAAGATCAAAACGCCCCAATATAGTTGGTTTCTGTGCATTTAATTGAGTAATGATTGTAAGGGCACTGGTTCTTAAATCTTGAAACCGTCTCAACAGAATTTGATCTACAGCCTCAGCTCTTGCCATCAGCTCGGGCATTTCTTGAATTTGGGCATAAAAGCGTTTTATGGTTTCAAAAGAATTTTCGCTAAAATCTTCTGCCTGGCCAAAACTCGCTTGATTAGAATCCGTAAAATCAATCATAATCCTTGAATATGTAAACTTAATCTTTTTCTAATTTTAATTTTAACATATTCAAGATTAAAAATAAAATATATATTATCTGTGATTATTTCATTAAGGAGATAACCATAATGGTCAAGCGCCCTTTTATTTTGGTTACTAATGATGATGGAGTTTTTGCTCCAGGGCTTAAACACTTATGGAAAGCTTTACAGAATATGGCGGATGTCGTGGTTGTTGCTCCAGCAAGCGAACAATCTGGGGTTAGTTTATCTATTACTCTCCGCCATCCTTTACATATTGAAAAAGTGGAATGGCCTTCATATGATGCAAAAGTATGGTCGGTTAATGGAACCCCTGCAGATTGTGTAAAACTTGCTCTCAATGTGATTTTACCTTCGCCCCCTCAGCTTATTGTGTCGGGGATTAATCGGGGAACAAATGCTGGCCGCAATGTCTTATACAGTGGAACAGTTGCAGCGATTATCGAAGGTGTCTTGCACGATATACCTGGGATTGCATTCTCTATCGGCGATTACGTTGACCCCCCTTATGCAATAGCGGAAATTCATATACCTCGTTTGATCCACTATACACTTGCCCATCCTCTGCCGCCCGAAACTTTTATGAATGTCAATTTTCCCAAAAATTTGGAAGGGGGAATCAGAGGGATTCGTTTTACTAGGCAAGGAAAAGAATATTGGGCTGAGAATCCTGAACAACGGAATCATCCTGGAGAAGGTTCACCTTATTATTGGTTAGGGTCCAAATTAGCACAATTTGAAGAAGAGGAAGAGAGCGACATCAATTATTTACGGCAAGGCTATGCAACAGCTGTCCCTATTCATATTGGTGATTTGACTCATCATGAGCACCTTCAACAATATCGAGAGCACTTTGAAAAATTTGTGAATCATCCAAGTTGAGAATCTTTGAGAGATTTGGAAACTTATTCAATAATTTCAACTTTTTCTATCCCAGATACATTTTTTATTTCATCCACTAATTTTAAAAGATCAGCCTCTGAGCTGGAGTTCAAAGCAAGATGTACAATTTCTTTATTTCCATCTTTTTCTATCTGCAAGTCTTTTAAATATAGACGCAAATCGAGTTTTGTTAAAATGTTTTCCAATACTAATAAAGAAATCCCAGGTTGGATTGAAAACTTGATTTCTTTTATTTGTGACGTTTTAAAAAAAATGTGTTCGAGCGGTTTGACTCCAGCAAGCACAATAAGAATTAGGATTGTTGTGACAACCGCAGCAAGATAAAGGCTTCCTCCAATCGCAAGACCAACTGCTGCCACAGCCCATAAGCTTGCAGCTGTTGTGAGTCCTCTTATCATATTTTTCAAAAAAAGAATTGTTCCAGCCCCAAGAAACCCAATTCCGCTTACTACCTGGGCAGCAATTCTAGAAGGGTCAAGAACAACTAACTGTCTCTGAAGGGTGTTTTCGAAACCATATTGAGAAACTATCATAATAAGGGTAGACCCCATGCATACCAACATATGTGTTCTTAAGCCAGCAAACCAACTTTTTCGCTCTCTTTCTAAGCCTATTAAGCCACCTAATAGTGCAGATAAAAAAAGTTGAAAAATTATTTCATAATGAGAAATCATCATTTTCTTTTTCTAACACAACTACCTATATAGAGGCTAGTACATCAACGCACTTAAATTGACGTATTTGAGCATGCCAAAGCCCGTATAGATTTGTTTACTTTTCAGGAGATTTTTTGCTTTGCTAAGCGTTTTTCAAAGGCATCGAGCCGTTGTAAAGCATTCTCTTGAGATTTCTCAATCTTCCGCCCCCCTTCGAGCCGATAAATACGATTAAGTTTGACCCGCAGTTGATCGCTCAAATCATGGTTTTGCCACCTAAGGGGTCCTTTCTCCCGTTCAGGATGAGAAATAGCCCATTCTTCTGCTGCGATCATCAGATTTGCCAGACGGTTAAACAAACGCTGTAAATTGCTAGAGGAAGTTAAAAGTTGCTCACGGGTGTGAATGGCTTGCAATTCGTGAATAAGCGATCCGAATTATCCCCGCCCCTTCATCAGAGAAATCCTCGAGAGAACGAGGCCCGCATCCAGTGCTCAATAGGACAAGAATTATGATCCATAAGTGAAGCATAAAATTTTTGAATAACTGGCACCCTATCCGATTTATCCCTAGCTTTAGTTTCTTCATAACTTAATGCCTTTTAATGCGAGGAATTATCAAAAATCTTGTCAATAAGATCCACGAAAATAATAGAAAAAATCTTGTGAAAAAAGCACTATTGTTTCATAATTTTTTCAACTTTTGATTATTAATAGATCCCTTGCGTAATTAAAATTTTATCTAATTGGGCTAATTGAACTTTGGGTATTTAGACATGGAATTGTCCAAATAGACCAACTCATCCTTGTCCAATCTGTTCCAAGGATTACTGTATGGAGCTCTCTCGAACCACTCCTTTCATTCCACTTTCTTTAGAGGAATTGAATGCCTATTTAGAGAAATGCAATCAACCTAGCGACATTTCTTTTCAAGCAATGGAAGATTATCAGAAGAAGCCTATATGTTTAACACACTTTTTTTCCGCTTTGGGACCTAGAGTTCAATCTTATTCCGATTTGACTCCCCTGCATCTACTCTCTTTTGTAAGATCGTTGCAACGCTTATTTCCAAAAGAAAATTATTCAGAATTAGATAGGAAAGCATTAGCCCTTTTTTGGGCTAATATTAAAGAGATTCAAAAACAGGATACACCCCTTCAACCCTTAGCTCCCCTTTACACCGCTACTTTGAGAAATGAAGATGAAAAAGAGGTCGTTAATCTTTCTGCAGAGGAAATTTTAGTAAGATCTAGGGAAATCTTGAACCAATCTCCTGAAGAAAGGCTAGAAGAAACTCTGTCAATTTATTCTGCTATCCCCAAAGACATTTTCGAAAAAGCTAAAAGGCTGCAAGATATTCTCGCTTTACTCTATATAGAAGATGAACTGTTTAGACAGCTAGCTATAGATACACATTTGGTGCTCGATTTACAGCGTGTCCAAAGTGACTATCGACAAGGATGTCAACAAATTATTCGCACCAGTTCTTTTTCTGAGGCCACACTTTTTGATCTTCCAGAAGAAATAGATGATTCTGAAGAATTCGCCTTTTGGTTACAATTATGCTTTCACTTAGAGGTTTATGATAAAGAAAAAAAACTTCAAGTCATGTTTAAGCCGGTTTCGAAATCTGATGTCAGATCATTCCATTCAATAGTAAAAAAAGCTCGCTATCTGGAAGCAAATTCTAAAAGCACAAAGACAAAATTTTTAGCTCAAAAAACTCTCTTATATTGGGAAACAGAAAAGGCATCTTCTAAATTTAAACGTCTCTGTAACAAAACAATTTCCCTGATAAAAAGAATTCAAGAGTGGGCTAACAATGATGACCGTTATCTCCCTGAACAACTGGTGACTCCTTTAAGTTATTTTATATTATCTCTGGTCAATCAAGAGTTAAATAAAGCACTTCGAAACCCTCGTGACTTAACTATTACAAATTATCAGGATCGGCAAAAGGCCATTGATGTCTGGGTTAGCAAACGTGAAAATCAAAGACAATTTTTTGATTTCGTTTTGAGTGCATTGGATAAGGTCATCCTAGAAAAGTCAAATCCCTGCCATCAGAAAAAGATTTTGCTGGCTTATCGAAAAAATGCTTTTGAAAAGCATGGTGTATTTTCCACCAAAGTTTTCGACATTCCTCTCTCATTACCTAACTTACAAGAAACTTTGGCAACACTACCTCCAAAGTGTGCCTCCGATCAAAAATCATTTCTCCCTCAAACCCCTTTGAAGCCAAGAAAAGCTGAGGTATTCTTTACGAAAAAGAAAAAACTCCAAAGCCAAAATAAAAGTCAAAACAGAGCCTTGTTCACTGATCAGCTAAACTCTCCAGATGATCCTCTTGCGGCAGACCGAAAATCGACCGAGATGAACAGAAGGAAAACGCAGGAAGAGGAAAAAGAGGATCCTTCAGAGAAGAGAGCTTTGCAAATTCCAAATAGGCAGCCGCATTCTGTCCCCTCTTTATTTCAGAAGGGGTTAATGAGCCCTTTTCCCTATGACTATCATCCACGTGTAGAGAGATGGCATCAACACCCTATCAGTGAACCTTTATCGCCAACTGATTTCCCAGAATATGTAGAAAATCCCTTAGAGTACCAACAACGAATGCATCTTTTCCACGCTCTTAGCCCAGCAGTCGATCAATTTTTTGAAGCATGGGCTATCAAAAGTCGACGAAAAAATAAGACCACAGGGGAACAAGATTCCTGGGATATTATTCCTGCTGAAATTGCATTTAAGGAAAAAGTTTATCGTGGCATTATTGCTTTTGCAACCAATAAGAGGAAGATCTGTTATCATAAATGTTTTACGGAACACATTGAAAGCGAAGTTATTGCCAATATAATTCAAGGAAGATTTGATAAATTTGATTTCCCGGATTTACGAATTTCCCAAGAGATCCTTTCTAAGCAAAAAAAGTCTAAAAGACTCTTAAAATCAGAAGAAGCGATTACCATCGATTCCATTTTGGGAACAGCTGAAATTATAAATAGCAATCAAGGGTATAAAATTAAACTATTTAGTACATCATGATAGTATTTCAGCGTTGTTGTATTAAACACCGACGACTGAATACACAGTGAGGAAGTTGTCTCTTGCCCACTCTGTGGTGAATTATGCAGCAAAGCCTTAAAAAAGGCTTGCAAAAAAAATCAGAGGAAGGCTAAATTGTGATCTTATTTTGCAAGGGCGTATAGCTCAGTTGGTAGAGCTCCTGTCTTACACACAGGCGGTCATAGGTTCGAGTCCTGTTGCGCCCAATCATTGCAGGATATGCGGGAGTAGTTCAATTGGTTAGAGCACCGGCTTGTCACGCCGGAAGTTGCGGGTTCGATCCCCGTCTCCCGCGTCCATTTTGTAATAGAACATCTCTTATCACCGATCATCACTTTTTTAAAGATTGTCTTTATTTTAGGAAGTGTTCAACAATAAGTTGGACGATTAGCTTTGGCTGCGATAAAGCCAATCGTCCAACTTATTGTTGAACACCTCCCTACTAAGAGTATGATGTTATGCATGCCTCACAGCCCTCAAAAAGGTCTTTGTTTTCTCAAGTTCTGTATTTTTTTGGATAGCCGTAGGATCCTTTTTAGCTGCTTTTTCGCTTGAAGTCTTCTTTATTCCCAATAGTTTGATTGATGGCGGAGTTGTAGGTGTGGCGATGATTTTCGGGAAAATTTTTGGAAAGCAAGTCATCCCCTATCTCCTCATTTTATTTAACCTTCCCTTTTTAATGCTGGCTTATCGGTACATCGGCAAAGTTTTTGTTCTGCATATGCTTGTGGCAAATTTTCTCTTTTCCGGAGCGATGGTCTTTATCGCAAATATGATGCCCCTTCAATTCCATGGGGATAGCCTTGAAGTCGTCGTTATCGGGGGAGCTTTATTAGGAGTGGGATTAGGCCTCATTATTCGGGAAGGTGGATGTACAGATGGATCTGAAATTTTAGGCATTATTATGAACCGCCGTATGGGGTTCACAGTAGGACAAGTGGTGTTGGTGATTAACATTTTTGTATTTGGCGCCATGGGATTAGTCTTTCAAGATTGGCATCCCCCATTAATGTCGTTGATTACTTATATTGTTGTGATCAAAATTATGGATTCTGTTATTGTGGGCCTTGATGAAACAAAATCTGTTCTTATTATTTCCCTTAAATCCAAAGCAATTGCAGATGCCATTATTTATGAATTAGGATTAGGCCTTACGATTATGTATGGAAGAGGAGGCTTTTCGGGAGACGAGCGGGAAATCTTATATGTTATTGCCGAGCGCTTGCAATTGGCCGAACTAAAAGATCTCATTTTACGTGAGGATCCTAATGCTTTCATCGCGATAGAAAACTTGCACGAGGTGGCTAATGGAAAGCCGACGACTCAACCCAAAATGACGCGCATGGAAAGAATCTTTTCCGGTATTTTACAAAAACAATCTCCACATGACTAAATCTGACCAGGTGACACTAGAAGAGATTGAGCAAAAAACTTATGAGTTGGGATGGAATGATGTCGGAATCACTAAAGCTCTCATACCTGAAGAAGATATTCTCGCTTACCATGATTGGCTGAAAAATGGCTACCAAGGAAAATTATCTTATATGGAAAATGCTTTGCGCTGTGATCCTCAAAAGCTTTTTCCAGGAGCCAAAACCGCAATTCTCTTTATTTCCTATTATAAACAAGCACCTCGTCCCTTTAAAACTGAAGCGGGATTAATCGCTTCGTATGCACGCGGGCATGACTACCACCATGTTCATCGCAAGCGGCTAAAACAATTTATTCGTTGGCTGGAAGAACGTTGCGGCCAAAAGGGCATAGCCAAAGGTTTTAGCGATTCGTCACCCATTTTAGAAAAAGCCTTGGCTGTTCAAGCTGGCCTTGGTTGGTTCGGGAAAAACACGCTGCTCATTCACCGCCGTTTTGGCACATTTACATTGCTTTCGGGACTATTAACCAGCATAGAGATTCCACAGCCTAAAATTCAATTATCAGATCTTCGCTTACCTCGCTGCGGCAGCTGTACAAAGTGTCTTGATGCTTGTCCTACACAAGCACTCGTTTCCCCCTACAAATTAGATGCAACACGTTGTTTATCCTATCACCTGATCGAATCCAAAGAGCCGATTCCTCCGGATATTCAATCTCAGAACCCTGGTTATGTTTTTGGTTGCGATATCTGCCAAGATGTTTGTCCTCATAACATGCGAAAGCCGCTTTCCGAACAGCCGGAATTCAAAGAGGAAAAAGGCTGGGGAGCCTATCTTTCTGTAACAGATTTGCCTCACTTGCAGCAACACCAGGAAATTCTATTTGGAACTGCCCTACAGAGGCGCAAAGTGGAAGGGTTAAAGCATACCTTAGAAACTCTGAAAAAAGAGACTTTATGATCCAGGTTACCGGAGACGAAGAAGAAGAAAAAGAAATTTTTAAGCACGATTCTTGGAGAGTCTTTCGGATTATCTCCGAGTTCGTTGACGGATTTGAGACTATGACCACGCTGGGCCCTTCAGTCTCCATTTTTGGCTCCGCTCGTCTACCCCCAGATTCACAGTATTACAAATTAGCTGTTGAAGTTTCACAACACATTGCACGTAAGGGGTTTGCGATTATTACCGGCGGGGGTCCGGGCATAATGGAAGCAGCAAATAAAGGATCTCAGGAGGTTAAGGGGTATTCTTGCGGTCTTGCTATAGACCTGCCTTTTGAATCTGAGCCTAACCGTTATATTGATGCGAAATATCGTTTAAAATTCCGCTACTTTTTTATTCGCAAAGTGATGTTTATCCGTTATGCTCAGGGGTATGTTTTCCTTCCCGGGGGATATGGCACCCTTGATGAGCTTTTTGAGGCTTTAACCCTTATTCAAACTAAAAAGATAAAGCCATTTCCCATCTATTTGATGGGAAAAGCTTATTGGGTTGAAATGCTGAAATGGATAGAAAATACGATGCTTGAGCATGGGTGCATTTCAAAAGAGGATCTTGATTTTTTCCAGATTACGGATGATCCCGAAGAAGTCGCCAATGGAATAGAGCGGCACTATCAACGAGATCGCGCCATGAGGAATTTCTGACCTATACCCTTCGTCAATTAACTTTGCATAACCTTATCAATCTAATAATCAATAAATTATGTTGATTTATACATTAGTTTTATTGCCTTAAATTGTCTTTTTTACCCTGTCGCTATCGAACCTATAGCCATTCAAATTCTCAGATTTATCACTTGTCTATTGTATTTATGTACTAGAAATGGTACAATTAATAATGGGAAAAAAGGGAGCATATGGAAAAGATTAAGCCAACTCTGAGTGTCGAATTCTATAGGGAATCAAACGGAAATGAACCTGTTAGGATTTGGCTGCAATCTTTAGATAAATCGATAAAAATAATACTTGGCGAAGACATTAGCAAGGTGCAATTTCGGTGGCCTCTAGGAATGCCGTTAGTTCGCAGTCTCGGCCACGGAATTCATGAATTAAGAAGCAATATCCCAAACGGAATTGTTAGGATTCTTTTCATGGTAAGCCATAAAACGATGGTTTTACTTCATGGATTCATCAAGAAAACGCAGAAGCTTCCTATGCAAGATTTTAATGTAGCCAAAGAGAGGGCAAAAAATTATGAGCAGCAAGAGAAAAAAAATGAAAATATTCATGCAGGCTCCAGTTTCGATGATTTTCTTAAAGAAGAAGGCATTTTTGAGCATTGTCAAGAGGTAGGAGCTAAATACGCCTTTGTAATGCAGCTTCAAGATGAGATGGAAAAACAACAACTTACAAAAGAGGAATTTGCTAAACGCATAGGAACTAGCAGATCAGCCCTTGATCGCTTACTTGATCCAAGCAAACCATCAAATATCCGATCACTTATTAACGCAGCTGCCGCTGTCGGCAAACATCTCCGAATTAGCATGATTTAGCACCTATTCTATTTTTTAAGTCGAGGAAGTTATTTGAATGCCTAAAAAACAAGAGGAAATTGAAGTTATTGCAAGCTCTGGTAATGTGTATGCTGATACAGGTCATCCCAATCCAGAAGAGACCATGTCCAAAGAGGAACTTGCGATTCTTATTTCTGATGCAATCAAAAGAAAGCAGAACTCATGAGGTCTAATATACTTCAGGCTAAGATAAATAAATGGACTTGAATTAATTTTTATTTTTAACAGGATAGACATGATATGCATGATAAGATCAAGATAAAAAATTGATGTGATCTTGCATATCTTGTTGATAATTATTTCTTAGAGATCTGCTCAAAGAATTTTTCTAAAACCTCCAAAAATCCTTGCCTATCGACAACATTTGTAAGGGCTTCATTCATCGCATCCATTTTATCGTCGGTGATATTGTCGTATGTCAGTATTCTAGGATTAATCACCTCACCCTGTTCATTTTTCTCGTCTACCCAAGTTCCATCATTATATTCATCAACGAGTTTTTTGACTTCAGGCCACCATGGAAAAGACCCTGGAGGTTTCGACCCTTTACCATCAACGTGCTTACCTATTATATCTTTAAAAGTTTCTCAATTAGTCTCCAAAATGCGCTCCCCAAAAATAAGATGCCCCCTGGCTTTTCCTTGTGATTCCACCACGTTTCTAAGCAATTCACCTACGTTTTTTATTAACTGAAGGCGATCAACAGGCTGTGGATTGATTAAAGGCAATTCCATAATAAAATTCGTGTTATAACGCTAAAAAAGAATATTAAAAAAAGAACTCTTCTCTTTTTTTTTCACCAGGGTATCCGATTTGCTCCCTTGAAACCAAGGGAGCAAATGAATCCGTTGCATTTATTGACGGGTTTTAGCTGCAGGGAACATAGGCGGTTCATTTCCCCTTCCGCGAGACTGAGGAGCAGCATGCATCGGTTGCGCAGGCGCTCTCATTACAGGAGGAAACCCACCTCGGTTGGCTGGTGCCTTCAAGACCGGAGGAAAGTGTGGAGCAGCATGATGATGTGGAGCTCCATGCTGTCGGAAGGGAGGAGGTACAGGGTGAAAAGACGGAGGAGCATGATGCGGCAGTGGCTGCTGACGGAATGCGGGTGCAGGATGCATCGGTTGATGAGGAGGTTGCGCAGGCGCTCTCATGACAGGAGGAAATCGAGGAGCTCGTTGTTGATATATCGGCGGTGGGGGTGGGGGCGGCGGAGCCGCACGAAACGCAGGAGCTGGGTACATAACCGGATTGCGCCAAAACCAATTATAATAAGGCTGAGCCGGTGGAGGAACTAGATTCTGCTGTGGTGCATATTGTTGTTGATATCCTGCATTCTGATAATGATAGTTGAAGTGATTGCCAAAACCATTTTGCCCACATTGGCAACGCCTAAAAAGCCATATTAAGGCCATCCCAGCTGGTACACAACGCAATAAAGCTGCTAAAACGGGCGCATCGCGATCAAGCGCATTTGCCCCAATTAGAGCAAAAACACTTAAGGCTATACCCACTATAGTATCCCGTAATACCGAATAGCCCCAGGGCTGTTGATTCTGGTATTGAGGTGCTGGAGCAAACCAGCGAGGAAAAATATAATTCATGAATGAAATTCCTTCTTAATGATTTAATCGCGAGTTTTCCTTGCACTAAACAATGGCTTCTCAGTTGAATCTCTGTACTGAATCTGCGGTGGCACTGTTGTGAATTGATGGGTTGTAGGAAGGGATGGATTGTTTGTAGAAGGAGGAAAATGATGCGCTGGAGGTACACGAGTAGCAGCTGGAAATGGTTGAGCAGAAGCTTGTTGTACTCTGGGAAAGTTTCCTGACTGAACAGGCGGTGCCAATATTGTATTTAAACTCGGCACACGAAAAGCTGTTTGTTGCACGTGATTAAAGTGTGGTTGCCCATATGAGGACTGAGGCACCGGAGGAGTAGGAGTACGACTCCGCGCGGCAGGAAAAAGTAGAGGTTGATCTGTATTCATAAATATCTCTCAAAAATGTTTATAAAAATTAATATATAGATAACTGAACCACAGAAAAAACCCTGGTTCGTATTTATCCAAAAACTGCTTTCTTAATAACCTACAGGGTAACGGTAAAAATCGGCTTGACTGTAAGGATGCTTATACATATCGACATTGATCAGAATGTGGGGATGTACAGCATCGCGCCAATGATTATTCACCCCTACAAGAACACGCTGTCCGATTTGCCAATAGGGAAAATTGGAATCGTAAGCATCAATTTGCCATATAGTATTGTCACTCAAGTGAATTAAACGATTATAAGGTTCGATATTGACAATACGGAAAGTGTACTCTCCCATTGGCAGGGGCTCCTGACGAAGGTTAACTTCGACCGCTTGTTGTGCTGTCCGGTTGTGTAAAACGTATTTGTAGGAAGAAAAACACGAAGATTTAGGTTTGATAAAAATATCATCGCTTTGGACCCAGTATAGAACCTTTGAACAATGACTTGGGTGAACATCCCACTTCGAAGCATCATGCAATTGAATAACGCTCCCAGTATCTGAAAAAGCAACCAAATGATAGTAGGCATCATTATGAATACGATAAAGATATGTATCATCAAGATTATAGCCTGTGTGCTGACCCCAAAAGTTTTGTGCAAAATTTGCAAAGACCGAATTAGAATTTTTAGGGAGTTCAGGAACAACTGTCTCCTCTTCTGCAAAAACGGAAAGTGTCGATGAACAGATCACCACAGTACAAATAGCAGCAAAAAAAGAACGGGAAAACATAAGATTCATGGAGTCCTCCAATTATATGGTTTATAATTTACATAAGTTCCCGCTCAATTGATACGGGAATTCTGTCTCAAGTTCAGCAAAGTGATCTATTATATGCCTAAAGGCTATTAAGGTGAAATAAAGATAGTTTAAAAAAACAAAAAAACTGGTTCATCGCACAAGCACAAAAATTTTAACATCAATATCTTAAATAAAGAACAGGATGAGCAGGATCGGCTAACGCCGGCAGGATAAATTAGGAGATAGATCAGGTTCTGAAGGATAGTTTCTTAGATAATCTCACTCATCCTGCCGGCGTTAGCCGATCCTGCTCATCCTGTTTAATTAATCATAGCCTGATGCGTATACACTCATGTGCACGGGCACAAAAAGAGGTTATGCAAGAGATTTATTCTGTTTCAAAAAGGCATCCTTGAGCAATGAGACCGTCAATATATGTTAAATCAAAATCGGCTTTGAGAAACATAGGATCTTCTAACATATAGAGGTGGAAGGCAATTGTGGAATGCACACCTCCTATATGAAATTCACGCAACGCGCGCTTTGCAATAGCAATGGCTTCCGAGCGATCTTTTCCTTTTACTATCAATTTAGCAATCATGGAATCATAATTTGGAGGGATAGTATACCCAGAATAACAAGCACTATCCACACGTACATGAGGCCCTCCGGGAGGTAAGTAGTACTCAAGTTTACCTGGAGAGGGGGTAAATTGCAGCTTAGGGTTTTCTGCATTAATCCGAAACTGAATGACGTGTCCGTTAAAATTAATCTCTTTCTGATTGTATTTGAGTTTTTCTCCTTGAGCAATCCGCAACTGTTCAATCACAAGATCGATCCCAGTTAACTCTTCTGTGATTGTATGCTCAACTTGAATCCTGGTATTGACCTCCATGAAATAGAAATTTTGATCCTTATCAAGCAAAAACTCAACGGTTCCGGCTGAAAAATAACGGGCAGCCCTAACCACATTGACAGCGGCGTGCCCAATTTTTTGACGCAACTTAGGTGTCAAAGTGGGACTAGGAGTTTCTTCAATCAACTTTTGACGGCGCCTTTGAGTGGTACAATCACGCTCACCCAAGTGAATATAATGTCCATGCTTATCTCCCAAAACTTGAACCTCTATGTGACGGGGATGCATGATCATTTTTTCCAAATAAACATCAGGATTTCCGAAGCTCACCTCTGCCTCAGCTCGGGCAGCCGCAAATTGTTTGGTAAACTCCTCTTCATTATAGGCAATGCGAATCCCCTTCCCTCCTCCTCCTGCCACGGCTTTAATGAAAATAGGGAATCCTAATCTTTTGACTTCTCTCAGAGCATGTTTGAGATCTGTTATCACCCCATCGGAACCGGGAATCACCGGACAACCTGCCTCTTTAGCAGTCGCCTTGGCTTTAGCTTTATCCCCTAAGAGAGAAATTGCATGTGGAGAGGGACCAATAAAATTCAGTCCGCAACTTTCACAGATAGAAGCAAAATTGGCGTTTTCACTTAAAAAACCATAACCGGGATGGATAGCATCTGCTCCAGTAATTTCACAAGCCGAAAGGATATTGGGGATTTTGAGATAGGATTTGTGTGAAGGGGCTTCCCCAATACATATTGCTTCGTCGGCATGTAGAACATGGAGTGCCTCCGCATCAGCCTGAGAGTATACGGCGACGGTTTGGAGACCTAAATCGTGACAGGCACGAATAATGCGAACGGCTATTTCGCCTCGATTGGCAATCAGAACTTTTTGCATTGGAAAAATTACTCTATGATACGGAAAAGTTTAGTACCAAATTCCACAGGCTGGCCTGTCTCAACCAATATTTCAGCAATTGTTCCTGACAAATTGGCTTTAATTTCATTCATGACTTTCATCGCTTCGATGATGCATACAACTGTATTTTTATCTACCTTGTCCCCCGCTTTTACAAAAGAAGGATCTTCAGGTGAGGGGGCAATGTAAAACGTTCCCACCATAGGCGACGTCACATAGCTGCTATTTATATCTTCTTTGGTTGGCCCTGTAGGGGTAAGCGTTGAAGAAAACCGGTCTGCCGGAATTTCAGATCCGCGGGATAATGCTTGATCGGTACGGTTTATTTGAGGTTGCTTAAAGCCCTCCTCAAAATCGAGGTTTTGATCAATTAAACGATTTCCACCGGTTTCTTCTCGCTCAATGGTAAGCTCAAAATTTTCTTTTTTTAACCTGAGACGCTTTGTTCCCGTTCGGCCCATAGCTCCCATGAGCTCTTTAATTTGTTTTAATTCCACTATCTTTTTCCTTTATCATTATTGATTGTAATTCCGCCTCGATTGCGTAAGAAAAATAATCTCCACTGGAGTTGACTCTCTCCCTAAAATTGCATTTCGATGAGGAAAACGTCCAAAACGAGCGATTTGCTGTTGGTGCAAAACAGCAGACCGAAGAAAGTCTAGCATCTGGGGTTTAATCATGATAGGAGATTGATCGACAAGTTGTCGGTAAAGATTCACAGAAAGATTCTGCGATTCTAAATCCTCTGAATGTTCTAAAGGCAGATAAAAAAACGCCCTTTCTATAGGATAAAGCTCCTCGTCATCCCCTTCTTTTAACCCCTCTAAAACTAATCCCCTTGCCATTGGATCCGATAGGAAAGCACGGGGTTGGTTGGGATAAATGTGCCGGGGAAATTGATGTAACAATAGAATGAGTGCTAACCGGCCTCTCGGAGTTTCCCGCCAACTATTGAGTTCGCCACGCATGGCTTTTACAATATATTGGGAAAAATTCTCTCTTATTTGACGATTCACTTCGACTGAATCTGCAAACCAAATAGATAGCTTATCTATGGGAAAATATTCGGGTCCTGGCAAAGAACCAAACCAAAAATCTAATATTTCCTCATATCTTACCCGAGGTGCAGTAACCAGGGGCAATCTTTCTTCTTCATTGCTTGGGATGGTAGGAGGGGGCATTTGTTGTTGAGAAAAATAAGATTCCTGCTCTCCTGGTTGCGCTTGCAATACTAAAGGAAAAAAGCTTAGGGATCGTAATAAAGAGAAATTTAAAATGAATTTAATGTCGATTGATCTCATTTTTATTCTCCTGGCATATGAAGACAATTTGATATAACACTTACAGGCCTTGTTCACCTACACACGCTGAATATATTCATCGGTTTTGGTATCAACCTTGATAATATCTCCTGTCTCAATAAAAGGAGGAACATCAATTTTAGCTCCGGTTTCTAAAATTGCAATCTTTGTCCCATTAGCGGTCATTATTTCTTCATCTGTCTGTGTTTTGGTCACCATGATCTCTAAAAATTGGGGCAACTCAACCGAAAAAATAGTGTCGCCATAAAAAAAGGCTTTAAGTTCGATACCTTCTTTTAAGTAATTGACCTTATTTCCCACAATTGAAGTGGGAACGAGAACTTGATCAAGATTGACTACATCTAAAAAGAGAAATCCTTGTCCTTCCGGATAAAGAAATTCAAGCCGGCGCTCAATTAAAGAGACATCTTTTATAGGTTGATTCAGCTTAAAATTTTTCTCGACGGTTTCATTTGTCGAGAGATCTTTTAGCTTTGTTTTGATAAAAGGAGTTCCTTTAGGAACTGTCACTTTAACACTTGACTCCACCCGAAAAAGTTTATTATTGATCGAAATTGTCATACCTGGAGTCAATTGATTACTTGTCGCCATAATTCCTTCTTGCTGCTTCTCGCATCTCTTTAATTGCTTGTTTCATATTTATTTCATGATAAAGACTAGTTCCTGCTACAATCACATTAGCACCAGCTTCAACACATCGGTCGACATTGTCTATCGTCACTCCCCCATCCACTTGAATGTCAAAAGGGGGAAGTTGATTTTCAGAAGTTTGTTTATCAGAAAGAGTAATTCCTCCAGCACGAATATTCAGCTGATTACATAAATCTCGGGTAAACTTAACTTTATCTAATACCCCTTCGATTAATGCTTGTCCTCCGAAACCCGGATGAACAGTCATGAGAAGGATCATATCACATTTATTGAGGTATTTAGGAATCATTGATAGTGAGGTCTCGGGATTAAATGCCAGACCCGCTCGAATATTGCATTTGTGAATATAGTTTAAGGTTTCCTCAACATCCTCAGTTGCCTCAAAATGGAAAGTAATACTATCTGCACCCGCTTCCACAAAACGCTCAACATAATCGTAAGGTGTATAAATCATGAGATGGACATCCAAGAAGAGATCGGTTGCTCGGTTGATAGCGGCAACAGCTTGCGGACCCATTGAGAGATTGGGCACAAAGTGGCCATCCATGATATCAATGTGCAAAGAATCTGCTCCTGCCTCTTGGGCCCTCTTGGCTTCTTCACCAAGGCAGCCGAAGTTAGCGGCTAAAATAGAAGGAGCAATCTTGATGGGCAGATAATGCATGAACATCCATTATTAAATCTTGACACCTTATATTCATAACTGGAAATGAGCGTAAAGTCAAGCCCAGTTTTGGTTTCTTGCATAATTCATTTCCTTGCCCATGCCCTTGCCACTCCCTTGCCCATGCCCATACCCTTGCCCTTGCCTAAAAAAACCAAACAAGACCTTTTTCACAATTCAATGTTAATCGGGCAAGGGCAAGGGCCATGGGCATGGGCAAGGAAATGAAGAACCCAATTAATTAATTGGGTATCTATCTTGCACGTACAACCTGTGTTCCAAGCCAGATGGGCATCACTTGCCGAGGCATTTGGTTCCACAATTGCCATAATGCTCCGCCGGGATCAAGCCGCCCTAATGTACGGACCCCTAACCCCAGAATCGTGAATTGAAGAACCGTAAATAAACCAGCCTTAATCATCCAGGGTTTCACTTTCGTAGCTAAAGGAATAACTTTAGCTACAGCATTTAATAGCTCTGAAGGATAAAATAAAATGGTAACCCCAAGAATTGCAGTCAAAGTAACAGTTAAAATCATTAAGGGATTGCGGATATTGCGCATCGCATAATCACCTACGCCCAATACGGGACGGACCATGAAATCGCCTAAACGTTCAAGCCGTGTCTTGGCATAAATGACCCTCTCATGATTGTTGACATCGCGAAACTCCCTTGCCCAGATAAATCGAGAATACTCTACAAATGACTGGAATCCGGTAGGTGTTAAAAGAGGCATAAAATACTCGCTTGAGTGAAATGTTATAGAGCAGTTGGATTAGGATTAATTCGGTACTGCAGCTGCCGCAGCGACAGGGTTTGCATCCCTATTGTTATACCAGGCATCCATCAAATCATCATTTCTGAAGCGTCCATAAGCGCGAAAAGCAGCAGAAACGATATGGCCAATAATAGTCAAATAAGCCACAAATTTCACACTTTCAACTGAAGGTAGTTGCACATGGTGCCAGACTGCTTTAGCTAAACGGGTAGATTCTCGTGAATAAAAAACATAGCTTACTGCAGACATGGAAATTGTAGTGAGGGCTAGGGTAATCCAGCGTGGTTCTTTCATTAAACGCCATATTTTGCCAGGAAAATTCTCCAATGTCCACAAACCCACATCACCCAGTTTCTCCACAATGTTCTTTGGTTGACCAAAACGGGGTATATCATGGTTCAAGCCATAGCGGACGTGCTGATAAAAATGATAAACAATGTTATCCTGAGCATTATATTGCATGTTATTCATTTGATTTTTCCTTGTTAAGAGCCATTCTCGAAACCTTCGGGAAGGTGTTTTAGGAAGGGCTCGTTAATATAATTTGACAAGAAACCTACAAACTTCATAATTAATACTATTTTTCTAAATAGTCAATCCTAATGTATGATTTGCTAATCTTTAAGTCTCTCATTCTCTAACTCATTGGTATTTTGTTCTTAACGCACACATTTTGTCAATAACATCTTAACAAAATTCTCCAGCATATCAATAATAGACATCTTGCATAACCACAATTCCTTGCCCGTGCCCGTGCCCCTGCCCTTGCCCAATTAACGAAAAGATGTGGTGTTTTCCTCTTCGAGAAGTCCTTTTACTTTCAGCCTCTTTGATAACCGCTCTTTTTTGATTTTTTTTTGGGCAAGGGCACGGGTAAGAGCACGGGCAAGGAAATGAATTATGCAAGAAGTTTAATTAAGGCGATGTGCACATTCCCCCATGTCCAAATAGTTCAATTAGTCTCGTTCATATATTGGTACTTGCACCCTTTCTTTATCGGTATCGGAAATCATAGTTCCGGGATAATCTTGCCGAACAGACATAAAAGATCTCACATGTAGAGGCAACCCATTCTTAGAGGCTAATTGAATAGCTCTTGCGTGTAAAACTTTAGCCCCCTTGTGCACAATTTCTAAAGCAGCCCGGTAGGTCAGCTGAGAATAACAGCTTGCATTTGGATGCTCTTTTGGATCTAAATCATAAACGCCAGAGACATCTTTGAAAAATTCAACTTTCTCTGCATTTAAAGCAACTCCTAAAGCCACTGCTGAAGTATCGGATCCTCCCCGGCCCAATGTTGTAATCTCTTTATCGTCACTCACCCCTTGGAAACCAGCGACAATCACCACTTTTCCTTGGTCTAAGCAGGCTCTAAGACGTTGCGGGCGGACATCGATAATTCGTGCATTAGTATGCTGCCGGCAAGTGATAATGCCCGACTGACTTCCTGTAAAACTTATAGCTTCTTGATTTTTGAGACATAAAGCCATTGCTAAAAGGGACATACTTATCCTTTCCCCTACACTTATCAGCATGTCATATTCACGTTGGGGGGGAACAGGATGAACTTGCTGGGCTAACTCGATTAATTGGTCTGTCGTTTTCCCCATAGCGCTTACCACTACAACAACTTGGGGAAAATTCTGCAGCCTCGTAATGATTAAATCAGCAATTCGGGCAAATTGCCCGGCATTAGCCACTGCTGCACCGCCAAACTTCATAATTAGGGTACTCATAAATTTTTTCCTTTCTGAAAAATTCATTTAACCGAAGTCGGGACTCTAGTACATCAACCCATTTAAATTGACGTATTTGAGCTATGCGAAAACTCCCGCGGTTGAACGATCGCAAGTGGGTCAATATTAAGTCAATATGGACCCACTTGCGATCGTTCAACCCCGGGGCTTTGGCATGCTCAAATACGTCAATTTAAATGGGTTGGTGTACTAGGGAAAAGGTGTTCAAAAATGATTCAAGGTTAATACACAAACAACCTGAAGAATTGGTTTTTCGGGACTGACCAAAACAATCATTCAGGTTGCTTGCGTCTAGATCATACTAAATTCTATCCCAGTGGGTCAAATTAATTTCTGCTTTAAAGTATTTATCTTTTTTGACATACTCGTCCCGAAGTATTATTGCTATATTTTCGAGATCTTATGAGAAATTATTAATGTACGAAGTGGAAAAAACATTTTCTTTTGAAGCAGGTCATATTTTGGATCATCACGATGGAAAATGCCGCCATCCCCATGGGCATTCCTATGTAATGAAAATCAAATTGCGGACAAACCAGCTAGCCTCATCAGGCCCCAAAAAAAACATGGTCATTGATTTTACTTCTATTTCTCTTATCGTAAAGCCGATGATTGAGCAATATTTTGATCATAAATGGCTCAACGATACCCTTGAAACGGATGCTCCAACGGCTGAATTTATTGCTCATTGGACCTATCACTACCTAGAACCTCTATTACCTAATCTATTCTCTATTACAATTTCAGAAACTAACACCTCAAATGCTACTTATACACAACAAGCAAATTGAAAAAAATTAACTTTCTTTTTATTTCTACTTGATATAAAATTATATTAATTAAAATTAATAACCAGGATTGAATAAATAAATTGCCGTTATTTTTTGCTGTGTCCAATTTGCATTTTTTAGCTTATGGACGTACTTTTATCAATTTTTCGACAATAAGATGGCTTGATCAAAATTACTCCAGATTTGGCTCGTTATTTTCTAACCTTTTTTATCACTCTTTTGATTGCTTTTTTTCGTTTACATCTGTTATGCTGCTACCATTATATGAAAATAAGGAGAACCCTTTAAATGTCTAAAAACCCACAACATACTTGGAATGAAAGCAATATCGTAGATGATGTCCAATTCCAAGAGAAAGATGCAGAAGTATTTAAAAATCTTTTAACAGAGATCAAATCTGTACCCGTAGCACAGAATTCGCTAATGACCCCCGGAAGTATCCTTAAAGGCCGGATTGTTGAAATCACCAAAGACCACGTCATCGTCGATGTAGGTCTTAAATCAGAAGGCTTAGTGCCAATCGAAGAATTTTCCGATCCTTCTCAAGTTTCCTTGATGGCAGAAGTTGAAGTCCTTCTAGATCAAGCCGAAGATGACAATGGCCAGATTGTTCTTTCGAGAGAAAAAGCCGAACGTCTTCGCCAATGGGAATATATTCTTGAACATTGCGAAGAAGGATCTATCGTCAAAGGACGCGTCCTGCGCAAAGTCAAAGGCGGCTTAATGGTCGATATCGGGATGGAAGCTTTCTTGCCTGGTTCGCAAATCGATAATAAGCGCATTAAAAATCTTGATGACTATCTCGGTAAAACTTATGAATTCAAGATCCTCAAAATTAATATAGATCGTAAAAATGTAGTCGTCTCACGCCGCGAACTTCTTAGAAGCAGAACGTATTTCTAAAAAAGCTGAAGTACTCGAACATATCCAACCTGGCGATATCAGAGAAGGCGTTGTCAAAAATATTACCGATTTCGGGGTATTCTTAGATCTCGATGGCATCGACGGCCTACTGCATATTACCGACATGACTTGGAAGCGAATTAAACATCCATCTGAAATGGTTCAACTAGGCCAAAAACTTGAAGTCATGATTTTGAGCGTCGATAAAGATAAAGGGCGGGTAGCCTTAGGCTTAAAGCAAAAAGAGAGCCAATCCATGGGATCAAATTGAACAAAGATATCCACCAGGAACACGTGTAAGAGGTAAAATTGTCAACCTTCTACCCTATGGAGCTTTTATTGAAATTGAACCGGGTATCGAAGGGTTAATTCACGTTTCCGAAATGTCTTGGGTTAAAAATATCACTGATCCAAGCGAAATTGTTAAAAAAGGTGATGAAGTCGAAGCCATCGTATTATCCGTCAAAAAGAAGAAGGCAAAATTTCTCTAGGAATTAAACAAGCTGAACATAATCCCTGGGATGATGTTGAAAGAAAATATCCTGTAGGACACAATGTAAAAGCAGAAATTAAGAACTTTGACCAACTATGGCGCATTTGTTGAATTGGAACCTGGTGTTGAAGGACTGATTCACATCTCTGATTTAAGCTGGATTAAAAAAGTTTCCCATCCTTCAGAAGTTTTGCGTAAAGGAGACATTGTGGATGCAGTTGTTCTTTCTGTAGACAAGGAAAGCAAGAAAATCACACTTGGGGTTAAGCAATTAAGCACCAATCCTTGGGAATCAATTGAAAAAACAATGCCTGTCGGTAGCTTAGTTAAAGGAAAAGTCACTAAAATTACAGCTTTTGGAGCTTTTGTTGAACTAGACAGTGGCATCGAAGGTCTGATTCATGTGACTGAATTGTCAGATCAAGCCTTTGGTAAGGTTGAAGATGTGGTTTCGAAAGGTGACGAAGTAACGGCAAAAGTCATTAAACTAGATCCGGAACACAAGAAAATTGCATTGTCAATTAAAGAATATTTAATTGATCAAAATCAATACAACCGCGATGATATCGTGGTGACACCTGCAAAGCGCCGAAAAAAGATGAGAAAGATGAGCAAGGAAAGGACTCTCACGGTGGCTCTCAGCAGGAAGAGAGTGAAAAGAATGCTGATTCTCACCAAGAATCAGAGAAGTAATCTTCAAGAGGATAGAGAGTTAACTTAACCCTCTATCCTCAAAAAGTTTGGATTGCCGGACTTTTTAAGTCCTCCTTGAAGGAGGTCTTATGATATAACAAGGATATTCATGAGCATGACCTAGAGGATTCGGAGCGACATGAAGATTCATACGTTGAAGAGATCTCAGAGGGCTGTTAAGGACCACAGAGTACATGAACTCTCAGTGGCTCCGTAGTTAAATTAGAAGACTTTAGAGCACCTTCCAAAATAAAAAACCGAATAAAATTATTTCTAATTTTTAAATTAGAGGCATAATACATGAACAAAGATCTCATTGCCGTCTTTGAATATTTAGAAAGAGAGAAAGGGATAAAGCGCGAACTTGTGATTAGCGCTATCGAAGAATCCTTGCAAGCTGCCGCGCGTAAAAGTGTCACAGGTGCATCCAATGTGACAGTCACGATTAACCCCAAGACCGGAAATATCGAAGTTTTCTGCGAAAAAGAAATTGTCGATGAAGTGGAAGTCCCTTCTCAAGAAATTTCTCTGGAAGATGCTCGGGAGATCGATCCTGATTGTGAAATTGGACAATTCATTGATGTCGTTGTCACACCAAAAGATTTTGGAAGAATTGCTGCCCAAAAGGCCAGGCAAATTATTACACAAAAATTGAGAGGAGCTGAACGAGATGTCATTTATGAAGAATATCGCCATCGGATAAATGAGTTGATTTCCGGCACTGTCAAACGATTTGTCAGAGGGGCCAACCTCATTATTGATTTAGGTAAAGTGGAAGCGATTATGCCCATGCGCGAATATCCTAAAACAGAAAAATATCAAATCGGCGAAAAAGTACTCGCGCTGCTTATTTGAAGTGAAAGATACCGAAAATGGCGGTGCTGAGGTTATTCTATCGCGCAGCACATCCTGAATTTGTTAAACAACTGCTTATTCAGGAAGTACCCGAAGTTAACGATGGCACAATTATCATTGATAAAATCGTCAGAGAAGCGGGATATCGCACCAAACTTACTGTTCGCTCGACAGATCCCAAAGTCGATCCTGTTGGTGCTTGTGTAGGAATGCGAGGGCAACCGTGTCAAAAATATTGTTCGAGAATGCATAATGAAAAAATTGATATTATTCCCTTTTCACCCGAACCGATCGAACTCTTCAAAATGCACTATCCCCTATTGAAATCCGGAAAATCAGCTTGAATGAGGAAGATAAGATCATCTCAATTGTTGTGGATGACGATGATTTTGCTGCCGTCATCGGCAAAAAAGGGATGAATGCCCGGTTAAATAGCCGCCTAATCGGTTATGATTTAGAAGTTCAACGAATGACTGATTATAATCGAACTATGGCGATTCAACGTCATGAATTAGCCTCAATGATGATCCTACTTTAGATCAGCCAATAGATGGCTATTGAAGGGGTCAATAGTTTAATCTTCGATCATCTTGTTGGCTGAGAGGATACAGCACTATGCGCTCTTTACTCAAGCAACACCAGCACAGTTAGCAGCTATTCCTGGGATTAGCACGGATATGGCCGACAAAATTTTAGAACAAATAAGAAAACAAAGGATATAGAGCGTTGGCTAAGAATCTTAAGTTAAATATTAAAAACACCCAAATTGCAGAAGCAATCAATCTCAGTGGTTTGAAAAGCAAATTAGCAAAGAAAAAAGAAGAAGAAGCTGCTGTAATAAAAAGCTCCTTCAGCAAAACCAACTCCAAAAGTTGCTAAACCAGAAGCATGAAGAATTGCCAAAAGAAGAAGCTCCTCGTATTAAAGCGCGTTCCAAATCTGCTTTTGCCGAACCATATTCTGAGCCAAGCTCTAAAGAAGCCTTCCGGAACGATCGAACAATTCAAGTAAGCTGGAAATCAAAGTTCACGAAAAGGAAGAGTCGTTTCTACAACCGCTTGGCATGAAGAAGAACTATGCGAACAAAAACTAGCGCAGAACTTCGCCAAGAGATTTTTGGCGAAGCATGAAACTACAGAAGCTCCAAGAAATAAACAGTCTGCCGAAAGGGAACAAAAGGAGCAAACGAAGAACCATCCTCATCCTGCACATGAAAAATAGACACTGAAGAGCCGCTACCAGTATCTCTGTTAAAAAGGAAATAAAGCACCTCCATTCCTGCCTGATAACCCATCCAACAGCAGTTTCAAAGAAGCGCAACCGTCTGATGAAGATTAGGTCCAACTGGAAGGCATATCAAAGATTATTTAAGACCCAAAGCCGCGTAGCGCTACCGCTCACTAAACCAGTCCCGACTGACGACAAAACGCTCCAGAACATGTGCAACAGAAGCCGACTAGAGAAAAACAGAAAGCTCAAACCAAAAGCAAAAGCCAACGAGTGATGAAACAAAACTTGGCGAAGAGGAAGGAGCGTCAAAAGGGCCAAAAACCGCAAAATTCAAAGAATTCCGCGATATTAAACCGGCACAAACGTCAAGAATCGACAACGAAATTTGATGCACGCGACAGGCAAGGTCTGCGCACTTCAGAAGAGAGAGCAATGGCGAAAGCGTCGTGGGAAGCAAGCCACGATGCAACGCTCAAGAAGATTTGACCATTCGTCCGACCTCTCTTAAAGATCCGGGTTCCCATCTCCATTAAAGATCTTGCTTCTGAAATGAAACTTGAAAGCTTCCCAATTGATTAGCAAGCTCTTTCTTGCAAGGCATCGTTGTGACTCTCAATGATTTTCTCGAAGATGAAACTACCATTCAGCTTTTAGGACAAGAATTTGGCTGTGAAATCACCATCGATACAGCTGAAGAAAAACGGATTCGCATCACAGACAAAACCATTAAAGAAGAATTACAGCAATCAGCCTCCAGAATCTGCTTGGATTCGTCCCCCTGTCGTCGCCTTTATGGGACATGTCGACCATGGCAAAACCAGTCTGATCGATGCGATCCGCAAAAGTAACCGCGCAGCGGGGGAAGCGGGAGCAATCACCCAGCATATTGGAGCTTTCCGATGCAATACCCCTGTGGGAGATATTGCCATTCTAGATACTCCGGGACACGAAGCTTTCTCTGCCATGCGGGCGCGCGGAGCCGATGTCACTGATATTGTCGTCCTTGTTGTTGCAGGCGATGAAGGAATACGCCAACAAACCATTGAAGCGATTCAACATGCCAAAGCGGCCAATGTCATCATCGTCGTTGCGATCAATAAATCGCGACAAACCTAACTTTAATGCGGAAAATGTCTACCGCCAACTGGCCGAGAATGATCTTCTTCCCGAAGCTTGGGGTGGACAAACGATTACTGTCAATTGCTCCGCTGTCACGGGTCAAGGCATTCCGAAGCTGTTTGAAATGCTTGCTTTGCAAGCTGAAGTTCTAGAATTAAAGGCCAATCCTCATGACAGTGCACGAGGAACTGTTTTGGAATCTGAAATGCATAAAGGCATGGGATCTGTCGCCACAGTTCTTGTACAAAACGGCACTCTGCGTCGGGGTGATGCCATTGGTCTTCGGTCAGTTATTGGGGACGTGTCAAAACCATGCACGATGAATATGGCCATGAATTGCAAGAAGCAGGCCCTTCCACCCCTGTCGAAATTACCGGTCTTTCAGGACTTCCTGAAGCAGGTCAGGAATTTATCGTTGTGAAAAGCGAAAAAGAAGCTCGTGAAATTGCAGAAGCACGTTCTGAAGGCGTTCGCCAAACGAATTTGCTCTTCAGCAGAAAAAGAAAGGTTCAATGGAAAATCTCTTTCAACAAGCATCAACAGGCACAGGAAAGAAAATTCTCAATATTGTTTTGCGGGCTGACGTTCAAGGCTCTCTTGAAGCTCTTAAAGCTGCATTGCTGAAAATCGAATCCGATAAAGCCGAATTCAATATTATTTTTGCCGGCGTCGGCGAAGTCATCCGAATCAGATGTCCAGCTAGCAGCAGCATCTAAAGCAGTGATCATTGGCTTTCATACTCCAATTGAAAGCCATGCCGAACCTTTAGTCAAACAACTTAGGCGTTCAAGTCCGCCTGCACGATATTATTTATCATGCCATTGATGACATCAAATTGGTCATGGCAGGGCTTTTGGAAAAAATTGCCCAAGAAACTGAAAAAGGCAAAGCTTTCGTCAAAGCAACCTTTAAATCTTCACATACAGGTATTATTGCAGGCTGCCAAGTCACCGAAGGATCCATCTCACCGCAATAATTATATTCGTTTGCGACGTGGTGAAGAGGTTAGTTTGGAAAGGAACTATTTCCTCTCTCAAACGGGTGAAAGAAGATGTCCGCGAAGTCCAAAAAGGATTGAATGCGGAATTCTTTTAAACAACTTCTCCGATATCCACGAAGGGGATATCTTAGAAGCTTATGAAATGACTTATATTGCACAAGAATTGTAAAAATTATGGCAGTAAAACGAACAGATCGGCTTAATTCGCTACTTAAAGAAGTCATTTCTGAAGTGATTAGACGTGAAGTTCGCAACCCTCACGTCAATGAGCTTGTCACGGTGACGCGTGTACAAATTTCAAAAGATCTGCACTACGCTAAAGTCTATATCAGCGTCATTGGGACCGGAACAAGATAAAGACAGAGACCATTGAAGCCTTGAATTCTGCCGCCGGATTTATTGCAGTCAATCCTCACAGAAAGTAGTCATGCGCTATTTTCCAGAGCTGACATTCAAATTCGATGATAGTGTAGATAAGCATATGCGCATTGAAGAACTTCTGACTAAAATGAGCAAAGAAAGAGAAACTCGAAAATCCCAAGATGACCATGATGACACCTCCGATTGAAGGCCTTTTACTGATCGATAAACCTAAAGGATGCACCTCGTTCAAACTTGTGCATATTCTGCGTAAACTGTTGGAGTCAAAAAAATCGGCCATGCCGGCACGTTTGATCCTTTTGCGACAGGTGTCATGGTCATGCTGATTGGCCGCAATTATACCCGTTTATCTCATGAGTTTCTTAGCTGCGACAAAGAATATATAGCTGAAGTTTTTCTAGGTGTAACGACGGATACCTTTGATTGTGAAGGTCAAGTAATTGAAAATCCTCTCATATTCCGACCCAGGCAAGCATTGAACAAACTTTGGAGTTGTTCCAAGGGGAAATAGAGCAAATTCCTCCCATGTATTCCGCTAAAAAGATCAATGGCCAAAAGCTCTACCACCTTGCCCGGAAGGGACAAGAAGTGGATAGGGATCCCGTTAAAGTCACTTTAGAAACGCATCTTATCAGGTACCAATTCCCCGTACTTGAATTGAGGATTGTGTGCAGTAAAGGAACGTATATACGCAGTGTGGCTTATGATTTAGGAAAAAAACTTGGTTGTGGTGCCCATTTGAGCAATTTACAGAGGACGAGGAGCGGGAATTTTAACCTTGAAGAATGCATTGGAGAAACCGAGCTGCATGCCTCTTCTGATCTTGTGAATAAGCTCATTAGACCTCCTGCTTAACTAAGAGTATTTATGCGTATTTTTGAAAGCATTGAGGAATTCACCCAGCCACGCCAACCCTTGGCACTTGGCATTGGAAATTTTGATGGGGTTCATCGCGGCCATCCAGCTGTCATACAAAAAGTCCAGGCCTCAGCGGGAAAAGAGGGTCAATCAGCCATTTTGACTTTCAAAAATCACCCCTCTGAAGTACTCCGACCAGAACAACCTACTCCCCTCTTATGTACGTTGGCCATAAAGTACGCTTAATTCAAAATTTTGGCGTGGATGATCTCATTATTCTTCCTTTTACACGCCATCTTGCCCAACATAGTGCTGCCTCTTCATTGAGCGCCTGCACCAATTTATCCCCTTTTCCCATCTCATTCTAGGGCATGATGGGACTTTAGGAAGGGATCGGCAAGGGAATCAATCCACCATGCACGCCCTTGGAGATCAATGGGGATTTACAGTACATTACTTTGAAGCCTACCGATTTGAAGGCAAGCCGTTTCAAGTACCCTCATCCGAGAACTCGTTCAAAAGGAGATTTGGAACAAGTAGAAAAATTATTGGATAGGCCTTTTTCAATTTATGGCACTGTTATTCAAGGACAAGGAAAAGGGAAGCTTCTTGGTTACCCTACAGCTAACTTAGATGTGGCAGGGCTATGCTTACCCCCCTTTGGTGTTTACGCAGTTGAAGTACTCTGGGGAACGCAAAGATTAAGCGGAATAGCCAACCTTGGAATTGCCCCTACCATCAGAACGGCTCCTACCCCCATCCTTGAAGTCCATCTTTTTGATTCAGAACAAGAACTTTATGGGGAGGCTTTTGAAGTCATTTTTACTAAATTTATTCGCCCCGAACAAAAGTTTCAAAGTCCCGAGGAGCTTCAGCAGCAAATTGCACATGATATTCAAATTGTAAAGCAATTATGCCCTTTTCATTAAAGAGAAAGGACTGGATGAAGTAACGAGAAGAATAACATAAAAATACAAAGGGTTCCCTCCATTACATCATGCCATTCTTCTGAGTCCTTATTCGGGCACGATACAGATGTTATTGAAGCAAGATCAGAAGATTAATCAATGGAACTCATATGGAGAAACACCATTATATATGGCTGTTGCGAAAAATTTGAAAGACCTTATAAAGACGCTTTTAAACCATGGAGCTAATCCAAATATCCCATCCTCAAAAGGCATTCCACCTCTTCATTTAGCAATCCAAAAAGGGTATAGGGAAATTGCTGAAATATTAATCAAATTGGGAGCGGAATTGAATCAAAGGGATGCACAAAATGAGACACCCCTTGCTTTAGCGACTTTCCAAGGCGAAAAAGAACTTATCGAGCTCCTATTAAAACACGGGGCAAAACCCGATTATGAGCTTATTAAAACCCATATCAAAAATCATCTGGGAAACTGTTAAAATGCCTTCTGATGATTTTTTAACATCTCTTATTCGTTCGATCTTTTCATGGGATTTTGACAGAAGCTAATCGGAGGGAAGTGGCGGTATAAATGTTGCTCAAACGCTATGTGTTTCCATAAATCCATACAAAACAAAAGGAGGAAACACAGATGTCTGATGATAAACCCAAAGATTTTATGGACCCAGCCCAACTTGTTAAAGATCCATGCTGTCAGTTCTCGAAACGTGCTTTATATTGGCATATTTGGCGATCGGGCATTAATGGCCTTGCGCCAGCAATTTATAGAGTTGGCTGAAAAATCATCATTTCACGTTCTGGCTTTATAGAAGGTTAACGAGTCATCAAAGAAGGCCAAGAGGAGTTGAAAATGACACTAGATAAATGGTGGTCGCGCCAATTTTTTGAAGGCACGAAAGAGGTCGCTATGTGGTACGAGCGCTTTTACAAAGAAAGGAACATCGAAGATTATGACCGGGCGTTAGATATCTATGAAAAATTCATAGATACCTAACAACAATTTAAATTAGGCTATTGCTTCAACATATCTGGAAAAGATTTTTATCGAAATGGATCTGTGTGGGGACTGTCAGCAGAATAAAAAGAGAATGGCAGCTCTAGAACAAATCAAGGGAAGAGCAACTCCTTTTGATGATGACTCTATTTAATC
This sequence comes from uncultured Chlamydiae bacterium, assembly GCA_963799115.1. Taxonomy (GTDB): domain Bacteria; phylum Chlamydiota; class Chlamydiia; order Chlamydiales; family Parachlamydiaceae; genus CAWCVY01. The sequence goes on along the minus strand of CAWCVY010000077.1, from coordinate 28,420 downwards.
AAAAGAGAAGATAGATTAACAAGAGAAAGAATCAATAGGAATTGTGAACAACAGTCTTAAAGGGACTTGAGCCGTATGTTTCGAAAGTTACAAGTACAGTTCTTAGAGGGGCTGATTATAGTAATATAACTAGCCTAATCGGCGACAGGATAAATCAAGATGTGAATTATCCTGTTCATCATGTCCATCCTGATAAAAAAATATATATCTCATATTAGAGATAGTTAGGGATTTTTGCCCTCTTAACGAAAATTTTTCTTCAAAATATGTATTATCAGTGTGAATTTTTATTAGGCGAAATTGCTGTTATTCTTATACTTTTATGACAATGTGGCTAAGGCTTTTTATGATCAATCGGTCCATTTAAAACTAATTGCAGATTCGTGCAGATTGAGGGCCTTAGCTATTTTATAGAGAGTTGTACGGCGTGGCATTGAAGCAGATGAAAAAAAGCGACTAAGAGAAGGCTGTGGAATACCTGTCTTACGAGCGACTTCGCTGATTCCTCCCTGCCGTTCAACCTCTTCCCGAAGGCGCTTTTTAAATTCGATTACATTTTTTTTGACTTCATCGATATCATCGTAACGGAAATAAGGGCGTTCTTCCGGTTTTTGTGGAGCATTCATGATATCATCTAGCGACTCTTGCAAATCAGCGATGATCTTAGAGCGTTCTTTAAAATCGGGTTCATCAAACCACATTTCCATTAAATCACGGATACCCTCGTATCGTTGGCAGTTTTCCATTAAACTGCATATAAAGGTGCTTTCAAGGCCGAAGCGGCGCATTTCATTAAGAATATCCAAGACATGCAAGTTATTGTTTTCGTTTGCTTGGATGTGTGTCGAGTTCATGATAATCTCCCACGAAAAATAAACCTTCTTTCTTTGATCAATTGAATTTTGATCTTCAACTTAGCCATCTCACGAAAATCAGTATTCTCATTATCTTTAACGTATGCGTTGCATAAATAGGCTATTTCATCTGCGATAACAATCAGCAGACGAAGTTGTATTCTTCCAGAGCCGATGTTATGCCATTTCATTTTGTATCCATGAGATATTTTGGCTGCTTTTGTCCTTGCAGGGTCCCCAAAATTTCTGATTTCCGAATTTAGGATGGCCTGGATATTCATTTAAAAGGATGGCGTCGGGGCGGAGAACCTCTCTATATTCCTCTTCTGTAAAAATATCTTTTAATTCTAAATAAGATTGCAGCGCCGAATCGGTAATCACAATTTCCATTGTCTGACCTTCTATAACAAATGATATCATTTTATAACATTTCATAGCAATACATTGCAACCGAAGAATAAGATTTTGCAAACGCTGTAGCTATCAATGCATCCATGATGAACATAGCCATGAATTACAAGAAGCAACTACCGAGATCCATGGGGCCGGGACTTGACGCCAGGGTGTAGTTTTCTTTAGCCTTTGCCTGGGAATCACATAAGTGAGAAGTATAGTGCAAGAAAAAATGCATTAAGACTAAGCTTGCAAAGATGACCTTTCTAATGTCAAAATAGTCTTTTTTTGTATTCACAAGAAATCATTCTATGAAAGTGATTCTCACAGAAAAGCCTTCAGTTGCACGCGATATTGCGATACATCTTGGAGCAAACCACCGCCATGAAGGCTATCACGAGGGAAATGGTTATCAGATAACATGGGCTTTTGGGCATCTTATAGCTCTGAAAGATCCGGAAGATTATGATCCTTCTTTGAAAAAATGGTCATTGACAACTCTTCCCTTCATTCCTAAAAAATTCGAATTAAAAGTGCTTGAAGATAAAGGTGTTCGAAAGCAGTTTTCCATTATCAAAAAATTATTAAAGTCTGCTACTGCACTCGTATGTGCCACCGATGCTGGACGCGAGGGTGAACTCATTTTCCGCTATATCCTTGCCACGGCCCAATGTTCTCATAAGCCTTGGAAAAGATTGTGGTTATCATCCTTAACAGAAGAGGCTCTCCACACCGCCTTTCAAAACATGAAACCTGGCAGTGATTATGACAACCTCTATGCCGCAGCAAAATGCCGCAGCGAAGCCGACTGGGTTGTCGGTCTTAACGCCACGAGAAACTTCACAGTTCGCTATGGAAGTTATAAGACATTATGGAGCGTGGGACGAGTCCAGACACCTGTTTTGGGAAATGATTGTCAAACGCGACGATGAAATCCGACAGTTTACATCAGAGCCCTTTTGGGAACTTTATACAAAGTACAGGGATGTCGACTTCAAATTCAAAGGAGAGCGTTTTAAGTTAAAAAGCGAGGCTGAAAAAATCCTTAATAAAGTCAAAGATCATGCTTTTATTATAAGCAAACTGGAGAGCAAAAATGAAAATGAACATCCCCCCTTACTCTATGACCTAACAGAACTGCAAAGAGATATGAATCGCAAAATGGGGATGTCTGCCGCTGATACATTGCAGATTGCTCAAACTCTCTATGAGCAAAAATTAGTGACTTATCCACGGACCGATTCCCGTTATCTCACGCATGACATGAAACCCCAAGTCGAACAAACCTTGGAAAAACTGAAGAAGATTAAACCCAAAGAAGTGGAACACTTAAATTTAGCTCAGCTCCCCTTTTCTAACCGCATTATTAATGATAAGAAAGTCACCGATCACCACGCTCTCATCCCCACGGGAAAACTACCGAATTCTCTGCCATCCGAACATCAAGCAATTTACAATGCCATTGTTACAAGGTTCATCGCTGTTTTTTATCCTTCCTGCATAAAAAAAATCACCATAATAGTTGGAATTTCCAACCAAGAACCTTTTCAAGCCAAGGGCATACAGGTCCTTGACCAGGGGTGGACAGTGCTATACCCCAAAAAATTGGAAGACAATAAAGAGAAGAAACAAGACACGCAAGAGCTACCTCTGTTCCAACAAGGGGAAAGCGGACTGCATATTCCCTATTTAGAGGAAGGAAAAACGACACCTCCCGCACACTATAATGAAAATGCGCTTTTAGGAGCGATGGAGACTGCGGGAAAACTGGTCGAGGATGAAAGCCTCAAAGAGGCGCTAAAAGAGAAAGGTCTTGGGACACCGGCTACTCGGGCATCAATCATTGAAACACTCTTAAAGAGGCAATACATCCAACGAGATGGCAAAACCCTGAAAGCCACCGATCTGGGACGTTATTTAATTGCCCTTATCCAAGATCCCAACTTGAAGTCACCAGAACTTACAGGAGACTGGGAAGCAAAATTGAAGAAAATTGAGCGAGGGCACTATAGTGCTGATGATTTTATGCATGCTATTGCACAATTTACAGCGCAGATCATCGCAAACAGCGATATTTTAAAGATCGATGAAGAAGTTTACGGTCCTTGTCCAAAGTGCAAAAATTCTGTGATTAAAGGAAATAGGGGGTATGGGTGCTCACAATGGCGCGATGGGTGTTCATTCGTCATATGGAAGGAATATAAAGGCATACAACTGAATGAATGGCAAATCCGCTGCCTTTTGCAAAAAAAAATCCTTTTACAGCCAATCTGTGGAGTGATATTGAATTTATCAGATAAAGGCAATATCCTGGAGATCCCCATCCCTTCAGAACAACGCAATAGAACAAAAAATGTATAATCTATTATAGTTTTTAATTTTGAGAATTTTTAAGGGGAATAGAAATATGCCCGAACTATTAGAGGTTGAGTTGATCCCCTCTCAATTGCCCGAAAATCTGCTCGAAAAGGTGAAAATGACCGTACAATAAATGGGGGTATTAGATTGGAAGAGCCTGATTCTCTAGAGTATAAACGAGCAATTTTGGAATATTGGACTCTTGTAGAATTCTTCTCTCCCTACATTCTTGAAAACACACTTAATAATAAACAATATTATCAAAAAATTTATGCCGATGAACTGTCAAGGGAACCGCTCCCATGGCTAAATGTTCCACCTATCCAGGAAAATGATTTAGCCACTCCATTTGCCAAAGGGTACACTCTATATCTGGGACTTTTTAGTTTCGAAGAAACCGCTGACCGTGCACGCCATACCTTTGCGAAGCTGCCGAGTCAGTGGAAATCTGTCAATTGGCGAAGCTGTGCGGAAGCCGGCTCCACTACCTGCTTTGCACGACTTACAGTCTCCACACATGGCATTCCTCTGTTTGGCACCCTCACACTTTCTACCCTCCCTTGGGCGCATGGACGTCTTCTCGATAGCAAACAGGAATCACTCACACTTGAGCATTATTGGAAAAGTGTTAATCAATTACTCCTGCGTCTTCGCGAAGAATTTTCAGCACTCCTACCGATAAAGCTTGTGAAAGCACCGAAGGAAAAAGCCCGCTACCTTGATGCGGATACTCTCTCCAAACTTACTGATCTTCTTTATGATTGGGCCGGATATAAACCACACGGTTATCCTCTAGCACTCGTCGAAACTTTATCAGGGGATAACCAAGTAGTGGCTAAGGAACCTCAAATTAAGACAGAACGAGATGTGCCCATTCTTAATAGCTTCTACATTCAAGATCTTGAATCTGCAGCGATTTCACTGATCACCCAAAAAGGAAAGCCAATCGATTGTTATCTAAGTCAAAATGATGGGAAGCGTATCTTGCTTGAGAGCGAAAAAGGGGCAAAATCCATTTTGAATACCGTTCGACCAGAAAAAACACCATCCGGGCGTTGGCCGGATTGTCTTTCCCATCAACAGAGTTTAATGCAACAGTTCGCCATAAATGCCACGTTCGATACTGTCAAAATGAAGGGTATTTTTTCCGTAAATGGCCCTCCAGGCACAGGCAAAACTTCACTTCTGCGAGAAATTATAGCAGAGAATATCGTCGCTCGAGCTGAAGCTTTATCTCAGTTCGATATGTCTAAAAATGCTTTTATTGGGCGGCAAGCCCTCAATTTTGAAAGCAACGACCCGATCTTCATTAGTGAACTTCATCCTTCCATCCTTGGGTATGAAATGCTCGTGGTCTCTTCTAACAATACTGCTGTACAAAACCTCTCTCAAGAGCTCCCTTTACGCTCTCAACTTGCCCCCTCCTTTCAACATGCATCCTATCTCGAATCCGTAGCAACCAAGGCTTTAGGCTTAAAAGAAAAGGAGGCTTGGGGTCTTATCTCGGCAACGCTTGGCAACGTAGAAAATTGTCGCCATTTTGTCGAAAGCGTTTTTATGATGCAAAGCGACAAAGAGGGGGAGGCAAGAATCTGGGATTGGATAGACTCGTATAATGGTCCTTCTTTTAGAGAGGCAAGAGATGCCTTCATTACAATCAAGAATCGGCAAAAACACTTCTTCAATGAATTAGAAATTCTCGCTTTTCTTCACGATGAGATCAATGGCCATACAGTTGAAACCTACTGTGCAAAAACACTTGAGGATCTTAAGTCAGCTGAAGAGGAGTCTGAACGAATTAACACAAAATTTTCCTATCTGCTCCAAGAAGAAAAAGAAGCTAAAGAACTCCTTGCACTACTCCAGGAGAAGGAAATGCTTTGGAGACGAGAACGTCCCAATCTGTTTTCCCGAACGTTTAACCGAAATGCCTCTGAGGCTTGGTCTAAAAAGTTCAATAGCTTTGGAAAAGAGCGTATTGCGTTGATCGAAGAACTGCAGAAATGCAAAACGAATCTGAAAGAGCTTCGCAATCAACTGCTCGAGCAAAACGATATTGAGAATGATAAAGCAGAAAAACTACTAGATCGGGTTCTCCTTTTCCATGCCTATCAAGAGAGCTATCATGAGTTCAAAGAAGTTCATTCTACTGCGCGCCTGCCGAGAGACACTAAAGAGCTGGAAGAAAGGGATGCCCATATTCAACCCTACTATCAGACAGAAGAGATAAATGCTGTGCGGTCAGAGCTCTTTGTTGCCGCGATGACCCTCCATGAGGCATGGCTTGCAGAAACCTCCCAAATGAAAGGGGGCTTCCGCGGAAACATCATGGCTATAGCTAACATCCTTCAAGGAAAAAGCCCAACCACAGCAGATGATACCCGACTAGCTTGGCAAAGCGTTTTCCTCCTTCTCCCTGTCATCTCATCCACTTTTGCTTCCATAGGCCGCCTCTTTCGACACCTAGAACCAGGAACTCTTGGTTGGGTACTTATCGATGAAGCTGGACAAGCAATTCCGCAAGCTGCTGTTGGTGCAATCTGGCGTGCCGAAAGAGTTCTCTCGATGGGTGATCCCTTTCAGATTGAACCCATTTGCACGGTTCCTTCAGAAGTGATTGATGGGATGGCAAAGAGTAAGATCAAAGATTACACCCTTAACTGGGCTCCTTCGCAGGTTTCCGTACAAAACTTGATGGATCGGACAAGTGTTTTCGGAACCAAGCGCAGAATCAAGGAAGAAAGTTACTGGCTCGGTTCTCCTTTGCGGGTCCATCGCCGTTGTCTGGAACCTATGTTTACCATTGCCAACACAATTGCCTACGAAAGCACTATGCTGCTTGCAACTGATCCTGGTCTTGAGATTCCATTACCTCCAAGCTGTTGGTGGGATGTTGGTGGCCATACAAGCAATAGACAATATGTCCCTGATCAAGGAGAGGTGTTGAGGCATCTTTTAATGGATTCCTTTGCAAATAGGGATAATCCTGACTTCTATGTGATTTCCCCCTTCCGAGAAGTTATCGTTCAGATCCAGCAGCTTCTCATAGAGGACAGAGTGCTTGGTGAACTATTTAAAGAGAAATTTCCAGCTACTCAGCTTCAACACTGGGTGAGACAGGCAATTGGCACTGTGCACACTTTTCAAGGAAAGCAAGCAGCCGTAGTCTTCTTCGTACTTGGAGGGGACAAAACGACCCTCGGTGCCATTGAATGGGCATCCAGGAAGCCTAATCTGCTGAATGTAGCAGTCACACGCGCTCAATCCCGTTTCTATATGATCGGCGACTACGACCTCTGGGGAAGCTGGCCCTACTTCGAAATCGCCGCAAAATACCTTGAGCGATACTGCTATTCAAGAGACGTTGCAGCATCTTTATATCCAAAAATATCTCGTTAATAACCTACAATCTTGAGTTTCGATCGCTATCTTTAAGATTATATGGGTAATAGGATGGGGTAAACATCAAGAAGAGAAGGGCAATAGACTTCTTGCATTATTCATTTCCTTGCTCGTGCCCCGCCCCTTGCCCTTGCCCGATTAAAGCAGTTTCTGAGCCATCTTAAATTGCACTTTTGAAAAAGGTCTTTTTTGGTTTTTTAGGCCTGGGCAGGGCATGGGCATGGGGCAAGGGCATGGGTAAGGAAATGAATTATGAAAGATGTCTAATGATTGTACAATGTTGAGTTTTTAAGAGGTAAGAGCTTGAATCTCTTCGACAGAGAACCCCGTGAGTTCGTGCACATCTTCAAGACTCATCCCTTTAGCCAGCATTTTTTGAGCCATATTCTTTTTTTCTTCTTTTAATTTCTGCTCACCCTTAGCAATCCCAATCTGCTCACCCTTAGCAATCCCAATCTGCTCACCCTCTTCTTTAGCGTCTTCGCGCACTGTGCGTTCAACGCGAATCGCATCAAGATAATAGTCATAAACTTCGAGCTCTGTGCGTGTATAAGCTGATTCTTGAGCAAGTTCCACGGCCTTGGCAAGGTCAGGATTATCCTGAAATTCTTTTGGAATTGACGATAATTGCTCATTAACTTCTTTCAAGAAGCGCAGCCACAAAACTCCCATTTTCCGACCCTCAAAAGACTGCGGCTTAAACTTTGGCAACTCAAGAAAAATCAACTCTAGCTCTTCCAGAGACTTTTCAAGATCTTTGACGTTGGTTAATCGGTAGTGATGGTACCAGTCATCGGTCGTGTTTTCAAACGTTTCATTGACGATAGCTACCCCATAGACAGGGCACAGTGTGTGATAAGCTCTCCCTGCATTGAGTTGTTGAACAAAGGCTTTAGAAGTTCCAAATAAAAAGCGCTTTAAGAAGCTTTTACTCCATGTCATTTGCATCTCGACAATAAAAATGTGTCCACTTTGATCTGTGCACTTCACATCAACAATGGTGTTTTTCATGCCTGGGATGCGGGGAGATTGCTCCGGTGTTAAATAAATGATGGACTCAATCAATCCCCCTTTGGGCAATGGTAAAATGCTATTCAAAAAACTTTTGATCAATTCAGGATGTTGACCAAATATTTTCTTGAAGACGATATCACTTTTAGGATCCAGTAAACGAACTGGTTTATCTGGTTGATTGACAGTCTGTTCTCCCATTTCATCTCTCATTTATTTTGTTATAGATCGTACCATAAAAATTCTGTTTGTGGTAGACAAAATCCTCCAAAAGAATAGGAGATCCCAGTGGTTGAAGTCCAGATAAGGCTCTAAATCCAACTTTACTTGAGCCACTTGCATGCCTATAAAGTGATGTGCGATTGCAATATCTCCAATTGTCAGTTGATTCCCTATTAGAAACACCCCTTTACTCTCTCGAAGCGCATTTTCTAGATAGAGTATTTGGTTATTCATTTGATGAAGCTGTAAGTCTATAAAAGAATCTTTTCTTAATCCACAAAGAAACCTGTACAAGACCTATCAAGACAGGCACCTCGACTAATGGTCCAATGACAGCCGCAAAAGCCTGTCCTGAATTAATTCCAAAAATAGCGATTGCCACAGCTATAGCCAATTCAAAGTTATTTGATGCTGCAGTGAAACTCAGGGTTGCAGATTCTTCATAATTAGCTCCAGCCTTATAGGATAGATAAAAAGATAGCACGAACATGATAAGGAAATAGACGCCCAAAGGCAACCCAATAACGAGAACATCGAAAGGAAGCTGTACGATATACTCTCCTTTAAGAGAAAACATTATTATGATAGTGAATAAAAGCGAGATCAAGGTAATGGGAGAGATTAAAGGCATAAATACCTTCTCATACCAATCGATTCCCTTGAATTTAATTCCAATAGCTCTCGTGATCATCCCGGCTAAAAAAGGAATGCCTAGATAAATAAAAACACTATAAGCGATCTCTCCGATTGAAATATCTACCGAACTTCCTTCCAGTCCAAAAAATGTGGGAAGAATGGAGATGAAGATATAAGCATATAGGGGAAAAAACAATATCTGAAAAATGGAATTAAAGGCCACAAGGCCGCACAATATTCCCTATCTCCCTTCGCCAAATCATTCCAAACAATGACCATAGCAATGCACCTGGCCAACCCAATAAGAATAAGACCCGTCATATATTCTGGATGATGCGGCAGAAAGATGATAGCTAAAGCGAACATCAAAAGTGGCCCAATAAGCCAATTTTGAACTAACGATAAAGAGAGAACTTTAAAATTGCGAAAGACACTTCCAATACGTTCGTATTTAACCTTAGCAAGAGGAGGGTACATCATAAGAATAAGGCCAATTGCTAACACAATGTTTGTTGTGCCAAATTGAAAGTCATTAATCACACTACGAATTCCCGGATAGATGTACCCCCCGCTAACGCCGATCAACATAGCTATAAAAATCCAAAGTGCTAAATAACGATCTAAAAATGAAAGACGTTTAATAGATTCACTTGGCATTTTCTTCTCCTAACATACCCCCTTTTGAAATTATCACACTTCTTTTAGCCTGTTTGGCTATCTTCATATCATGTGTCACCATAACAATGGTTCGCCCTTCTTGATTTAAGTCTATTAGAAATTTAATAACTGTTTGACTCATCTCAGGATCTAAATTGCCTGTTGGCTCATCTGCTAGAATAATAGAGGGGTCGTTAGCCAACATCCTAGCTAAAGCAATTCGTTGCTGCTGACCCACGCTTAGTTCTGAAGGCTTATGATCTAAACGATCATCTAGTCCCACTCTTTTGAGAAGATAGACAGCTTTTTCCATTTGGTCATTTTCATTTAAACCACTTAGCAATAGAGGGACTTGAACATTTTGGATGGCTGATAGATAAGGAATGAGATTAAACGTTTGAAATACAAAACCCATTTTTTTCTGTCTGAGGTTAGCTATCTCATTTGGTTTAAGATCATACAGAGACTCTTCATCAATGAAAACCTGGCCTAACGAAGGAGAAAGCATCCCTCCCAGCATGAGCAATAAGGAGCTTTTTCCACTTCCGCTAGGTCCAATAATGGAAACAAAGTCACCGGAAGGAATTTCTAAAGAAACGTTATTGATTGCTCTAATTTCTTCATCTTTCTTCTTATAAATTTTGCTGACATTTTTAACTTTTAATAACATAAATTAAACCTCCTGAAGTACGGTGCAAGGGTCCAAACGCGTCGCATATCTTGCAGGAAAGTAGCTAGCTATAAGTGATATGCAAATAGACAAAATGGTCGCAACAAAGAACAGGTAAGGAATGGGTAAAACGGGGACACCAGCTATTACAGGTCCTAGAACAACAGCAAAAATAGTTCCTATAATATATCCACCAACGCCTCCCAAAAGACCTAACAGGAGAGCTTTCTTTAGAAATACTTTAAGCACAACCGAGGAACTAGCTCCTAAAGCAACCAGGGTTCCGATTTCCTTTCTTCTCTCGTATACGTTGTTGTACATATCATTTGCGATACTAGCCCCTCCCATAACGACAATAATGACGAGAAAAAGCGTTGATAGGCTTCTCATGAGTTTATTAGTTTTAACCTGAGTGTCCACAACCTGGGAAATGGTGATAACTTGGGCATCAGGAATAAGATAGTTTATCTTAGACACCAAACCCTTAGAAATCTGTTCACAGCAACCCACAACTTCTATTGCATTAACAACTGCTTCTTTCCCAGATAAGTCTTGTACGGTATGCAGGTGCGCAAATATGCGCGAGTCATCTACAGTACCCGTTTGGGGAAGTATAGCCGATACTTTAAAAGGGTTATCCAGCATAGCTATCTCACTACCCTCTTCTATTCTCAACTTTGTTGCTACGTCAGAACCAACTAACACCTCATTTGATTCTAAGGTTTCAATAACCCGCTTGCGAACGAGAGTTTCTTTTGATTCCTTCTTGGTCAAACCAAAAATATCGTCAACGTTGCCGCAGCTCTTTGGTCGAGAAAAAATGCCTGCTCCTTGCCAACTAGCCTTGCTTTGAAACTCGTTTTTGGGAAGAATTCCTGTTAATGTCACTTGGCTGTCACCTATCTTCGCTGGAACAGATAGTTTAGGAGATAGGTTGTCTAAACCTTCAAGATTTGAGGTTGTCAATAAAGTGACATATTCTTCAGGAATTTCACCGGCTTGAAGATCTGCGCTGTAATAATCCACGAGAGTCGCTCCATGAGGCAATATAAGGATATTAGCTCCTAAGGCATCCAATTCCTTCGAGATGGCCTTCTCAGAATATGTAGCAACAGTATTGATGGTAACAATAACGGCTATTCCCAAAATAATTGCAAGTCCGCTTGTGATAAGCTTATTCTTGCGCTGTAATAGCTCGTGAAAAACTAAAGTATTCCAATTCATATTTTCCTCCTATTTCGAACTACATTTACCACCTGGACAACAGCCGCCTGGTCCACAGCATCCGGAGGTAGCTTTTTGTAAATCGGAGATTAGTTGAGTTTTTGTTATGGGTCCTTGATATGTCCCTATTATTTCAGCAGGCGGAGAGATAAGCACAGTGGTGGCTTGCAGCGAATGGATATCAAGAGCAAGCTGATTCAAAAATTTTTGCTCATTTACATTAGAGGGGTCAATGACAACAATTTCAGTAGCATTGACAAAACGGGGATCTACTTGGAAATCCCTAACTCCTTTCAATGCTGCTTCGTTATTGGCAGTCTGAGTATTTTGTAAGCACAAAATGACAAGCTTGCGCTCCTGCAAAGCTTTTAGACAGCTAGCCGCTCCTTGAGACGAGATAGAATCAGCCAGTTGTTCTTCTGTGAAAGAAGGAAATCCACCAGTTACAGCCCCATTGGGAGCAAGCACTAAAACAAAGGGCATAGGAGAACGTTTGAGGTTAAACCTATCAATGATTGTTTTTTCGGATGGGTCATCAGCTCTAATTTTAATCGAATTTGATTGTTCTCCTAGTTTCTGCATTGTTTGGTCGAAAACATTCTGTAAACGAAGAGTTCTCTCATTTAAATCCTTGAACAAGAAAATAAATAGGTGCTTATTTTCACTAGAGGCTTGTTGAATAGCTTCTGCTGCTGTAGCATAAAGATCGTTGGAAGCAATGCTTAGCATTCCAAAGAAGAAAATTAACCTTAAAAGACGCATAGATTACCTCTTTGTTAGATTTTTTTTTTGACACAACCTTTCTCTGACCTTTCCCACTTCTAGATGGATTGCTTGCAGCCTAATTAGATCTTCTTTGAAAATAGGATATTCCTTGCTGCAATCTTGAAGGCATTTTAAGTTAGTTTCTAGTTCAGAACAGGTTTCTGTAGACAATGAGTAAAACGTTCTGTTTTCGCATCGCGTTGCTTCAACCATTCCTCTGTCTTTCATATAGTTGAGATGTTTAGACACTTTTACTTGTGTAATTTCCAAAACCTTCTGCACATGTGACACACAAGGGGTGTTACAGATAAAAGGTTTAAAATACGACATATGCCGAGTCTCGTCGCACAAACACATCTGTAAATTTCGAATCAATTTAAAGTTTCATGGACATTTCCTCTGATAAAGCTGTAAAACTTACATATATTCTCATATAGGAATATTCTTCAACAAGAAAAAACATGAAAATAAAGAAAAGAAGAAATTACACTCAGGAAAAAGATATGGACTTTTTTTTATGACTCAATACATTTTTCATATGTATCGGACTAGTACACCAACGCACTTAAATTGACGTATTTGAGCATGCCAAAGCCCCATATGCGTTAAGCTAAGTAAAACAGGGAAAGCGCAAATAAAACACAATAAATTAATTATTAACAGGATAGGCAGATATAAACAAGATAAATTTTATCTTGTTTATATCCTGCCTATCCTGCCTATCCTGTTTAAAATTATATAAAATTTTTTTCACAAAATCACAGAGAGGGAAAATTTAAAAACAAAAAAATTTTTCTTGTTTTTGGTTTTTCTCTCTGTGTTCTTATGCTCGATTTTTTAGCTTAACGCTTATGTGCCAAAGCCCCGGGGTTGATCGATCAACCACGGGAACTTCCGCATAGCTCAAATACGTCAATTTAAGTGCGTTGATGTACGAGATGGAGGTAAAATTTTGCTTCACGAAGGAAGATTAGAAGAATATATAATCCAATTGCTTATAGTATACGAAGGATTTGTTTTCAAATAGGGATAACACTCAAGTTATGTGATTTCCCCCTTCCGAAGAGGTTATCGCTCAGATCCAGCAGCTTCTCTACGGACAGAGTGCTTGTTGAACCTAAAAGGGCCATCGAATGGCCATAACAAGTCCCTCTATTTAAGCTTTTAAACATATACTGAACTGCAGATTCCCGAGTTTCAAGTTTTCTGCATCTTAGCCAAGGATCTAACAAACCCCTTTGATTAATCTCATCAAAACAAGCTTCAATTAACTCCATGCATAATTTTTTATCTCTCAAAGATTCATGACGAAAGTGATAGATGACAGGTGTAAAAAAAGAACCTTGGTAATGCTGTAAATATGGCACACGCTCGGCAACTTTTTTCTTTCCCCATCGAAAAAAACAACAAGCAGCAATTCCTACACAGCTTGCCCCGGCTGCCAAGAGTGTTGCAATACCCACCTGAGCAGCGTTGTAGCTAAATTCCAAGCTTGATGGCGGAGTTTCGATCATGACCCTTAAGCTATCAGCCAATATGTATGTCAAGGCTCCTCCCAAAGTGGTTCCTACAATACATCCAGTCACTTTGATACATTTCCAGCCAGGCAAAATGGTTAAACAGCTTTTTGGCTCTTTAGCAATCAGCGGGGGATAAAGTGTATTGCCGAAAAAAGGACGATCTACTTCATACAACCTGTCTTCGGATTGCATATTTCCTCTACTCTTTTTTTAAAATAATTCTGATGCTTTATAATTGCTTCGCAGTAGCTTCCATTACTTTTACACAAAAACTATAGTCATTTTCTGGATTAATTGCCAATGCTATAATCAAATATATAAAAAGTTGGAGTACTTAGATTATTAGCATATATTTTGTTGGCATGAAATTAAGTGATTGGGCTGAAAGTCATTTGCTCATACCTGTTCCGTTAATGGAGTTTTCATCAAATCATTACCAATGGGACTTTGTTAAAAGGAGGTGGGAAAGCTTGCTCAAGTTCCTCAAGATCCACATCGGTTAGCTTAAGCTCTAAAGCAGCTCGATTTTCTTTGACATGAGCCATATTGCTGGCTTTAGGAATAGCAATTACGCCTTCTTGTTGAAGGAGCCAGGACAAGGCTACTTGGGCTGGAGTAGCGGAATGTCGAGCAGCAATTACTTTCAGTTGCGTATTGTGTATGAGCTTCCCTTGCTCAATCGGCGAATAAGCCATAATGGGTAAGTTACGGTTCCTGCACAAGGGGAGCAGTATCCCACTCAATCCCGCGTCGCATCAAGTTATATAACACCTGATTCGTCACAATTCCATCCCCACCATAAAGGATACTTGCTTCCTCCATATCACTTGGATCGAAATTGCTGACCCCATAGTCCAGAATTTTTCCTGTTCTTTTGAGAATTTGAAAGGCATCAAGAGTTTCTGCGAGAGGCACTGTTCCCCTCCAATGCAGTAAAAAAAGGTCGATGTAATCTGTCCTTAATCGCAGCAGGCTATTCACGCAAGCTTCAATAGTTCCTAGTTTTGTGGCATTGTAGGGACTAACTTTACTAACCAGAAATACTTCTTTACGGCGCCCCTCAATCGCCTCAGCGACCATTTCTTCCGTACCGCCATTGGCATAAATTTCTGCAGTATCGATGAGTAACATCCCAAGATCCAATCCCATACGAAGCGCTGCGATCTCCTCTTTCCGCTTGGAACTATTTTCTCCCATTCCCCAGGTCCCTTGTCCTAACACGGGGATTATTCTACCTGATGGCAAACACAATGTTTTCATAAGACCTCTTGGAAATTTGGCAAAATCCTGGCTTTATCATATACACAAATAATCTGAAGAATTGGTTTTTTGGCTGCGCCAAAAAACCAATTCTTCAGATTATTTGTGTATATATATAGAATTTGTATTATCTGACTAGATTAATTTTCGAAAGAGCATTTTACAGCTTGGAAGCTATACACTTGATTAAAATTCTGGATATAAATTATGGAAGGAAGCAGTAACCATTCAATTTTCATGTGCCTACTATGCATACAATCCGCGAATTTCCCCTATCAAGAACTCATTTTTGGATAGAACCAGGCCCGGTGATTTTATTGACAACAACATTTAAAGGTCATTCCAATATCATGACAGCGGGATTTCATATGATGGTGCAGCATGAGCCTCCCCTCATCGGGTGTATCATTGGTCCTTGGGATTATAGTTTCAAAGCTTTACGAACGACAAAGGAATGTGTGATTGCCATCCCAACGGTCGATCTCGCGTCGAGAGTAGTCGAAATCGGCAACTGTTCCGGTGAGGATGTCGATAAGTTTAAAACTTTCCACTTAGGAAGTGTGCAATAATAAGTTGGACGATTGGACTGTGTGAAAGCTGAAATTTAATAATTAATTTGAAAATTTTTTGTTTTAGATAAATCTTTTATGCGCGACCTCATTTCCTCCTTAAATCCATATAAGTCAAGAAATTGCAAATTAGGGGGAAGATTATCTAGAATCGATTCAGTCAAATGTTCACAAGCAGATAAATTAAGAGAAAGCAAACCGGGTGGCAGTTTGCCTATGCCTGCATTTGTCAGCCGTTTGCATCCACCTAAATTGAGAGCTTGCAAATCTTGCGGCAGATCCGCTATGCCTGCATCAGTTAACTCGGAACAATAAGTTAAGTTGAGAGTCTTTAAACTCGCGGGAGTTTGGCTACTTCTGCATCACTTAATTTGCTTAATGCTAAATCAAGATATTGCAAACCTTGAGGCAGTTCGGTGATAACTGTATCTGAAATTTGCCAGCCAAATAAAGCGAGCCTTTGCAAACCTCTTGGTAGTTTGCCTATACATTCCCCTGTCATGCTACGGCAATTAGTTAAATCAAGTGACCGCAAAGCTTTTGAGGGAAGCTGATCAAGGGCTAAATTGGTCAACTTATGGCAGCCAGCTAAATTAAGAGATTGCAAATCTTGCGGCAGATTCGCTATGCCTGCATCGGTCAACCACCAACCACATCCAGATAAGTTAAGTGATTTCAATCCTCGAGCGAGTACAGCCATAGTGGCGTCCGTCAATTTGCGCAATAGGATAAATTCAATAATTGCAAACCTGGCGGGAGTTTATCAAAGTTAGTACCTGTCAGTTCAATGCAATAAGCCACGCTGAGGGATTTTAATCCCCTAGGCAGTTTTTCGATGATTGCATCTGTCAACGTATGGCAGCGAGACAGGTCAAGCTTTTGCAAACCTTGCGGTAGCTTCTCGATAATTTCATCTTTTAACTCATTGTTAGACAAAATAAGTTCTTCAATATTGGGACAAGCCTTGAAAATATCTTCAAGCTGCTGATCATTAACCGATGTCCAATGTAAATTGAGCTTCCTAAGAGCTGGACCGGCAATCTTTGCTAATTCTAAAAGTTTATTTAAAGGAATATTTAATTTCTTTTCTTCCAATAAGGAAGCAATCACTTCTGGCTGCTTAGATAACGATTGAAAATGCTTATCGGTGCGTGAAAGGGCATTCCACCCTTTAACATCAAGCTTAGCAAAAATATGAACAAGTAGCTGATTTGGCAGTCGTTTAAATGGATTTACTCCATTTGGCAAGGGCCTATCAAATTGGTTTAATTTTTGATAATTATCTTCTTTTTTCTCTACGACTTGATAGGGATTGTCTACAGGTTGGAATCTATTTTTAAATTCTCTTAGCAACTCATCTAAATTTTTTTCAGGGTCTTTTTTGACAACATCTTGTTCTTGTTCTTCATCTACAACTCTCTTTTCCTCATCATTGCCTGCAATTTTTGCTGCTTTAAAACGCCATAAACATGCCACACAAAGGGCTATAAAGCCAAAAGCAATAGATGCAAGCAAGACAATTTTTTTCTGCTGGGGAGTTAAAGAGAGTAAGAATTTTTGTTTAATAAAAGAAACAGGAAGTTCTGAAAAAGAATTGAGGTGAATGTTCATAATAATATCCTTATTTATTATTTCTTTTATAAGAACCAATTTTATCCATTTAAACCTTGATAATCAAGAAAAATGATAAAATATATTAATAAATATCATA
This sequence comes from uncultured Chlamydiae bacterium, assembly GCA_963799115.1. Classification (GTDB taxonomy): domain Bacteria; phylum Chlamydiota; class Chlamydiia; order Chlamydiales; family Parachlamydiaceae; genus CAWCVY01. Next base: position 11,168 of record CAWCVY010000077.1, on the reverse strand, counting down.
TTCAAGCAAACGAGAATCCACTCCCCCATTATTCAATAGGTGTCGCCTCTTTGCCGTTAATCCCACTTCTTTAGCTAATGCCAGGTTGCCTGTTAAAATAAACCCTTGAGCAGGTTTAACGCAGTGATTTTTCATAAAATCTCCCAATGCTCGATAAAGGGGCGCGAGCCTCTCCTCTTCATCTAATCGTCTGCCATGCGGTGGGTTGGTTAAGATAAAATCTGGTGCCACTGAAGGCACAAAACTGCGAAAATCAGCCTCGTGTACCTCTACCTCTTTGCTAAATCCTGCAGCTTTTAGATTTATTTTACATGCCCGCACCACATTTTTGCTTATATCAATTCCGAATAGATGCTGCAGGGGCAAGGATGATCGCTTTTCATCTATTTGATTGCGTATCTTTAACCATTTAATGGGATCATAATTCGGATGATGCATAAATCCCCAATGCTCATTCTTGCGTAAATATCCCGGGGGGGTATTGGTCGCCATTAGAGCTGCTTCAATCAGAAGTGTTCCCGATCCACAGCAGGGATCCAAATATATTTTTTCGGGGGTATAATGTGCTAAACGAAGCATCGCAGCAGCAAGTGTTTCCCTTATTGGTGCCTCAACGGTCTCTTGTCGGTATCCACGTTTATGCAAAGCCTGCCCGGAAGTATCAAAACTGATGATGGCAGTCGAATGTTGAATGAATAGATGAATCTGTATATCAGGATTTTCTAATTGCACCGATGGACGCCGTCCCGTGTGCTTGCGCATCTGGTCGCAAATAGCATCCTTGACGACTTGCGCAGCAAACAAGCTGTTGCGCAATTCACGATGGTGGACGCTGGCATCAATGGCAAAAGTGAATCCTGGTTTAAGAAATTGAGACCAGTCAATCTCAAAGGCATTACGATAGAGCGAGCGGCGATCAAAACAGCGAAAATGATCAAGGGGTAAAAGAACCCTGCTGGCTAATCGGGAGGCATAATTGATGCGATAGATATCTTCCCAATCCCATTCATTGACATACACTCCCCGATACCCAATCGTCAGAGAACTTACCCCCAATTCTTTTAATTCTTCCATTAAAAGTGGTTCTAATTCCGGCGCACAGCTTACAAAAAGATGATTCTTTTCCTCGTTCAATGAAAGCTCCCTTTAAAGTTTGGGGTTAGGAAGTGTGCAATAATAAGTACACTTCCTTAGGATTTGAGTGGAGATTCTAGAGCAACTGGCATGGTTTGGGAATGCAACTTTTTCATCCGCCAAAAATAGAGCAAAAATGTCAGGGCGTGCGTCAAACTGAGCACAGTCCAAAAATCATCGGCCCCCATTTGAAAAAAGTGAATAGCCAGATACATCATTAGATAACCATAAATCCAATTAGCTACTCCCATGATAAAGGAAAACTGCATATCCTTAAATGCCAAAATATAACTGATGGGCACAAAACCCATGGTAAAAAAAATAAAGGAGAGCCAAATCCCTAAAAAAATCTTGCGTATGAAGATTTCATCAAGAATTATTGTGGGGAATAAGGTGTGAAAAATCACGGATGGAAAAAAGAGTAGTGGGATACTAAAAAGGACAATTGTGACAAGAGCAAGAATGGTCCCGGAGTAGAATGCTTTATTCAAGAAACCATAATTTCGGGCTCCTAAAATTTGTGAAACGATGGTTGTCTGAGCTTGACAAATCGCCTCTCCTACAAAGGGGAGAAAAAAAAATAAAGTCCCACCTATTGACAAGACCAAGAGGTAATTCCCTCCCTTGGCTGTCATGAGACGAGCTATCGCTGCCCAGCAAGTAAAACTCAAGATGCGGCTGATCGCCCTTAAAAGACCAGGATGGACACACTCCCAAAAAAGCTTAGGCTGAAAGGACCAAGAGCGAGAATGGAAAAAAGTTGCCTGTTTGGAAAGAAGAAATACAGCTAGCAGTATTAGACAGAATCCCCCTTGTGCCAATAAGGTACTGACCGCCCCTCCCAAAAGTCCTAAAGAAGGAATCCAGCCTTTCCAACCAAAAATTAACAAATAGGCAAGCAAAAGTTTAGCCAATTGCGAGCTTATTGTGACCCATAAAACCAAGCGCGTTTTTCCTTGGCCTAGGTAAAAGCAAGCTAGGGTTGCTCCCAAGGGATATAGAAAGTTGATTCCTACAAGCAGATAAAAATAAGGCGAAACGATTTCTTCTAACCCTGTCCCATGAAAATAAAATTTGCCATAAATTATTTGGCAAGGGACAGTAATAAACATGGAAAGAACAGAAAACCATATTAACTGCCAGATACCAGGTCCAATTGCTTTCCATTCCTTTGCACCAAGCCAGCGTCCAACAAAAACCTGTGCCATCATCACTAGGGCGACACAAGGTGCTTGAAAGACCTGACAAACATAAGCTGCACTAACAGCAGCCTCCATGGTAACCGTTGAAAAGCGTGCGAGAAGCAACTTTTCAATAAATACAAAAACAGCTGTCGAGAAGGTCATTAACGAAATTGGAAAAAAAAGGAGGCTCAACTCTTTAAAGCCCCCTTTTTGAACAGCTATCGAGTGTGTTGCCATGCTTTACAGAATCAAAGGAACACAGTCATCTTTAGAACAGTGCATCATCACATGCAAGACATCATCGATTGATACCTCATTAGTAAAGGGGCCACCTGTTACTCCATTTTCAAAATGCCATCCTTCAGGAGCCACAGTAATCACAAAAGGCTGATGTTTAATTGAAAAATCGGGAAGAATATAAGAAACATAATAATCTGTCTCATTTTCTCTTTCCCCTTCTCCTTTCCTCAATACATAGAGATAAGGTTTGTTACGGCCTCTAAGCATCTTCTCTGCCTTTAGTCCCGAAACACTTCCGAGCCAAGCAGAGTGATATTCAATTTCTGCATTAATAGAAAACATTGTGAATGGTAATAATAGCGCTGACATGACTCAATCTCCGTTTTTGTAAAAGCTCTTTGCGATATTGAAAGGTCCGCAAGGAGTTTGGTTGACAACAACATTTAGACTTTTCTTTACTAGGGCCTGAACTGGTTGATAAAACAAAGGAATAATGGGCATTTCTTGGCACAAAATTTCCTCTGCTTTCAATAAATAAGAAGAACGTTGTAATGGGTTCAATTCATGTTCACTTAAATCAAGCAAACGCTGAAACTCAAAATGGTCCCATTTAGCAAAGTTTATCTCTTGGTGAGCTGACTTAAATGGACTTAGGGTATAACTAGGGTCATCTACCCAGGAGGTCCATTGCATCAATCCCATTTGAAAATCGCCTTGGGTCATTTTATGAAATACTGAACTCCAAGGAAGGGACTGGAGTTCACATTCTATTCCCAAGCATTCTTTAAATTGTTTTTTAAGACAAAGGGCAGTGTATTCACGTATCCCCTTTCCATGGAAAATTAAACTTAAAGGAGGAATTTCTTCCTTCCGTATATTTAAATCGCCCAAGGTTTCGTCGAATAATTGGCGTGCTTTTTCTGGATTGTAATCGGGAAATAAGGATCGGCACGTTTCTAGATAGTGGGGAAGAAGAGGCGAGTAAGCGGGATTTAAGGGGAGGAAAGATTCAGCAATAATTTGTGCCCGCTGGATTGCATAAGCAAAGGCTTGACGCAATTTGCTATTTTGGAAAAGAGGATATTCGGTATTAAAAACAAACCAACAAATCCAACTGCTGGGCAGAATGATCACTTGATCCTCTTTTTCAGGAGCAAAAAATGAGTGCCAGCTTCCCAAGGGATTGCCAATCCAATCAATTTCGTTCTTTTGAAAAGCTTGATAAGCCTGAGTGGGATTTGTCAAAGTCAAGGTAATTTGATCTAAAGCCACCTGTTGAGCATCCCAATAATAGGGATTTTTGATGAGCAAATACCCTTGATGTGGTTGATTAATTTTAAGCTGAAAGGGACCGTTACAGGGATAAAGCTTTTCACATTGATAAGGCCATTGAGGATGCTGCTGATCGATCAAACGATGCACAGGAGAATAAAGAGGGCAAGCAGTCCATTGGAGAAAATAAGGAGTGGGACGTTCAAGCTCGACTTTTAAAGTAAGATCATCAAGGACGTGGATCCCAATTTGATCGGACAAGACCTTTCCTTCTTTGGCTTCCTTGGCATTTTTGATCGGATAAAAGCAATAAGCAAACGAGGTTTTGAAATCTGGGGCAAGCACTTTTTTCCAGGCATATTCAAAATCGTAGGCAGTGACCGGAGAGCCGTCATTCCATAGGGAGGGGCGAAGCTTGAAAATGTATTGCTTACCATCGGGAGAAATTTCAATCGCTTCTGCAATCGCATTTTCTATATTGCCGTTCTGATTAAAACGGGTAAGTCCTTCAAAAAGCAATCTCAAAATTTCAATTGAGACCCCTTCACCACCAATTCTTGGATCTAAAGAAACAATAGAAGACTCCAAAGCAATTCTCAAATTCTTCTGGTCTTTCCTCTTCTGATCCCAACGGCGGAGTGCTTCGCGCAAAGATTGAATGAATAACTCTGTTTCTGGGATATCTTTCTGCAGTAACACACAATTGAAGAAGGCTCCATCAATTGTACTGACAAAATTGTAGGCCATGTTTTTTGTTCGTGCCGCATGTTCTTGCAAAACATCAGTAATTAACTGGGTCAAAGTGGAGTCTGCCCCGCGCACAGTGAGGAAAATTTGTTGATCATGAGGATAAATTTTAAAAGAATAGGGGCTTCTCTTAGTAAGTTTTTTCTTTCTGCTTTCTAGAAAATAAGCAAATAGATTAGATAAGATTTCCGTGGATAAAACGACCTGTTTTTCTAATGGGGTGAGTTCATAGAAAAAGGATTCCATCAACTCGGGATCATGAGTGGCGTTATCGGGGAAATTCTGCTTAAAATCATGAAGCAACTCTTGCTGCTTAATGATAATGCCACCATTATAATCACGAAATTCCCCAATCGCTTCATTGATCAACTCAACGACTTTTTGCCGAGCAGAATAAAAGTTTAAAGAACCATCTGATCTCAAAAGAGAAGGGTCAAGGGGCAAATACAAGGAAAAAATATGTGCTTCGATGGGATGGTTTTCTAAATCGCGCACCGTTAAAATCCGTTGCGAAACAAATGAACAACCGGAAAAATGTTCCTTTAAGGAAAAACGATGATTGGGAGAAACGTAAACCAAAGTGACCCGAAAAACGATCTCTTTCCTCGTCTGACCATCAAGGATGATGTAGGCCTGAGGAAGATCTTCAACAGACTGAATTTCTTGGCTCAAGACCAAAACATTCTTATAGATTTCTTCCTCATTTATTCTCATGAAGATAGTAGGAGAAAGCGTTTGGATGCTATTCTTCACTTTATCTTCAAGGTTATTCTTTAAAAGATTTTGTTCGAGCAGCGTAAAAATAGACCCGTTCTTTTTTTCAATTTCGAGATAGAAGATTTTCAGATTCTTATTTTGTGAAGTGTGGCAGTAAGAACTTCCTCTCACCAACCTCAATTCAGGGAGGTATTTTTGCAAGGCTAGAAAAATATTTTCCTCATCGAATATCTCATAACGATCCATCAAATTAAAACCTATTAGGCATCCCAAAACAGGCTTAGAGGAAAAGGGGAAAAGCAAGTGTGTAGGGATCCAACGGACTTCCAGATGGCGCATATCGGGAGAGAAAGTCGCCGAGCGAAGCAGCTTTTTTTGCATCAGGTGGAGAGATAAAACCAGGCGAAAGAGATGCAGCGGGCTGCGATGATTCAGGTATTGCTTAGTGGCAACTAGATAAAGGAGGAAGAGATCATTGAAAATCGAGTTATCGACAGAAAAGTGAAATCGCGCCATCCATTTATTGAGTTTTTCATAAACTTCGTAAAAGGAGGGGTGAAACGAAACCGGTAAGGAGTCGATTGCAAGTTCGTTGATTTTGTCTTGATCTTGTTCTAATGCTATCATAAAGGCTTCGCTTATAAGAAAAACGGGAAAATAATGCAAATAAAAAATTCAAGAAAATTATTTATTTTTCCGGAAAATGGTGTTATCAATTGATAATTAAGTAATTATGAAACTTTTTTTGTATAAAAAAAATTTACAAATTTGATTGGACATGGACGAGTTGGACGAATTTCCATCAATTAGTCCAATTAGTCCAACTCGTCCATGTCCAATCTTTTCAAAATGGGCACAGGCAAGTATTTAGGCAAGCTTTTCAAGGAATTTAATCATGGGCTCATTATCCGATGCAAGAATTCCGGCGTGAAGGCGAAGTGTCGTTGCATGGGGAGAAAAAATCAGGGTGACATTGGGATGCAGAAATCCGAAGCTTCCTCTGATGGAGGCTTTTACTCTGTAGGCAATGGCATGGAACTGAAAATCAGCAACAAGTAAAGAGGCGATCATCTTATTAAAAATTCCTTTGATCTTTACATCGATAAATGTAGAATCGGCTTTTGCATCTACTCTAGAGACGGTAATCTTTCTTTTTTCTGTAAAAAGCTCTTTTGGTATATTGTCAAGCACATTTCTATTGTTTTGAAAAAAAAGCTCGCGAAAATGATCAGGGTATCCTGAAGCAAATTCATAAAGAAGGCAGAACCATTGAGTGCTCAGCAGATCCGTTGTATGTACTTTTTGTGTAAAAAGATTATTAAAAGCTTTCCACCGCTTGTCATCACCATTGTTAACCAGATAGAAAGGGGATCCATAGAAGTGGTCCATCCCCAGCATATCAAATTTCTGTCCGCTGCTAAAAAAGACAAAATTTAAAAGTCCTTCCTGAATTTCAGTCTGAAACTTCTCTAGCAACTCTTGTGTTTTTTCTGAATTGACCTTGTCGTTTGTAAAATCAACGGCAACTGTCAAAGGATGGGCAGTCTTTGAGTTTCTTTGCAGGATATTCTCGATGTCCTCAATAAGGTTGCGTTGAACATAGTTTGGGTGATGTTCACTTGCTTCAATACTCGGGTTGAATGCACAACCATAGAGGTCGATTTTGTCGATGCTTTCATCTTTTAAGACCGCTTCAAGCTTCTGACTATTTCATACAAAAGGGCGTGTTCAAAATAAAAGTAGTCGCACCAGGTGCACACTGGGCTTGAATTTGTAGTAGATCTAATAGCGACATTTACCTCGGCAAAAACAGTTTCTGCTGTTTTGCTCAGCCCGCCTCTAATCCGAAGGCCCTCGGGAATGATTGTCAATTGGCTGGTATAGATCTCCTCGAACTGTTCAGGTGTATAAGGTGTAGTGAGTTCCAAAAGTGTAGCCAGTTCCGCATGCGCCAACTCAATAAATTGAATGAATTTATTGTCGTCTACTTCTATCGAAGCTGTGGCATTGTTAAGATGGCTGACAATATGATGTAAGACTGTGTGAAGAATCTCCTGGGTGGCTGGGTGCTGGTTGATATCATCCCACTTATCTGTATCGATTTTAGAAAATAAGCCTCTAAGCATCTTGAGAAATGATTTTCCCAAAACATCCACATGCGGCTTATCAGTATTTTCAAACATTATCTGCTCAATAGCTTCAAGAAAAGCCTCTTTATCGTTATAAGGCACTGAAAAATCATCTTTAGCATCTGTAACGTGATTCGGTAAGGGAAAAATCTCGGGCACGAGGCGCCGTAGGTTAAGGGCACCTAATACAATGCCCGTCTCTTCTACAAATGCATGCGCAAGGGTGGGATGAGTTTTAATAACATTTTTTAGGGAGAGGTTTGTAAACAGGGGGAGCACTTTCATCCCCCCAATTGGAGTCCCATTGCATTCGAAAGTAACTCTAGAGATAGCTGTGGATTTTTGCTTTAGAAATTCTCTTACCGATATTGCATCGTCCATAGAATCGATCATATGATTAACCCGATTCTTTAGTTTGTTAAAGTGATCGCAAAAAGCTTTTTCCTTATCACTGTCATACTCTGTTAAAATTGTATCGCCAAAATATTGGGTAAAGTCGAACAGAAGATCCGTCCTCTTCTCCTTCACGGCTTTTAAAATGAGTGAACACCACTTCTTTCGATTGTCTCGGTTGAGGACAGTAAATTTAATGGAGAAGAAATGGTCAAATTCAATGGTGTCGGTGAGGATAAGAGGACTTTTATTTCCCAGGGCAAATCTTTGATTTACAGAAGAACTAATGTCTGGCCGATAACGGAAGAAGGCCCGATGGTATTGATAGGGCGAATAAGGAGAGACTTGAAAAGCAGATTCAAAAAAAGCCCAACCCAATATCCTAGCCGTGGAAGGCATCGGAGGAGCTATTTTGTTGAGGTAATTGACAGCCAGAAAGCGGATTCTGTTCTTTAATGAGGAATCATCTGTTTTGTTTTGTGCCTCTTGCATGAGAGCTAAATTTTGGTGCCAAGCCTGCTCAGACTTTAAGATAGTAGAATTTTTTCCAAAAAGCCCGCAAGTAAGATCTCGCAATTTTGAAAAGGTAAAATGGTAAACGGATGTTAATAAAGTTTTTGAAAATGAGTATAATGTACAATTATCAGAAATGCTAGTAGTTGACATAATGACCTAATGTAATGTTTTTTACATTATGCCAAGCACAATAGATATTTTCAATGTTAATACTTTATTTATGCAGAACCCGATCCTTGAATAACTGCATTTAATAACTGCATTGTTAGGCTGATTTTTTTCTTAGATTTTTAAATAAGACTTTAAATTAAACATTAATTATTGTATCTTTTTTTCTAAAAGGAGTATTACACATGAACATTTCTTTATTAGATACGATTCAGAATGGAATTTACCATTTTCGGAACATAACACCCCAAAAAAATACGACAAAAATTGCCATGGTAGTTGCGTTGATTTTTGCCGGCTTGCTTACCCTCTGCCTTTACAAGCTTTTTTGCCCTAAACGGAAGTCTCAATTAGCCGATCAACATGTTTTGCCAAAAAAGAACGCAGAATCTCCAAATGAGAAAAAGGTTCAAGTAGTTGCTTTAGATGTTATGGAAAGAGGGCATAACCCCAACCCTCCCCAAGAAAAAAATGCTCCACAGATTGAACAGCCAAAAGGGGAAAAGAAAGAGGAACCAAAGGCTTTACCTCAAAAGATCACGCTGCCTAATGGAACCCTCATGGAGGGAATCTTTCAAGAGGATCTGAGTGGTTGTGGTAAGGCCCTTTACCCCACCGGAATCATCTGGGAAGGGAACTTCATCAAGGGAAGAATAGAAGGCCCAGGAAAAATCACTTTGGAATCTGGCGAAACTTTAGAAGCCGAGTTTATCTATCACGAAGACCTTCCGAAAATCTCCTTTTCAAACGGAATGATATGGAAAGGAGCCTGTGTCAACGGCTTACTTGAAGGTAGAGGGGAAATCACTTTGCCAAGAGGAGAAATCTACAAGGGGATATTTAAGGAAGGTTTTTTTAGTGAACCAGGAGAAATCATCTACCCAAATGGGGTCATCTGGGAAGGCTTATTTTCTAAAAATTGGAGTGAAATCGAAGGAACCATATATTTACCCGAAAAGGATTTTGTCGAGGATTGTCACTTCGCCCGAAATGAGCAAAATGGGACGATCAAAATTGATGTTCGAGATCAGGGCACTGTCCGCGTATGGGAAGGAAAAATGGCCAATGGCCTTTTAAATGGTCAAGGGAAAATTCTAAAAATCAAGGAGAACCATAAAAATAAAGTTTGGGAAGGAGAATTTCAAAATGGCTCTTTGAAAAATGGAAAATATGTTTGTTTGGCAGATGGAATTTTTGAAATGCAAATTAAAGATTCTAAAGGGTGTAAATTAATATCTACAGATGGTGGATATTTAGAAGGTGAATTTGAAATAAGAGAGAGGAAGTACTTTGGAAAGGGCATCCTATTAAGAATGGGCCGAATTTGGGTTGGGGAAATTCAGGAAAGCAAACTGGTTGTTGGGAAATCTTGGTCGGCGAACGGCTTGCTATACGAAGGAACTTTTAGCAATGATCAATTAATCCAGGGAAAAATAACGGAACCCAATGGGGATTTTTCTGAAGGCTCATGCATAGAAAACCAGGTTCATGGTTATGGAAAGAAATATTTCGCTAATGGCCTTATTGTGGAAGGAAATTTCGAAATGGGCAAAATTACTGGAGAAGTCATCATAAGCCACCCTGATGGAGAAAAGCAGAATGCCATTTTCGAATACATCACTAATGATTATATGAAAGTGATTTTCTTACAAGATGGTAGACCCGTGCATGAGTGGTACGGAGTAACCCCTGATACGTTAAGCACATGTCTTTTAGCGAAGAGGTTATAACCGTTTTATAATTTTATGGATAACTATATATACCACTCTAATATTTTATTATGATAGTTGGCAAATAGACATGTTTAATTTGAATTCCAAAGATTCTTCTCTTAAAATGGGATCAATTTTTATCTAAAAATGTGAAAGAGTTAGCCGCCATCTTCTGTAAACCTGAGAAGAGAGCAAGATCATTGAAATCTACTATTATCAAGATAGGCAGGATTTGTAGGATAGGATCGCATCATTTATACTTCTTATCCTACCCATCCTGCCTATTAAAATGAAGGGCTCCAATTGCAACAGCCTAGGGCATTGCCCTAGGTTAGGTTAGTATATAAACAGCAGCCTGTAGAGCTGCTAGAGAGCGGCATTGTTTGATGTAAATTTTATTGTGATTAATGAGTCATTCTGGCAGCCCTACAGGCTGCAAATTTCTTTTTTTCCTTACCCAGGGCGCGCTGCCCTGGGCTGTTGCAATTGGAGCCCTCCAGGCTCATTTTAATAGGCAGTTGCTATGCTGAGTTTCTAGTATATCTTTAAAGAAAATTTCTCTTGAAAAAGAGCGAACACTCCAATTACGGTATTTGTACCAAAATCCAAAATGGAGGTTCGCATATGAAAGACTATACCGGAAAAAGTATTTTTGTAGGAATGGATGTGCATAAAAAAACCTATTCAGTAACGGCGATATGCGATGGAACTATTGTTAGAGAGACACATTAAAAGCCGAACCTCAGGGTTTGATTGCCTACCTTAAAAAGCGATTTGGCTCGGGAAAAATTAAGACTGCTTATGAAGCGGGATTTTGCGGCTTTCATTTACATAGAACTTTAGAGGCCGCCGGAATTGAAAATATTGTTGCTCATGCAGCAGGTATAGAAACGTCAAATAGCCGAGTAAAAACAGATAAACGAGATTCTCTTAAAATAGCGGCACACTTGTATTTA
>CAWCVY010000076.1:0-22541 GCA_963799115.1 uncultured Chlamydiae bacterium | reverse complement strand
ATTACCAATTGCTTTTTGGCTCAAATTCATTATTCAAGCGGTTCATGATGCAATTCCAACTTCTCATTTTAGTAGTTTCAGATTGGTCAACATTCAAGATTTGTATATTTTGGTTACTGCCGCCAAAAAATTGTTTCACTGCTTTCAGTTGTTTCAGTGACCAAAACACTATCATCAGAGAAATCATTCAATGAAGGTTTCAGAAAAATAAAACATAGAATCTTTTGGAAAAAACATGTGATGGTGATGAGTTCAATTTTATGTTTGAGTTTTGGAAAACAAGACTAAAACAAAAGAATGAACATATACAAATCGATCAATATCAGTTAAATTTCAGATGTTGCAGACAAACAGTCAGATAAAATCAGTCGAAGTTTTAAATATTACATAAAAAGGTTCAACTATGGTTTTTTGGAGACTGGTGGATTTTTTTTTAAAGCAATATCACAACTTTTTTTTTTTAATTTGCAGTGAAAGTTGAGCTCTGTTAAAATTATTCTGTTGGATTTTTCAAATTAGCCATTTGGATATTTGTGATTTGAATTGAAACTTGCTCAATTCCATTCGCGAATGTTGAAGAATTTATTGGAATATAACCAATTTTTCAAATAAATTTCAATTATAATTCGAATAAATCCATTATAAGAACATAAAAAATTGAATTTTGAGTGTTCACATGTGAATTTTTGTGTAGGAAATAGCAAGTATCCAAGGAATCTAGGTGTTAAGAAACAACTAAATGCTGAAAAATTAAAAATGGACAAAAGAAGAGACAATGAGTTTTAGTTGAGCCGATCAATCAACTACCGGATGACAACAACAAAAGAGTTGAAAAGATGATGATTCTTATCAATTCAGAGTCATATGAGGAATGACCCAAGTAGATCATGGAGCTGGCCATCAAGGAGACATTTTGTGCAGGTTCCGTGGAGACTAATGGAGAAAACTATTGATTGCAAAGGAATATAAGATAATGATTACTCTATTGGTACAGTTTCCAATGTACAATAGAATTTGGTATGATATAGTTTGGTGATGAAAGAAGCTATTTTTAATCCATTCCCGAGAGCGTTAGAGGTTGAGGATATTCAAATGGAAAACTAATTTTCCGTGAATCTGTTCATTTGATTTCTGCTCTGTGAATGAGTTATTGTTAAAGGAATGTTTTTATAAAATGATGTTTCATTTTTCAGAAGATAACCCGATTCAGTGAACACAACATTCCCGCATTTCCATTCAAATAATAACCAGAAGAATAATGAGTTAGAATAAATTAGCGAGGAATTGGGAAAATTTGCAAATATCTCCTTACTTTTATTCAAATAAGAAAATTGAAAATAGAAATTGCTCATTCCCGCTTTAATAAATATTTGTGAAAGGATGAAGCTTTCAAATAGTTTGGCAATAGTGAAAATTGAAAATTGGTGATATTTCCAGAAGAAAATTATTTGCTCAATTTTCTGTTGAAATTTCGATGTAGGTGTATTCGCATTCTTCTTAACAATTTGTATTGTGTTTCAGACTATGCTGTATAAGAATTCAGCCAACTTTTTCATTATCAGAATGTTTCCACAACTCTTTTGAATGATTAAGATTTATATTCCTCATTTGTTTGCCATGAAGTTTCAGGGGAAATGCTCAACAGAAGCAGCTTGCACTTTAACTTATTTTCATTTTGTTGAGAGATGGAAGGCAAAACACGGAGAGTTTCTGCTACTGGAATACCATTATTATTCGATTGGTCCAAGTAATTTGGAGCCAGCCAAGATGGGAGAATTGTTGACCAATTAGCAAATACCGAGATTGGAGATTTTGTTTGCAATTTGGCATTACCGATGCTGTCAAGTTCAACATCAAGCTGTCAGTTGGCACAAAGAAATTAGTTTGAATAAATATGATGATAATTGCAGAGCAATTATTGTTGGATTATCGAAAGATGATTTTGAATGAATTAGAGCGCTTTTTTTTAATTTCCATTGGTTTGTCTTCCCATATCTCCATAACAGGCACGGCAAATGCAATGGAAATTTCAGAATTTCCAGTGGCCATTTGAAAAAAATGTTCAATTTATCAAGAGGGCATTAGTGCTTAATTGCTGTGAAAACACTATTCAAAATGATGTTTGAAAAACGAAAACTATTGAAGCTTTGTCGAAAAAGTGGGTCTGCTTCAAACTAGCTATTCACTATTTAGAGGAATTTTGGTTTGTATTGACTGTTTGTTCACAGAGTAGATGTGTTGTGGTTCATGGCATTCGGAGTGAGTCTAGAATTTCAGATTGGTCTAGGTATAGATAGCTTTGTTTCATACTAATTAAAGATAGGGTTTAGAGTTTGTATAAAGTTCTATGATTTGCAGTTACCTTCATTTGAACTTTACTCTTATTTTTAATTAGTATTAATATTGTGAGAAGTCCACTTTCAGAATCTTCTGAATGTTACCTAGTGGTATGATGATTTTAAATATTCAGTGTTTCGCGTTAGTAGTCGATTTTAAAATTTGATGAGAATTGATTGTAGTGCCCATTGTCAGTTGATTCATGATTCAAGTATTTTGGTATGAACAGATTGCTGGAAACAAAATGATTATCATAATGAAAAACTAGATGAAGAATATTTTGATTATGGTGATATCCATTTGAATATAACCAGTTGAATTAAAGGTGATAACTTTGGCTCTAGTCTAGTTTTTATATTGCTTGAATCTACAACTATTTGATTAATATTTTTTAAGGATTCACCATTTGATGAGTAATTAGATTGAAGATTGAAGAAAAAATTGAATTAATTTTAAAAACATTCTACAGAAATGTTTTGGAATCATTTTCCAGGGATTCCATGATGGAAAGAACTGGACCATTCCCATTCAATGTAGGAAACAATACTATTCCATTTTCGATGGAGCATTCAAATCCATTCCATTCACAAGAAATCCATGACCACATTTCCGTGAGCCACTTCGATTTCCAGATGAAAACACATTATTGGAAAAAAATAGGATTAGCACCGAAGGTATTGGTAGTACAATGGACAACACTTTTGTTATGTGACGAAGAAGTCCATACTGAGCCAAACGTATTAATGGAAAATCAAACGCTATGAAGAACCTGCTGCAAGCACAACAACAAAATCGTCGCTCATTTTAGATATGAGCTTGTCAATTTGTTACTTTTGATGAGTTGTTATGGGTTAACAAGTGAAGGACAACAAGGTACTTATTTTAAAGGTTAGAGAGTCCGCATCATGATTGTATTAAATAGATCTCATTTTAAATAAATCGACACAACCAACTTTTGGTCTAATCACCAAAATATCTTGCCGTTTTGGGTTAACATATCTCGACGCGTCACAGCTGAAATATTAGTTAAAGTTGTGCTATTAGTTTAGACCACAATTTATTTTGAATCATTGTAGTTTGAAAATGATGAGCTCATTGCGCTGCAAAAAGTTTAAGCTATTTTTAATGAGTAAATATCCCTTTGCCGGATAATTTTTTAGTAGAGTTTGAATTTGAATTTTTATGATTTTTCATCAAGATATGAAAGTGGTTAACTATGCAATAGCTCTTGATCAATGGCAAAGAGTTTGAGATGGCATTCAAATGGATTCAGGTGTTCTGATTCACTCGTAGTGGAATCAACCTGTTGATGTGATTTTGGAATTATAGAAGTGGAGACGACGGCGAATTTCAAGGTTATGTAAAAAATAACACATTTGCAATGGTATTGCCGACGATAAGAAATGGGAATGGCCAGTTGAAATTAATTGAGTTTGGGTTTACGGCTATTGATGTGTGAAAGTTGTGCAGTTCATTCAATTAAAATTTTTATTTCGAATATTTGGGACTAAACGTTGGGTCTGCTCTGCTTTTAAGTTTTTGGTTACCTTTGGCAGAAAAAGTTTTTAATATATTTTTATGCTGTGTCCATAATTTTCATTTTATAGTAAAGGGAAAATTCAAATTGATAGTTTCAGTAAAATAGTGATATATTTTAATTTTTGAAGGATTTGATTATTGATGCTGATGATGATTTTAGTGTATTTGCATTGACTGTTGTTCAGAATTCAAATGATTACTGTTGTCGTAGTTATTCAGAATGTATTGGATATGGTGAGCATTTGCATATGAAGTAACTAAATAGCGATTGTTGAGCTATTCATAATCAATTACCAGATGAAAGAAACTTTAAGGTTTTTGGTGAATGGCATTAAACTATTCCATTTCGATTTTTCTAATGTTTTGAAGAAGTCATTGCACAAAAGTTCAATGACATTGGTCATGAAATATAAATTATTTTCAATTCAATCCATGGATCATCAACAGAATGGACATTTTGATTTGGGTTAGTTGGAAGTTCAATTAAATCCGTTCAAATGTGTGCAATCGAACAGTAAAAAGTGAGAAGAATTATTTGAATTTTCAATTACATTTTGTGAAATTAAAAATTGTGATAAATAAATTGAAGGAAGTCAAATATTGCCATATCGGTGTCAAGACGTGAGAGTTTGTATTTGCTATTTTCAATGATTGCATGCAAATGTACTTCTGGAGGCGGATTGTTTGGTTTGGTGATTATCGTGCGCAAACGAAGCATTATCGACGAAAGGCTTGAGCGGTTAATTGAAACCTTGCAGTTTATGTTAGAGCATCAAGCTGAGCTAAAGATGTTGCATGCGGAGTTATTTCCAGGAGTGAGGGTAACCACGGATAAGTTCTCAATAGGAGAAGCGGCTGTTGGGATTCTTCCAGAAGAGATCTTAGGTTTACTCAATTATAAAGAAGAGGAAGAATTGTTGTAGGGGGTTTAAGGGGGCACGCCCCCTTTTGGAGTGCGGTACGGCTTCTCAAATAATTGTAAGGTGGCGATCCTCCCGTACCGCTTTTTTTAAAAGTCGTGGAAGATGCGAAAGTTATCGATTAAAATTTTCGTTATTTCACAACCAATCCTATTAGGGGAGTTAACTCAAAGCGGTACGGCACAACCTTCTCCATATAATTGCGTGAGGGGCCATACCGTATCAAAAAGGGGGCTAGCCCCCTTAAACCCCTGTTGAAAGACAATCTTTTGAACACTTCAGGAGAACTCTGTGGTTAAATAATCTTTATTATGATATACCCGATTGTATGGTCACAATAGTAGGAGAAAGCATGTCCCAAGCTAAAATTGACAGCTCCTCCCAAATGGAGGATGTTCTTAGCCTTTACCAGGAAGCCGCAGAGCGGAAAGAAGAAACACTTTTATTTCCCAAAGCTTCATTTTCAAAAGATCATTCTCGTTTAGAAGGACAGGATGCGGATCATCGCATGCCTTATAAACGCGATGTTGATTGTATCCTGAATTCCAAAGCTTATTCCCGATATGTCGATAAAACACAAGTAATCTATTTAGTGGACAATGACCATATTACCCATCGCAGCTTGCATGTACAATTAGTGAGTAGCTTTGCCCGCAGCATCGCAGAAATTTTGCGCTTAAATTTGCATTTAGTTGAAGCTATTGCTTTAGGGCATGATGTGGGGCATCCACCTTTTGGTCATGAAGGTGAAGGCTATTTATCAGCTTTGTCGGTGGAATATGACAATGGACCGTTTTGCCATTCTATGCAGTCCTGCCGTCTTTTTTCTGAAATAGAGCCCCTTAATTTGGGATTAGGAGTCTATGATGGCTTTCTTTGTCATGATGGAGGAATGAGTGGGAATATTCTTATTCCAAGCTTTGGTAAAACTTGGGAAGATCATCTGAAAGACCGAAAACAAAAAAAAGGGCATCCTGATTCTAATATTTTGCCAGGAACTCTCGAAGGGTGCCTGGTGAAGTTATGCGATACGATGTGTTATATTGGGCGTGACATTGACGATGCGGTAAATCTCGGTATAATCGATCGTAAAGATGTTCCCCGAACCACTTTAGGGATTACAAATAGTGAAATTTTAGGAGTATTGTCCGCTGATATTATTCATCATAGCTATAACAAAGAATATATTGCAATTTCGGATGAAGCTTATGAAGACCTGCGCCAGTTGCGCCGCTTCAATTTCCAACACATCTACACGCACCCCAAATTAAAAGTGGAGTCTTCTAAAATTAAACATGGGTACCGCATTCTTTTCGAATGGCTTTTGCATGACTTAGAAGCGCATAAAGAACAAAGCTATATGTGGACCCATTTTCTACATAAAAGAAGCAATAAATACCTATCCCAATCGCAAACCGTTCAAATGGTCATTGATTACATCTCGGGCATGACAGATCAATTTTTTGTTCGGACACTTGAGAAAATTTTTATCCCCTCAAAAATTCAATTGGTTTGACAATGCGTTTGCTGCTCATTGACACAAGTACCGAGCGGGGCATTGTTGCCTATACACAAGATAGGCAAATTTTGTTCGCCAAGGAGTTTCCCTTTGGTTTGAGCCAATCGAAATATTTAATGCCCATCTTGGCCGAGTTACAACAATCCTTTGTTGTCCCGGAGATCATTGGAGTAGGCATTGGTCCCGGTTCTTACACGGGAATTCGTTTGGGCGTTTCCGCAGCGCAAGCTTTAGCCTATAGTTGGCAAATTCCGCTTGTCGGAGTATCAAGCCTCAATGGGTTTGTGCCATTTGAATCTGATGTTCATTTTGCTGCCCTTCTCGATGCACGGATAGGAGGCGTTTATCTGAGGAGGGGGTGTAGCAAGTCGACAGGTATCCTTTATCACTGTGAGCCGCAAATCTTTTCCTTGGAAGACGTAGGGGAAGCACTTCAAGGGGTGACCCATTTGGTGACTCCGGCGGCAAAGTCTCTCCAAATCAAACTTAGCAAGCATTGCTCCGATCGGCAATGGAACTGGCAAGAAAGGGCGCCGTCAGTGCAGGCTTTGATTCAAAGTGTGGAAGAAAATTATTCCTTAGGAAAACAAGTATTTCCTCCCAACCGGCTTGATCTTCTTTATTTGCGAGAGACTGAGGCTGAGCGAGTAAAAGATCAGAAATAGGATAAAACAAAACTGGAAATTATTGCTTTTTTATTAAGTATTCTATTACTATTGTGCAAATTAAGTTTAAATAAAAAGAGAGATTTATGTTGTTGTTGACTTTTTACCTTACATGAATGGGTTTCGAACTTTATATCAAAGCGGAGAAATTATTGCAGTAATATCACGGGATTTAAGGAATTTTGAGCCTGTTCGGAGAATTTTTCTTCTAAATAAAATGGCAATCACTGCGTTAGATATTTTTTCTACAATTTCTCTTAATATTTCGAGAAATGTAACCAATGAACCAGCTTTTTATGCTTCTAATTTAATAGAAGGGGGGTGTCGGCTTGCTGAAATATGCAGAGGCTTTTACTTATATCAAACAGATCCGAACATTGACCAATGGGATTGCCTAGGACACATCATGGTGAATATTGTCAATGTTTATCGGATTGCAATGATTTTGTTAAAACCTTTGGAGAAACAAAGCAAAAATTTAGCCGTGGTGGCTTGTATAGATACATTATTGAGGATTTGCCTCCTATTACGTACTGAAGTGGTGAGCAAGGTGTTTAATTCTCTCCGTAATGATCATAATCTTAGGCTAAATTCTCTTTTCGGTTTAGTGATAATGAGTTGTGGAATTAGTATAATCCATAGCAGTAATCTTCCTGTAGCTGATGTAATAGGATTGAGCACAATGGCATGTATGACAGTAGAAATAATTAACAATGTTGTTCATAAGATTTTTGATCATTTAGGTGTTCAACATCGCTTTCGTGATGCTTTCGAAGGATCCATTTCAGGATTTAGCATGTGGGCTATAATACATGCAGCAGTCGTAGGATTAGGACTATCTAAAAATCCTTTAGGAGCTGCATTGGGTATCCATTATATTGCATTGGGAGCTATCTTAATTATGGATGTAGTATGCAAGGGAGTTAAGGGGGAACATCTTAGGATCTGAATAATGTAAATTTAATTTTGGATGCGGGTGTATTTATTCGGTACAAACACCTAATCAGACAAACGCTGGGCTCGAAAAACCCCATTCTTCAGTCTAAAATAGCATAAATGTAAAATGACCAAAAAATTTAGCATGAAGCCTATTGATAATAACTCCTTTTTCAGCTAAGATGATTGCTATCTATATTATGTCTATTTCCCTATAGGAGTAGATGCCTAAGATTCAGTTTAGGACGCATCTTTCTTGGAGAAATAGCGGAGTAAAAAATTAAGAAAAGTTAGGAAATATCTGCATGTCACTTGTAAAAGTTCGAATTGGCGACTCAATTGATAAAGCTCTGAGAGCTCTTAAAAAACGTCTTGATAAAGAAGGTGTGATGAAATCGGTGAAGGCTCATCGGTTTTATTCGAAACCGTCAATCAAGAAAAGGGCCAAATCAAAAGCTGCTCTCAAATATAAAAAGCAGCGTTAAGCCTAAGATTTTCAAGCTTAAACTTGCAAAGTTTAAGCTTATTGCCAACAAGAAAGACCTTTAATATAGTGTAATTAAATAATTTTTTGTTTTTAATTATTTTTTCTATTCATCTATTTAAGGTTATAATTTTCTTGCTCTAAAAATCATTTCTTGCTATCTTTATAACGTATTTTTAATCCTTAAATTAAAGTAGTAGATCGTCATGGCTGACTATTACGACATTTTAGAAGTCACGCGTAGTGCAACAGTAGATGAAATAAAAAAAGCCTACCGTAAAAAAGCACTTCAATTCCATCCTGATAAAAATCCCGGAGATGCGGAAGCAGAAAGACGCTTTAAAGACGTTTCTGAAGCTTACGAAGTATTAAGTGATGAAAAGAAACGGCAAATATACGATCGGTACGGGAAAGAAGCTTTACAGGGAGCAGCCGCAGGTGGTGGTGCAGGAGGCATGCATGGTTTTTCCTCTATGGACGAAGCTCTTCGTACCTTTATGGGAGCTTTTGGCATGGGAGGTGGTGCCGAGAGCATTTTTGATTTCTTTGGCGGAGGCGGTGGAGCAGATTATGGGGGCCGTGAAGGGAGAGGAGTGCGCCAGGGAGCTAGCAAAAGGGTTAACATTACCATTTCTTTTGAGGAAGCTGCCAAAGGAGTTGATAAAGAGCTAGTCGTGTCTAACTACATTACTTGCTCGGTTTGCAATGGAAAAGGTGCTAGTTCTCCCCAGGCGGTCAAAACCTGTAACCAATGTGGGGGGAGAGGCCAAATTTTTGAGCAACGCGGCTTTTTTAATATGAACATGACCTGTCCCAATTGCCATGGAGAGGGCAAAGTCATTACCGATCCTTGCAAAAGCTGTCAAGGCCGGGGTGTGGTTAAAGATAAACAACATGTTAAAATTCACATTCCTGCTGGAGTTGACAGTGGAATGCGTTTGAAAATGAACGGTTATGGAGATGCAGGCCAAGGTGGGGGGCCTCCTGGGGATTTATATGTCTTTATTAATGTCGAAGCACACCAAATTTTCGAACGTGAAGGCAATGATGTTTTGCTCGATTTACCCATCAGTTTTACTGAAGCTGCTTTGGGTTGCAAAAAGGAAGTTCCGTCGCTTTTTAATCACACATGCCGTATTACCATTCCAGAGGGAACGCAAAATGGAAAGATTTTCCGGGTTAAGGGGGAAGGTTTTCCTAATGTACATGGTCATGGCAAAGGCGATTTGATGGTCCGGATATTTGTAGAAACCCCTTCTGGATTGAGCGATCGTCAAAAAGTGCTACTACAAGAATATAGTGATTTGGAAAGTCCTAATAATCAGCCCAAGCGCAAAGGTTTTGTAGATAAAATCAAAGATTTTTTTTCTCATTAGCTGGTGTAAACCAAGCTTGATAATTGGACGGGTTGGACTAACTGGACTAAATTGGACATGTTGAATTGGTCCAATCTGTCCAACTCGTCCAAATAGTCCAACCCGTCCAAATCTGTCCAACTCGTCCAATCTGTCCAACTCGTCCAATTCAAAAGTGAATGGCCCGGCTTATTTTATCTTGCGGGGCCGTACACATCTCAAGTGAAATGCCTTTCTCTTCAAGGATTCCTTTGACAACATTCAGTGCGGTTTCAGGGCTATTGCATTCGCTTGATAAATGGGCCAGATGGACATGTTTAAGCTGGGGGCCGAAGACCTGGGATAGAAGATTACCGCAAGCCTCATTAGATAGATGGCCGCTGCGGCTGAGAACGCGCTGTTTATAGATCATGGGGCGCGAGGAGGCATACACCATGGAGGGTTGGTGGTTGGATTCTAAATATAAATAGTCGCAATTTCGCAGCTGTGCTTGTACCAAAGATGTTGCAAAGCCTAAATCGGTGCAAAAACCCAGTTTGAGGCTATTCACGCGGATTGTAAAGGCGACAGGATCTAACGTATCATGTTGAATACTAAAGGGATGAATTTCAAAATCGCCAAATTCAAAAGATTCGCCAGTCGAAAAGATTTTAAACTTGGGACAATCGTGAAAAGTTTCGACAATTCCCTTAGCTGTTTCATGATTGGCTAAGACCGGGATGCCCATTTTATATGCCAGAATCTTAAGTCCTTGAATATGATCAGTATGTTCATGAGTAATTAAAATAGCGTCAATATCGGCAAGGTCGACATTTATTTCAGCCAGGCGCATTTGAATAGCTTTTGCACTTATCCCTGCGTCAATGAGGACCTTTGTCTTCTCGGTACCTAAATAAATGCAATTCCCTTTGGAACCCGAAGCGAGGGGGCAAAAACCTTTCATGATGAATCCTCTAGATGAAGTCGAGAATATACCCAATTTTGATGGTAAATACCAATCAAATCTTCGTTTTTATCCTGTTCGTCATGTCCATCCTGACAAAAATTTTCAGTAATAAAGAGATATGATCTTGCACGATCTTGAAATTCCTGCTATTTATACACAGACAACCTGAATAATTGTTTTTGGGCTTTGACGCAGCCAAAAAACCAATTCTTCAGATTGTTTGTGTATAAAAAAAATAGGACGGGTCATGAAATCTCTTCAGCAGTGCTTAGATCAAATGAGTCAATTGATGAATGAATTGATTCAAATTGCAACCAAACTTCGCGATGCTTCGCAACAGGTTATTTCAGAAGAGGAACTTGCCCCTCTGCAAAAAAGGCAAGACGATCTCTTATTGCAATTAGAAGATGCAGATAGGGAATTGCAAGTCCATTATGGCTTTCAAATAGATGCGCCAACCAAAGAAGCTTATCACAATCAGCTGCAAATATTTCAACACTTAAATCAAGAGTTTATGCAAAACTTAAATGCTAGTCATGGATTGATTCAATTTGAGCTACATCGTTTGGAAGACCAGGAAGAGGAAAATTTCTTAAATAAAATTCTGCCGTCGCCAGATAGCGCCAAAACAATAGAAACCAAAGAAGAAGAATAAAGAAGAAAGAATGTAAAAACCCTCCTTTCCCTTTATAGATAGCCAATAACTGGTTTCGTTAGCGGGCAATAAATACACGGATCCACTAATAACCGCGGCCAAAATCAGAAAAGACCATGCCATTTTTCTTAAACGGTTGACTTGCGCTTTGACTCTTTTTTCTAAACTCATCATATTTCTACTTAGGAAGTGTGCATTAATAAGTTGAACTTATTATTGCACACTTCCTTAATCGGATTGATTTTCAGATTCTTCTTCATTTTCTCCGCCTTTGCAAGCAAAAATCTTGCGTGGTTTGCTCCCTTCCGTCGGCCCCACAATTCCTTGTGTTTCCAGCTGATCCATCAAACTTGCTGCTCGGGCATAGCCAATTTTTAGTTTGCGTTGTAAAAAAGTTGTAGAGGCGTTGCCTGTGCTTAGAATGACATCCTTGGCTTGTTCATATAAGCTATCCAATTCGATACCCGATTCAAGCGATTCCGACGAACTTCCAAACTCATGCAAACGATCAAATGATTGAATGACATAATTGGGAGGGGCTTGTTGACAAATATGTTGGATAACTGCTTGAATATCCTCGTCCCGAATAAATGCCCCTTGAGCTCGTATGAGATGGGAGGATCCGGGAGGAAGGAACAGCATATCTCCATTTCCCAGCAGCGATTCTGCACCTGTTTCATCTAAGATAATTTGGCTATTGACTCGACTAGCAACCTTAAATGAAATCCGCGTGGGAAAGTTAGCTTTAATTAGCCCTGTAATGACTTCTCGGGAAGGGCGTTGCGTCGCTAAAATCAAATGAATGCCTACCGCCCGCGCCATCTGAGCAATGCGAGCAATGGGCGTTTCAATATCTTGACTTGCGACCATCATGAGGTCTGCCAATTCATCGATAATCCCCACAATAAAAGGCATTAATTGTGGAATTTCTTTTTCTAAGGTGGCTTCCAACGTGGGATTGGGGGTCCGTTTATTAAAAGCCTCAATATTGCGCACCCCCATGAGTTTTAGAATGTCGTAACGATTTTCCATCTCCTTTACCAACCAGTTAAGAGCCGCAGCCGCGCCCTGCGGTTCGGTGATCACTGGCGCAAGCATGTGGGGTAATTGCGAATAGGAGGTGAGTTCTACCTTTTTAGGATCCACCATGATTAGCTTAACTTGATCAGGTTTCGCATTAAGTGCAATGGACATGACAATGGTGTTGATGCACACCGATTTTCCCGATCCGGTCGCCCCTGCAATGATACAATGGGGCATTTTTGCTAGGTCGCTCATCACATAGTCCCCATTTACGGCTTTACCAAGCAGAATAGGAATATGAAACTTTTGGGATCCTTGCTGATAGGCGAGCAACATATCTTTAAAGCCCACCTCCTGCGGCTGAGAGTTGGGAACCTCAATACCGACAGCTGCTTTACCTGGAATTGGGGCAATGATCCGGATCGATTTGGCCTCCATGTTGAGAGCAATGTCGTTATCCAGTGTTTTAATCTTTTGGACTTTGACACCAATGGCGGGATGTACTTCAAACGAAGTGATTGTGGGTCCGCAGTTGATTTGGCCTACTTTTGCTTCAATCCCAAAACTGAGAAGCGTTTCTTCCAATACCTCAGCTTGCCGTTTGAGATCTTTTTTGAGATTGGATTGATCAACTTTTTTAGGATTGGTTAATAGCGAAGGAGAAGGTAAAGAATAATTGGAAAAATCCCCATTGTTAACACTTTGGGCCACAAGTGCCGCTTCGCGCCGCTTGCCTTTTTCGCCTGTCTCTTTAACAGCTGCGTCAGCAAAGTTGGCTTTTTTGAATGCATCCCGTCCCTCATTTATACCATTTAATGCCTCTAAAGCAGAATCTGACTGTTCTTTGCGAGAGAGGGAAGGCCGTATTTTGGGGTTTTTCTCGGGTTGAATCCCCAAAAGATCCGGTGAAGAAGCTTGAGGGTCTTGCGAGAAAGATTTGGAGGGAATTTCCTGCTCAGAGGAGGTGGGAATGCGCAGTTTTACAAACCGTAAAAAATCACTTTCGGGGGCGGGACTTTCCTTAGCTAATTTTGCGCCCTCCTCTTTTTTATCATTCTCCGGCATCTTCTTTCCCCGGTAGTGCTCAATGCCGCTTTTGACATATCTTGCAAAAGCTTGGCAAAGATTGATAAGGCGAATTTTAAAGAGGAAAAGCAAACTAGCGACGAGAGTACTTGAAAAAATAAGTGCTGCCCCAACATTATTAAAAATATAATGGAGATTAATAGTTGGCAAATCGCGGAAAAGATAGAAAAAGGGGGCTCCTCCCAAATGGTAGCGCATTTTATTTGCCCATAAACCTGGATAAAAGGTTGAGCCGAGAGATTGCGCAAAGAGGGGAGCATCTGTTTCCATCAAGCTGAGGAGCATGCAAAGAGAACCGATCGCAACCCCCACATAGAGATGTTTGAGCCATAAAAAATTTAAAGATTTGCGGAAGAGTAAACGCCAGCCAATCCAGGCAATATAGAGGACAAGGCAATAGCTGCTCAATCCGAAGAGAGCGTGAAAAGCCCAACCCAAAGTATGACCCATTAAGCCCAGTAAATTTTTAGAATGGGGGTCGAGGGCAAAACTAATTAGACTAAGGAACAGTACAATGGCAAAAGAGACAAACAAAAAACCTTGGGTTTCTGAAGTCATCCAGGGGATATGCTGCTCCTCTTTCTGATTTTTTGATTTTTTTGGAGATTTGGACTTAGGTGCCATAGTTATTTTCCGAATGCATTAAAGTAAATTGTGGTCAATAGGCCGATTAAAAGGCAATACCACGCAAAATACTTCCATTTATCTTGAATGACCAAGTGAATTAAAAGCCAGAGAGAAAAGCAGCCGAACACACAGGAAGTGCAAAAACCCACCAGAAATGCACCAGGACTTATGGCACTCAACGCTTCAGCAGACGTGTGCCAGGCATGCCAACCTTCTAATACCGCACCACCCAAAATAGCTGGGATAGCCAGTAAAAAGGAGAATTGCACAGCTTGATTTTTTTGCCAACCTAGCGAAAGAGCAGCTGAGATGGTGGATCCACTCCTGGAAATACCTGGAAAGACTGCTGCAGCTTGAAAACATCCAATGATTAGCGGGTCTTGCCATTTGCGTTGTGACGAGGAAATTATGAGAGGGAAGCGCCAATAACAACCGGCAAATAGCAAGGCGGAGGAGAATAAAAAACAAGGACCGAGGAGTTGAGGCTGGTCAAAAAGGGCTTTTAGGGGTTTCAAAATGAAAACTAAAGGCATGAGAGGCAAGGTGCCCATGATGAGTTGCCAAACAGTGCTTAGTTGGTTTGTAAAGCTTTCTCTTATAACCGAAAAAAACACCAAGAAGATTGCAGTTAGGGTTCCCAAATGGCAAATGAGATTAAAAAATAGATATTCTTGTAAGTTTTCAAATCCTAAGAAATATTGACCTAAAGCAAGATGACCCGAAGAACTAATAGGCAGGAATTCGGTTATGCCTTGAATCAAACCTAAGAGAAGTGCTTCCCATAATGTCATCGGTTAAACTCAGGTTTATTATATGAATGATGGGAAAGAAAGAGGGCGATCTACGGGGTTCGAACCCGCGACATTTGGAACCACAATCCAACGCTCTAACCAACTGAGCTAAGATCGCCATAATATGGATATATTTCTAAGCTAAATATCTTTTTTCGTCAAGCGGAATGATCATTTTGCTGATATTAGACATCTTGCATAATTCATTTCCTTGCCCGTGCCCTTGCCCCTGCCCTTGCCCGAAAATTGCTCTGTTCAATTCAAATTTTCTGTATAAATCTTCTTTTGCAACAACGTTAATCGGGCAAGAGCAAGGGCAAGGGCACGGGCAAGGAAATGAATTATGCAAGATGTCTATTAAATTACGGTTATTTGTAATTCCTGTCTTGCTTGATCTAATTATTCCTGTTAACTTTTGGTCAAGAGCAAGGAAAAAGATATGAAAATAGAGGGAGGCTGGAGGCAGCCGCGCAAAACCCCAAGTTTGCAAGAAAGCTTTCAAACTATTCCTGTCCCCCTTAATTGGCCTTGGTGGCGCAAGATGCTGGCCTTTGCTGGTCCAGGATATCTTGTTGCGGTGGGTTATATGGACCCCGGAAATTGGGCGACAGATTTAGCTGGAGGGTCGGCTTTTGGATATACTTTGCTTTCGGTGATTTTACTCTCCAATCTAATTGCTATTTTACTTCAATCTCTCGCAGGTAAATTAGGGGTTGTATCGGGGCGCGACCTAGCCCAAGCTTGCCGAGACCACTATTCTTATCCTGTCACAATTGTGCTGTGGATATTATGTGAAATAGCGATATGTGCCTGTGATTTAGCTGAGGTAATAGGATCGGCAATAGCACTTCAGCTGCTTTTTAATATTCCTTTGATTTGGGGTGTTTGTTTGACGGGTCTCGATGTTTTTGCGATCATGTATTTTCAAAACCTCAATTTCCGCTATATCGAATTTTTTGTGATTGGCCTTATGTCTGTGATTGCCGGCGCGTTTTGGTTTGAGATCGTGGTTTCTCGCCCAGATATAAAGGCTATTTTTCAGGGTTTTATTCCTCAAACTCAAATTCTGCTTAATCCCGATATGCTCTATATTGCCATCGCCATTATAGGGGCAACGGTGATGCCACATAATCTTTATCTGCACTCCTCCATTGTGCAAACGCGAAAATATGCTGAAACGGCTTCCGGGAAAAAGGAGGCAATCAAATATATTACCCTTGATTCTTCCATTGCTTTAATGGTGGCATTTTTTATCAATGCTGCCATTTTGATTGTGGCTGCTGCAGTTTTGCACAAGAATGGATATACTAAGGTAGCTGAAATCCAAGACGCTTATCAATTGCTAAGCCCCTTGCTCAATGTACCCATAGCTAGCACCTTGTTTGCTTTGGCCCTTTTAGCATCGGGCCAAAATTCGACACTAACGGGGACGTTAGCCGGCCAAATTGTCATGGAAGGTTTTTTAGATATTAGGTTAAGACCATGGATGAGGCGTTTACTAACTAGAAGCTTGGCAATTATCCCAGCAATCATTACCGTAATCCTTTATGGGGAAAGCGGGATTGCCAGACTTCTGATCTTAAGTCAGGTGATTTTAAGCTTGCAATTGGGATTTGCTGTGGTCCCTTTAGTGCTTTTTACAGGAGATGCTAAAAAGATGGGAGAATTTGTTAATTCCCACCTGATAAAAATCCTTGCTTGGATTGGTGCAGGATTGATCATCACCTTAAATGTTAAATATTTAGTCGATTTTTTTTATGTATAAAAGAATCTTAGTCGCTTTAGAAAACAGTCCGGCTGATCAAAGTCTTTTGCCGCATATTACTCAATTGGCTCAATTGCTCCATTCCCATTTATTGCTTGTCCATGTTGCCGAAGGTTGGGCTGCCCGCAATTATGAGGATTTTCTTCTAAAAGATTCTGAGGAGATGATTAAGGACCGCCAGTATCTTGAAGAAGCAGCAAAATTATTGAGAGCCAAAGGGCTGGAAACAAGTACTCAATTAGCCCTAGGTGAGCCTTCTCAAGAAATTTTAAAGATTGCCGAAAAAGAGCACTGTGATTTAATTGCGATGACTTCACATGGGCATCGTTTCTTAGCTGATTTATTTTGGGGAAGCACGATCGAGGAAGTGCGCCATAAATCGACGATTCCCATCTTAGTTGTTAAGTGGATGCATTAGTATTCAGACTAATCTTCAGATCCCTTATAAACCTGTTTAATGAGCCTGAAAGGCTCTAATTGCAACAGACCAGGGCATCGCCCTGGGTAAAGTTTAGAACAATATTGCAGCCTGTAGGGCTGCCAGAGAGTGACATTATTTGATATAAATTTATCTTGTGATTAATGCACCTTTCTAGCAGCCCTACAGGCTGCCAGAGAGTGACATTATTTGATATAAATTTATCTTGTGATTAATGCACCTTTCTAGCAGCCCTACAGGCTGCCAGAGAGTGACATTATTTGATATAAATTTATCTTGTGATTAATGCACCTTTCTAGCAGCCCTACAGGCTGCCAGAGAGTGACATTATTTGATATAAATTTATCTTGTGATTAATGCACCTTTCTAGCAGCCCTACAGGCTGCAAATTTATTTTATCCCTACCCAGGGCGATGCCCTGGGCTGTTGCAATTAGAGCCCTTCAGGCTCATTCATCCAGACATTAGCATCAAAGTTATAACGACTTTGCGTTGAATTTTACTATTTGAGTCCTGGTTTTTAGTTCATGGCCAAATTTTTGTAGGCTTCGTAGTAAAAGCGATATATAGGATCATTTTCACTTGTCATTATTCTGCTATGAAGTCCCCTTTTTTTCTTGATGATCAGTACAATTTCCAATTTAAAACGTTCATCTTCTTCTGAAAAAGGTGAAAGAACTTCTATTCCTGAGAAGACTGGACTTTCTGTCTCCTTTTCCTTTTCAACTTTATAATGGATGGCTTTTTTTGAAAAATACTCAGAAAGAGTAATCAAGTCTGACTCGAAATCAAATTGTTTCAGAATATTATCTTTAGCAATTTTCATGAGACCTGTGTTAAAGGCTTTACCCACCTCATAGACCCTAATTAAATCGCTTACTGAATACCCAGAAAAATTACGAGGGTAAAAAAAATTAGGACGGTAATCTGAGAAGGATTGGCACCCTTTCTTTATTAACTCATCTTGGTAAACGAGGGAAAAATTAGCCACTTCTATAAAGTTCTCAAGACTTAATTGCACACTAATTTCTTCTCCACAAAGTTCAGAGGCTCTCTCTAGTAATACTAATATTAGTGGTTTCAAATAAACAAAAAGCTTTCTAACTCCTCTTCAGAAGAAAACTTCATTTTCCATAAAATGCCTGCTAGGCTAGCGCAACAAAAATAACCAACCATCCAGGCAGGGTGAATATCATCTAACACCAACCACACATCCATTTCAGCAGGAATTTGATGTGTAAACTGAATCAGCATGTGCGTGTAGAGATCGTTTAGGCGATGAATGCCATTTGCCAAGAAAGGGATGAACGAGAGAAGCCCTCCGATAAGCATCAAACAGAGTGATCCTGAAGCTAAAAAAGGAAAAAAGAGGTTATAAAGAAGACTCATGAAAGGGAATTGATGAAAATAATAGAGGGTCATGGGCAAAGCAAAAATGTTGACTGCTAATGTCAACGCGATACCTTGACGCAAAAAGGCTAGAATGCAATAGCCATGTTGATTAGCAGGGTTCATTTCAATCACTTCTTTTAAAGCCCTTTTGGGAAAGATTTCATTCAGCCATGCTTGAGCTGCAGGATAAAAGAGCAATATAGCAGCCGTTGCCCCAAAGCTAAGCCGGAAAGCGATACTTTGGGAGAGTAGGGGATCGTATCCTAGAATAACTAAGAGGGCGATTCCTAACGAATTCAAAGGAGTTGTCTGTTTATGGATCAGTTGACCTACTAAAGTTAAGGAACACATCATCCATGCCCGCATGATGGAGGGTAGAGGGCCTAAAAAAAAGCAATAGCCTCCTAAAAAAAACAAGAGGCAAAGTATTTTCAAGCGATGTGGTAAAAAAAATCCGAGCACAAGGCTGAGGCAGCTTGCCATTATAGCGAAGTGAAATCCAGAAACTGCAAGCAAATGCTGTAAGCCAAAGCGTGAAAATTGTTGCCGCATTCCAAGATCATCAAATTCCCCTATGGCTAAACCAGTCAGAAAAGAGATGCTCAAAGGGTGGGATAATTTCCCTTCAATCCATTTTGCGGTTTTGTGCTTCCATTGGTAACGCTGCTCTGCTAAGCTCCACGTATTTGCGATGGGCTGCCAGGAATCTTTAGAAGAGATCTTCAACTGATATAAATCTTGGTTTTTTTTAATCAGCCTTCCAGGTATCCAATAATCTTGATTTGCCATAGGGCGGGATTTTGTTTCCCCTATTTTTGCCGGAAGGGCAATCATGCAAGGAACGGAAAAAGCTAACCCAAGTCGAGATTGATCGGGGATAAATTGCACCACTTCGCAACGATAGATCCAGCGCTTACCAAAATAAGTTTGCTGGAGGCTAAGGCTATTAATTTTTACGTGGGCAATTCCAAGTATTCCTTCTTCAGGGGTAGATAGAGAAGGATGTTTTACCGCTGTGTAACCCCAACCGGTCAACAAAATTAATAAGGCTAAAGCTAAAGGTTTCAGCATATCTTTAGATCTAAAGGAAATGGCTAAAAAAGGAAGACAAAGCATTAAACAAGGGACCATGAGAAAAAAAAAGCCATTTAAATGACACCATACCCCTAACAGAAAAGCCAGTCCATAAAAGAGTGCAGGGTGGTTAATCCAAAATTGAATGAGGGATTGGCAATAAGCAACCATTTTTTTACCTGAAGAAACTCTCAATTTGCTAATAATTATTTAAAACACTTTTAAAATAAAGCAAAGTTGGTATATGGACGTTCACGCGGCAGAGTATTTCAACGTTTATTCCGAAGGGTCGCCTCATGGGCATTTTCATCGGGGAATTCCTTTGCATGATGAACCTCTTTCACAATTGGGACAAGCCTCAGGGCTTGCCCCCAATCTTAGTCGAGGTTGGTACGAATCAGCTAAATTGCCTACCCAAGATCGACTAGAATTCACCCGTGATTTTTGGTTAGCCAAACTTTCTTTTCATCCAAACCTTGACGCATTTTTGGTTAAGTTTTTTGCTTCGCTGGATGATATTGGTATTTTTCTTACTCAGCAAAAATATGACGATCCTTTTGGTGTACATCAGGTGTATAGCTTGGCAGAAAATGGAGGTTTTTTTCATGCAGTTACGAATTAATGAAGAACAAATTATTAACTGGAAAAAGTTTTTCCAGACTATATTCTACCACCTGATTATTTGGCTTTTCTTCAAATCCATAATGGATTTGCGAAGCTAACCGATTCGGGAATTACACCTTCAAGAATTCTGAAGGAAAGCTATGAGGCATTTCAAAAAATGTTAGAAGAGCAAGACTCTCTCACGACTACTAAAGGAGTTGCTGTCAATCCTCATTCGTTGATTCCTTTTTATAAGTCGTTTGGCATGCCTTTTTTTCAGTGTTTTTGGGGAGAGTGGCATCCGGAGAGTGAAATGGGAAATATCTATTATTCGGATTTGACAAGGAAGATTTGCGCTTGTACAAAGAAAGATGAGTGTGTTGAAACTATGGCTTTTGAAACATTTACCGATTGGCTAATGTTCTATCTTGAAAAAATTGACTAATCCTACGAACCATGTACCTTGTCAAAGATTTATACGAACGTCATGCTCAGACTCTCGGATTAGAGCTGACTAATGGCAAAACCTGCTTATATAAGCGTGTTAGAGTGCCAGAAGCTCAGCGCCCAGGTCTTAGCCTATCCGGCTATCTAAAGAATCATGCTGGAAGGCGCATTCTCATCTTCGGCAAAATTGAAATTGAATATTTGCGTGATTTGGATCCAAATGTGCGCATGGCTCGTTTGGAAGCTATTATTACAGATCGTACTCCTGCAATTATCATTACACGCAATTACAGGCCTCCAAAAGAGCTCCGCATTATTACTGAACGGCATGGTGTTCCCTTATTTCGCACCAATTTATCCACCATGAATTTATTAAGTAAATTGACTCTGCTGCTTACAGAAGATTTTGCTCCCAGTATTAGCTGTCACGGCACTTTAGTAGAAGTTTTTGGGGTAGGGGTGCTGATTCAAGGCGATTCTTCAGTTGGGAAGAGTGAGGCTGCCCTTGGATTAATTGAAAGAGGACATCGATTAATCTCGGATGATATCGTCAAAGTTAAAAATAAAGAAGGTTCCTATTTAAAAGAGGGTTCTGGTGCTACGCTTACTCGCCATCATATGGAAATACGGGGCATTGGAATCATTAATGTCGCCAACTTATATGGGGCTGTGTGTGTACGTAATCAGAAAAGTATTGATATTGTAGTCAGGTTAGAAATATGGCAGGATGATCATTTTTATGATCGTGTAGGATTGGATGATAAATTTACGACCATTTTGGGTATTAAATTACCTTTTCATGTCCTTCCGGTCAAGCCGGGGAGGGATGTCGTTTTATTATTAGAAACAATAGCTCTCAATCATCGTTTAAAAGGGATGGGATATAATTCAGCGCTTGAATTTAGTAGTAAGGTTCTTGAATTGACTACAGCAAAAAATAAGAACAAATCGTCTGATACGCGGATAAAAAAACGTCAGTCATGATAGCAAAGGATGAGTTGTGAAATTAGTGCGCAAAGTGCAAGTTAAAAATCGCATGGGACTTCATACACGGCCCGCTGCCACTATTGTCAAACTCTTGCAAAATAGCAAGTGCGATGTTTATTTTACCCATAAGCAAGAGACCGTCAATGCCAAAAGCATCTTATGTATCTTGATGCTGGCTGCAAGAAAAAACTCAAAAATTACGATTATGGTCGTATCGGAGAAGATGCCAGTTTGACTATGGAAAAACTCGTAGAAGCTTTTGAAAATCAGTTTGGAGAATAGCCTCATGCGATTTGAAGCGGAGGAAGTCATCGTCAAGGGATCGCTCATCTGCCGAGGAATCGCAATCGGTTTGCCTTTTTTTTTGAATCATGATGATTTTATCGTCGGAAAGATACATACCGCCTGCACATATGGAGCGCGAAATCGAAAGATATCGCCAGGCTTTGTCTCGCAGTAAGCAGGATATCAAAAGGCTTCAAAAGCAGTTGGAAATGGAGTCGGCAGTAGAGGGGATCCTCATTCTTGAAGCTCAATTGGAGATGCTTCAGGATCCTTTATTGACTATCGAGATTGAAAAAGAAATACGCAAAAATAAAAAAAACGTTGAGTTTGTTTTTCAACAAGCTATTTTAAATTATCAAGAACGTTTTCAGGCATTGAATGATCCTTTTTTTGCAGAACGCTTCAAAGATCTCCAAGATCTTTCCCGCCGTGTTTTTAGCTATCTGCATGAAAGCGGTAATCTTTCAACTAAATGATATCCCTCCTCATTCTATTGTATGCGCACAAGAATTAACCGCCTCAGATGCAGCTAGCGCTGAACCTACTGTGTGAGTGCCTTTGTTACAGAAACAGGCGGGGCTACGACCCACGCAGCTATTGTTGCTAAAGCGAAAGGCATTCCAGACGTTACCAATGTCAGTTTGCAATTTTTAAAGAGACTGTCCTA
>CAWCVY010000075.1:0-18276 GCA_963799115.1 uncultured Chlamydiae bacterium | reverse complement strand
CTTGGAGATTGTATCAAATTTATAAAAGGAAGAAGACAGGGAAAATTCGAATGAGTCATCTGCAATTGCGTCACGTCTTAATTGCCACCTTTGATGGTCAATCAATTGAAATGGTTTCAACAAAAAATATGCATAAAAATCCTCCGAGCCTAATGATGTTTTAATGGTAATGGATGGTGCCAGTTCTGGCCCAGTAGAAATTGGATTTAGTGGAGTGGTTGGTTCAACAATAGCTAAAATTGTTACTGATTATGATCTTAAATATTTTCTTTACTATTTTCTAAAGCGGCATGAAAATGAAATAAATTCTCATACAACTGGAATTTCTATTCCACATACTGATAAGGAATTAATTTTTCGTCTTTCATTTTGCTTTCCTCCAAAACAAATACTCGAAATTTTTAACGGACAAGTCATTTCCATTCAGCAGAAAATATTCTGAATAAACAAGAATCGACTTCTTTGTCTATTCTTCGCAATACCATCTCCCCAAGTTATTATCAGGCGAAATCTCCGTCAAAACAGCCGAACAACAAGTTTCTCAAGCACTATAGGAAAAAAATGGCCAAAGCATACGAATCGGATCTCGAAAAACACATCCTTTCTCTTCTGCAGTCCTTAGAGTATCGCTGTTGCCAAGGGGAAGAATTCGAGCCCGACAGCCTTGGAGAACGCTCTTATTATAGGCAAGCAATTCTTGAAAAGTGTCTTAAAAAGGCCATTAAGTTAATCAACTCAAATATCCCTCAGGAAGTCTGCGAAGAAGCAGCTAAAAAGGTCACAGATATTGGCTTCACTGAGCTTTTACAAGAAAATCGCCGTTTACATCAAATGATGATTCAGGGAATCCGCGTCGAGTATTGGAATGGAGAGGAACTCATCAATGAAAGAGTCAAGCTTATTGACTGGTCAAATAAGCACAACGAATGGCTTGCCGTTAATCAATATACAGTGGTTGGAAATGCGAAAAGAAGGCTTGATATTGTTTGTTTCCTTAACGGTTGTCCATTGTTGTATTGGAATTAAAAGGTCCAGAAGAAAAAAATGCTGATATTCGTGCTGCCTTTCGACAGATTGAGACATATAAAAATGATATCCCAGAGCTTTTCCGCACAAATGCTCTCAATATTATTTCAGATGGCGTAACGGCACTTTATGGAACATTATGAGCAGATTTTGACCGTTATATGCGTTGGCGAACGATCGATAAATAAATATTGAATCACCGACTTCTATATTAGCAATTGAAACACTAATACAGGGGCTTTTAGCTCCCTCTACACTTTTAGAAATTATTCGAAATTTTACGGTATTTGAGGAAGGCCAAATAGGTGGCATTAGTCTGATAAAAAAAATCGCCGGTTATCACCAATATCACGCTGCAAAAAAGGGAATTTCGGTGTCGAGGCCATGAATACCGACAAACGGGCAGGTGTAATCTGGCATACTCAAGGATCAGGTAAAAGCCTATTGATGGCTTTTTTTGTAGGTCTTTTAGTGCAAAATCCTTCTCTTGGCAACCCCACTGTCGTTGTCCTCACGGATCGCAACGATCTTGATGATCAACTTTATAAGACTTTTGCGCAATGCCGAGATTTATTTTCACAGGATCCGGAACAAGTAGAAAATGTCATGGACCTTCGCAAGAAGCTCGATAGGCAAGTTGGCGGGGTCATTTTCTCTACAATTCAAAAATTCAAACCTGAAAAAGGACAAGATCATTTTGGAGCATTGACCAATCGTTCTAATGTCATTATTTTTGTTGATGAGGCTCATCGCACACAGTATGGTTTTGAGGCTAAAATCGATCGTGATACGGGTCGGAAAACTTATGGTTTTGCTCATTATGTCCGCCAAGCCCTGCCCAACGCGTCTTTTGTCGGTTTTACAGGAACCCCGGTGGCTTTAGGAGATAGAAATACTGAAGCGGTATTTGGAAATGTCATTGATATCTATGATATCACTCAAGCAGTAGAGGACGAAGCTACTGTCCCCATACTATTATGAAGCAAAAATTGTCAAACTAGCCCTAGAGCCTGAAGCACAACAGCTGCTCGATCAAGGATTCGAGGAGCTGACTGAGGATTTTGATGATGAAGAAAAAGCTAAAATAAGCAATGGATGGGGAATGTTGGAATCTTTGGTGGGGGCCGAACAACGCCTTGATGAGCTTGCTAGACTCATTGTTGCCCACTATGAACAGCGATCAACTGCGCTACAAGGTAAAGCGATGATCGTGTGCATGAGTCGTCGCATATGTGTAGATCTTTATGATCGTCTTGTGAAAATATGTCCTGAATGGCATGGCAATAGCGATGAGCAGGGCGCTTTAAAAATAGTGATGACGGGTTTTTCTTCGGATTCAAAAACGTTTCAACCACATATTCGGAATAAAGCTAAATTGAAAAAATTGGCTGACCGATTCCGTAATAGCGAAGATCCTTTTAAGCTTGTGATTGTTAGAGATATGTGGCTAACCGGATTTGATGCCCCTTGTCTGCACACAATCTATGTCGATAAGCCGATGAAGGGTCATAACCTTATGCAGGCGATCGCACGTGTCAATCGCGTATTTAAGGATAAACCAGGAGGTCTTGTTGTCGATACCATTGGAATAAGAGCGGAACTTAAACAAGCTCTTAACTATTACTCTGACAAAGACCGAGCCAATACAGGCATTGACCGTGATGAAGCCATTGCAGTATTCCTTGAAAAGCTCGATATTTTACGCAGCTTGTTTTATAGCTTCGATTTTCGTGCTGCCCTTGAGAATTGCCCAGTTAATCGAATGCGTTGCATTACTAACGCGATCAATTTTGTTTATCGGTTGGAGGCTTCACCAAATCAAGCTCCATCTGATGAACAACAAAAAAATGGTCGTAAACGATTTATGGATGCAGCTATAAAGCTTTCAAAGGCCTTCAAATTGGCTGCTGGATCAGCAGAAGCCGACGCTGCCAAAGAAGAGGTGGCTTTTTTTCTTGCCGTCCGCATTGCCATTCTTAAGATGGAAGGCGATGGAGACAAAAAAGTTTCAGCCTATGACGTTGACAAGGCTATCGAGCAACTGATTAGTCGTTCAATAGCCTCAACCGAAGTCATCGATATCTTGAAAGCCTGTGGAATGGAAAGGCCTGATATCTCCGTACTATCAGAAGAGTTTCTTCGCGAAGTTCAGGGTATTCAACAGAAAGATCTTGCTGTCCAAGCATTACGTCGCCTTCTTAACAATGAAATAAAATCTAGAACTCGCACTAATGTCATTCGTCAAAAACAACTTTCTGAGCGTCTTACGGAAGCAATGGCCAAATATCATAATCGTGTTGTTGATGCTGTACAGATTATTCAGGAGTTGATCGACATTGCAAAGGATTTGCGTAACGAGCCAGAAGACGGGCTTAGTGTTGAGGAGACCACTCTTTATGAAGCCCTTGCTGATAACAAGAGTGCAGTAGAGCTTATGGGCAACGAGCAATTGCGCATCATTGCTGCTGAACTTGTCAAAACGATTCGAGAAAGTTCTGGAGTAGATTGGTTTAAACTAGAAAACAGGCGTATAAAGGTGCGCGTTGAAATAAAGAAAATTCTTAAAAAATTCGGCTTTCCTCCTGACCTTCAAGATGAAGCCGTTAAGACCGTACTTGCCCAAGCTGAAGCTCTTGCCGCTGAACTATCAGAAAGGCAATCTGACAGGGGGAAATAGAATTGTGATCAAGCAACCATTTGAACTTTCCCTTTTCCTTCCAGATGGAATATCGGAGGGGATGAAAATCATACAGAAATCTAATTGGAATGGACGGGGTCTTTCCATTCCGCGCAATTTGTTTGCGAAACATAAGAATCGAGCTGAATTACAAAGACCTGGCGTTTACATTCTTGTGGGAGATATGGAATTTGAACCAAAAATTTACGTTGGAGAAGGTGATCCTCTTTTCAGTCGATTATTATCTCACGACAATAATAAGGAT
The DNA here is from genome assembly GCA_963799115.1 of uncultured Chlamydiae bacterium. Lineage (GTDB taxonomy): Bacteria > Chlamydiota > Chlamydiia > Chlamydiales > Parachlamydiaceae > CAWCVY01. Next base: position 14,308 of record CAWCVY010000075.1, on the reverse strand, counting down.
TTCTGGGATCTTTTAATCGCATTTACTTCAAGCGATCAAAATTTAAATAAAGCTTCCATTCAATATCTTGAAGCGAGACTTATTCAAATTGCTAGAAAAACCAAGAGATTTAAAATTACCAATGGAAATAATCCAAAAGAGCCTTTCCTTTCGGAAAAGGATCTTGCTATTTCAGAGGGGTTTCTATGCGAGCTCCTTATTTGTTTACCTATTTTAGGCCTTTCATTTAAAGAGGGTGTTTTTGAGGAAGCCTTGCAGGATTGTTTTTACATTAAAGCAAAAACGATTCAAGCGTCAGGATTGAATATGTCAGAGGGATTTAAGGTGTTAAAAGGATCGCAAGCAACTGCTTGTGAAACTCGATCCATATCTCCCGGACTAAGAGCTCGCCGTCATTCTCTTATTGAAAATGGCATTTTACAAAAAATTGCAAATGACAATTACGTATTTTCAGAGGATTATCATTTCGATTCTCCATCTACTGCTTCAGGTGTTGTTTTGGGAAGGAATTCGAATGGCCGCATAGATTGGAAAGATTTGGAAGGCCGTTCGCTTAAAGAGCGTGAAGTGATGAAAGAAATATGACAAAGCAACAAATTCAACGAGATTTTTAAATTATCGGAAGATTTTTTATCCCTTCATCAGATTAGTAGCAATTGCGAGGTTAAATCCTCTAGCAAAAAGCAAAACAGCGTTCAGCAATCTGCAAGTGTCATTTCTTCTCATTAAATCTCAATTGATTTTAACACGTTATTAATTGTATAGTGCTGTCTAAGCATGTGTCACGAGTGAGGAAGAACATGAATAGAGACAGTATTTTGGAGATGAAAAATCGACTCGATTCTTTTGCTCAAACTATCCATGAAGAAAATATTGAGTTTTGGTTTGCAAGAGATTTACAAGAACCGCTTGGCTATGCGCGGTGGGAGAATTTTATAACAGCTATCAAACGAGCTATAGAATCATGTAAATCAACAGGTTGTAGTCCAGATGACCATTTTCGTGGGGTCACGAAAATGGTTACCCTAGGTAGCGGGGCTGAACGACAAATTGAAGATTTTATGCTGACTCGTTATGCCTGTTACCTAATTGCCCAAAATGGCGATCCGAGAAAGGAACCTATAGCCTTTGCACAATGCTATTTTGCTTTACAGACTCGTAAACAGGAACTTTTAGAAGAGCGCATGCTATTGCATGCTCGTATGGAAGCCAGAGAAAGGCTAAGGGAATCTGAAAAAACGCTTTCTCAAAATATTTATGAGCGAGGAGTTGATGAAGCCGGTTTTGGAAGAATCCGCTCAAAAGGTGATGAAGCGCTTTTTGGTGGGAATACCACTCTTACTATGAAGAATCGATTTGGCATTACGCAGAGTAGGCCTTTAGCTGACTTTCTTCCGACATTAACTATTGCTGCAAAAAATCTGGCCACTGAAATGACTAATCATAATGTTCATAAAGAAAACCTTTATGGTGAACCTGCTATCACAGGTGAACATATTCTGAATAACCAGAGTGTTCGCGAAATGTTAAGTCATCGTGGAATTAAACCTGAAAACCTTCCTCCCGAAGAAGATATTAAAAAACTCGAGCGTCGTGTCAAGTCTGAAGAAAAAAAATTGGTAGAAAATTCTGGTAAGCTCCCTAAGCTTTGAATTGGAGCTAGAGATCAAAAAAGGTATATCGAATTTCAGCCATGGCACACTAGCGGCACAGCTTGCGCCTTGACGAGCCATCATTTCTCATCATTTACCAATTGATTTCAACAATGACTCAGTTATATAGTAGTCTTGTGAACAGATGACAAGAATTGTCAAATAAGGGAAAGCAGCGGACTCATAACCCGCTGGTCGCTGGTTCAAGTCCAGCTTGCCCCACTTTTTAAATTCCTTTCAGGAGATATGTCCGAGCCTGATTGTTGTGACCTACCAGATTTGGTTAAAACGGCGATTCCACTGCCGTGGACCACAGGTGGACCAAATGATCACAGCAAGCCACAGCAAACGGCATCAATTTCACCCACAGTTTCAGTAGCTGACCAAACTTATTATCTATAAAAATAAGGTCATCGACATGAAACAACTTGAAGTAATCAAACAACGTCTGCCTCGCGGAATCGATGTGCGAATCAGTTCAAAAAATGTTCTCTCTTTAGGGTACGCTTTCGTAAGAAAGGCTATCCTGATCAAATCAAAACCTTTCCCGATGAAAAACTTGCCAAGCAGTGGCTTGCAGAACAAGAGCGAAATGCTCTTCTAGGCATTCACTTTCCTCAAGTTCGAGCTTCTGAGCATACGCTTGCTGAAGCAATAGATCGTTACTTCTCTGAAGAACTCCCAAGAAAGCCAAGAAATGCCAAAAATGTTAGGCAGCATTTAGAAAGATTTCGTCAAGAACTTGGGGACTATGCTTTATCGGCAATAACCCGAGCTTAATCAATGAAAAACGAGTGATTTTGGAAAATGAAATTATTAAAAATGGCAACAAACGAACGCCTACAACCATTCTACGCTATCTAACATCACTTTCCCATCTTCTAACTATTGCAGTCAAGGATTGGGAATGGCTTCTTGAAAATCCAATGGATAAAGTAACTAAACCCAAACCTGCTCCCGGAAGGCAACGTTATTTAACGGAAGAAGAAAGAAAAGCTCTTTTAGCTGAAGTACAGAACAGCCGGTGCCCTGTTCTCTATCCTATACTTGTATTGGCATTGTCTACTGGAATGAGACGTGGTGAAATTATGAATTTGAGGAAAGAGAATATTGATTTGCCAAATGAAACTATTAAGTTGAGTATTACGAAAAATGATGAACCACGACTTGTTCCATTAAAAGGCCTCGCACAGAGATTGATTACATCGGTTTATGAGAAACTCGCGAATAAAGAAGGTCTTTTATTTCCTTCACCTTCAAACCCTTTAAATCCATACGACATTGAAACTGTCTGGAAAGCAGCTTTAAAAAGGGCTAATATCACAGGATTTAGATTCCATGATAATAGACATTCTAATGTTAGTCTTCACGCTGCGAAAGGGAGAAGTCTTTTAGAAATTGGCCGTTCGCTAGGTCATAAAAGCCTACAAACTACTAAACGATATGCTCATTTAACTTATGAACATACAACAAAAATGGTCGAAGAACTCGACCAGGAAATTTTTGGAGAAAAATATGACAATCCATGATGAAAATCAAATAATTGTGCTTGATATCGCAACTGACGAAGACTATTTACGGTATATCAATAGAGAGAAAGTATCTGATATGCAGGCTGCATTTCTTGTATCAGCTTATGTTCCTTATCCAGACTTTAAACTTCCTTATAATTCATTGCGCCTTCAAAGAGATATCTATGATGTACGCCTACTAAGAAATATTTTTGCTTTTTCATCATTCTCAATATTTTGAAAAAATGTTTCATTTTCAATTTCGGGTATTAATGTATTTGCCAATAAAAATATTCCCTCTATTGTTTTTAACTTATTCTCAACTATTTCTTCATTTAAATTTATATTCTCAATAATAGAGTTGGTTTTAGAGCCATCTAAAAGTATATTTCTATCCGATATGCGAACGCGTAACAGTTCATCGATTAATCTAAGCGCGTACCGGTTGAATAATAAAAAAATACCGTTATTTGTAAAATCTTTGGCAAGGTCTTCTTGCATTGATTGAGAAGCGTACTTTTGTACAAGCTTTTCATGCGCACCAAAAATGTCTACTACATCAAGACTTTTTCCAATGAATGCGAGTTCACGAATGAGGTCTTTTGTAGTGAGCATGTCCAATATCCTGAAAAGGAAATTTAAACAAGACTCTTTACAACTCATTTCTTTCGGAAGAGTTTTAAGATATGTAGTATATTTTTCATTAGTGGTTATGAATTTTTTAGATTTGGACTCTTTTAAACAACAATGCTTATATTTTTGGGGAAGGTCATTTATTTTTGTGGCTCCGCAGGGACATGGATCATTCCTACCAATTTTAAATTGCTTTTGGATGGTTAGCATAGTCCTCTTGTGTGCAGTCGTAATTTTTTATTTGATATTGAGAATACCTCAATCTTTCTAATTTGTCAATCACCAAATCGTATTTTCTTGATTTGGTGACTGTGAAAATGATATGATAAATTCATCACCAAATAAGGATTCAAAATGCAGCATTCATTTGTAGGGCGAAAAAGAGAGCTTCAGATGCTCGGAGAACTCTTTAAGAAGAAGTCAGCTAGTCTTGTCGTCATTCGGGGAAGACGCCGTATTGGAAAGAGCCGTCTAGCACAAGAATTCGCTCAGAAAACCCCTCATTATGTTTTTTCTGGACTTCCACCGACAAGTGGCATTTCAGCTGCCGATCAAAAAGAAGAATTTGCTCGTCAACTACAACGTGAAATGAAAATCCCTCTTCCAAGAGCTGACGATTGGGGTGATCTGTTTTGGCATTTAGCACAACAGGCTCAAAAAGAAAAAATTGTTCTTGTTTTAGATGAAATTAGCTGGATGGGTTCAAAGGACCCCACGTTTCTTGGAAAACTCAAAACCGCTTGGGATCTCTACTTCAAAAACAACCCTCAGTTAGTTCTTATTCTATGTGGATCTATTTCAAGTTGGATTGAAGAAAATATTCTTAGTAGTACGGGATTTATGGGAAGAATATCTTTAGACATCGTGCTGGAAGAGCTTCCTTTATATGAGTGTAATGAATTTTGGAATGCAGAGCAAGATAGGGTATCAGCTTTTGATAAGCTTAAAGTGCTTTCTGTAATGGGAGGTGTTCCACGATACCTTGAAGAAATTTTGCCAAATCAAAGCGCTGAGACAAATATCCAAAGATTGTGTTTTCGAAAAGAAGGTTTTCTTTTTAGTGAGTTTGAACGAATTTTTTCAGATTTATTCTCCTCTAGAAGTGCTACTTACAAAACCATCGTTGAAAGACTTGCAGAGGGGCCTTGTGAACTTAAAGATATTTATACAGCCTTGAAGGTTGAAAAAAACAGCCTGGTTTCTGAATACATGGAAGACCTCGTCACGGCAGGATTTGTTTCTCGCGATTTTACCTGGCATCTTAAGACAGGTCTAGATTCGAAATTAAGCCATTATCGACTCAAGGATAATTATTTAAGATTTTATCTCAAATATATTGAACCGAACAAAAAGAAAATTGAAAAACAAGGACTGAAACTACTACCTCAATGGCAATCTGCGATGGGATTGCAATTTGAAAATCTTGTTCTTAGCAATCGAAAAACAGTACAAAAAATCCTTGGTATCGATCCTTCTGAAATTGTGAATGACAATCCATTTTTTCAGCGTAAAGCGAATGATCGACAGGGATGCCAAATTGATTACATGATCCAAACGAAATTTGGAACCTGTTATCTATGCGAAATCAAATTTAACGCTCAGGAAATTACAAAAAGCGTCATTGATGAAGTTAAACAGAAAATTAGAAGCTTAGCTCTTCCTAAAAATATGTCAATAAGACCTGTTTTAATTCATGTGAATGGTGTTGATGAATCTGTATTGGAAAGTGATTTCTTTTCTTCAATTATCGACTTTAATGATCTTCTACACAAACACTGAGCTTAAATATGAAAAGATGGTTTATTTCAGACACTCACTTCTCACACAAAAATATCATCAAGTATGCTGGTCGTCCTTACACGACAGTTGAGGAGATGAATAAAAGCCTCATTGACAATTGGAATCAATGTGTTGATGCAGAAGATCAAGTCTTTTTTCTTGGCGATTTTGGACTTGGAGATGTCGAGCATCTTCATTCCATTTGCTCTCAGCTTCAAGGCCATAAAATTTGTATTCGTGGCAATCATGATCGCAATGCAAGCTACATGATGCGAGTTGGATTCAATCTTGTTTTGGAATCCGCATTTTTGAAAATAGGCCAACACAACGTTGAGCTTATTCATATCCCCTCGAATCCAACACCTTCTCATTTTCAATTACATGGTCACGTCCATGAGAAAAGACCGAGAAAGATTGTATCCAATCAACTTAACCTCTGTGTTGAAGTGTGGGATTACAAACCCGTCTCTGAAAAAATGTTGCTTAGTCTTCTTGATAAAGCAGCAGCAAATCCAGGTTCTCCCAAGCCTTCTTTATCAGAAAATGAGTCCTAAACCGTGGACCACTCAACAACGCCAACGACATAGACATTTTTTATTTTTATCATTTCTGGTTGACTCATCGATCAACTCTGAAATGATATTCTGGACTGGATACCATTATGATTTACCACTTTTATAGATGCGCTTAAGTTCAGGAAGGCGCGCTGCCATAAATTCTGCTTGCTCTTGTCCTCGTAAAGGGAAGTGATATAAATCCAGAAAAGTCAAAATAAGCGGAGATGCGTTGATATCTTGGCTTGAGTCGTAAGCGTTCTTAATTAAGCTTTTATAGTAAGGCTCTATAAGCAAAACTTCATATCCTCTTTCTTGAGGCTCTAACAACAATTTTTTCTCAAGTTGTGGTCTAGCCAAAGGATCAATCAGATATAATTCAAGAGTGTTTAAATTAGTATTTTTGCATCCATATGCTTCAGCAGCAGAATGAAGAGCCAGCGCGACTTTTTGATTAGGGTTTGATTTTCTTAGCGCTTCAAGCAGTTCTGCTTTATTTTGAAAGCCAGAATGGTAGGTTCTCATTTTACATTTTTTGACGATGCTATATTGCCCTAGCCAACTTTCTAGAAGAAGCTTTGGATTCTTAAGGAAAAACTTTTTAGAAGTTCTGATCCCTTCAGTTTGCAGAATTCCCTTCAAAACCAAAATTTCAAAAACTCGTTGTGCCAATCCAAGGCTTACACTTGTCTCGTTCGCTACTTTTCTTAAGGACAATTCTTCGCTTTTCAAACCCTCTCTTAGAAGCCAATCAAGAATAAGAGCGGATTTGTCGGAATAAATATTCCCTTCCGCGGATTTTTCATTCGAACCTATCAAAAAACGACCTTTCATAAGAATCTCCTGCTGTTCAATAAATTACACTGTTCAATATATATTGAACAGTCTAAAATACTAGTGCTCAGGCTGGCGTTTTACCTTAGGCGAACAGAATCGATAAATATAAAAAACAACAAAACACTTACTCAAAATGGAAGAATTTATATGGAATTTTATTTGAAATATCAAGACGCCTTAAAATCAAATGCATCACCAAAAGACAAACACTCCTTAAGAAAACATTTCCACAAACAAATTAAATGTTTATTTGATACTGATAAAAATTTTAAACACCGTGAAAATTGGAACCTTGAACCTCCAAAGGACGAGGGGGAAAAATCAATGTATTGCATTGTACAAAAAGATGCTTTCAAATTTGCTCCTATCATCTCATCCAAATTATTTCTTTTAGCAGAAATTGACATTACACTGTTATGGCCAGATCTTCCAGGCCAGATCATTGGAAATGGTGATATAGATAATAAATTGAAAACATTACTGGACGCTTTAAGTTGTCCTCTTAATAATAATCAATTAACAGGAGTTGTTTCTGAAGATGGTGAAGAACCATTTTATTGTTTATTAGAAGATGATAAGCTTATTCAGAATTTGAATGTTCGTACTCATACATTACTTGAGCCAAGAGACAAGAAAGAAATATTTGTTCTGCTCCATGTACGAACAAAATGTACCAAACTAGTATGGGGTAATATGGGATTGTAACGCATTTTAAAGCTCAGAGGTCCCGCCTCTAATCTCATTCGTCATCAATAAATCAGGCAAAATCCGTGGACCACTGGTGGACCAAATAGGGACGGCAAGCCACGTGAAATCACCTCAAATTGACATGGACGAAAAGGGCTTTTTCGCTGTATAGTGGTTGATGTCAGCTACTGTAAATTAAGGTAGTTTAAGAAGATGGTGCGGACTCATAACCCACTGGTCGCTGGTTCAAGTCCAGCTTGCCCCACTTTTCTACACGCACTTCTAAGCATGATTCAGCTTGATTGAAAACAGATAATCAAGTTTAATCTTGTCAGTGCGGTGCAAATCGGGTGCAATGAAAAACAACTATACGTTCCATAGTTGATGTCATTAGGCATCTTGAATACTGGAAAAGTCGACTCGGTGATTTTGCACTTGTACATCTGACGCCTGAACTTCTTGGCAAAGAGCGTCGCTTACTTGTCGATACGCCAACCAATACAGAAGCCAAACGTATATCAGCTACTGTTAACCGTTACTTTTCTAGTCTTTCAGCCGTTCTTAGCCATGCTGTACGACTCAAGTGGATTAATAAAAATCCTTGTTTTGGTCTTAGTAAGCTCAAGGAAAACTCTGGTCGCGACCGTGCCCTTACAGAAGATGAAATTATACGTCTATTAGCTGCCTGCAAACAAAGCAAATCGCCCTACCTTTATTGCATCGTATTGATAAGCCTGACAACAGGAGCAAGACAAGGAGAAATTTTAAATCTGGAATGGCGCCATGTCGATTTTGACAATAAACTGGCTTATCTTAAAGAGACTAAAAATGGCAAACCTAGGAGTATTGCTTTAGTTGATGCTGTTATCGAAGAATTGCAAACTCTTTATCAACAGCGCAATTCAGTTAAACCATTGGTGTTTGCCAGCAAGACAGCTTTTGGAAAAATCGACCTCAAAAAGGCGTGGAAAGCTGCTCTAGATCGTGCAGGAATAGCAGACTGCCGCGCTCACGACATGCGTCACACTTTTTGCAGCCTTGCCGCACAACAAGGGGCTTCTAATCTTGAGTTGGCCACAGCTATGGGGCATCGCACCTTAAATATGCTCCAACGTTATACCCATCTTGATGTTCAGGTTACTAAAAAATTTAGCAAAAATATCTCCGAACAGATTCTCCAGAGAGTTTCAACATGAAAAAGAGAAACAGCCTGACAAAGGCAAACAGCTCCAAGCCATCTGTTAAAAAAACTGATTTACTCCAAGACCTGCGTAATATGATCGATCAAGCCAAACGATCAGTAGCTTCGGTTGTTAATACCCATCTTATAGCTCTTAATTGGCAAATGGGTCGTCGTATTCATTCTGAAATTCTTAAGAAAAAGAGAGCAGGATATGGGGAAGAAATTCTTGCGACAGTGTCGCAAGAATTGACAAAAGAATATGGACAAGGTTTTACCTTATCAAGCCTTAGCAGAATGTTGAAATTTGCAGAGTTATTTCCAGACGAACAAATTGTTGCGACACTGTCGCAACAATTGAGTTGGAGTCATTTTGTCGAAATACTTCCCCTTAAAGAGCCATTAAAGCGCGATTTTTATGCTGAAATGTGCCGAATTGAAAAATGGAATGTGCGCACTTTGCGCAAGAAAATTGATTCGATGCTATACGAGCGTACGGCTATTTCCAAAAAACCGGAATTGTCAGTCAAAGCTGAATTGGAAATGTTAAGAAAAGAAGATCAGCTGACCCCTGATCTTGTCTTTCGTGATCCTTATGTCCTGGAATTTTTAAATCTTAATGACCGATATGTAGAAAAGGACGTTGAAGACGCTATCGTGCGTGAGCTGGAGCAGTTCCTTTTGGAATTAGGTGTGGGTTTTACTTTTGTTGAAAGGCAGAAACGGATCATTGTTGATGATGAGGATTTTCATCTCGACCTCTTGTTTTTCCACAGAAAGCTTAAAAGACTCATCGCAATCGAATTAAAGCTGGGAGACTTCAAACCTGAATATAAAGGGCAAATGGAACTCTATTTGCGCTGGTTAGACAAGTATGAGCGCTGCACCGGGAAGAATCTCCGATGGGGCTTATTTTATGCGCTGGCAAGAAGACCGAACGAATCGAATTGCTTGAGTTAGGCCGTTCAGGTATTCATGTCGCAGAATATCTCACCGAATTGCTTCCGAAAAAGGCCTTGCAAGACAAGTTGCATAAAGCCATCAAAGATGCCAGAAATCGTTTTGAACTTCAAAATAAAGAAAAAAAATGAAAGATGCTTAGAAGATCCTTCGATAAGGATTTTAACCGCCGCCTCTGCAACATCTTCTAAAGCGATCCAGCCCAATTTTTTATCATTTGCATAAAAGCGCACTTTGCCATTCTTAACCATGCCATAAAAGCCTGTTAAGTTCTGCATAAAGCAGTTGGGATGTAGAAAGGTGTAAGAAATCCCACTGGCTTTGATATATACTTCGACCATTTGATGCCAAGCAAAATGAGGGTCATAGCAATCGGCTTTTGGAGAAAAATACGCCAAGATGAACAATATGTTTTACACCAGCTTTTGTAGCAGCATCTACAATGGCTTTGCTTTGAACTAGCATATCAACAGTGTAACCAGTGAGTAAGAATAGTCTCTCAATTCCTGTGAGAGCATTAGCGAAGGTTCTAGGATCATCAAGATCTAAGTAAACAGCATGACCATATTTTTCTTTTAGTTTTGGTAATTGTTCAGGTTTTCTGCTTGTCACAGTTAGTGAGATTGCGTTATTTCTTCGGAGGCTATCGGCAATGATTTGTCCTAATTGGCCTGTAGAGCCTAATATCAAAACAGCGGGTTTGCTAGTTGAAGAGACCATAATTACCTCTCATTGCTTTTTAAAGAAAAATGCATCGAGAGCTAATTTGCCAGGGCCTACAATCATAAGGAAAATCATGGAGAAAAATAGAGTATAGTCGTCGCGGGATTCATGCACAACCGCCCAAAACCCAGTTTGAGGAGGAACAGGTGGAAGGGGAAGGGGAGATGTGCCTAAATACATGGTGATTTTTGTCGTAAGAAATGCCACTATCATTTCTCCTGAGAACAAGAGAGCAAAGAGATTGTTAAATAGGCCAAGCAACAAACAGATTCCCCCAACAATTTCTAGCACACCAATGGAATAGGCTGTCAGTTCTGGCAAAGGGAAGCCGAGCAGCGTAAAACGCATAACACCCATGCTAGGAAATATAAATTTTAAAATTCCCTCTCCTAAAAATGTTAGGCCAGCGAAAAGACGAATCAATACAATCGACGAATATCCTTCAGTGTAAGGATTGAAAAGCCAGTGAAAAAATTTTGACATACCTTTAATCTCCATATATTTTGTATCAATTTACTGTCGAAGGGGAACTACTTTTGCTTCACCTGGATTCAGCTTCACAATTTGGTGAGTTATAAGTTCTATAAGGTCTTGGGAAGCAAGCGCGTGAGTGACTACAATGATATTTCCTTGAGGGTATTGTCTAGAATCGAATCATAAAATTCTTTTACTCTATTTTTCACTTGTTCTTCTGATTCGGCATGATAATCCTTTGCAAAGGAAGGTTTCCAATTAGGAAATGTCGGTTTACCCTCCAGATCTCCCGCGTTCAATTCGATGAGGCGTTTATCTAAGATGATTTTATCTTTAGACACGAGACCCTGCTGCACTAATATATCAGCAGTTTGTTTGGTGCGTGGCAATGGAGAGACGAAAACAGCTGCGATATTATCGTTAGAAAATCCTTGGGCAATGAGATCCTTTGCTGTCTTTTGAGTAGCCAGGATACCAGCCTCTGTTAAATTGAAGATTTTGTAGTTGGGGTTTTCAGGATTCGAATTGTATACTTTTTCAATATTATTTCCTGCTTCTCCATGGCGAATTACAATGAGCTGTTGTTCCATGGAGTGTAGCGAGAGTGAGAAAGCACTGAAAAAAATAGTGAATAAAAAAGCATTTATAAATTTCATCTGACTTTCCTTTTGAATCTAAAATTGATTTTTAGGAGCAATTTCCTCTTTAGTTCTGTGATAGCAATTGGCGGACTTATAGTATAGAAAATTTTTCATTAGCTGAAAAAGTGGAATAGAGGGATATGTTGCCTGATAGAGTGTTTGGAACACTCAAGCTAGCATTGTGAAATACAAAGGAATCGATTACAAAAGCAAATAAGTGATTTAAAACTTTAAAAAGAGAACATCAGAAAAATGAGTACATCAAGCAGTATATCATTATTTATTGGGCGCTTGTGCATGTGTGCTATTTTTATTATTACTGGCATGTGGAAGTTTGTAAATTTCAACGGGGTTTCGCAAGAGATGGAAGCCAAGGGTTTTCCCATGGTTTCTTTTTTTTTAATCACAGCTGCTATTGTAGAAATTTTAGGGGGTTTGTCTTTATTTTTTGGGTATAAGACGCGCCTTTGGGCTACTATACTGATGTTGTATTTAATTCCTGTTACCATCATCTTTCATGATTTTTGGAACGCCGTTGAAGCCCAAAAGTACATGCAAATAATTGAATTTTTGAAAAATTTGACTATCATTGGTGGCTTGTGGGAAGTAATGGGAACAGGTCCTGGTCGGATCAGTCTTGACTCCATACTAAAAAATAATCTACTCCACAGTATTATTGGACGAGGGCAAAAGCACTGGCTCGAAAACCCCAGAGGGGAAGTTAATTCAAAACTGGTCTCTTGAGTTCCATACTTTCAGCATTAGACCTCCTTAAGAAAAAACTTCTCTGCATAAGAAATAATGCTCAGTCGGTAAAGAAATCTATGGCCTGGTACCGCATCGGGTCTATTGATGCCTAAAATGTGCAACAAGGCGCGGCGACACGATTGATGTCGCCGCCGCAATGTCCGGATTTAAGGAAGCTCGTCAAAGAAGAGATAGACAGCGGTAATCTTGCCGTCCCGGGTGATTATGAAATCTGTTCCTGCGTAAGCCGGCGACTTGCCGGGGCTGCCCGACACCCATCGGCACCGACAGGCATCGCCCAACTCCTCAGGAGGGGAAATCGGCTGATATTGGAAGTCAGGATGAGTAGCCTTGATCACGCCTGCGATGCGGTCGATCTCGTCGCGGCTTCGGTAAATGCCGCTGTTAGGATCAAAGAACGCAGCGTCTTCGTGGTACTTCATTGACCGTTGCGCGTCGACGCACGGAATCAGCATCCTCACCGAACACGCCGTGGAGATTGCGAAGCAACAAGGTCGATAAGGTTTGTGACATGGTTTTTCTCCGGTTGGTGTGAAGCTGTGCTTATTTTCTCCCTTAGAAGCTTTTTAAGGCTTTCCTTTTGATGAGGAAAGTAGGTCAGCTATGGGGTCGCTTTCGCAATTGACGAGAAAGCATGTCGTTCGAATACGACCGCAACTGGTTAAATCATCCCAAAAGATTTTCATTAGATCCAGCTTTAAAATTGGTTGCTAGTTCTTTTCATGCAGCATCAGATAAACCTCTTTTTGGAGCAATTGATGACTCTGCACCTGATCGTTGGGGTTGCTTGCTTATGCGTCACTCTGAAAGAAAAAGCGCCGAGCATGAAAAGCGGACCGCTCGTGCTTTAAAAGAAATTGATTTTTTATTGATGGTTGATGATGAAGGTAGACAAGGTGCATTGCGTTTTTAAAAAAGAGGAACAAGGCCCTAAAACGCTCAACTGACACAAGATGTCGTTTTTAACAACACAAGAAAAAAATGAGAAAAACCATGTCGGTGAACGAGATTAAAAAAATACAATGATGAACAAACTCAAGCATATCTATGAATGATAATCAAAAACGTTTAAGGCAACGTGCTGCTTCAAGCTGCTGAAGAAGCACTATATAAGCAACAGTATGTAAGCCCTATTGATGTTTTTATTGGAATGAAATTGCTTCAACCAATTCATGTTGATGATTGGCGGAAAGGAAAAATCCCTTATCTTGAAAGAGTTATACAAGGAAGTTTGGGTAAAATCACTTTTTGCATGAAATGCTTTCGTGCTTGGGCTAAAGAAAAAGGGCTAAAACCCAGCCCTACTGTCTATCTGGCAAGAACAAGTGGGCCAAAAAAGAGAACTGAGATTTAGTGTGAGTGGTAATCCTGAAATTGAACAGTCTTATCGAACTCATTACATTTCTCCTGTTCTTTCCGAAATAAAGCAAAAAAAGCTTCAGGAAAAATTAGACAAACCGCCTGAACTGGTTGTCTTTCGAACTGTTCAGGATTCTCAATGTTCGCAATGTAAAAAAGAACTTCACAAAGGTAGTTTTCTATTTATGGAAGCTGGTCAGCCTTTATGTCTCTGTTGTGCCAATTTGAGTGAGTTAGAATATCTTCCTAGAGGGAATGCTAAACTAACCCGCCGTGTGAAAAAAGAAGCATCAAGTCTACAGTGGTTGTGGAATTTAGTCGTTCACGTAAACGTTATGAACGTCAGGGTATCCTGGTTGAAAAGGAGTCTCTTAGAAAAGCACGACAGGAACTAATGATCGAAAATGATGACGATGACCACAAATTTTAGCGCGCAAACTTGGAAGTCACATCCTGACAGAGACGATGGAACACAGGCCAGATATTGGACTAGATTCATATGACAGACTTTTTCCAAATCAGGACACCTTGCCAAAGGGAGGATTCGGGA
>CAWCVY010000074.1:0-48117 GCA_963799115.1 uncultured Chlamydiae bacterium | reverse complement strand
ATACATTAACGATCATTAGAATTGTAAGTTATCGCGTTCCGTGGCTTTTAAGAATAAAATCATTGGAGAATTAGCATCTTAACTTTCATTAGAACCCTGTAACTGTTATTTATTGACCAAATTGCTTTAGAAGAACTTGCATCGCAACCTATTCAAAACTTTGGTGGAAGAAATCAACCAAAGTTTTACACAACTTCACTAAGGGGGAGGCGAATTCTGGACGCATCTCGTTGGGTATCTTCAAGTTGTAGCGACGAATCCGACAATCAAAGCCGCTCTTCGTCACTACAAATTAAAGACATTCAACGATTTGCATCCATTTATTCGCCGCTCCATTACTGAAATTGGGATTAAAGGACAGGGGTCTTGGGAAGGCCTGTAATGCGTTTATCTTCAGATTCTTTCCAACGTCCCATTTTTTTTAAAACATCAATTCGTTCAAAACGTTTTAATACATTGCGCTTTGCAGCTGTTTTACCTTTTCCAAAACTTGGGTGTCTTGACATGTCTAACCTAAATTTTAATTATTTAATTTTTGGAATAAAAATTGTAGCTGTAAATCCCCCTCAACAGCATTGTCATGCGCTTTAAATCCATTGGGTATATTATCTTGGAGAGGTCCAGTTTTAACGCTGGGTGCTCGATGTTTGCGTCGAAATTGATGGCGCCTTTCAGATTGTTTGCTAATACGTACCATTTGAATACTCCTATAATTTGTAGAATCCAGTATAAAAAAGGTCGTGTATAATTGGCAAGGATTTTTCTATAAAATTCAAAAGGGTGGGTATATGCATCGGGCTGTCGTGGTAAGTGCCGAATGTGTGCAAAAAAAAAATAACACTAAGTGACCTTTCAACCCGTGCCCTTACCTTGTATAATTTTCCTTCTTAAAATTGCTTTTTTATGATAAACTAGTTGTTCAAACCTGTTAATATATTTTAATAACATTAAATAGAGGGATATTATGGAAATTCAAGGTCATTTTGACTATCTTAGTGTTTTGGAGAAGGCACATATATAATTATAATCAAATTGTCTCTAGTTCAAAAAATGAAGAATAGAACGAGTCCAGAATTGTGCTGAGGATGCTTTAAATCACTTTTGTAGGAAGATATTTTATTAGAGCCTGATGATAAAGTAATTAATATTATCTCTCAATTAAAAGATATTGACAGACGAATTGCACTTAGTTTTAGAGACATTTTAGTTCCATCGGAAAGGGTAAATGAGCTATTTAGAGAGCCTGAATCAAGAACGGTTAACGAGCCTGTATTAAACCAAGTAGCTGCAGATATGTCCTCAAATTCAGTCTTGGTCTCACCTGGTTTTATAGAATTGATTAGTGGAACTACAGATTCAAATAAATTTACAATATCAAACCTTACTTTTCATGAATTTTTTTAATAAAAATTATGAAGCTATAGATAAGGATACAATAAATATAGGCGTCGACGTTTTTGCGGCTTGTTTGGATATTTTCGATGAATTAGAACGGTCTAGCGAGACAGAGATTATTCAAAAGTGGAGTATAGAACTTGTTGAAAAAATTGTTAAGGCTAAACGTCTAGACCGCAACGATGTTTTAAAAGAAGGGCTAGATAGTTTGTTTTTTTCTAATAATAGGCAAAAATTGGCTACACCCATGAAACATGGGTTGATTTTTTGTCTAAGTCCAAAGACCCGCAGGAAGACCAGAATGATATTAGACAAGAAATTGGGTCAAGAGATAATGGAGCTTCTGTTAGTGCTTTATCAGAAGATTGGGTTATTATAGGTCGAGCACCAATGGAATTTGATCATGAATATGCAGGTTGCACATTTCAGGAATCTTTTAGCTCTTCCTACGGAAGTGAACAGCTTAAATTTGATTTGAAGGAGATTATATTAACAACTCAGCCTATTGCTGAAGATTATGAAACCGCTTCTGAAATGATAGATGAGATAACAGATCAAGGTCGATTACATGATCTTAAAGCATACATACAAGGCATAGGTGTCATTACTTTAGATGAATTCACCAATTTCTTAATGTCATAATTTGAATTTAAAGCAATTTGAGGCCTTTGTAGGGCAAGAGGCTGTCAGCAAATTAACGAAGGTGATAAAATGGCCCTTCTCGTACATTGGTTTACTGACAGCCTCTAAAATCTAAATCAAGGGAGGAGGATGTGAATAATATGATAGATGCATGTTTTAGAGCAGTTTCAATGAATGGATTAGGTTATTTATTTGGTAAATGCTTAAAGAGTACTAAGGAAGTGTGCAATAATAAGTTGGACGATTGGACTGTGTCAAAGCCCCGGGGTTGAACCATCGAAAGTGACCCAATATTATAAATATGGGGTCACTTTCGATCGTTCAACCCCGGGGCTTTAAACCAGTCCAATCGTCCCAACTTATGTTTGCACACTTCCTAACCCTGGAATGATTGGTCTCATATGGGGAGCCTCGAAGTTGCTCGCCAGATTTTTTGGGCCGGGCAAGAGCGTTTTTTTAAAGTCGATTTGAGGCTTCTATTCTAGTTATGGGAATTTCGGTTTTAGGAAGTCTTGCGCTTCGAAAATTGAACTTAATAAACGGCATTGCTCAGACATTGCTAGCTATAGTAGCCTTGGAAGCAGCTTCTGGTGCTTTGACATACATAGTAGATGCATCTAGAGTGTTAATGTATGAAGGGGGGTATCATAGATTCTTCAATTTTTGAAAAATCGCCTTTCGGGTCTTCTTTTATTATTATTGCCAAAAAATGACCTCTGACACATAGTGAATTTAAAAGCAACGAAGGAGCTAATATGGCAACCAAGCAAAAAAGCTGCATGAAGTATGCAAAAGATGAATTTGGGAAGGACATCCTTCTGAAAGATGATTCCCTGCAAGTGATGATGGAATGGGAAAAGCCTTATATGGAAGCTTGCATAGATGTTCTAAAACCTCATGGAGATGTCTTGGAAATCGGATTCGGCCTTGGTTATTCCTCCGATCAAATTCAGAAGCATCATCCTAAGAGCCATACTATCATTGAGTGTGATCCTGCTGTAATTCAAAAGGCTAAGGATTGGGCAAAAAAATACCCTAACACCATCATTGTGGAAGGGACCTGGCAGGATAAACTACAGCAAGTGAAGGTTTTTGACACCATCTTTTTTGATGACTATGCACCTTTATCTTTGGATGAACTTAAGCAACTGCAAGATCAAGCTGAGAATTCTCAAAAGGTTGTGCAAGAAGTTCAAAAACTGACTAATTCCATATCCGAATCCTTAGACCATTTTAAAGGCATCAAGTTTTCCGACACTCAGATTGAAGAATTCGTAAATCAAATTCTTAAAAGACCTAATGTTCATCCCGAACAAATCACTGATTTTCTTCAGCAGATGTCAGACAGAGGTCATATAACACCTCAGCAAAGTGCAAAGTATGCCAAAGAGGTCAAAGCCAAACAGAAAGGCGAGGCGGAGCCACGCGAAGACTTGCAGTTAGATTGGATAAATAAAAGAGCTACTACCATCGATCGATTCTTAATTTTTGTTGAAGCCTGCTTAGATCAACACATGCGGACAGGAAGTCGTTTGTCAGCCTTTATGAGCTCTGCCGATTCCAAATTACAACACAAAGACTTTAAAGAGCGCATCCTCTCACGAAAAGATGTAAAATACTCAGAGAAAAAAATCCCCATCAATGTTCCTAAGAATTGTCGTTACTTCGAAGGAAATGAAGCTCTTGTCATGGTAATCGAAAAGAAATAAAGTAAGATAGGGGAGCTGACAGCCTGCTTGTTGGACTAATTGGACTAATTGGACTAATTGGACTAATTGGACTAATTGGACTAATTGGACTAATCCAATTGTCCAACTCGTCCAACTCGTCCAACTCGTCCAACTCGTCCAACTCGTCCAACTCGTCCAATCAGTCCAATCAGTCCAATCAGTCCAATCAGTCCAATCAGTCCAATTGACTTTAATTTTTGAACTAACCTTATTTTATTGATTAAAAATCTGTTTTTTATGTTATATTAATAACTAATATGATATAATATTTTATTTAGTCATGTTAATGAGGAAAATTATGGCAATTCATCGAGCATCAGATAGCTTATCTCGTTGCGATCCGAACGCTTATTCGAATATCTACGATGTGAGAAAACGGTCCGATATCAAACATGATCCCATTGGCTCCTCTCAGTCCATTAAGAAAGATACTCTTGAAATTTCACGCGATCAAATTAAGAAGGAAGCCCTTAATCGTTTAAGGCATACGACCAAAATTGTTGTTCCTCAAAGTTCTTTCATGCGCATTGGCAAATATATTTTTTTAAGTATTGCTTTTCCTCCTTATCTTCTTGTTTATGGATTACCAAAGTGGTTTATCGTTGAATTTGGTGCCCTCTCTATTTCTCTGACTGTCTGGATGTGGAAAAAAGTGAAGGAAAAAACAAAAACCCCTAGAGATATCGCAGTAGGCAAAATATCCCAAGCCGTCCATTACATCAAGCAAACCGTCAGCAATCTGATCCAGCCGGTTATTCGTCTAGTATTGGAGATTCGTCATGGAATTGAGCGTATGCGTAAAAATGTCTATCAATTTTTTCAGCGCCTTCCGAAAGGTGTTAAAGATAGAGTTAAAGGTGCTATTAATTTTCCCCGCTTAAAAGCTGCCGAGATCTTCAAGCGCATGCAGAACAAAATGTCCCGGGTAAAGGAAAAGTCTTTTCAAAAAATTCAAGGAGTTTCTATTCGTTTCCAAGAAGGGGTTCAGTGGGTGAAGCAAAGTCCTCAACTTATGTTGGAATGGGGGCAGTTGCGATTTCAACAATGGATCCACCGAGCAGCATCGCGGAACCGACCCTTGACAAATCGCTTTCGCTCTTCTCAGCAATTAGCACTGCAAGCAACAAATTGGATTTTTAAACAAATTCATGATGGACGAGAAAGCATTAAGCGTAATCTGAAGCCGCTAGCGGCCTTTTATCGCCAACAATTGATGCCCCATTGGCACCAATTTAAACGGATCTGTCAAACTAAATGGCGGCAAATGCGAGACTTCATGCAGCAAAAACATCAAAAGGTGGCGGCCTTTTTACACCAAAAGCAGGAGAAGTTGAAGAAGCTGTCATTTCAGCAATTCAATGATCGCCTATTTTCGCATCCTTTGATGAATTATTTGCCGGAATGGATACGACGGTGGCTTAAAAAACTTCTTTCACATCGCATTGCTCAACGTTTATACGAGCAAGGAATAAAAGTTTATTCATTCGTTCTTACTGCTCTTTTAAAGGCATCTTCTGTTTTTATGAAAAGGGTATTTACCGGATCGGGTTTAATTCATAAAACTTGGAGTCGATTTCTACCTTATGTTAGGAAGGGGAGGCAGATAGGTCTGCATGTTCTCAACTTGGGATGGAGGATGAGCCATAAATTTTTCCGGCAAGGGATTTATTACTTTCTTCTGTTTTCAACCATGGGAGGAATCCTATTTATTTGGGGATTGGGTTTATTAGGCGAACTTATGAAGGGCCTAAAAACAAGATTCTCTTTTAAAAACTAACCTCATATTGAGAGATTGCTATTGGGATTTAAATTGAGCAAAAACTCCGAACAGGGAATGCAAAGTATTCCATCGATTAAAAGCCGTTTGTCTCCTCGATAGAGAAGGCACGGGGTACATTCAGGATAGTCGGAATAAAAACTCTTTAAGGATCTTAGGTCTCCCGGAAATACCTTATCTGAGTTTTTAACTTCAATTGCAGAAAAGGTATCTTCGCCATACAAAATAAAATCCACTTCCACACCATGGCGTGTTCGCCAGTAATAAAGGCGGCACTCCTTGTTTGAGTAAGCGATCCATGACCGCAAATGCGTGGCTACTAAACCTTCGAGAGCATGTCCATCAAGCTCTTCATTTTTATCTAATGGTCCTCGTTGCCTCAAAGAACGAAAAACACCTGCATCAAATAGATAGAATTTTGAATGGCTAGATAACTCCCTCTTCGCCCTTTTTGTAAATACTTGTAATTGGAAAGAAAGCAAAAGATCTTCGAGAATGGCGAGAAAACTAGCAACAACCTTGCGCTCTACCAAACATTCCCTAGCAATATTGCTGACATTGATCATTTCTCCATGTGAAAAAGCGATCACTTCAAGAAACCGGGCAAATTCGCCAACATTACGAACGAGTCCCTCGGCTTGTACCTCTTCTTGCAGGTAAGTAGCGGCATAGGCAGCCAATACATCTTTTGGTTGATCCGATGCAACAACTATAGGTAGTGTGCCGAAAACAAGAGCCCGTTCCAACTGAAATTGGTCGGGAATCTCCATTGCCATAAAAGGATGAAACGTCCGTACCACCGCTCTTCCAGCTAGAAGATCAACCCCGGCTCTCTTTAATTTTCTTGCACTAGATCCTGTAAGAACAAATTGCTTTCCCAACTTTTGTTCAATCAACTTATGGACCATGCTCAAGAGTTCCGGAACACGTTGGATCTCATCGATGACAATAGTTTTTTTTAAAGGCTCCGCAAGCACGACTTCTTCAAGAGTTTCCGGCCTCGCCGAAAAATAACGAAAGGTTATCGCATCAAGCAAATCAATCCATAGCGCCTCTTCATGGTATTTTCTGAGCCACGTAGATTTTCCAGTGCCTCTTGGTCCAAACAAAAAGTAACTTGTTTTGGGTTCTTGAAACAATCTCTTCCGAAAAGCAAAAGTCATTTTGTGCTCACTTTTCCATTTTGCAGCGCAATTTGGATATTATCACTCATTTTGACAATTGTAAACATTTCATTCAATAGATTTCTGGCGGGACGATTGGAGGAGTTGGACGAGTTGGAATTGGTCCAAACTGTCCAATTCCGTCCAATTCGTCCAAACTGTCCAATCTCGTCCATGTCCAACCCAATTTTAATTACCCAAGAGGTCTAATTTAACAAGCAGTTTTTTCTCTTGGTAAAAGTGCATGCGTTGCTGTGAAAGCTCTATTTTTTGGGGATCCGTTTCATCAAATATTTCATACACTTCTTGTACTTGTTGATAAAGAGGAGAGGGTGTGGGCCATAGATTTAGTAAACGAGGAGCTTGGTTGACATTATGCTGCTCTTGTAATGTAATGGCAATCCATTCAACTGTGGGAGTATCGACTATGATATGGGGCATAAAACTCTCTGTCGGCTGACGCCAAAGCAATGCCTCAACATATTGAGCAGCCTGAAAACTAGGAACGGCAATAAGTAAACGCTTTTCCTGAAGAAAGGCTTCTTGAGCTTTATGGCAAATCAAGTGAATTTTGCTTGAGTTGTTCTTCACGCGATAAAAAGTAACTTTCACATTCATCACCTGAATTGGATTGAAAATTTGGTTTCACCACTCCGCAAGAAACAAGAAATTTCATTGCTTCGTCTACTTTCATATTTACAAAGGTTAATTGTTCCCGTTTGAACATGACCA
Organism: uncultured Chlamydiae bacterium; assembly: GCA_963799115.1. GTDB lineage: Bacteria > Chlamydiota > Chlamydiia > Chlamydiales > Parachlamydiaceae > CAWCVY01. Next base: position 40,678 of record CAWCVY010000074.1, on the reverse strand, counting down.
AAAATCCAAAAGAAGGATTAATTGCACCTGGAACGAAAACCGATACTAACTCATCGAAGCTTTGAAAATCACTTTGAATCTTTATCGATTCGTTAGTCACCAATCCGACACTTAATCTGCTAGAATTGGGAAAGGGGATGAGGACAACTTGCGAGAATGATTTCGAAGAAGAAGAAAAAAGGGTGTGGATGACATCTTGGCAAGTTTTGTAAATTTTATTCACAAGGGGAAGGCGAAGAAAAAGATAATCCCCAAAATGGAAGAGATAGTTGACTAAGAATAACTTTCCCAAAAAGCCTATAAGCACCGTGAGGGCAAAAAGGATCAGTAGAATAAGCGCCTTGCTAGGAATTAAAACCCATGTAGGGGAAAAAAAGCTCCATTGTGTGAGAAAAGCGGTAGCAGGTTCTAAAAAGGGTTTAGTCAAAAAATTTATGAAAAAGTTGACAATCATTAAAGTAAAGATGAGGGGAAGTAAAATGGCAAGGCCGGAAGTAAGACATTTGTTCATTGTTGTTCTCTTTTTGCAATGACATTAAAAGGAGGAACAATGACTCCGCAAGAAATAATATATTTAAAAGCGTCTTCTACTTTCATATCCAAATAAATCAATTCTTCACTATTGTACATGAGGAGAAAGCCTGAAGTAGGATTAGGGGTGGTGGGTATGAAAACGGCCACAGAATTGGAAGTTGCGCCTGCTAAATCGGGAAGATTTTCGCAAGTGACCAATCCAACGGAATAGGTGTCCGGATTGGGAAAACGGACGAGAACGACTTGTTTAAATGACTTGGTTTTAGAAGTAAAAATCGTTTTGATGACATCTTGGCAAGTGCGGTAAATGGAGTTAACGAGAGGAATTCGCTTGACGATATATTCGGCAAATTTAATCAAAGTTCGGAAAAAAAACCAGCGGGCAATTAGTCCTAAAATAATCGTTATAAAAAAAAGGCTGAGTAGGATAAGAACTTGAGCAATTAAATTTTGAATATGATAAGGGTTTAAAAAAAGAAATCCTTGTTCAAATAAATGATACCGGTCGAAGAGGGTATTAACTATTCCCAGGAAGGGGGTAGTGAATAGGTTAAAGATAAATAAGACAATGGCTGTGGTAAGAGCCACGGGAAGTAAAATGACTAATCCCGTAATAAAATATTTTCTCATTGGAGTACTTTTAAGGGTATTTTTAGATAATATTATAGCACAAGACAAAATTATCAGTCATATATTTATATTCATTCCCATCTTGAAAGATTAATTGATTACATGCCTATGTACGTGCGTGCCCGTGCCCGAAAAATCGGGCACGGGCACGAAAAAACAACTCTTCATATAATCATAAATCAAAATGCAGGCTTAACATATCCTTGGGCAAAAGGATGCTTGGAATCCAAGTTAATGATATCATAATCAAGCTCTTCATTAGATAAGAAGTTTTTCATAACAAAATTAATGCCACAAACTCCAATTTTTGAAAATAGCAAACCGATTTTCCATTCATTAGAGGTATAGTTTGGAGATCTGAACGTAGGGATGGCATTCCCTTCCCTTATAAGTTTAAGGATTTTAATAATTCTTCAGCTTCTTCTATATTGCCTTCCTCAATCTTTTTCGCTAAAGTCAGGGTATTTTCATGCTTTTGTTTGTTTGCCTGCATCGTTTGGTTAATTTGTTCAAATTGTTTAGAAGAGAGAATTTCCCTTTTAGACTCTAAAAAGCGTTTTCTTTCAAAAAAATCACCCCGATAATATTCATCTAAGTCTGGAACCGTCTCATACATTTCATTTCTCTTTAGCTTGATAAAGCCTTGTGTGACCAAATCTGTAGCACATAAAATCATCCTAAAGCTACCAGGATTATCTTGACGACAAGTTCGTCCTTTCATTTGTATTGCTTCTGTAAGTGTCTCAGGATAAAAAGCAGAAATAATGTGAACGCCGCCATTGTCTCGAACTGTTTTGTCTCGGCAAATAAAGTCTATTCCCCGGCCGAATACATGGGTCAAAAGGGTAATTTTACATTGAGAAGTCGATCGAGAGATGATAGCAGCTTTAGCCTCATCAGAAATCTTTTCGGTAAGGACTTCGGGGGATTTGAATTGTGAGCGATTGCTTGGTAACTTATATAAATAGCTTTCGTATTCTTCGAGATCTTTAGGACACATAAAAAAAACAAAACAGGCTCGATTTTTATCAAGCTTGCTTTCGATGTCTTGTGTAATTTCGCTAAATTGGTTTTCTTTTGAGACACATATAAGCGTTTCTTCTTCCACTAAAGGTTCTTTTTTAAATGTGGAAGGGATAAAAGATCGCTTTGTAAATTGATAATCTTTTTCTAAAATTTCGTTCTCTTCTTTACTTAGTCCTTCTAAAGTAGCTGTTAAGCCTATTTTTAACTGGAAGAACTTAGGGATTTCCGAATAAAGGATGTTGCCGCAAGAAATAGGAATTGCCAAGTGATCTTTTAGATATTTATCTGAGCGAATCTTACCCTGTTTGTACCAATAAAGATAAGCAAACGTTGTACTGTAACTATGACTGGAAAAAAAAATGTTTCCGGCTTCGTCAAGATAACCGATTTGATCTTCTTGAATAATGCAATTTTCTATAAGAATTTCTTGGCCTGGAAATAATTTCAAAGTATGAAGCATTTGCCGTATTTCATTTCGTAAAAGAGGGCGCAGATTGGGATAATTCTCTATAATTTTTTGGGCAGCGGGAATTTTTATTAATTGATCTAGCTTTTCTTGCATAGGGAGTAAATGAAAGGCTTTATCCTCTTTATTGTCCCAAATGTGATTTAGAAGATCTGCTGCAGGGAGGGTGGTGAGAGGGACATAGGTTCTACCATAAAAATTTTTGCCAAAAAATACATCCACCTCATCAATTAGCAGTACATTTCTTTGGTTAAGATATGGTCTAAAAACTGAAACAGTTTCCCCCTTTAGAAACTTATTAACTACAGTGCGAAAATTAGGTAAATGATCACCCATAAGTTTATTTACCATTTGTCCTATAGTAGAATAAGAAATAGAAGCTGAAACGCCTAATTTGTTAAAGAGTTCGGAAAAAGCTTTAAAATCGCGCCCTGAAAGATAAGAACTATAACAAATCACATTGACTTTGTAACCGAGCAAAGCGAAAAAAGTGGACATAATGCCAAGAGAAATAGATTTTCCTTCTCCTGTCATTATCTGGGCCAGTTGGTTTTCCATCCCTTTAGGATCATCAATGCTAAGCAATTTGAGAATTGTTAGTATTTGAGTGTTATGCGGCTGTAGTAACATTGTTTTGTTATCTTCAATATCATCTGAAAAATAGGAAGGGACGGCGTTAAGATAAGTCCAATGAGCAAAAATATAAGCCAATAATTGTGCTGTTTGAGGTATCTGAGTATGCAAATGAGCTGCATGAAGGATTAGTTTTACAGATAGATCCCCAATTTTTTGAATGTTTTCTTTAGGATCAAAAAGACCACCGAGAATTTCAGAAATCAATATGGAATACAATTCCAGGAAAGTGTCGTAAGCCTTGGTTAAATGAGGCGAATGGGAGGCCGTAGCAGGGAAAGTTGTTAGGCTTTCAAGGGCATCTTTAAAACTAACTCCATTTGCTTTGGGATTATGCAATTTTATATCAATAATACGAAACTCGTGAAAGGTATCGATAATGGTCTGAGCAGCTTCATTAAAAATGACATCCCCGCTAAATTCAGAGACACTTAATCCAAATTTATAAACCAGCTCTTTTGGAAATAAATTAAGAATTTGATCACGCATCCACCATTCAAATTGCATCTGAATACTTAATTCTTTAGCAACAGCATATTGTTTAATCATGTCCTTTGCTAATTCGTTTATGGCAGGGGACAATTGTTCATAAGTTAGAATTGAAATCCTTGCTTGATGCCCTAAAAGCTCTTGCCATTTCTTGATCGCTTCTTCTTTTAATGAAATTTCGAATTCTTCCGGAGGGTGTAAGTCGTTTGCCCGCAGAGTCTTTAAAACTTCAATAAAATTCTTTAATTGCTTTATATTAAAATACTCTTGGCTTGAAGTAGTGCATTGAATTTCTTTTAAAGCATTTTGAAAAAGTTCATTGAGATGGTGGATGAAAGTCGTTTCAATATATCGATTATCAATTTCAATATGATTTTTTAAGCTGAGTTTTAATTTTCTAATCGCAATAAAAACTTTACAGAAAGAAATATAATTTTTTCCTGCCAGGTAAGTTTCATATTCATTAGACGTTAGCCAGGGCTTTATGTGGCTCGAAAGTTCCTTAATCGCAATTGCATAGTTTTTCGGACTTTCATGCTTTAAAGTCTCTAACATAAACGAGAGTTTATCGAGAATCCTTAAAAAATCCCGCTCCGCGCAAGCTTGTTTTATTTCTTCCACTAGGGATTCTACTGCCTGATCGCGTGCTTCACTAGTGAGATTTAACTTAAAATCATCTATTTTTTTTGCTGTTTTCTTAGCTATCTCTATAATTTCTTGATTTTTAGTTTGAGTAATGAGTTCTTGAAGTTGGCGCCAAAGAAAGGATATCTTTGTGATTATCTCTTCAGGAAATCCTGCTGCTATTGTAAATCCATTTTGAATAATGCTTTGGGGATTTTTTTTGATAATTCCTTTAGCTGCCACAGCGGCTTTTTCAAACCATAGATTAATTTCCATTTGTAAGATAGAGGCTTTTGAAAACAAAATCATGCATTTAAAATAGTCTGCTAATTTGGATTTTTGAGCCATTTGAATCATAAGGAGTTTTTCATCGGGTGGAAAAAAATAGTGTTGAGATTCATCTTTAAGCGTTTTATCCAATTCTACCCAAAGCTGAGAGAAAGCGGCCAATTCCGGGATGATTTTCCCTAAAGTAGAGAGGCAAGAGTTCACATCATGATGATTTAAAGGCAGCTTCGTTATTTTGTCAAAATTCAAACGCATATAAAGATCGATGGCTTCTTTTATTTCTCTAAACGTAAGTTGCAAGGAATGATTAAACCTATCAACTTCAGCTGACCGCCGCTTAGCTTCTTCTTCCTTGATGGCGTCATCCTTGCGCTTTAACACAGCCTCGATCTCCTTACCGGGAAAGCATGCGGATAAATGAGAGCAATAGCCCATCGTTCTACAAACAATATCCAACTTTTGGCAATAGAGGTCATTGATTGCGTTTAAGATTAGTGGAAGCTCTCTTTCAGGCTCAAGAATCAATATCCTCTTAGCCTTTTCAATAGCTTCTTGAAAGGCCTTTTCATCCCATCCCGCCAATTTTTCATAACATTGGTTGAGTTTAGCTAAATCAGATTCACTCGCTTCGCCCTTCAATTTCTCTAACCCAATATGAATTGAATGCGAGAGTGCTTTGATCTCCATTTGTTTGTTTAATTCATAAGCTTCCTGATAAATAACTTTAAGAAACGCTTCCACGCTTTCTTCATAGGAATCCCGTAAACCGGCCTTTCCACGTAATTTTGCCAAAACATCCACGATTGTATTCACTTCTGCTTTAATACATTCAAAATTAGCTAATAAAAAAAATTCATGAATATCTAATGGTTTTTTACTTAGAGAAGCGTAATTCTTCAAAAGATTTTTTTTCGAATGATAAAGTTTTTGTAATGCGGAATTAAATCGATCTTGAAGTTCTAAAATTTTAGATTCTTTCTGCCTTTTTAATATTAATTGGTGAATTTCTTTTTCTTTTTTTTGTTTTAGATCTTCTAGAGGAAGAAGATCGCCAAAATAATATTTCTTAGGCCTTAATTTTGTTTCCAAATCTACTTGATCTAGAAGAATTTTTAAACTTTTAATGACCTCTAGCTTGAATTGTGTCGCGAGGCAGATTAACAGGTCCGACAGGTCCGGTTGAGTGATATCAAAAGCAGACAATTGACCTTTGCGGTTTTTAATCATTTCCTTTAGGGCAAGGTCTGCTTTTTGAATCATTAAAGAAAGCGCATTTTCTATCTGTTTATTGACATCTTCTTGTAAGAGAAATTCAGCCTCTTTTAATTCTTTTTCCATTTGGAAAATTTGTTTGGAAACTGGTTCCTGTTCCGGGCTAAAACAGATATCTAATGGACGGCAGGATAACAATTTAGCCATTCTTTCTTTTGTTGCGACCCTCATTCTCGGCTCATCTATTGCAGCAAACGAGCGAATTTCTTCTATTAATTTTTCTACTTTATGATTGATCTTCTTTTGCAAATCATCGATTACATCTGTAATGGAAGCATGTGGAATACATTGGAGGGAATTTATTTTGCGGTATTCTTCGATAATTCCTTTGATATTACCCTGAACCCAATAAGCTGATATTTTTTCTGAGATCTTTTTTGCAAGGTTTATCAATAAGAACAACTCTTGATCCGTTAATGCTATATTATAGAAGCCTTTTTCTTCAGAGGGACGGAGAGCCTTAAGCTTGTGTATAGTCTCCTCGCGGAGTGAGGAATTTAGCGGATCAATGCGAATGATGTGTTCGAGGCATGATCCTAAATCCCACCCTGCACTTAATGCCAACTCTTGAATTTCTTCTTTTACTAATTGAAAGTCAATGTGGGCAGGCACAAAGGTAACTCCCATAAGTATGTGGGGGGTATTGAGTATTAATCCTTCTTTTGTGTGAAAAACCTTGATCAATAATTCAATAATTTTTTTAAAACCATCTGCACGGTCGGTTAGAAGATTATTAAAGTTGAAAAGTACTAAGATGCGATTAGTTTGAGCATTTGTAAAAATATTGCGTATATTGACAGCATGGGCAATAGCAACTTCAGGGCCTTCAGTATCTAAGAAACCTGGCATATCGCATAAAACGAGGTCCGTATCTTCTAGCTCTAATGCTTGGGGAAATTTGGTTTCTGATTTCTTTTCATGTCCAATTGCAGCGACAGGATCAACTGCACTTATTCTTTGGGCTAAACGACCTCCAGATGGATCCACAATCATCTTACACCCCCAGAGTAAATTGACAGTGGTGCTTTTTCCACTGCCGGTAATTCCTACAACCGATAACACATTTCTACCCCGAGTTAGATCTATCGCTGGCTGTCCAGATTCAACAAGGCGCAGGATATGAGCAAGAGTATTATCGAGTTCTGTCTTTTCAGCAATTTCTGAAGGTGCATGTTCAGGTTCTTGAGAAACGGGTCCAGCAGAAGCTTGATAATCATATGTATCTGCAACAAACAGAAGCTGCTGTGAAGGAGAAGATTTAAGAGAGTCGTCTTCATCATCATCTTTACTCAATGAATCGGGGGAGCGGCTTAAATCTCGAAGATATTGATAAAAACTATTCAGACAATCTGCTTCATTCAAGTTATTTTGTTCTGAAAATCTACGAATATCCTTTTTTACTTCTCTGGTCATTAAGGCATTGGTGTAATCGAGGATGAAGCTTGGATCCTCATTCAATTTTGCAAATGTGCGGATATGATATAAAATTTCAGGAGACTTTTCCTGAAGCTTTACAAGCCAAGAGTTTAAATCTAAAGGAATAGGCTCGACAGGTGAAGAAGCGGGCACTTTTTGAATGTTGCCTAGCAACTGTTGGGAAGATCTCTTTACGGTTTGGGAAGCAGGGCGAGAAGACTCACTGATCTTGACAATTCGTTTTGTTTGAGGTGTTAGAGCTTTTTTGATTTCGTCAAAGGATTGCTTTAATTTTGAAAAATTGCTTTGTGTTTCCCCATTTCCCCCCTTTTTCAATGGCTCACAATTTTTTTCTAATTGAGCGCTATTTTCGAGGCTATCTGCCTGCTTGTGTGTTAATTGTTCGTCTTCTAAAGGATGAAGAGCGAGTATATTTAAAGTCTCTTCTTCAATTTTGAAAGCTTTTAAGGTATCTATATAGACTTTCCGCAGAGGTTCGTTGCCTAATTTTCCATGAAGTTCTTTATAGTAATGCAAATAATCTTCCGTTGAAGATTTCCTTTTGATAAGGAAAGCAACAAACGTTTTCAATGCCAAATCTTTAAAGTAATTGTTTTTATATAGAGAAATTTGTTTAACAGCCAAGTCCACCAGATCGATGCCGGTAAACTTTGCTGCAAATAGCCTTTGTCTATCTTCATAAGAGAGTTCGTCTTTAAATAAATCTTTCAGTAATAGATAAAGAGGGAGAAAAATAAGAAACCTGATTTTGTTTAACTCCACTTTTTCCAAGTTCGTGAGAACCTCAAGCTTAGGCGACGCCTTGGATGGCGTAAGGGTGAGGGCCAGCTCTTGCTGTTCACCATAGTGGAGATGCAGCCGGCAACGAATTTTATAAAGAGTTTCCACTCCATTTTTAAGAAGAGAGATGCTTTCGGAGGTGAAAATACCCGAATTAAGTTCAGGCATGAGTGCGTCTATGATATCAAATGTATTGATTTGTTTAAGTCCTAAATAGAGGGCGATATCACTTAGAAGGTAGTTAAGTTGCGAAACATAGTACGTTTTGATATCTACAATATTATCCTCATACGCGCCGTCTTTTTCAAATCCTCGATAAATTTCTAGCCGAATTTTCATGAACTCAAGAGCTCGGCGCTTTCCCCTACGAAATATCAGGATCAAAATTCTCATTTAGAACACTAATCATTGCCTTTTCATAACTCTTAGCAAGATCATCATCATTCTTGAACAAACTACTCGACTTTAACAACATATTTTCGGCTGAAGCAGGATCGGTAGTTTCAGAACGCTGTGTAGCAGCCATACGTTCTGGGGTGTTCAAGAGATCAGCATAGACATGAGGACCCGAGTCCAAATGAAATCCTGAAGGATTTTTAGAATGAATGCAGGAAAAAACCAAATTGTGTGTACTCGTTTCACCCAATGCTCGTACCTGAAAATCGAGAATGTGGCATAAGGTTTTAAAATAGGTAAGGGTTTTCTCCGAAATGTCTTTCACGAGGATCATGAGCTCCAAATCGGAAAATGGACACGGCTCCATGCGCCCGATTGATCCCATGGCATGAATATCGAAATAACAGAGAGAAGGGCGAGTTCCGCTCATTTTAAAGGCATCTAAGAGCAGAAGCGTAAAAAATTGCTTATAGGCTTTAAAAGCTCCGATTTGGAAGTTTCTGATTTCTTTTGCATCCATTTTCTGAACATCTTCAAATTGCTTTCTTAGAGCTTGCAAAGATTGCTTGTACTTAAGCGTGGGAAGTATTTTGGGAGGGATATATGTACTTATCTCCTGCTTAGATTCTACTTCAGCTCTAATCAATTCATACTTTGTTTTTTCTGTTTCATTGATTTTGTTAAGCGCTTTGTTGGCTTGCCAATAAAATATTTCGATAATTATTTTCCGATAATTTTCTTCTGAGATGCAAAAAACCTTGTATTGGTCAATTTGACGACATCTTTCTTCAAAAGCTAGAGGATTGCAACTATTGGCGATGAAGTGTAACTGCTCATAAAATGCATCATCAGCTCCATGTATATCTCTGATTAGTTTAATGAACAAACCGGAAGCCATTTGATGATAAGTTGAGTCTGGCGAGGAGAGTAGCTTGTCGATTTGAATTGCATTAACATAGTAATGCATCGCATTCTTATGGAAAATTAAGCGCGTTTCGAGGGACATATTTGCCAAATCCGTTTGATTCGAGTACCAATCTCCAAGAGAAAGGGCTAATTCCCTTTGCAACTCAGGAAAGTGAAGGCTTTGCTTTAACAAATTAGCCAAACTGACAATATCTTCTTCTTTAAAATGGGAAAGAAGCTCAAGAGTTTCTTTGTATAAGCCTGGGATAGACGAGTTGCTATTTATATCCGTAAGCCTCATTTTAAGACGTTCAATGCGTCCGGCGATATGAGAACTTCCAAGGATGGGTACTAATTCGTATGATTGCGTGGGCATCAGGATAATAGTTCCAGAAGTTACCCTCGAGGATGGTGCGGGTTCCATTGCTTGATCTCCTTAAGAAATGAAGGCATAGTCTAATATTTTTTTACAAAAAATTCAAAAAGGGAAAAAATCCGGTTGCAATTAAATGTTTATAAGAAGATCGACATTTACCTAGTGAAAGAATATTTTGAAGACTCTAACAAACAAAAAAAGACGATGAAAATCCTCTATTGATCCTTCCTTTTATCTACTAAATTAATAGCCTTTTCTAGATACAAGTTGACCTTTTGAGTCCGGTTCAGCCAACCGCAAACTATAGAAAGCAACATATAATGCTCAAACGAGGGGCGTGCATTAACAGCTTTTTCAAAGGTGGAAAATGCGCTTATTAACGAATCACTTTGATTCAGTTTTCTGAAGCTTGCTAGACGAAGATACTGCAAAAAAATGAACGAAAAGAATTTAATGGAAGGTTTGCCTTTAAGTAATGCCCTCAAGGGTTCATTCAGCCGGAGTTTTTCTATGGAGTTGAAATTTACAGTTGTTATTTCTGTGCTTATGTCTGTCTCAGTTTTAAGAACTAAAAGGCCCTTTTCTACATTTTCAAGCACTTGCTGGTATGCGCCTTTCTGATACCAAAACAAGATACTTTCGTTAATAGCATGTAACAACCAATCAGGAGGCATTTCTTCTGTTTTCATGGCTTCCTGGACTTTTTCAAAAATATAAAGCGGCAGCTTCCATGTTCCCTTTGGCATGGTAAGCGCAGCCGATCAACAGATTAAGAGATTCTTCCGCTTCGTTGTTAACTAGGAGACAGTCTTTAAAACATGCAATGGCGTTATCAAACAATCCATGTGCCAAGTTTTTTTGTCCCTGTTCGATCATTTTTGACGTATCGATCCCAAAGATTTCTTCCTCTTCTTCCTTAGTTTTTTTCAGGCGTTGAATATTCCACTCAGCCGACAAATGATTACCATCGTCGTTAACAGTCAATGCTGTTTGAAAACAGGTCAGCGCATTTTGAGTCCGATCCTCGTGCTCATAAGTATAGCCCAGGAGAAGAAGTTGATCGTAATCATTTTCGTCATTTACCATTTGGGCAAAAGAACTTAAATAACTATTAGTCAACTGTTTATTTTCCAAATAGTAAAGAAGTAAAAAGTAGGCCATTGCTTTACTAGATAATGACCAGCCCCCCTCAGACATCAATATCTGTTGCCCCAGACAGTCGGGAAGTGCTTTAAGATATACCTGGGTATAATTCCAGCCGGTTTCCTGAGAATCCTTTAGATCGAGTACTTGCTTACAAAAATGAATGCCTTCTTCACATCGTTGTTGACGAAATAGCAGCAATGCGTAGCTTATATATATTTGTGGTGAAGGCAACGAAAGGATTTTTTTAAATATCTTCTCAGAAGCTATAAAGTTTCCGGTAATCATATAGAAATTGGCGAGGTGATGATAAAAAACTGTTGCGTCCGTTTCCCTTAAATTTGGATTGCGAAGAAGGACCTTTTCAAAACATTGAATGGCTGGAAAAACGCTGGAATGATGATAAAAGATCATCCCCAATTTTATCATTAGCTGGATGTCCTTCAGTTGATTTAGCAAATCACCTAGTTCTAAGATACTATTCGTAGAATTTAATTTTAAAAAGGCAGCTTCATTTTCGTTGTAACGCTCGGGAAAGAGCATTTTTTCAATCAACAATATTTTTTCTGATACGTAAATGAGCAACAACATTGATTCAGTATCTTTTGGAAGTTGCTGCTGTACTCCTAACAACTTCTGAAAACATGCTAGCTTTTCTTGGCTGGGCTCTAGATAACATTTTTCGTAAATCAATACAGCTGCTGTGAGTAATTTCTGTATCATTCTGGGTTTTTCAGGGTTCATCAAACTTTGGATGAGATAACAATGACCCAATTGTTCCGGCTTGGTTTCCGACTTTTCCAGGATCTTAGTAGCTTGTTCGATTTTTTTTACATCAGCAAAAACAGAAGCTCCTTTTTTCCAGATATAAGAAGCATAATCGGCATAGGAGATAGCCCATTCCTTATCTTTATTTTTTTCTTTGTTCAGTAACGCCAGCCAAATTTCGAAGCAGTCTGCAAAATCGGGTTTACCGTTTGATTCCGCCAGAGTTTCGTAAGCATGGATAGCCTCCACGACCAGCGATTTGGCCTTCTTCAGATCTTCAAGCTGGGCATACATGAGGGCCATATCGCGCAGGATTTTGGGGTAAGAAGGATGCTTCTTGGGAATTTGGGGAAGGCTGCTAAGTGCTTGGTTAAGGGCAGCTTGTGCTTTGGAATTTTTTTTCCGTTTTTTATAGATTGTCGCTATGAGGACATATGCTTGAACACTTTTATTAATTTTTGTTTCGCACTTCAAAAAATCGAGAGCTGCCTTACTATTCTTATGCTGCAGATGAATCAGCGCGATTTCTCGATAGAATTTAGCTAAATGGTGATTTCGATCTGGGTTGAAAGAGTATGTAAAAACTTTGATTAACTGATTCAAAATATCCAATGCGTGTTTCTGGTTTTTTTCCGGAGAAGAAGTGAGTTCGAGGAAAGCAGGGATCTTGCAAAGGACATTTCGTGTGTTTTTATGTGAACAGTTGAATAGAAGGAAGCAGTAGTTTTCTAGACCTTGCAGAGCTTCAGAAGAAAATTCTTTGCTTGTAGAAAATAAATCTTTCGAAATTTCATTATAATATTGCGTGACTTCTCTCACATAATTTTCAAGATCTGCAGCTAATAGCTTCTGAATTTCATAGTGTGGAATATTAAGTGATTTAATAAACAAATTAATAAGTTTGAAATAAATATTCATTTGCTTGAATTTTATTTCTTCTGCTGAACTCAAGATTTCTAGGTGATCAAGACTTGTTTTGTACCAGAAAACGGCTAATTTATTTTGGCTGATTTCCTGAAATTGAGTTCCTATCGCATAACTTGTTTTCGCTAAGTTTTGTTGACAAAGCCTTACTTCTGAAGGTGTAGACAGTTGTTGGTTTTTGAAAAGATCATAAGCTTTCTGAAAGCTTAACAAAGCCTGTTGGTAATCGCCCTGAAAGAAAAAAAGCTCCCCCCAATTATGAAGGAACATACCTTGTTCAGTTTTGCTACGACTCTTCATTCCCAATTCCCAGGCTCGTTGGAAATGGCTTTCGGCTTCAGAAAAGTGAAGAAGCCTCATACAGGCTAATCCAAGGTATTCTTCTACCTCAGGATTATTAGAGTCCATATCCCTTGCTCGCAATAAATTGTGTTTGCACTGTTCGGCATCTCCCATTTGAAAACATATTTTTCCCCGAGTTAAGAAATCTTTCTGAAAGAAAGTCTTGCGAGCAAATTCACTGGATTTACCTTGCTTTTCTATAAATGCTTTAGCAGTTTCATAAAAGGGGATCAAGATTTGATAGATCTGTGCCAGATTTTTCATATCCTGCTTATCTGCCGCATATTCCCCCGCTGCCTCGGAATTTTCATCAGCAGAAAGAACTATTGTTTCTTTTTCTTCCTCATAAAAATGTTGCAGTTTAACCCGGTAAAAAAGAGCCAGAGTAAGTGCAGCTTTTAAATTTGCATCAGCCTCATAGGAAATCCTAATGGGTGGATGACTCAACTTCTCAATAATTTCAAACGAATTGGTGAGGGGAATATCGTAAAAGATGGCAAGTGCATTTAAAATCATTTGAAACATTCGATATAGTTCGTTTTTAATGACCAGCTTGTCTTTCTGAAAGATTTGATCACCAATTCTTGGCACAAAATCTTCTGCAGCGCTGTTTATAAAATAAAATGCCCGGGTTTCTTTGGGCGACATTTGGACGGGCTTTTGGAAAAGATGGGTGACCTGAGCAATAGTATCAGATTTATGCCTGAGTAGTTCGAGCGGCGGATTTTGAAGTAAATCGGCTGTAATTTTTACATCAGGATTATTCAAAACGTTGTCCATTAGATTTTGCAGCATGTGCGTCATCATTTGCTGCTTGGGTGAACGATCCTTTTTGCCGACAACGACTAAATCCAATATAGATTCATTCATATTTTCCACTGCGTGGACGGTCTTCAAAGAAGTATTTTTCGTCTTAGGATTTAAGATTTTCTTGACCTCATCTTGATAGTGATTAAAAAGACTATCTTTTTCTTTTGTACCACAGAGAAGTCGGGGATACAAAAGAGCGTTTGATGTGGCGATAAAACTCTCAAATCGGTCTTCTGCTTGGAATCTGGCAAGACGCTCGGGCGTATCAATCAACCGGTATAAGACTTCCTTGCCTTGCGTAATGCCCAAGGGGGTGTTTCCAGCAGAGTCAAAGCTAAATCCAGAGGGAAGAAAAGGAAAAAATCTAGCAGGCAGAGCCGTTTCGCCAATCAAAATCACGATTAACTCAATCCAGGTAAATAAGTTAACAAAATCATTAATAACTGAGATGTCGTTATTTTTTACCAGAACTGCCAGTTCTAGATCTGAATACTGACACCTTTCCCCCCTGCCTGCTGATCCTAAAATCATGATGGCATATGCATCTTTAATAGGTGCAGTCATCAACTTGCGACCAGCTGCAATTAGGCTACGTGTCACCTCATCCATCTCTAGATTAAAAACTTCAAAAGCTGAAAGAAAAGTCTCAGGGTTAGTGAAGCTACTTGTTAATTTATCCCTAATTTTTTTCAGATCCTGAGAAAGTTTTTGGCTAGCTTCAAGAAGATTTTCGAGTTGGGTATCAGAAACTTTGAAGGGATGTTCGTTCTGAAGAAAGTCGACAATCATTTTCCAAATCTTGGCCATCGTATTCGCTTCATTAGCTAATCGTGCATAGCGGTAGGCTTGAGAAAAAACAATTAAGCTCAGGTTAGGTACAGCCGCCTTAATGACAGGATTGAGCAAAATATCGTTGTAGTACATAAGAATGAGATTTGCCGTTTCGTTATATAACCCATCCCTTCGACTCAAAATAAAAGCCCTTTCAAGATGCTTTTCTGCCTGAGCGTAATCTTTTTTATTTAATGCTGTTTGGTATTGGCTCTTGAGGTTGTCAAGCAGTTCCAAGTTTCTTTCATCTTTTAAAGAAGCACTGGATAGCGTGAAGGAAAGGTTTTCGATAGAAAGCACTTCTGACTCTTCTGCAGAGACTGACTTTTCTTCGATGAAATTGCTTTTGTCACCGTCTATGACTTTTTGGGATGTTTCGGTGGCTATGGGTTTAATTTCGTCCTCATCAGCCCTTTCTTCGATTAATAATTCGAAATGGAATGAACCTCGCGGATAAAATAAATGAATGACGTTGTGGGATTGCGAAGCAACCGTTTTGTTTTTAAGAGTTACATGATCAGTAGTTCCTCTTTCCAATTCCCAAATGAATAGTGTATTTTGCTTTGCCTTGGAAAAAAGGATAGCGCTCGCATGGCCGACCCACAAACGACTTTCATCTGATAAAAAAGATTTTACGTAATAAGTATAAACTTCCTTTTTACAACAATAGATCCGCAAAGCGTCATCAGCTCGATAAACTTCCAGATTTTTTGCCTTTAACTTGTCAGCCCATTCTTGTTGATGATGCTCTTCTAGCCAGCGAATGAGTTCTGTGCTTTGATTTCCCTCATAATTGGCAGCCTCAGAAAAAATTGACCTAAGTTCACGAATCAGATGATCCCATTCATTTTGAATTTCATTCTTTTTATCTAATAAGTTTTTCCATTCGTCCGAAAATGGTCGAATGTTGCTTTCTGAAAATAAAAATGCTTGGTAAATTTCTTCATAAAGAGCTTCTCTGCTTTCGCGGTGATTTGCTAAAGTCAATAATGTGTCTACTAGATCCTTGCGATCTCGAGCGCCGATGCCAGTGACTCCACAATTTCCATCTCCGAGCACTTCAACCCTCTCAAAATAGATGGGTTGATCATCTATCTTGCCAATGAGTAAATTTTTGTTTTCCAAAGTGGAATCGTCTTTCTCAACGGATGAACTTAAACCAATAGCCGTTTTGGAATCCTGTTTATGAGACTGTTTAGATTTAGGAGCGGAGGGTGTAGATTTATCAGATAGTGGCTCTTCCGATTCTTCTGATTGTTGAGTTCTTTGTTTAGGGGATAGAGAAGCCGGCTTGGAACTTATGTTTAGTTCAGCAAGGGCCTCCTGATATGCTTTAAAATCTGCTTTATTAGCCCGTTTAATGTTAACGGAGCGTGAAGATTTGTAGGCACTGCCTAAGGCTTGATTAGTTGTAGGAGATGATGAATTTTCTAACAATTCAGTGCTTACCGAGATTTTTGTGCTCAGACTGCCTAAAACCTCCTGGATTCTTGTTTTAGAATCCATTTTTTTGTTAGATGACTCTGGAGAGGATGAAGATGTATTGCCTGGCGTTAACTTTGAATAATTATCAGGAAACATAAGGCGTCCTTAAGTTTGAGACAAATTAAAAATTTCAAACCAAATATTAGCACTAGCTGAAAGGAAGGGGTCCGAGATGGGGTTCCAAAATGCATCTTTTTTTTGCCCCTTGCACAAATATGATCTCTCGAATCTAATCTTTTTCGTTCTTTTTTTGTTCCTTAAGGTAATCTTTAACAGTTGTGTTGCTCCTAAGCCTTAAAAGGTATCCTGAAAAATCGTAATGATGACCTTGTGAACTAGAGGTTAAAATTGCATTAACTAATTCTCTTAATTGATTAATTTGCTCATCTTGCACTTTAACCCTATTTCTCAACTTAACCAATTCTTTGTTTTCTTGGTGCATCAAGGGATTCGCAATGCCTATCGAAGTAGATGTTTCATCTTGTGAAACATGTGAGAGCTGGGTTACTTTTTTTTCAGAGGAGTTAAGGGATTCTTCTTGCTTACCTTTCCCTTTCATGTCCTTTTTAGGCTTTTCTATAAAGGAACGAGGCCCTAAACGATCCAGATCTAATGTCATATACTGAGGAAGGTCTCTTACATCCTCGATAGTTATATAGCCTGCATATTTTGCCTTTGTCATTGGTTGATCAGTAAAGGGGCGTTTATATTTTTCTCTTTTAGAATTAACAAGAATCTTTTCATCATTTGAATAATAGTACCGAACCTTTCCTTGTTTGAGGCATCTCCCTGCCATTCGATAAAGCATATCTTGCCTTAGACTCCGATCTTTTTTATCTATGGTTTCGAGAGTCTCTTTCCAAAAAGGAAGGGCGATTTTTTTCTTCAACCAAGGAATTTCTAACTCATCGATGGAGATGTCGTAGTGGCCAATGGCATCCACAATCTCTTTAATAGGATCTTGTTGACCTTTGATATGACCATTTAACAATAGAACCAAGATGCGAATAGCCCCACATTCAGCAAAGCGCCTAGCTCCTTTTTCAGTCAACAGCAACACCTGTTCATGATAAGTCGCTGCCAATCTTCTGGAAAGTTGCTCCGCTATTTTATCTAATCCTTTTGGGGTTAATTCTAACATTGCTTCATGACTATTCAAAAATTTCCAATTATCTGTCGTATTGACAACAAATTTAGTGGCCACATCTGCAGCACCCGTGGCAATATTGACATAGGGTATGGCTTGTGTGAGAGGCTGTAAAAAATTTAATAGGCGATTTGAGGTAGATAGAAAACTTTCCAGACACTTAATTGCAGATGGGGCAAAATCAACTACAGTTTTGGCAACTCCTGTCGCTCGGCTAGTTGTCCCTAGGACGAAGGTTGGCATGGAACTTTTCGCTGCATAATTTGTTGCCGCTCCTTCCTCAACTTTTAGCAGGTGGCTTCTGACAACCAGTAGGCTATGTAAAACTCCGCTTAAATCTGTTAATAAGGCTTTGTAATAGGCATGCAGAATAGGAATTTCGCTTATTTTTTTCCTTTCATCTCTGGCTTTCTCCTTTTCGATCCAATAATTGTGGAGGGGTTCAAGAGCATTTCCTAATTTTGTCTGTTTGTCTTTAAGTAGGGATAACTCTTTCGAGACCTCCTCTCCAACCTTATGTTCCAATTCTTTCATTCTACTTTTAATAGCATCTAATTCAGCATTAAATAATTCTTTAAGTTCTATTAATTGCCCATTTTCATCCTCTTCGCTCTCGATAATTTCTTCTGCATCGGGTAAGTAACCTTCTATAGTTTCCACCATGGATTCAAAACCATTGTATACACCTTCTACAACACTAGGTAGATATCCTGCCAAATAAGCGCAAAGGCCACCCACAAATGAGGTACTTTCTTCTGCCTCTTCCTGAGAATGGTTGTCTTCTACACTATCTTTTTTCTTTAGACGGGATTTTCCCTTATCCTTAGCGAATGATTGAGGTAAAATACCTGTGGCAAAGTTAGTATCTAATAAAGCGAGGTTGATGCCTTCAAGGTTAATTTCAGAAAAATTTCCATATAAAACCAGTTTACCGGTAATTGAAACTCCTCCTCTTAGAGATTGTTTTAAGAGAGGAAATAAGGTTTTAGCTGTAGCAGCATCTACAAGGGTATTTTTAAAATGGACAGCCTTGTCAAATAGAGCTTCTGTAAAATCACAATCAATAAATTGAGAGTGGCTAAAAGAACAACAGTTAAATTTAGCCAGACAAAAACAGAACTTATTCAAAACACAATGTTCAATGGCATAGAGATAATTTTCCTTTCCGACAAATTGCATTTTGGTCAAATTTTTTGCATGAATAAGTGTGGCAATTGGAGAATCAAGAAGGCCGAGAGTCTCATTAAATTCGCCAAATAATTTTGCTAAGTCTACACGGTTTCTTTCATCGATATTACACAGATAAGCGTATTTTGTTTTACTGATGTTATTTCCCTCTCTCTTATGTACACCTGCTATTTCTGCAGCTTTATGAAACAAAACATCCACCTGGATATTAGCCTGGGGTAATAATCCAGCATCTGTAAAGGCTTCAACAACACGCGAAAGGTTCTCAAAAATGGTAATTGCTTGAGTTGTCAATTGACTTAATTTTTTAGATTCCTTTGCCCACCTTGGCAGTATCTGACAAATCATTTCAGTTAATTGCAGATCTTGATAATGCTCGATGCTTTGTATTTCATCTTGTAATAGGGTTAAAATATCAAGGGCCTTTCCTGCGGTTTCAGTATCAAATCCTGGGATTTCTGCAGCAGCAAATAATTCTGAAAGTTCGGCTCTATGCTCTTGGATGAGATTTTTTAACCCCTCATCTTTGGCAAGCGTTAAAAATAAATCATAAAAACGAAGTTTCTTTTCTTGATCTTGATAGCCATCAAAAAAGGCTTTTAATGATAGAAAAGAATCTAAAAGGTTTTTCAATTCTCCTTCAAGGGCTGCTTGCCAGGATTGTGAATTTTCCAATCCTATCAATCCCTTGGCTTGGCCAATAAAGATTTTAGAAGCCTGCCACCACGAAATCTTTTTTATCAATAACCAGGCAATGCGAGGTGCATGGGACGTACCGCTATTTATTAAACGGTTTTGCATGTTGTTACTTTCTGTAGGCAAAAAGTAGCGAAGTGTTCTTACTAAATAGGACTGCTCGGGGATCTCTGAATGTGCATCCCTTAAAATATCGCTTATATTTAGCTTTTGAGCCTCTTCCAATACTGTTCGTAAGGCCTTTAACGGAAAACAGGGATAGACAAGTACGGGATGAGATATCATACCTTCAGGGGTCAAAGTCACCTTTGCCGTTTGGAGTCCTTTTTCTGTATACCTGTATAAGCTTAAATTTGTCTGTATAGCCTCTTTTATCAATTCTTTTTGATACTTTTCTTTTAAATCAGAAATATTGGAATCTTTGATTTTTTGTTCCACGCATTGAAAAATAACCTTCAGATCAGAAGGATTAATTTGAGAAAGAGCCGCAGCAAGTTCTGGAAATTGGCAAATACTTAGAATTGCTTGTTTATACTTGCTTTGATCAAGAAAGACCTTCAAATTTTTAACTAGATTGCTCTCAGATGGAGGGCTTTCCAGATATATGTCAACGGGTTCCGTTTTTTCTTCCTCTAAATTCCCCTTTCCTTCACCGAGATCCCTTTCTTCTTTTAGGCGTACTGGCGTATAACCTAGTTCTAGGCCTGCAACCTGGATTTGAATGCCTTTGTCCATTAACGCTATCATAGCAGCTTTAGCGCTTTGCTTATAAAAGACACTTTTATTGCCCGTCAAACGAATGATCTTTACGGTAGTATCTTGAAAAATTTCCAAGGCATTTATTTGTTCCGCTGTGTTAATTCCATTATGAATGAGATCCAATTTTATAATAGAAATTATTCTTGATACAATACCGAGAAAGCGAATCAATGACTCGGAGTTAATACCATTGCTACCCAATTTCAATTGTGTGACAGGCGTATCTTTCAGTGCATCCAGAGCACTTATTTTTTTTGGTGTGTTTATCTCATTACCAGATAAATCAAGAGAAGTGATGGAAGTATTTTTTAAATGGCGCAATGCCTCTATGTTTTCCACCGTATTGACTTGATTTAAACCTAAACTTAATTTCCTCACATGAGTCTTTTTCAAAGATTCTAAAAGAATACGAATTTTTTCAGGTGAATTAATCTTATTCCCAGTTAAATCCAATTTAGTGATGCGAGTAGATTCTAAGACAGAAAAGGAGCGAAGGGCTATTTCTGTGGAGATAAAGTTACTCCTTAAATTTATTTTAAGCACACAGGTGTTCGTTAATACCCTGAGCACCCGAATGCATGGCGCAGTATTGATTTCTTTTTTTTCTAAATCAAGTGTCGAGTCTCCCCGATCTATGGCGCTTTGAATAAGATTTCGAGTAAAATATATACTTTTCACTCCCTCAGATCCTTGCAATTCATTCATATTTGACCTCCATATATTCGGAAGAATTTCTATGTCTCGCGATTCTGCAAAATTTGCTGGGCTGGTTCATATCCTTGGCTTGCAGAAGCTTCCCAAAGGTCAATCGCTATTTCTAAATTTTTCTCAACGCCATCGCCACGCGCATAACACATACCTAAATAAAATTGAGCGCCTGCATGTCCCTGATCGACAGACCGTTGCCAGTAAGCCACAGCTTGTGGATGATCTCTCTTTATCCCATATTTCCCACTTGCATATAGAGCCCCCATTCGACATAGAGCTTCCGCATCATTTTTAGATGCAGCTTGTAGCCAATACTTCACTGCTAATTTTGGGTCTTTACTTCCTCCAAAACCATTTTCATATTCATAAGCGAGGCAGACTTGGGCCTCAGTGTGTCCTTGATCAGCAGCTAAACTCCAATACTGCCTAGCAACTCGCATATCTTCTTGAACTCCAATTCCTCGAGCATAATAAAGGCCGAGTTTATAGCGTGCAAGAGGATTTCCAAAATTGACAGCCAAACGCAAATAATGAAGAGCTAATGGGAGATCTTTTTCCACTATTTCTCCAACTTCATAACATTCGCTAAGCAGAACATAAGCAAGTGGATTTTCTTGATTTGCAGCCATTTTCAAATACTTTAGAGATAAAGGATAATCTTTATTAACCTTCTCTCCATGTGCGTAACACCAACTCATCATCATTTGTGCTTTAGCATGACCTTTGTTTGCCGCTAGCTCCCAATTCTGTATTGCTATTGACGTGTCTTTATCAGTACCGAAGCCTGTTGAATAACAGTTGCCGAGTTGATACGTTGCTTTTACATGACCTTGTGAAGTAGCCTCGCGAAAAAAGCCGAATGCATTTTTTGTGTCTTGAGGCAGGCTTATTCCTTTTTTATAGCGTTGACCTAATCGATATTTAAATTCGGGATTGTCTCGATCCATTTTCTGAGAAGGGGCGGCTTTCTTCGGTTTATCTTTCTTGGTCTTCTCAATAGGCACAAAAATGCCAATGCTTTGGCCTGAAAGAGCTAGGGCATCTAATTCTTCATATGTGCTCGCTAAGGGAAGTCTCATTTCCTGACTATACTCTGCCATCATGATATTTCTTATGATTTGTTGGTTTTTTTTGACTTCTGCGTGGTTGGAACCATAGATCACTTGAAAAATGGACAAAGATTCATTCAGACTTTTCAAAGCAAGTTTATAGTTTTTCTGATTGCAATGGACGATTGCAATATTTTGCAATATATAGGCAATTTTAACATTCTCAATCCCCAATATTCGTTTGCCAATTATTATTGCTTGATTCAAGTATTTTAAAGCTTTTTTGTCCTTCTTCAATAGCTTAAAACCCAATCCCATATTATTATAGATAGTGCCTAGGTGAGGATATCCAGAGTATTGGTCTCCGAATTTCTCCTTTACTATTTTTAATGCCTCTTGAGCACGTTTAAGCCCATTTTTGCCATTTTCCACTTCCAGCTCAGCATGACTTAAACTCAAAATAGCCCAGATATTGTTAGGATTTAGAGCAACCTCCTGCTGGTAGGCTTCTTTTGCCTCATGAAAATTCCCTAATTTTTCAAGCAAAGCCCCATATGCTTGAGGATCATCAGAATAAAGAGGACCATCTTGAAAGGAGCGGCCTTCTCCTTGCTTACCATAAAAATCTTCTGCCTGTCGATGAAAGGGAATGAGTACCTTATAGATTTCTTTTAGCTGTGCAATGTGCTTTTCAGTCAAAAGCAATAAATGGGGATCAAATGGTTCACCCTCATCGCCATGGCACAAGAATTCTTTTTCATCTGCATAAAAGAGGTGTGCTTCTAAACGCAGACTCAGAACACGATTTATGGCGATGTACAAACTCTCAACCCCAGTTGACGAAAAAATATTTCTTGCTTGTAAAGCTGCAACACGGTCAAAAGTACTATTTTGTTTTAATCTATAGAAAAGAGCTAAAGTTCCTAAAATTTCTTGAAAAGGCCGATAGAGCTCTCTTTTGATTCCAAATCTTCTTAATTTTTCTTTCTTATGGGAAAGGTTAGGGGAGAACTCTAGTAAATGACCTTCAAGAAGCGTGAAAGAAAGCTGACGGCTTGTATCATCGAGGATAACTGTTTTTTCTTGATTGAAAAGGTTAGAAAGCTCCTCATCACCGGTAATGAAGCAAGTATTGCTTAAGGCATTTGCTAAAATAATAGTTTCTTTGATGCGCTTAGATGTCAAAAATTGAGCCATGTTTTTAGGAGTAGAGATTAATTCATAAAGACCTGGTATCCCTAAAGGGGTATTTCCTCCACTATCCAAACAAAAACCATTAGGCGTTGGACTCGGTTCATTTTCACCAAATATAAGAAAAGGGGTTTCTCCCAAATTGATGATTTGCACCTCTAGTAGCTGAGAGAGTAAACGGAAATAATTCAAAGCTTCGGGTGTTTCTTCTTCTAATAAAAAGGCAAACTCCAAATCTGAATAAGGGCACATTTCTCCTCTGGCCATCGACCCCATCCCTATACAGGCCCATTTAACTGGTGGAGGTCCTAAAATGCTTTGGCAATTGCCAATCAATTCTTTTAAGATGTCTTTAAACTCTTTTGTCAGGGATGTTAGAATTTCGCGTGCGAGAACATTTTCTTCTAATTGGCTTTTACTATTTTCACGTGCGTGTTTGATTCGATTGCGGAAATAAATAATGTGCTCTTTTGCTGCGTAAGGTCTTAATCGTTTACTTGCTAAAAATTTTTGTTCAATTCCTTCCAGCTTAGCAATGAGATATTTTTCAAAAATAGGGTTATGCTTTTGAACTTTTAAAAGAGCAAAAGCGCTATTTAGAATTTTTGCCCCTAAGACAAATTCTTCTTTTTCAATGTATTCATTGCTGATGCAAATGATAGTGAAAATTTGTTCTTCAATATTATCTTCTCGCTTTGCATGAATGAGAGTTTTTTCCAAAGTTCTCCTTCTTTTCAATTTTTTATTCGTTCTCAAAAAATAGTGGATAAAACTATCTTGTTGGCTTTGAAAAGCTAAATCAAAAGGACAATCTCCATTGTCGTTTGCTAAACTTACTGCTGCATCGTTGGCGGTGATTAAAAGGCAAGCAGCCTCTATATCCCCTTTTTGAGCAGCAAAATGAAGAGCGGTATTTCCATTTTTATCCTGTGCATCAGCTTGGAAAGTACTGTGGATGGGATATTTAGATAATTTTTTATTGTCTTGAAAGTGAATGGTTGAAGAACTGGAAGGATGAGTTGAAACATTCGATCGGTGAAAAGCTCCCTCTCCTTCGTGCACCATCAGATCCACTTTAGATGAAGTTGAACTAGGCTGGGTAGTCGTGTAGAATGGCTGTGATTCTTCACTTCTAGGAGATAACCATCTTGAAAAACAACAACAGAAGCTCATTTAAAACCTTTTTTTCAAATTACGCAAGTTTTCTAAAATTAATTTTGAGCAAAAATTGAAGGAAGAGTATTTCTCGATCTGGTTCCTTTTGCCCACTTCAACACTATCATTTTTTTAATTTCTGAGACCGATATTTTTCTTGAAATTTCGGCTATCGGTCGGTTGAACCACTCGAAGGCCTTCAGAAATTTCTTAAAAACTTCAAACAAGGTTAGAAAAAATGAATCCAAATTTCGGATCAAAACTCTTCGCTTCTTATTCTTCTGGATATGAACAATTCGATTTCAAAAAGAATAGAAAAAGGGTATTTGTTGAAAGAGTTGTTAACGAAAAATCTCCCCTAAAATATCGTTTAGATAAATCTATTTCAACAATTCAGGCCATCCCTCTTGAATTGAGGGCATCGACTAAAAAAACTATCGTTTGGCTTTTAAGTAATCAATATGTTCCTCGCATTCAAAATAGTCAGATTGTTTTTGAGTTTAAACAAGGAGGATCATCAAAGCAAGAAAAGGGCAAGCATTGCTCATCACCAAAATTCCCCCCCTCTGTCCATGAACCTAAATCCGAAGCAGAATACGCCAAAATGCTAGAACAAGCTGAAAAGGAAAAATCTTACTTAAAAATTGTCCAGGAATTAGAAAAACTTGCGCAGCTCTTTTTTTTAGAAGCTAAGTTTGCTCTAGCCTGCAAAGTTTTTAACGCTGCCATCACACTCAATAAGGTTTATTCTCAAGACCCATCCATGACGCTTTTCTTACATCAATCCTTAGCTAAAGTGGAATTAACTTATGCCGAAAAGCTTTCAGGAAAAACGCCAACTCAATTCTCAAACACTGCTGAAATGGATAAAATCCAAAGCTACCGCAGCAGGTTGGCAAAAAGCCGAGAAATACTCTCTAGAAAATTGGATGAAAATTCCTCTTTAGACATGCAGGAAACTTTAAAGGCCATTACAGAGTTTAGAATAGAACTGACTATAGATCTGATTTCTGATTGTTTTGCTTTATTAGGCTTTCCCCCTTGCAAGTATGCCTTTGTCAGTATGGGTTCTATGAGCCGAAATGAAACAAGCCCCTTTTCCGACTTGGAATTTGCCATTATTATTGATAAAGATTCACCGCAAAATCGTGAATATTTCCGCAATTTAACCCGTTTACTTGAAGTTAAAATTATCAATCTGGGAGAAACACATTATCCTATTCTACAGCATGGCTTAGAGAGCCCTACACCATCCGGTTTTTGCTTTGATTCGGGGGGAAATTCGCCTCTTGGCAAAGAGGGCCTTTTCGAGTTAATCGGAACTCCTGAAGAACTGGCCAATTATCTTACTTCACGTTGGTTTGACATAGATCTGATTATGTCCAATGCTATGTCCAATCTTAACATAATCTTTGGGGATGAGCAGCTTTTAAGTTTGTATGAAGCAGAAGCGCAAGAGATTTTAGATGCTCAGGTAGCGGAAAAGGATTTTCCGTTAAAAGAAAGAGAACGGCGCGCGCTAGCTTTAATACAGGGTGATATTTTAGAATTTGCGCCACAACTTGATGGACATAAGGAAGAATCAAAGATTTTTGATATCAAAAAGGAGCTCTATCGGTTACCCAATAGCATCTTAAATGGCTTGGCGGTATTTTACAATTTGAAATCAAAGAATAGCTGGGATCGTATTAGAGAGCTACTTCAAAGAGGCTTACTAAGTCCTAAGGGTGCAGAAAATTTTGCCTGGGCGATCAGCGAAATTGCTCGATTTAGAGTCAAGACCCACATCCATTATGGCAGTGAAAATGAGAAGATTTTCTATAAGCCTCAGTCAGATTATCAAAATTATCAATGGAATTCAGGAAATTATTATGTTTTAACAGAACAAGATTTAGAGAAAATTTCAAATATTTTTAGAGTTCTCGTTCCTATTTACAAGGCTGCAATAAAGTTCTGCGAAACTTATGGCCAAGTAAACCTTTTTCAAGAAAGTCAACTGATAGAGGAAGGCTTTTTTGCACAAGCAGAGGCATTATATAGTGTCAGGCGGTTGGAAGAAGCTAAAGAAGCTTATAAAAAGGGGCTCGCGCTTGATCCTACAAATCTGTTAGGACTTACAATGTTAGGATATATTTTTCTAAAATTGTCTTTGTATGATGAAGCAAAAGAGTATTATAAGAAAGCGCTTGAAGAATTAGAAAGAACCAGAGGAGATCATGAATATAATGAGCAAACGGTTCCCACCTATATTCTTTTATTGACTTCCTTAGCAGAGACCCTGACAGAAAAAAGCCCTCAAGAAGCATTGTCCTATTTGCAGACAGCGCACCAATTACATGAAAAATACATTAAAAAAGAGACATCGCATCTTATAAAGATTTATATCGGAATGTCTTTACCATTAATTACAAAAGGTGATTTAGCAAGCGCCATCTATTATTTAGAAGAAGCGCAACGCATTTATGAAGACCTTAAAGATGATGCGGATGAATATAGTATAAGACAAAATTCCAGTGAAATAAGTTCGGCATTAAATAATTTAGGCTATATTTATACTCAAACCTCAAACTACGATTCTGCTATCCGGTGCTTTCACCAAGCTATTGAATTGGCGGGCCACAATGGGGGTATCCGGCTTGTACATTTGGGGGTTGCTCTGGCCGGAGCTGGAAGAGAGCAAGAGGGAATAGACAAATTAAAAGAGGCATTAGCTATTCAGGAAAAAATATTTGGAAAAGTGAATCCTGATGTGGCGACAACTCTTAGCCATCTAGCTCATATTTATAACAAAGTAAAGGATTATAAAACCGCTTTATTATTCTCTAAGCAAGAACTTTACGTAAATCAATCCCTGTATGGCGTATGGGATAATACCAATATTGCTCGTTGGGATAATTTGGGCAACATTGCCCTATCATATGAAGATTTCGAACAAGCTCTGATTTGTTATCAATCTGAATTGGAAACTGCCATACAGTGCAAATCAGAAGCCATAAGAATTTCATCTATTTACGCAAAAATCTCAACTGCAGCATGGAAAAAGGGCTATCATAAAGTTAGCATTAAAAATGCAAAAAAAGCGCTGCGTCTCTACGAAGAAAGCGTTGGGGAAGAAGATCAAAACTACTCCACATTGTTGAGTAATTTTGCCTTTACTTTGCAGCATACAAATCCTAAGCAAGGGATTGCTCTCCTTATGCGGTGCCTGGACCTGAATAAAAAACTATGGGGGAATAATCATCCACAAGTCGCTCGGTGCATGGAAAAATTAGGCAATTTTTATACACAATTAGAAAACAGAAAGGAGGCCCTTGACTGGTATAAAAAAGCTATGCAATTTATTTAGAAACATGTGGGCCTGTAGATGAAGGCACAGAACAAATCCTTCGAAAAATAAGAGAATTAGATCCGAGTGAGACAAAAGATCACGATGCACATGCGGAGGATCTCCAAAGACTTATGCGGGCTGCGGCATCATTATCCAGACATTTCCAAACTCCGGAACAAGCCTCAAAAAATCCCATTACGAAACGATCAATTGAAACAAGATACCTTATAACCAGAGCTAAAAACGCACTGGTTGAAGGGAATGTCTCAGCAGCGGTCTCATATTTAAATAAATTCATTGAAATAGATCCACAAAATATTGAAGCCCACCTTTGTTTAGGAAATATTTACGCCAGAGATGGGCACTTAAAAAGCTAAGCAAACTTATGTTCAAGTGTTGCGATATGATTCAAAAAATGCCTTAGCTTATTACGGAATAGGCTCTATTTTATATCATCAAAATAAAATGCAAAAAGCTCAATTATATTTGGAAAAGGCTGTAGAATTTGATCCGGAAAATCAAGAGGCCCTTGAACTATTGGGAGGCATAAATAACTCTCAATCAAATGAATTATTGATTGGTTCAACCAGGGATTTTTCTTTCCCCCTCGCTTTGAAAGAAAATCCCGAGGATAAAGGAGATATTTTTTTCGAGATAGTTCAGGAAATATCAAAAGGTAGCACTGCGAAATTAGAAGAATTATATCCATTCGACCCTAACCTCACAGATGAAGCAGGAAACTCACTTCTTCACTATGCTATTGGTTGTGACAATTATGATGCTATGGTTTTCTTGTGCGAGAAAGGAGCAAATGTCAATTTGGCAAACAAAGAGGGGGAGCCCCCACTTTTTTGTGCAGCGCGAATTGATAAGATAAGGTTTTTTCGTTATTTGATCACGAAAGAAACAAGGTTAGATTTTAGGGACAAAACCAATGGTAGTAGTTTTTTACATAAATGTGCGGAATTTGGAAATCTCGAGATCATCACATACATTTTAGATGAAAACGTGATTCCAATCGATGATGAGGATAAACAGGGTATGAGTCCCCTTTTTGATGCATGTCAGGAAGGCCATCTCGACGTAGCAAAACTCCTTATCAGTCGGGGTGCTGATGTTAAAAAGGAGTGTACATTCAAATATCCCCCTATTTTTATAGCAACTGCTAGAAATCATAGTTCTGTTATTTCTCTGCTCCTCGACCATGCTGTGGATCCTACTAGAAATTACAATGGCTCGAATATCTTTTTTGTCGCTATTAGATATGAAAGTGTAGATTGTGTGGCATTGCTGGTGGAGCGTATCCCAGAGTTGCTTAAGATCTCAAATGAAGATGGCATACCACCTCTTTTCTTTGCTTCATCCCTAGGTAAAGCTAAGATCGTTTCTTTTTTAATTAAGCAAGGTGCAGATCCTGGAGAAAGAGTATCAAGACCATACATCTTTGCAAATCGCTACTACCAAAGGACATCTGGAAGTGGTGCAGGTTTTATACCCTCATGTGGAGAAAGATAAAGATGATGTGAAGGAGAGCCTCTTTTTCGCTTTGGAAAAAAGGAAGGACGAAATAGTGGATTATCTATTGGAGCATCACGAGGGAGATATTAATCAACTTTTTTCCAATTACGGCGAAGAACCTATGCCAGTATTAATATTTGCAGCCTACTTTGGGACAACTCATGCTTTCCAAAAGCTTTTAGATCACCAAGGCGATCCTTTAATTCATTATCAAGGTTTAAATGCCCTACATATGGCAACTAGGAGATTGAATTATGAAGTCGTTGAATTTCTTGTTCGAAAGAAGCTAATTCCTATCGATGCACCGACGCAAGATGATCAACAACTCTCAGCACTTATGTTTACTAGTATGGAAGACGACCTTCAAATAGCCAAACTGCTTGTTGAGGGTGGTGCAGACATCAACTATCAAGAAGCAGATGCTGCAATTACGCCTATGCACTTTGCTGTTCTTAAGAAGAAAAATCTACCGATGGTCCAAATTTTGTTAAGCTCTTCACATAAATATTTAAATCTACCCAGTAGAGATGGCGAAACCCCCCTAGATATGGCTAAGGACCTGAAACAAAATGAGATTGCTCGATTGCTTAGTGAGGCACTAGGGGAAGTTCTTTCAACGCCAGAGTCCTCAAGCGATGCAGGAGAGGGTAGTAGTGATGAGGGTGAGGAAATGATATTTATGTTCCCGAGGGTGAGGAAACGATCTTTATGCCCCTAGAACAATTTTTAAGAGAACATCCAGAAATAGATAGAAAGCAATTTATTCAAGAACACCAGGAAATAGAAAAAGGCCAAACTTCAGGGGAAACTCAACAGCTCATTCGAAAGAAAAAGGAAAATGCTGCCTAACATGTACTTTAATATAAGTGCGTATAACGCAAATGAAATTATTTCGCCCTTTGGGGGATGCTGTCACAAAAACTTATCTTTTTTTTAATTGCTATATCGAGTACTTTTTTCTTATTCTTCAATTTACTTTTTGAAGGCTTTCAAATTTCAGACCTCTTGACCTAAATGCGTAGGTCTAAAATATCTTTTGAGTTTTTTTCACCCCCTAAAACCTAGTTTAAATGAGGAATGATGTTATCAATTGGAGATCGATACGGAGACTTTTATCTCTTGGGAATAAATGTCGGTGCTGACGAAAGGGATTATAAATTGTTGCTTGGAGAAGGCTTTTCTAATCCTCAAGGGACTATCAAGAGTCTCATGGATGAATACAGGCAAGCCAGAGCTAGTGTAGGGATGAAAGAAAAAGATGAAGATAGAGGGGAAGGAAAGGAAGAAGAGGAATCTGAAATTGACCAAAGTTATAGATGTTGGGAAAATAATCGGCAAATTGAGGAAAGAATTTTTTCTTTTCTTTTAGACGACAATGGAGAAATCGATCTTCAAGATAAAGACCTTGCAGACCTAATTTTTCAAAAAGGATTAGATATTCTTGAAAATGCACTTGCCGGTAAGAGAGAAACCGTCACCAAAAAACAATTTAACGAACTCATCGCTAATCATTCTCCTAAGCTTTTAAATCTTTTAAGCAATAGGATAAATGATGATGAGGGTGCTTGGAAATTAAGACAACAGTATCCGGAGCTTTGCCTTTATTTATTGCAAAAATACACCGATGAATTACCTGTGCAGCTTAGGAACCTTTATACTTCCACTAATGATTTTTTAGAAAAAAGCACTCCAACCATTGCGTCCAAGCCTTCCCTTAATCTTTTAGATACTCAATTAAAAAGTATTAAAGATCGCCTGGCGGCTCAATTTTTTAAAAAAGTGGTCTCAAGCCCCGAAAGGCCTGCTGTCATTACCCTTCAAGAAGTCTATTCAAATGGACTAATTCTTGAAATCCTTAAAAAAAAGGGTTATGGGATTGCACATCAAGAAAATGGGAATGCAGCCATAGCCATTGATGAAAACCGCTTCGAGGAATGCTCGGCAATCCGAGTTAGTGAGGACAAAGTCGCTATTGTTCATGCAAGGGATAAACAAACGCAAGAAGAATTCGTTTTCTTTTCTATTCATGGTTATGGCTATCAATTGGAATTCCCAAAAGAAACAGTGGACGATGAAGAGAAAATGGCAGCTCACCTAAAGAAAGTCGAAGATAACATTGAATATGGATTGTACGATTTAATCGCAATCACTCTTCAAAGAGAACTGGCTGCAATGAAAGAAAAATACCCTGAAGCAACCATCATTGTGCAAGGAGATTTCAACACCTATCCAGAGTATTTTGAGCTTCCGAAAGTTTCGACTAAAATAAAAGCGATGAACATTTTCGCAAAATTTGACACTTATGGACTGACTTGTGTGCGAACAAATAGACCTACTGAGTTGAATCTACATGCAAAAAGTCTTCAGCATCGAGAGCTCGATTATGTTTTTATCAGTAAAACCGCCGCAGGCGAGAATTCGTCCCATCGATCCAAAGGATCAGGGATTAACCCTTGCCAAAGTAACAGAGGAAAAGGTGACGTTTGATCCCATGTTGCTTTTTTCTGATCATAGACCCATATGGATGAAAATAGCTGGAAAAAAATAAACAAAAAATTAAATGTCCATTGTACTCTTACCTAAATTAGCATCAACAAGGAGTTGAATGATGGTCCCTCCAATTAGAAGTAATGTTAAAGAATTAAATAGTTTAAGCCTTGGCATTGGTGTGCTTAAAACGCGAATTAATCGCTCTGAAAAAGTCATTGAAATTTTTGATACAATAGGAAGGGAAGCTTATGGCATTCCTATGGATGTCACGGATTTAAGAATAAGAATAGCCGAAAAATTGCACAGGAAGAAAAAATGGGATCCTGGAACATTTGATGTTAAGGTATACTTAAGGATGGAAAAACTTGAGGATGATTATATCTATAACTTTAAAGCTCTTTTGAGCGCAAGAGATGGCCAAATTGTAGACGGTGAGTTTCAAGCCTTGGATAAACGAAGAACGGAAGAGGCCTTGGATGCATTTAAAAAGAGATTAGATAAAAAGCTTAAATATGAAAAACAATTTCGAGTAGATGAGGAAACTGATGTAGAGACACTTATTGAAAATCTACACAAGAAATTTACAGTTTTAAAAGAAGAGTATGAGATTGTGTTTGATAAAAAAACAGAATCTGCTGAAGAAGCTACTGACCTAATGAGTGATTGCAATGAGTTAGCAAAAAAAAGAAAGGAGCTATTTTCCGCTGAAATCAAAGATATTTTTGACGCTTGCCAATTTAACGATGTGAATTATCTTAAAAATGAAATTGAGAAGCGGGGGACGTGGTACTCTAACAGTAAAATAAAAACATATGTCAACCAAATTTGTAAAACCGAAGGGACGACATTTACTGCTCTGCATACTGCTAGTTATATAGGTGACGCCATCTGTACAAAAATTTTACTTGAGAATGGAGCCGATCCGACTGCTATTGATTATTATGGATATCAACCTCTACATTTTGCTGCTCAACAAGGACATGTTGGAGCTATTGTCTGCCTGCTTGGAGCAGATCCAAAACTGGTAAATGCGAAAGGTGAATACGGGCGAACACCCTTGCATATGTCTG
Source organism: uncultured Chlamydiae bacterium (assembly GCA_963799115.1). Taxonomy (GTDB): domain Bacteria; phylum Chlamydiota; class Chlamydiia; order Chlamydiales; family Parachlamydiaceae; genus CAWCVY01. The sequence goes on along the minus strand of CAWCVY010000074.1, from coordinate 8,219 downwards.
TCTTTAATGGTCATATCCAAACAACCCGTCTTCTGATTCTTAGAAAAGCTGATATCAACGAAAAGGCTGATGGTGAAGGAGGGGTAACGCCTCTTCATGTTGCCATTGAAAATGAAAATATTGAAATGGTCAAGGCTCTCGCATCCTATGACACTTTAGATATTCATGTAAAAGATGAAAAAGGTCGATCATCTTTGTATTACGCTTTATTGGATATGCAAGAAGCGGTTGTTACTTGTCTTTCCTCTCATCGAAGCTGGAGTAAAATAAAATTGCGTGAAACATTAGACCTTATTGAAAATGATGAGAAAACGAAACCGAAGATTTCAGAAATTGAACGCATGCTTGTGAAGTTAAAATTGTTAGAAGGAGAGTATGAAGAAAAGGGGGAAGGAAAAGGGGATATAGAAGAAATTGAAAGAGGGTTTGTGAGGTTGGACTTGGGAGAAGAGTATGAAGAAAAGGGGGTAGAAAAAGGGGAAGTAACGGACATTAGATTAATATAAAACCCTAACCCCAATCGTGTTCTCTGAGGTTGTAAATTTTATTTTACCTCAGAGAACAAAGAAGAAAGAAAATAAGGTTGCACATATCAATTCTTCAGATTTTTTGTGTAATATATACCATTCGTCAATAAAGATATTTTTAATTATGTTTATCCCACTGAAGATGATCATCCAGATAAAGAGACCATCGATTACTTGAATAGATTTTTAAAAGCCTTTAATAAACCCCTCATCAATGATAAGTGAATTTTATGATACCTGATACTTCTAATCCTTCGCCCCTATCTTCAGCTGATAGGCAAAATCCTGGCTTCATTAGCCACACCACCAGATTCTATCCTTGAGTTCATTCGCAAAAAAATTAATGATGGAGATATTCAAGATGCTCTTTCTTTTTTGGGGGGGTGGCTTTCACAAAATGGTGATTCGGATGAATCAACCACCTTAGAAGTTTATTCTCTTTTTTGTAAAATCCTAAAAAAAATAGATCTTCTTAGTTTCTCTGAAATGGAAATGGCAGATAGATTTAAAAATGATCTGTTGAAACGCTTTTTTTCTCCTCTAGGACAGCAAAATCTCGCAGTTGCTTGGGCGCAACTTTGTTGTCAAGGAGCTGCTTCCGATCCTTTTGATCGTTCTTATGCCAATTATTTCAAAGCCATGTGGTATGATGCCAAAGCCTTAGACATTATCGAAGCCCACGATTTAGAAATCGATTTGGGAGAGATTCATAGACAAGCTTCCGGGCTTTTTTTTCCATTCATTCAGACCTGTCTTAGTTCATTCATAGACAAATTAGATCAAGCGAAAAGAAAGGCAGATTATGAAACATTCGGAAGCTTGATCAAAAGCTTGGATCACTTGCGTCAGTATTGTTGCCAAGAAAGTGATGGCGTTTGGATTGAAGATCTTTTTCGCGGTGCCCGAGGTATATGGAATACCATTAGAGATCTTGAGCAACAAAGAAAATTAGGCCAAACCCACGCTTGTCTTTTCCAATTGGAAATGAAAGAAATTCCACCCCCTCATCAATTCGCAACCTATCGATACCGACAAGAATTAAAAAATTTCCGCAATTCTTTTAAAATAGCATTTCGAGCTGTTTGCGAGAAAAGATTTGGACAGGACCGTATCCTGGCAATCTCACTGGTGAGAGGCTTTCAGGAAGAGATGGCAAAAACCTGGGTTGATTTTTTTAAAAGGACTTTTCTGGAAGATGCTTTTGCCATACTTGGGCCTCCTCCCTGTGATTATACCTTAGAAGTCATGGGATCTTATACACGGGAAGAGTTTACTCCCTACTCCGATTTGGAATGGTTCATCGTTGTGGCTGGTCAAAAGGAAGAGGAGGAATGGGTTATCGTTGTGGCTGGTCAAAAGGAAGAGGAGCGCACTTACTTTGAGCGATTGGCCCGGCTCATTGAATTGCAAATCGCCTCCTTAGGGGAATCGGAGGGAAAAGAAAGCGAGGTCCATTTTTCGTGTTTGCCTCTCAAAGTGGGATTTAGCCTTGATAAAGATGGCAATCCGGCTCAAAGCGATCTTATTTTCACTTCTCCTTTTAAACCCTTATTGTCTTTAGCGGAGGAAAGGTTTGAAGAACTTATCTTAAATACAAGTTTAGCCTATTCAAGAACGTTGGATTCTAAAAATTTACAAAAAGATAATTTTCTTTTTCACGAAGAAAACGCCATTCTTAGAAAAGCCCAAGCCATCAAGCTTTTAAAGATACGCTTAGCTGACTATGAAAAGATCTGCAATGAGTTTAGGGGAAATCTTTTAAACCTTAATTTAAAAAAGAACTTCTTAGAACCCCTGACACATTTTCTACGTGATTTGTCCCTTTATTTTGGCATAGAAGCATACAATACAATCGACATCGTCACTAGACTTGTCCGTCATGAAATTTTCACACAGGAGTCTGGAGATCTTTTACAACAGTGCTTGGCAGATCTTTACCTCATCAGGTTGCAGCAACAATTTGATTCGGACGATACCTCTTTCCTATTAGAAGAAAATCTTGTCTCATGTCTTGAGAAAACTTACTGGCTTGTTTTGCGTCCCCTTTATTGCGTATTAAATAGATGTTTACACCCAAAATCTCGTTTGGAAACCCATTTTCAGCATCTCGATTTGTATAAGAGTGCTTTTTTTGAAGAAAAGCTAAACCCCGATAGGATAGAAGACTTCAAACCTTTAATCGTTCATCTCGTGCACCATCTAGTAGCCAAAAATCTAGTTTTGCCTTTTGAGGAAGAAGAAGAACATTTCGCTTTGCATGAACCTTATTATCAATACCTCTCCTCAATGACAGCTACTGATCCTCTACGAGAAGTTTATCTCAAGACCTTAGCGTTAATATGTAGAACACTCGCTCATCGCCAAACTTATCAATTTTTTTGCTGAATATCCTAATCAGAGCTGCATGCGGCAATCCCATCGGATAGAAAATGAGCAATTACAAACAGCTATATTGACGATGACAACATCCCATCCAGAAGGTTCCGTTCCTGTTTTCATTCGCTGCCCTGCACTTCCACAGGGGCGTTATCTCCGTTTAGAGAGTGATCGACCAGATTTTGACACATACAGGAGATATTCAGCGGAGATACAACAATAGCATGCAAACGTGGCTTATGCTAGTTATGGGGGAGCTATCATTTGCATTTCAAACAAAAGCCCGTCCATCCGCTGATGGAATGTGCTGTTATGCCTTAACTGACCGTATTGCTGGACATCCCCGACTCCTCCAACGGAACTTGCGGTTGGAAATTGAAGGAAAATCTATCCGATTCTCATTTCCAAAACGGTGCAAGGCGAAGTCCTGGAGAAAAACGATAGGTCGACAATACCTCTTTGACCTGGGATGTCTTTGTGCACTTTTAACCCTTCCAGGAGATGGCCGCTTTCCTAACTATGTGAAGGAGAGGAAAACATTACGCCTTTTCTGCATAGATAACGACATTTCATTTGTGGAACCGGTTACACAAAGTCTTTTTAGTCATCAAACTCATTTTAATTCAGCTCTTTTTTGTTTAAATCCTCAGCCTTTAATTCTTCCGTATTAGAGATTTTTATTAGGCTTGACCCTGCTCTCATCTTGCATAGCTGGATTGAAGAATTAATTGAAAAAGACAACTCTTTACGTCATCTGCAACTCTTTACAGAGGAAGAAGAAAAGCGTTTTTATGAGGAAGACGAAGAAAAGCGTTTTAAAGGAACTTTATTGCTCCGCAGCGGGGTCGTCTCCCCAACTGTTTATCCAGTTTCACCATCTGCAGAATGGCTTACGCCTAAGCTTTAGAAACAAAAAAGACTCTCTATCCTTTCTTGATCTTTTATCTTACTTGATCACGTTGAGAGAAGATCATAAGCAACAGCTGAAACATTGGGTGCATAATGACTATCAGAAAGGGCATGCTGCAGCGACCTCTCCCAAAAAAAGACTGCACAAAGCGTTGAATCAAGTGTCGAAAAATCGATGACCTCTTCGCAATCGGATGAAATTAGTTTTGCGTAACCCCACTTTCGAAGAAATTCAAAAAAGAGAACAATACTCTCCTGAAAAAGCGCAAGCAGAACTCTTTGCTTTTACGTTAAGCAATGAAAAGGAAGGGGTGACTTTTGGAACAAACCACGGAAGAGAATACTGTGCACGCCAACTTTAAGAGTATGCTTAAAGACAGCGCTCCTGATTCTGAGCGTCAAAGTCTGGGGCTCTTAAAAGGCCTCACTTTTGTAATCGCAGAAAAAAAACAAAATCACAGTAGCATCACATTGGTTAATTGTGCGGTGCTTGATCTAGCCAGCTTGGAACCTTTCTTACATGGCGGTCTTATTTCTTTAAATTTAAGCGGATGTCATTTGATTAAAGAAGATGCGGTCCAAGCAATTCAAAAACGATGCCCACTTCTTAAAAAATTGTTTCTCAATCGATGTGCTCAGTTGAAGGTTTTTGAAAATAAAGCATCATTTATTAACTCAGCTTCTGATCTAATTTTTGCTAATTTGGAAACTTTGCAAATAGGAATTGTGAATTTCTTGAATCTATTCGCTTGAACGCACCCTATTTAAAAGAATTAAAAGCAAATAGAAACCCTCTCTTGAAAATCCTTATTTTAAGCCCCATTTCTCTCTACTTAAATGGTAATTTTGAATCTTGTTCAAGCCTCGATCTAGAAAAAGCTAAAAAAGAGAGAATGATTACCTTATTAGAAGGAAATAAAATTCCTGAAAAAATGGTAGACATTCTATTTAAAATATATTGTAACGGACCTAATTTCAAAGATTTATACTTGGTTCGTGAAAACATAAGCGGAATAAGAAAGGCTGAAAAGCTTTGAGTAAAGCCCTGGTCGCTAACTCTTGTCTCGTCTCAATTTTTTTAGGCGAAAGCAATATCGTACATACAAGGAGCTAAGGTATTAGTCGCGCATTAGTCTCTCATCCCTCTATTTAGGAGAGTAGAATTTCTCCCAAAAACAATATTGGTCCGCAAGGGAGCCATAGCGTTAGGCCAAGTGCTTGCTTACAACTGGTCTATTACCACATTTGAACTTAATGGTAACCCTATCGGTGATCTGGGAGCCAAAGCATTAAGCGAAGCCCTCAATGATCGTTCTGCATTGACTGAACTTCACCTTAGTGAATGCAACATCGGTGATGAAGGCCTAAAGGCGTTGAGCAAAAAATTTGTCCCTCATTCCTCTAATTTAACCGAAATTTATCTCAAAAAAAATAACATCTCGCATATAGGAGCCGCGGCGTTAGGCGAAGCGCTTGCCACTAACATTACTCTCACAACAATTGATCTAAGGGATAACAAGATCGTTGACGAAGGGTTAAAGTCCATCAGCAAGGGCCTTTCCACCAATTCTTCCCTCACTACTATTTATCTCAGTGAAAACAACATTACTAGTGAAGGAGCTAAAGCTTTGCACCTAATGCTCTCTTCTAACTGTTCGATCACTAATCTCGATATTGAACTATCGGAATTGTCTTCAATATGGAATGAAGAGGCCATTGTTATGGTGAAATTATAAAAGAAATTAATACATTATTGGATCGCAACAAACAGTTGAAAGAAAAGATCCAACCGATTGACTACCCAGCCAGAAGTGCTGTTGCTCCTCTCAAAGAAAAAAAGAACTCTTCGGTTACCACGATATTTCTGGAGGGGGAGGGAAAGGGAGAAAGTAAACAGAAGAAAAAGGAGGCCTAAAATAACCTTTCGCCAAATGGCAGAGGTATTAAGCAGGCTGGCCAGGTTATTTTCTTCTCCAAAAGTTGGAGAAAAACCCATTTTTTTTTAACTCACTGAAATAATCCTTGTTGCCTAATTCCCCAGTTAAAAATGCGTTTAAGCTTAACCTATCGGGAACAGCACCTGCTTTATTCAGTAAGGAAAAAACATCCATCTCATCACTAGATGACTTCGATTTTTTGCCAAACATCTCCGGACCGTCTAATTTCTGACATACATTGCAGTTCAGAAGAGCCACGCCAACTTTGTTCCCCACATTAAACAGCAATCCATGTCTGGCAATTGCAGCAAAAATATAAAACAAAGCTGAGGATAATTTCTTCTAATTTTATCAATTGGGAAATCATCTCTTAAAAGCGATCTTTAACTAGCTCATACCCATTTTTAGAAAGATCATGCGGAGAAATTTCTAGGAAAATAAATTTTTTTTCCTTTGATTTTGATGTAAATAATGCATCGGTGTCTAAAATATCTTTTTTAAAGAACATGTTTAATGTTGTAATGGCCGATTTTGAACTTAATTTGACCATATTTAAGGGATTAGCGGTCCTCAAAAGAAAGAGAAAAGAAATCCCTTAGATGATTTTCTATCCAAGGCTTTGCCAATTCAAAAAGACGCTCATAATCAGTGGCATGTAGCCAACTTTATATCTTGAGGAGCAAATAGAGGGGCTATAGCCTAGCCGCCGGCTCTCTTGCCTTGTAAATTCCGCATTATAGTGTTGGTAATAGAGTAAATAACACAAGCAAGCACGTTTTTGTTCTAGCGTTTTGGCTTTATGATAATAGTATTCGATCACTGAAAGGGGACTTTGAAAAGGTATTTTTATTGGAATTTCTACTGGGTTTAGGGGTAAAGTGGAAACGGCCTGATGGGTAGAAAAGAAAGGCTTTCCTATTGTTTTTCAGCATAAATAAAATGGCCTTCGAAATCGACAATAAATATGTAATTTTTAGGCTTATCCTCAAGAGGAACAGATTCCCAATATTCATCAGTTCGATGGGAATCCGAAAAACAAGCATGTCATTGATGCCGTATCCCCCAGCGATCTTTGCTTACAGTGACTGTCCTGATAGGAATTAACAATGCCTTTGCTAATAATTCCCCCTCAGAAGCTGAAATCCAATTACTACTTATTTTAATTTCTTCAGCTCTTTGAAGATGATCCTCTATATTTTTACTAAGGTATTGATCAGAAATCACAGTTCTTAAATATTCAATGGAATTGCTTGGTTTACCCATCTCTATTTATTGATAAAGTGTTAAAGCTTTTCAAAAAAGCATTAATAAAGCAGTCATCATCAGCTTTAACGCCTCTTAATTCAAATCCTTGATTTTGCAAATAAACATCGACTCTATTCACTTTATCAATCATCTCATCTGATAGGATGCTTTCAGGATCTAACCACAGATGTTTTGCTATTGTGCTGCCATTCCACTTCTTAGAAATATGGGTACTGCAGAGTTTGCTATAATGAAGAATGTGGGGGTTAAGAAATCAATGCCAAATTTTTCTTTTGTACTCTCAGACCAATATGAAGGATAATGCTTTAAAGCGGTGCGTAAATATTTTTTTGAGCCCAATATAGTCTCAGTTGAGTAAAGGGGAACAGGATCAGGCTGATAATTTTCTAATGAATTGTTTATCAATAGGATTTCCGTAAAGCAAGCTCTACATTTTTCTGATATTCTTATTGGCTGAGGATCTTTAAAACTTCTACATACCCTCAATAGGTTAGCTAAATCCTTTATGGCAGATAAATTATATGTGAAAAAATTTTACTATCATTTGATAGTTTTAATAATGTAAACATTTTGAGTTTCCAACAGTTTAGTTTTAAGGGCTAGTAATTGGGTCAACATTAGACAACGAAGTTGGCTTTCCTCAAAGGAAATCTGACTTGGAAAAGATGTAGGACATTTTAAAGATTTTAATCAAGATTTGCATCCCTCTTAGCGTTTAAAAGAAGCTGTCGGTTACCACAACTATACTTAAAGATGAGGAAAAGGAGAAAAAGAAAAAGAAGAAAAGGAGACCTAAAATAACCTAATCTCCATCCAGGATTCTTTTTTTGGGTAAAAGCATGGGCATTGCTTTGCGTAGGATCAGAAATTATTTAACAGCCTTATTACTGCTCCTCACTTTCTTCCCTATCTAGGGATATTGTGGTAAACCGAATAGTTTTTCTCTACTCTATCTTCATCAATTTGGGAACCATTTATTAAAGCAAAAAGAAGCTCGAGTAATTTTTCTTGGATGCTGCCATAATTAGATTCATATTCTTCATCATGCCTCTTCTCTTCATAGATTGCTAAAGCGGATTCTGCCACAGTTTTGGCTTTTTGCAAGCTTCCTATTTTACTAAAGGATAAAGCCAAATTTGACATTAGCAATGCCGTTCTAATATGATTTTTTCCATAAACAGCTTGATCGAGTGTCAAAGTCTCT
>CAWCVY010000073.1:0-24901 GCA_963799115.1 uncultured Chlamydiae bacterium | reverse complement strand
ACTTGGTGAGTGAAGCATTAGGATTAGACTAGTTGGACTAGTTTAATGAGTTGAGACGATTGCATAAGTGACAATAAATTATTTTAAGCCAGTTCTCTATATGGTTTGAGGGCTATTATTATTTTTTATGTCATTTTGGCTATTTTTGTCATTTTTAAGACATAACTCAATGTGAGATATTTAGTTATAAAAATATTTAAAATAAATTATTGTCACTTATGCAATTGTCTCAGTTGGACATGTTCCATTCCGTCCAATTTCGTCCAATTTGTCCATCTCGTTCAATTCGTCCATGTCCAATCTTTCTTGTCCACGTCCAATCTGTTCTAAGCTTTATTTGCGATACAGGGCTGACTATTTTGCAGCTTTCCGCACCCAGTAGAGTGGTAATCCTACAACTAACGCCCCTAATCCTAACGTTAATTGAGAAAGTGTGGCTTGCATAAAAAGCCACGATAAGCCGGTTAATGAAATAACAGGTATAGAAGATCAACCATCTCTTATACCGGCTTGCTCTGATGCCAAACTTCCGATAGAGAAAATAAACAGATGCACAGGTAGAAGTATACTGCACAAATGAATGACACTAATGGCTAGCTCAGCAAAGCTGCCTGAAGATAAGTTAATGTGTCAGTCCAACTGTCAAGAGAATTGCCCATACCGGAGTGCTAAATTGCCCCCTGATTTGCCACCCATCTTGGTATCATACCATCCTCTGCAAAGACACCGCTGCGCGGTGCAATGAAAGAGGGCATGTTAATTCCCCCGATGGAAATCAACATGGCTAGGGTTACAATCCACAAGCCCTAATCGCCTAACACGATTTTGGCTGAATCTGCGATGGGAGTAAGACTGCCAGCTAAAGCCTCACCCAAAAGACCAATGGCAATCAATTGAATAAAAAAATAAGAAGGGAGCAAAAACTAATGACAATCATGATTGCTAAAGGCAAATTTCTTTTTGGATTTTTCATTTCTCCGGCGGCTACTACAAGTGTTTCAAAACCACCGAAAGCATAAAAAATGATCAACGAAGCAGCTCCAAAAGATTCGATTTCCACTCCTCCCAAATCAGAGGAGTATAATGATGGGGTTGAATGAAATAGATTCCCATTAACACAAAAAAGACTAGAGGAATTAATTTAGCAATAGTGACGATGTTATTCAGATGCTTAAAAAAATTAATCCCGATGATATTGAGAATTCCTAAGCTTCCTAATAAACTCAAAATCACTATAGTACGCATGGGTTCTTGTAAAGCTTGGGGCCATAAAGTGCTTAGGGCTGTAACAAAACCTACTGTAAACGATGCCCAACTTATAATTCCTACGGCCCAGCGCATCATTCCAATTTCAAAACCAATAAAATTACCAAAGGCCTCTTTAGCATAAACATAGGCCCCTCCATTGCGATTGAATATGGCAGCGCATTGAGCAAAACTCCAGGCAATGGATAAAACGAGCAGTGAAACAAAAATATAGACTACAATGCTCCAATTCCCCACTAAGCCCATGACTTGGCCAGGCAAAAGAAAAATCCCTGACCCAACCACTTACCAGCAAATCAATGCCAGAATCCAATTTTGTTTTCTTGGGTCATGGTCCCTCCGGGAAAGATCCAGCAGCTTTTATAAATGCTTGAAAAAGGCGTAGCATTTTAGGATCTTTGACAGTCATAAATTCTGGGTGCCATTGAACGCCTAAAACAAAAAGATTATCTTCTTTTTCAATCCCTTCATTATCCCATCTTTTGCCATTGCGTTGACAACAAATCCCGCTGCTACATTTTTAACGGCTCTGGTGATGATGACTGTTTGTTACAATCGATTTTGACTCCATGAGCCGCTGCAAGAGGGTCCCTTCAACTAAATCAACAGTATGAGTGGCCGCATCCGGGTTAGATTTTTGGCGATGTTGAACAGCAGAAGGAAAAGCTGTGGGAATATCTTGATAAAGGGTTCCTCCAAATGCAACGTTCAGCAGCTGATGGCCTCGACAAATACCCAAAATGGGCTTCTGCAGTTGATAGGAGGCACGTAAAAGATCCATTTTGGCTATCCCTTTTTTATTTAACTCGTTCCAAAAATCCTTCCGGTTCTTGGCCATATTGAAGCGGATTGACATCGTATCCACCCGATAACAAAAGCCCATCGATCATTTCAACCTGCATAATAGCTGTTTTTTCTCTTCGATAATAGGCAGTACAAGGGGAACACCCCCTGCTTGTGCGATTGCTTGAATATAATCTTGTCCGACAAAAACACGTTCACACCCCATAAAACAACCCGATTCAATGCTCGATAAACTAGCTGAAATACCAATGATAGGAAATTTTCTTTGAATTCTATGCGTCATAAATATCCATTTAGTGATCGTTTTAATTTTTAGTCATAAAGATTTCTGAATTTGTTTAGCAAATAAATTCGAGTGAAAAATTAAATGAACAAAGAGGCGATCTATATGGGGTCAATTTAGCATAATAAACAATTATAGAAATAGTAACAATAAAATCGAATAGGAAAAATACATAACATAAATTCATACGTTTAATTTTAATTTTATAGTATTCTTTTATTTTTTGCAATGTAAAATTTGAATCCGATTGGACTCTATAAAAAAATTTTATGGTGGCAGATTGGCAGAGCTTGCAGAGACTTATTGAAAAAATTAATATTATAAGAGATTTTTGGTGCTTTATAATCAGAGATCAAGTAGCAACTGTTTCACAGCCTCAGAGAAATTTTCATGATCTCCTTCTCTTTTTACTTGACAAATTTGCATGAAAACAATTATATATTTAAACAAGAAAAATCATTTTAAAAACCGTGGTATTTAATATTAGTAAAAAATATATATAAACTACATTAAAATGAATAAAAAAATGTTTGCTTTTCAAATAAAAGTTAACCGATGGATAACATGAATATTTCATTTAACAATCTATTAAGAACTAACTTTATCTATATCCAAGATAAAACTTTGCTTGCTTTGAGTCCTTTAGACAACAAAAAAAAATAGCCCTTGTGGCATTAGTTTGTTTGGGCTATTTAGCAGTCTGCTTTCTTGTACGTTATTTTTCCTCTTTATCGGAAGGAAGAAATGTTCAAAAAAAAGAAGAGGTCCAACCTAATAGACAGAATCCGCCCGATATAAAACAAGCAGAAATTCCAAATGAGAAAATAATTGATCATGACAATCAAGTAGCTAAAAATCAATTCCCGCTTAATGTTGATCATGTAGCTGACAAGCAAACTCCACCTATTAATCAAGTGATTAACGAGCCTGAATTTATTTCTCCCCTTCAACAAATCGTAAGAGAAAGCATTGAGCGGCTTATTCCCAGTCTAACTTTTTGCTGCCAGTGTGCTGAGGGTCGAAATGGGGGCTATTGGGTGGGAATTTGGATTGATGAAGAGGGTTCTGCCCAAGCTTCTTGATGGTCACGATATGAATACGATATCGCTTCACGGACAGAAAGAACCAGATGAAACGGGACATTGCCTACACTTTGCAATGCGAAGTAGAGATTGGAATCCTGATAAAGGAGAAGCCTTTTTAGATTTCAATCATTTTGATGAAAATACACCAGTTTCAGATCATGTCAAAGAAATTAAAAAGCTCTATTTACAAGAGTTTAATTTACTCGCCAGGGGTGCCCAGGCTATAGTAGAAAAGGAAGGGCTAAAGCAAGCATGGTTTCAGCCTTGGTTTGCTGTACTTTCAAATCCCAATCAAAAGGACCAATATAAAACTTCTCAATTAAGGCTTGAACAAAAGCTAGCAGAGGAGAGAGCTAAAGATCCTGATGAAATTAAAAAAAATGAGGAAGGTAAAAAAGCAGCTGAAGCTAAGCGAGCTGAAGAAGCAAAAAAAGTGGTTGCAGCTAAACAGGCTGAAGAAGTTAAAAAGGCAGAAGAGGCTAGAAAGGCTAGAGAAATTAGGAGAATAGCCGAAGAAGCTAGAAAAGTTGAAGCTGATAGATTAAAAGCTGAAGAAGCTATTAGAAATGCACGAGCAACTTCTCCGCTTGGCTCTCTTAAGACATTGCCTCCTAGAGTATTCACTCATATTATTGGGATGCTATTACCTTTTGAACGCAACAAAATCAAGGCCGTTTCTTCTGAATTTTGCAAAATTGCCTCTGATGAATCTTTTTTGAATGAACCCGAATATGCCATTGCTCGCCAAAATCTTGAGCTGATGCGGCCTCATTTCGACTCCCTAATCAATTACGCTGAAACAGTAACTGAAAATGTGACAATGCATTTATATCTCGATTCAAAGGGAAAACTTCAAGCGTATAAGGGTGTCTGTACTGAAAAGTATCGATTACCAAATGTTCAACACCATGAAATACAGGAGTGTAACAAAATCTCTTTGCATTGGGATCAGCAGTTAAGGAGAAGAGGTAACGACAGGGGTGATAAGTATGGACGAGGTGTAATGACATATAGGAGAGAGCCCTTCAAAAGTGATTTTTTTAATAAAATCGCGGAACATACCATTACTTTGGCTAATCAACTATTTGATGGAGCCAATGAGATCGCAAGAAGCGAAGGGAAAATGTATCGTGGTGCAACCGGAATGGGAACTGAAATTCGCCCTGAGTGGGAAATTGTATTTAAAGATCCAACAACCTACCCAATGGATCAGGTTTTGGAAGCAGCCAAAAATGTGAAGCATCTCCCCAAATTGTAATGCATAGTAACTCCCAGGGCAGCCTCAGAAATGCTCTGGGCTACCCTTGGCGGCTCTTCAGGCTCATACAATCAATCCTTAACTTCAACCAAATAACTTTTTCCGGTCTTTTTCAGTCTTTTTCGGTCTATTATAATTAAGCCACTGCAATAGATGAATCTAAATAAACATCTTGGACATAATTCAAGAGTTTAATTCCCTCTGCCATCGGCTTTTGGAAAGCCTTTCTACCTGTAATCAATCCTGTACCTCCGGCTCGTTTATTAATAATGGCTGTTTTCACAGCATCCACTAAATCATTTTTTCCCGATTCACCGCCAGAGTTAATTAATCCCACACGCCCCATATAGCAATTCACCACTTGATAACGAGTTAAATCAATGGGATGATCTGTGGTTAATTTCTCGTAGACAAGATCGCTCGTTTTGCCAAAATTGAGAGCTTTATACCCTCCATTATTTGTGGGTAGCTTTTGCTTAATAATATCGGCTTCAATCGTAACCCCCAAGTGATTCGCTTGGCCTGTCAAATCGGCACTTAACGCATAATCCTTATCTTTTTTGAAAGCCGCATTGCGTAAATAGCACCAAAGCACTGTCGCCATGCCCAATTCATGTGCACGTTCAAATGCAAGGCTTGTTTCTTGAATTTGGCGGTGGGACTCCTCCGACCCGAAGTAGATCGTTGCGCCAACTGCAACTGCCCCCATTTCCCAAGCTTGCTCCACTTGCCCGAAATAAATCTGATCGTAGGTGTTGGGATAGCTGAGGAATTCATTATGATTCAGCTTCACCAAAAAGGGGATTTTGTGTGCATAGCGACGCGCCACTGCTCCCAACACTCCAAGAGTGGAAGCCACCGCATTGCACCCCCCCTCAATAGCTAATTTGACAATATTTTCAGGATCGAAATACTGCGGATTAATGGCAAAACTTGCTCCGGCTGAATGTTCGACCCCTTGATCCACAGGTAAAATAGACAAGTATCCTGTTCCGGCTAAACGTCCAAAGTTGTAAATTTGCGATAAACTTCTTAAAACTCCTGGTTTACGATCGGTCTGTGAAAAAATGCGATCAATAAAATCTGGTCCTGGCAAATGTAGCTGCTCTTTTGGAATGGTATGGCATTCATGATTGAGTAGATATTCTGCTTCATTTCCGAGAAGTTGCTGAAGATGTTGTTTCATATTCATTCTATCCTTTTTTAAGTAACCAATAAAATTTCCATCATTTTTTTATGTGTCTGTTCTAAAGAGATGTGTTGTATTGCCTGCATACCCATTTTGCGACCAATTTCTGCTAACATAGGACGATCATCAATATAAATAACCTCTTCAGGCTTTACTTGAGAGAGGTCGAGGGCTATGTGATAAATTTCTTCATCGGGTTTGCGTAGATGAACGAAGCAAGAACACACAAAGAAATCGACGAACTCTTTTAACTGAAAGCGCTCGATCCTCTTCAACATAAGCTCACGCCCCTCATTGCTGACAACCACCACTTTAAAAAAATAGCGTGCTTTCAATTCCCGCACAAATGCAATCATTTCAGGAAACGCTTGGGATTGAGCAAACATGTATTCCTTGAATTCGTCTTTTGAGAAGGAGCGTGGTTGATAAAAAATGATGCGTTGCAAATATTCGTCGAGAGAGATTTTTCCAATTTCATAAGTATCAAAAGTTAAAGCATGACGACCATTCATCTCAGAGTAATCCAGGTTGAATTTTTGAGCGGCGTGTTCCCTCATGTGATGATCCCATCCATTCGTCAACATAACACCTCCTACATCCAAGAATAGTGTCGTATAGGGAATATTGTTCATAGTCCTCTGTCTCCCCTTACCTTTTTTAACCTTATAAAATAAATTTACAATGAGATTGAATTCGACATGTTAAAAATGACCCCTGCTGATCCAATAACCCCAACACCTTTGCCCAATTTGGCTTTGATTACTTCTAATGGAAGGATTGGGGCTTTTAAAGCTAGTTTTCGCACACCTTGATTAATGATTTCCACCCACTCAGGCAGCCCATCGATGATGCCTCCCCCTAAAATTAAGCGCTGCGGATTGAAAGCATTAACGATACTCGTACATCCAGCTATCAAAGCTCTTTGTGCACATTCAATCACCTGGCTAGCTAGAGGATCTCCTTGCCGATAGGCCTCAATAACAATTTTAGCGGTCATGTGGCTCAAGTCTTGACCTACCATTTCAAGTAGCAAGCGGCTTACCTCTCCTTTGGCATCAGTTTCAATAGCTTTTCGCATTCTTTCTGCAATGCCCCATCCTCCGGCAAAAGCTTCTAAGCACCCCCAATTGCCACAAGTGCATTGCGGTCCGTTAAAGTCCACGGTCATATGCCCCACTTCCCCAAACGTATTACTAAACCCCGATAGTAAACGCCCTCCACTGACGATTCCACTGCCGATTCCGGTTCCAATAAATAGGCATACAAGGTCATTGCATTCCTGGCCAGCTCCATAGAGCCATTCCCCCCATGTAATTGCCCTGACATCATTAACGATACGTACAGGTAAATGAAGAGCTTTCTCCAGGTTTGCTTGAAGAGGAATGTCATGCCACTTAAGATTGGGAGCAAAGATCACTTCTCCTGTTAGAGGATGAATTTGCCCGGGTACACCAATTCCTACACCTAGAAGAGGGGTTTCGACTTTGGTCTGAAGATAGCGTATGGTGTCCAAAATTTGACTTTCTATTGCTGTAGGGCCTTTTTCAACAAGTGTTGTTAATCTTTGTATTTGTAGAATTTGCCCCTTTTCATCAACAATGCCTATATCTATTTTTGTTCCTCCTAAATCCACCCCCACCACATGGCGCAATGACTGACCTGACATTTTTACACCTCATTATGACTATTTATATAATGATTTTATTTTATATGCCAAACAATCTTTTGCATTTAAAAATGGGATTTTTTATGATGCTAGTGGTTCGAAAGAAGCTTTCAAAGGAATTTATGAATGGATTGTTCTTGTAAAACTTCATTTCAGAGTTGTCTAAGTTCTCCAAATAATTTGATGCAGGGGGTTGCAACTGGGGCTGCTGTGGGGACCTTCGTTCCCATAGTCATTAATCCCTTGGAAAAGGTCAATACACAAGTGATGGTTGGCGGTTCTCGAAGGTTTTTTTTAAAAGCCATTTGTACAGAACCTTTTAAAGGTACAAAAGTCTCCATGACAAATAGTATGATGAAAACCATGATTTTATTTGGCACCATTCCTCTCTATCAAAGCTTAACTGATAAATATATTCCTCGATCTGACCTCTCAAAATACATGTCCTACGTTTTTTCTTCTTTAACAATGAATTATGCCTTATCTCCTCTGCAAGTAATTAAAGCTAGGCTTTATACACAAATAAAAGAAAAAACCACTTTAGAAGTTTGGAATTCTATGCCAGCTTCTAATAGGTATAGGCTTTTATTTGCAGGCTCTTCGACTTCAGCTGTGAAAGTTTCCCTTTATTGGCCGACTTTTTTAGCTCTGTCTGATAATATTCACGAGCGACTTCAAAAATGGGAAATTCACCATTCATTAGCCCCCCTGATTTCTGGTTCTTTAGGAGTATGTGGGGCCTATTTTGTCACTTATCCTTTTGATGTCATTTCGAAACGCCAAAAAGTCGGGAATCTTCCAAATAATTTTTTCCAAGCTGCAAAGATTATGTTTCAAAATGAGGGGTGGAGGGTTTTTTTTCGAGGATTATTGCAAGCAAACATGACACGCATCTTTGTTGCCGGACCGATGACAGAGATAATTATTGTCAAAATCAACAAATTATTTGATAACAATTGTAAGCACGCTTAATTGGACGGGTCGGGATGGGTTGGACTCATCCCGACCCGTCCAATGTCATTCTTATGCTTTTTGTTCATCTTTCTCGATTAACATTCTCAAAATTCTTACAAATATATTCATTCCATCAAGATAAATATCGATAGAAGAACGGATGGGATCGAATTCTTGATCATTTTGTATCTCAGCATCCCGAAAGAGCTTTTGTGTGCTAATCATAAAAAAAGCACTAAAAAGAAGCAGTCCCCCATATAAAGAAACACGATCTATGCCATAAGCAAAAGCACTTTTCGGAAAGAAGCAAGCAATCAAACTAGAAAATGTTAAAGTTGTTAACACTGTTATTAAAGGGCTTTCCCACTTAATAAATGATCGATTGGGAGCTAAATAAGCAGCAAGAGATAAACCACCCCCAATTCCAAGAGTAATGATGGCAGCTTGTGCAAGAGCAGCTTTATTAAGATAAGCGAGAGGTGCTAACATGGCTCCCATACTGATATTGAAAATACTCCAAGCAACATGCCTGATTGTGTGATCCTCTTTTCGTATATATAACGTTGCAAAGAGAGCTCCAATAGAAGTCAAAAATGCTACCGGTGCAGCAAATTGGTAATTTTGTAAAATCTTTGCAGATACACCACTTATATGAAATGCTGCAACACTTAGGGCTGTTAAAGCAAAACCGCCAAAGACATAGCCGTAAGTATTGGCGACCCGTTCTTTAATTTTAGCAAATGCGACTGCCTCATGTGGATTTGCATCCGATTGAGTTTTACTCCAATGGTATGCTGCTAACCCAACAAGGGCTGTGGCACTGGTTGCAAGGATAATGCGGCTCCAAGGAGCAATAGAAGAATTTAAATGGCGAGAAAAAGAAGAAAAATACCCTGCCATTGAAGAAATATTCAAATAATTAGAAACATTCATAAAAAACCTTTTGTAAATTCTAGATCAAACATAGGTAACTTGCGATCGTTCAACCGCGAGAGCTTTCGCGTGCTTGGAATGGGCAATTTTAACTAGAGGGTAATATAAGAGAATTGTTGTTTAATTGCAATATAATTAATAATACCTTAAGTAAGAATTACTGCTTAGTGGTTGGCTTTTTTGGGCATTGCTTAAGTGCTGTTAAATACAGTAAGGTGGAAGCAGCGGTTTGTAGTTCTGGGTTAATTCCACCATGACGCATTTGATCATACAATAAATGCTCTCTCTCTTTTACGCACTCCTTCGTACCATCCATAATGCATCTAAGATGGATTTGTATTTCTACAATTATATATTTGTGAGGAGCTTTTTTTTCGATCTCATGAATGGGAAGCAACATTTTAGCATGGATTCCCACATAACCGGAAGGTCTGCTTTCTTCCCATAAATTAACAAACACAACCTCTTGTCCTTCTTCATGAGCAAACTCTTTAATTGCATCTACAATTGAGGGAATTTGCTCTGGGATATCGGCAATAATTGTGCCTCTTAAAGCATCGCGTATCTTAGGAATAATCCATTCTTCCGGAATTCCTTTTTCTTTAACAATTTGCTTAACTTTACGTATTAAGCTTTTTTTACTTTTGATGATTGACAGATCAAGTATGCCAAAATTGGCAACCGAATTAGTTCTTTTAGCAATTTCAATACATTTTTTTCTAAAATAAGGTTCTGCTATTTTAGCATCGAGTAAGAGAGAATCAATAGAATCAGAACTATTTTCCCAAAAATCACTTTGTTTATTTAAAGGGTGATGGATTACCCCAATTCGTTCTGCAATTTCATTTTTATAACTTATCCATTCGGCTCTTATATAAGAAGAAAAAAAAGGAACAATGGCTTCGAGTTTATGTGAATATATCCCACCAATTTTGTATCCAAAGACAAAACTCTTCCTCACTAGAGAATTGATTTCGTATGGATTCAAGAAAGCTATCGAGCTCATTTAATTCACGCACTTCTTCTACCCAATCAATAAGAAGCGTTTCATCAAAACCATTTATATCATCCAGAAAAATTTTACTAGCTTTAAAATGTTGTTTTGAAGAAACAAGAAAATACATGATTTTTAAATATAAAATATCCGCGCAAATTTCATCAAAATCAAGAGATCTATCATCATAATTTACCGTGAAATTCTTTTTAAATTTCTCTTGAATAAACGAATGAAATTTATTAAAACTTACTGAAAAATATTCTTTTAAAAATTCTTTAAAATGAGGTTCCTCGAGGAATCCGCCAGAATCTTCGCCAAAAACAACATATAATGAGTAGGCTTGTGTATTGTCCTCTACATCTTTATAAAATTCTTCGCATGTTTGTGGATTTCCAAGTAGATGACGATGGGTTCTATAATATTTCCGATAACCATCTACTGCATTAAGTATGCTCTCTAAAGTGAGCAAATTAATAAAATTAGAGAAACATAATCTTGGCTTCATTTCTCCAATATTTAAATAAATCAAATCAAAAATGCTTATTTTTTTTAATATATCAATCAATTTTGACTGTTGAGTGGTTAGAAATTCTTTGATGTCAAATTTTTCTTCTTGGATTAATTTTCCTATATCTATTGTTTCGGATAATTTCTCTAATTCATCAACAATTTCAGGATAACCCTTTTTTAAAGCATCTTGTCCTGAAATTTCTTGGATGAGTTTGCATAGTCTATGCAACTCAGCGCGTCGTACTTCTGTTAATACCAATTTATTCCAATAAGAGTTAAGTTGAAAGACAGAAACAATATCGTTGCCTAAATAGGAAAGTATATGAGTTGTCACTTCCTCAGGAAGTGTTTCAAAACTCCCAAAAAGAGTTAATGTTAATTTCCTTGAGATTTTTGATAGTGGTTCTTGGGTTTCTCCCTTTTCTTGTTCCTTAGAGTCTCTGATTCGTTTTCGTGATAGATCGCCACCAGAATTAGAAAATTGCACAGTGGTAATATTTGTGGGATTCACACTTATACTTTGGGGCCTAAACTCCGCTTGGTTTCCTTCAACTTGTCCAAAAACAGCAGAAAAATTGAGAGGGTCCATTACAGGAATCTTCCACATACATCTTGAATATTCGGAACTCCATGATTAAAAAAATCCAATTTATCATTAACTTGTCCTAAATTCATAAAAAACCTATAAATTAAAAAATTAAAACTTTCTTCCTTAATTGACCCAATAGCTCATACCGTCAGAATAGCGGCCGACTCTTGCTTCAAACTTTCTTTGGAGTTTTTTTTACCAGCCCACTCGTTTACATGATAAACCTATTGCTAAAGAATTTGATTATGCATCATATTTATATAACATTCAAGCTCTTTGTGAACAATAATCCTGATTAATTGCACAAACATTACAAAAGATAATTCTAGCAGTAAGCTCGTAATAAAAGTATCTATTAAATTTATTTGGTTTATTTTGGACGTATTGGACTAGTTGGACGTTTTGGACGAATTGGACGTGTTGGATATTGTCCAATTCGTCCAAAACGTCCAATTAGTCCATGTCCAATGTCCAATATCCAATGTTCGCCCCCTTAAACTTCCCTTAAACACCCTATCACTTTCAAACACTCCTTTGCTTTACACAAGTTTCAATGTTCGTGAAAATCAGTGTTTAACAAAAATAAAATAAAGTTTACTAGTAAGATAACATAAAAGGATAGTTGTTATGTTACTTTTGCTAGCGTTCGCCTTTCTTGCAGGTATTTTCACAATTCTGTCTCCCTGTATTTTACCTATTCTTCCGGCCATTTTGTCTGCAGGAACCATCAAAGGTAAATGGCGGCCGCTTGGCATTATTATCGGCCTAATTGTTAGTTTTACCTTCTTTACCTTATCATTAACGGCCATTGTACATGCAACAGGCCTCTCTGCTAATGCTCTGCGGTATGCCGCCATTATCTTGGTTGCTTTATTTGGGTTGGTGATGATTTTTCCTCGCTTATCCGATTGGTTTGCCAAGGCGACTTCTCCTATGGCCAACCTTGGCCAAAGCATTCAAGGAGGCCACGCCAGCAATGGGTTTGGAGGAGGATTGGTTTTTGGAGCCGCATTAGGCCTACTTTGGACCCCTTGTGCAGGCCCTATCTTAGCTGCCATCACTACTCTAGTCGCCACACAGTCAATCAATTTTAACACAGTACTCATTACATTAGCCTATAGCATTGGAGCAGGAATCCCTATGTTTTTGATTGCTTATGGCGGGGGAAAAGTGATTCAATCATCAAAATTTCTTTCTGCCCATGCAGAAAGAATCCGGCAAATTTTTGGCTGCCTCATGATTCTCACTGCTGTAGCTATAGCTTTGAATTGGGATATGCTTCTACAACAGCAAATTACCCGCTTTTTTCCCCCTTTACTCATCGAAGATACCCCCTTGGTTAAACAGGAATTGGAAAAACTGCGCGCAGAAAATGGCGACGAAGGTCCTCGCATAGGAAGCAAAGCCCCTGAATTAACGGGGATTGTCAATTGGATCAATTCTCCCCCTTTGTCTTTGATGGATTTACGGGGAAAGGTTGTCCTTATCGATTTTTGGACTTACAGCTGTATCAATTGTCTGCGCACGTTGCCCTATATTAAAAAGTGGTACGAAGACTACAAAGACCTTGGACTAGTAGTGATAGGAGTTCATACTCCTGAATTTGAATTTGAAAAGAATCCGAAGAATGTTGCCGAAGCCGTCGTTCGATTGGGAGTACACTATCCAGTTGCCCAAGACAACGACTATAAAACCTGGCAAGCTTATCACAACAATTATTGGCCTGCACATTATTTAATCGATAAACAGGGCAATTTGGCCATGGTCCATTTTGGCGAAGGGGGATATGTCGAAACGGAAAATGCCATCAGGGAACTGTTAGGACTGCCCGCTTTGAAGATGGCAGAACCAAAGCAAAGGTTCCTTCCTATATCCCCTGAGACCTATCTTGGCGCGTTACGGGGTGACAGCTATACTCCCGGAATCAACCTTAAAGTGAATCAAGTGGCCCGGTATGATTACCACAAACCTCTTGCTCACGATCAGGTAGGTTTAAGAGGCCTGTGGAAAGCAGAAGATCAACGCATTACATCAGAAGGAGATGATAGTTTCTTAGACTATAATTTCCTAGCCCAGGAGGTCTATTTAGTGATGTCAGGCAGTAGCAAAGTGCCCATTCGGGTCTATCTTGATGACAAACCTACTGCAGAATTTACTATGGATGGTGATCGCAAGTACGATATCCTAAAAACGACATATGGTCGCCATCAATTATCCCTAAAAATTCCAAAAGGAGTCAGTGCCTATGCATTTACTTTTGGGAATTCCTAAATACCCTCTCTGTAATTAGAAATCTTGGATTAATAACCATTGAATCTATTAAAAGAGATAAAGAAGCTAAAAAGGCCATTGACAAATTGAAAGATCAAAACTCACAATTGAAAAGCAAAGAACATGCGGCACAAAGAGAAATTGCTATGTTAAGAAAAGAGTTGAAACTATTAAAACGCCCATGTGTTACCTGATTCGGAAGAGATCTTTGTTGTCGAAGATTTTGATGAAGGTGATTTATTTCAATAGACTTCTTGCATAACCTACTTTTCGTGCCCGTGCCCTTGTGCGTCGGGCACGCACGCGCATCCTATTACCCACAAATCGTCCCACATTTCTTGCAGCCCTACAGGCTGCTATTTCATTCTAAACCTAACCCAGGGCATCGCCCTGGGCTGTTACACTTGTTTAGTTTCATGACATAGGTAACAACTTCTATCAGCACATAGGTAACACATTTTATTAAAAACCGTTGTTATTTTCTCTAACTTTCTTTTTGATCACAATCTCGCATTTTTCCTTGAGGGGATAAATAACGTTTTTTATAGCCTTAATGGTATTTTGTTAACATTTATGGCCCGGACTTAAGCCTCTGAAGCAATTCTTGCCAGTTTAGCTAGCCCAGAAAGCTATTTACAAGGCAAGAATCGCAACAGATGCAAAAGTCCTCACTCACTTTAAGCTTATTCTGGCAACCCTGGTATTTACAAAATATATTTCATAAACTCCTTCTACAGAAGTTGGTCTTATTGCCACATGTTCTCCTTTCAAATGTTCCCCTACAAAATATCTTATGTCATGAAAATTAATACAACCACATGCTTGTACCTTCCTCACTATATCATCAGGCTTATATTCAATTTCAGGCAGTTTTTCAGGATAAGGTCGAAGGCTAGATTTATAACGTTGAATTGGACAAAGAAGACCTATGCCTTCATGAGGCCTCTCAAAATTATATATCTTTCTCCATTCATCAAGTATTTTTTGAGTTTCTCTTAAATTTATAAATTGATGATACCTTAAAACCTCTTCTTTAAGGCTTCGATGGAATCGCTCGTCTTTTCCTTGTGTTTGCGGATGCCTTACCGATGAATGGCTTACCTTTATTCCTAAGCGCATTAACCACACTGTTAACCGTGATAATGTCCATGGAGGACTACCTTTCCAAGGAGAACCATTATCCATTGTCATCCCATCAGGTAAACCATATTCTCGAAATGCATTTTCCAAGCCATTATGCACCTCTAGAAATGTTTCACCCTCGCATGCTTTCAAAACAATAGAAAATCTAGAATGATCATCTAATACTGTTAAAGGATGACATCTTTTGGAACCCATCTTAAAATAGCCTTTGAAGTCCATTTGCCATAATTCGTTCGGATTTTCTTTTTCGAATCGAATAAAATGTTGTCTTTTTTCTGATTCTATAGGATCGATCTTTCCATGTTTCTTTAAAACTCGATTAAACGTTATTTCAGAAGGAAGGTTATCATGCCCTTTATTAATGAGATATTGTCTAAGCTTTCTTGCTCCCCAAGCAGGAAAACGATTTCGGGTATTGAGAATTATATCGATGATCTCGCAAGAAGTACGATTGACTGAAGACTGAGGACGTCGTGAATGATTAAGTAATCCATCTACCCCATCTTCTTTAAATCTTTCTATCCACTTGTATCCAGTTTTCCTGCTGATCTTATATTCTGAGCACAATTTACTTATTGTAAATTCACTAGACATAGCTTTATTTATAAATTCATCTCTCATAGATATGGTATCCTTTGTTTGCCAAGGCATCTTTTAATCTCCTATGTTGATTAAAAAATGCAGTTTACAAAGTGTTACCTATGTATTGATAGAACTTGTTACCCATGTCTTGATACAAAACAATTGCAATAGCCCAGGGCATCGCCCCCATACGCATTAAGCTAAGGATAACGCAGAGATGGGGAGTCGGGGAGTCGCAGAGGGAATTATAGAGCCACTATCTATAACAGAGAGCATCTTCATATAGGCTTTCTAATAATCCTTGACCACCTAAAGTAGGGTGTACTTCAATGGCAACTTCAAGTACCCGTTCTAATAATTGTTGATTATCTCTGCGTCTCCCCGACTCCCCGTCTCCCAAGTAACTTCCCTAAATTGGGACGTTATCGATGGGTGTTATTTAAAGATTATTAACCACAGAGACCACAGAGCTCACAGAGGAAGATCTACGTCGTATAAGAACATAAACCTCTCTCTGTGAGCTCTGTGATCTCTGTGGTGGATATATTTTTACGAGTAAAGTTACTTCCTGAACGGGGTTCCACCAGGGATAGGGCAACTCTGCGTTATCCTTAGCTTAACGCGTATGGGGCATCGCCCTGGGTAGGATCAAAAAATATATAGCAGCCCTACAGGCTGCAAGAAGGACTTATGGGTAATAGGATGCGCACGCGGGCACGAAAAAGAGGTTATGCAAGAGGTCTAATTTGCGGTTAAGATGCTTGAATATGAAGAACAATTCAAAAAAATGTTCTCTTCCAAATAAAGTAACGGTCAAGGACAAAATTTAACGCCGACCTCATTTAGAGGATTTAATTTTATTAAGCCTCAAAGCATTCATAATCACAGAAACGGAACTAAAGGCCATAGCCGCACTGGCTATCATGGGGTTAAGCAACAAACCTATAAAGGGGTAGAGAATCCCAGCTGCTATAGGAACGCCTAATAAATTATAAATAAAGGCAAAGAAAAGATTCTGCCGAATATTTCGCATGGTGGCCCGGCTCAAAGTTATGGCTCTTATAATGCCCGTTAAATCCCCTTTGACAAGGGTCACTCCGGCACTTTCCATCGCCACATCTGTTCCTGTACCCATGGCAATACCAACATCCGCAGCAGCTAAAGCAGGCGCATCATTGATTCCATCTCCAGCCATAGCCACAACTTGTTTTCTGTTTTTAAGTTGCCGCACAATACGATTTTTATCTTCAGGTTTGATACTCGCATAGACTTCATCGATTCCTAGCTTTTTGGCCACGGCTTGCGCTGTATATTCATTGTCCCCCGTCAGCATAATGACCTTTAAGCCCAAGTTATGCAATTCTTCAATCGCTTTAGGCGTTGACGGTTTAATGGGATCGGCCACGACAAATATACCTGCCGCATGCCCCTCAACAGCCACGAAGATGGCGGTTTGAGCTTGTGCTTGTATCTCTTTTACTTTGTTTTGTAAAAAATCAAGCCCCTTTACCTTATTAAATTCCAAAAAATTGAATTTGCCAACGATAACATTTTTTCCCTCTACGCTTCCGGAAACTCCTTCGCCTGTAATAGAATTAAATGCTTCAACTTTTGGAACGCCTATTTTTCTTGCTTCTGCTTTTTTGACAATGGCTATAGCCAAAGGATGCTCGCTATTTTTTTCCACTGCGGCTGCAAATTTTAAGAGTTCATCTTCCTTGCCTTGAAAATCAGGCCCAGGAATTATTTGAATAATCTCCGGTTTGCCTTCCGTTATCGTTCCTGTCTTGTCTAAAACTACTGTATTTACCTTTTCCAATATTTCCAGATCTTCTGCATTTTTGATGAGAACCCCCATCTGAGCACCTTTTCCCACCCCCACCATAATGGACATGGGCGTCGCAAGTCCCAAGGCACAGGGACAGGCAATGATCAACACTGCCACTGCATTGACTAAGGCATAAACTAAACGAGGTTCAGGCCCCAAAAAAGCCCATCCGATAAAGGTTGCAAGTGCCACAATAAGCACCACGGGCACAAAATAGCTCGCAATAATATCAGCCAACTTCTGAATAGGCGCTTTACTTCGCTGGGCATCTGAAACCATTTGCACGATTCGAGCAAGCATCGTTTCACTTCCTACTCGCTTGGCTTGCATGAGGAAACTCCCCGTTTGATTGAGGGTGCTTCCTGTCACATTATCATGGGGTTGTTTCTCCACAGGAATAGGCTCACCGGTTATCATGGACTCATCCACATAACTTAACCCTTCTATCACCTCTCCATCTACGGGTATCTTTTCCCCAGGTTTTACGCGTAGAAAATCGCCCACTTTCACTCGATCTATAGGGATATCCTCCTCCTTTCCGTTTTCCTCGAGATGAGCTATTTTGGCAGATTGTCCCAGCAAGGCTCTAATTGCCTGACTTGTTCGGCTCTTAGCTTTTAGCTCTAAGACCTGTCCTAGTAAAACAAGCGTAGTTATCACTGAAGCTGCCTCAAAATAAACGAACAACTCCCCTTTTTCTTTAAAAGAAGCGGGAAAAAGTTGCGGAAACACAACGGCTACAGCACTATAGAAATAGGCCGCTCCTATACCTAATGCAATAAGTGTAAACATATTAAGCGATCGATTAACCATAGAGTAATAGGCTCTTTCAAAAAAGGGACGTCCAGCCCAAAGAACTATCGGCGTACATAAAATGAACTGCAGCCAATGCGAGAGTTGTCCTGATAGGATCTTATTAATACTTAGAAAAGGCAGCATCTTGGCCGTGGCTAATAGAACCACAGGAACAGTTAAAATTGCAGCAATCCAAAAGCGGCGATACATGTCTTGATATTCTGAGTCATCCACCTCCGCGGCGACTTCCCTTGGCTCCAGGTTCATTCCACAGAGAGGGCATAATCCGGGATGATCCTGTTGGATCTCAGGATGCATTGGACAAGTGTAAATGTTTTTTTGACCTGAAATTCTCTCTAAGCTCATGCCGCACTTAGGACAAAGTCCCGATTGGCTTTGTTGGATTTCGGGATGCATAGGGCAAGTGAAAAAGCCTTCTTTAGAGAGACTATCATAGGGCTTTGATTCTCTCGAGCAAGAGGTGCAATGTTTTGGCATGGTTTGCTTTTCTTTGGTTGTTACTGTTTCTATATTCAATAGACTTGCTTTTTTTTCAAATATTTTATATTTATTCTATTAAAAGGAGATAAAATGAAAAACTTATTTCATGTTTTCAGCCTCATGGTGCTCGCCTTAGGATTTAACACTATTCAAGCAGAGGTTAGTCCTTATGCAATAGCCACAGCTTCAAATAATGCTAATTCCAATGAACTTCTTATTTATGATGCCGAAGGCAAACTCTTGCAGTCAATAGCTACAGAAGGAAAAGGGGGTGTTCCTCCCCACATTGTAGGAGGTGGGATAGCTAAAAATAATCACGTTATTGCAGTCATCAACTATGGTTCGCAATCGGTTTCCTTGTTCAAGCAGCAGGAAAATTCTTTTAAGCTAATTCAAGTTTTACCCACAATTTCAAAACCGGTAAGCTTGGCTTTTGGTCATAACCACTTATATGTCCTTGGAACTACCACTATAGAGTCGCACAAGTTGAATGGGGATTCTGTAATGGAACAGCCTGATGGATCATCTCGCCTCTTAGTTGCAGATGGCTCTGCAGCGCAAGTAGGGGTTCTATCTAAGCAGCTCATCATAAGTGAGAGAAGCAATATGATAGAATTAGTTGAATTGCTCGAGGGAGTGGTCACCGACAAAATTAGTCCCGTACAGCTTCCGCCACCTCCTGGCAATAAGACCCCTGTCGGATTAGTGGCTCGAGGCGATGCAGCCTATGTCACCATTGCCCATAGCGATAAAGTTGGTCTAGTTAAATATGGAAAGTTGATAAAAGTGCTCTCCTCTGAAACTCAGAATGCTCCCTGTTGGTTAACTCTTATGGGTCCTTGGCTATTTTGTAGCAATACGCCTAGCAAAAGCATTTCTCGATACCAAGTTTCTGAGGATAACCTGGTCTTAGATAAACTCATAGCAGTAAAAACTCAAGGAGAGCCCACTGATATTGATGCAGAGGAAGGAATAGTAGCAGTTCTAGAACTAGGAGAAGGAACAAAGATCAGTCGTTTTAATGCAGATAGTAGTGGGAATCTCAAGTTGATTAACTCGACTTCTACAGCGAATACCGCGAATGGGATAGCAATTATTAAGTTGCAACGTTAAAGTGAAATTCTTAATATTCCCCAACCTGAACCTTTTCGATTACTTAGCAAGGTTCAGAATTGATCAATTTATATTAAGGAGCAGGCTTTTATGCAAGCATCAGGCGTCATTGCGAATTTTAGAGACAGAAATCAATACTGAATTCCCCACACCG
The DNA here is from genome assembly GCA_963799115.1 of uncultured Chlamydiae bacterium. GTDB lineage: Bacteria > Chlamydiota > Chlamydiia > Chlamydiales > Parachlamydiaceae > CAWCVY01. The sequence continues at coordinate 4,980 of CAWCVY010000073.1, read as the reverse complement.
AAAGACTTGCCTCCCGGTATAAAAAAAATGCAAAAATGTGCTCTAAAAGCCATTGAGGAGCATCAATTAACAGAAGAACTCAGACCTCTCAATTTAAGTGTTAGCCTTTATGCTGGCTTTCCCATGAGTATGGAAATACAATCATGTGCTTTGCAGGGCAGAAGACCATATATGGAGGATACCTATTTTTATAAGGAAATAGAAAAGGGAAAATGGCTTTTAGGAGTTTGTGATGGCCACACGGATAAAGGTAGTCTGGGCCGATTTGTGGCTGAAGAATGCAAGAAGATGTTTGTAGAGGAACTTGAAAATGCGAAAGGAAATGTTAAGCTGGCTTTCCAAACTCTTTTCAAGTCAATTCATGAGAAAAGTAATGATGCAAAGTGTTTTGGCTCCACAGTGGTGATTTGTTATATCGATCAAAAAAAGGGATCATCTATACAGCAACTTTGGGGGATTCTGAAGCTCTTTATTTGCCGAAAAGTTGAGGAGCAATTTTATCTTATTCCTCTATCTTTGGTAAGAAATTGGGCTAATCCTAGAGAAGCTAGGCGTGCAGCTGATTATTATCGGGGAACAAGTCCAAAAGTCGCGGAGAGAATCATGCTTGAATATCCAAATAATCCCCACCCTAAACATTTAAGAGCTCCTCCTGAAACAGGCTTAAATGTCAGCCGGGCTATTGGAGACAAACAGTATGGCGCAATGATTAGCCAAAACCCAACTGTAACCATAAACCAATTATATCCTGGTGACAGAATTTTCATCTATTCGGATGGGGTTGGCGATGTGATTAATTATAACAATCTTTTAAAAAAGATTCTTATACCTTGTTGGGATAGCCCTTAAGTAAAACCTGGCGCACAAAATTGCACATCACGCCCTAGATGATTGTAAGAGCAGTGATAATACAACTGTGCTGGTTGCTTCAATAGAAAAAGTAGAAAAAGAAAATTACCCCATCTAATTCTCCTGGCTGCGGAAAGCGCAAGCCCTCTAAGCGCAAGAGATCAGAATCAGACTCAGACTTTTCTGAATACTCGACAACTGAAACTTATCAAACCCCACCTTCTTCTCAAAAATACAAGTCATCAGAAACAATTGAACCGGAGGAAAGAGAAGAAAGAGAACTAAATGATGATGATGATGAAAAAACTAATGTGGTAATCAAGAAGCGTAGAATAGAACAAGAAGATAAAGAGGAAAGAGAGGAAAACGAGGAAAATGAAGGGACGGGTAAGGGAAACTGAGCCTGAATAAGAGGCTGCTATATTCTGATTATTACTTGGGGCAAATGCCCATTCGCGTTAAGCTAAGAACGCAGAGCGGGGAGACGCAGAGGGAATTATATCGATTATCTTTGCGTCTCCCCGTCTCTGCGTTAGTCCTTAGATTAATGCGCATAGGGCAAATGCCTCGTTCTGTTACCATTGAGTCCTTTAGGATGGAAATTCAGATTTATCATTATTTTCCTTAATAAATTTTAAGGCTTCTTTGTCATCCAACCATGCCCCATTTTTGATGAGATAGTTAAGTTGGAAATCTGCTAATTGTTCATCTAGTTGGCCTGGCCTATCCGTAACAGCTGTATAATGAAAAGATACATGGGGTATATTTTCTTTATCTAATTCCATTTCGACAGAATGGATGAATTCCATTCTATCATCCACAAAATAAATTTTAGATGGTTTCCATTGCATTTGTCTAAGAAATGCAACTAATACCTGACCTTTTGGATATTTTGCGGATGCTAAAACGCCTAGTTTAAAAACAGGCAAAGTCTTTTTCCCCTCACCTCTTTCAATCTCCTCAAGTACAACTGAATCTACCTGGGGAAATGCCCAAGCAAAATCAATACCTAACGAACGCAGCTGATTTACCCTCCACTCTTCTACGTTGGGGATTTGGCCATATTTTCCTGTTATCATTGCTGTTAACGCAATTACTTTAATATTTTTCTGTTTCAAAAACTCCAGCATATGATGAATTCTTTCATCTATAAGAGAGACTTGACTTTGCAACGCAATTTTACTGCCAAGTATTTCCCCCTCCTCACCCATTTCTCGGAGTTTTTTCAGAATATTTTGAAAATATTCTTCTCCACAAGGTAGCAAAACGCGGTCATTAGGTACTATAAGCGTATAATCAACATCTAGAACAACTAATGAATTTTCATCTAAATTTCTTAATTCCTTCTCTATTATTTCTAAGGATGGAGCTTCAACCACAATAGCGGATAAACTAAATGTCGTGAATCCGATAAATATACATAAAAATATGAACTTTCTCATTGATTTTGACATATGAACTCCTGATTATTATCCGCATTTATCAGCGAATGTGAAGGCTTATTATACTTAACTGCACCAAATTTGCATCAAGATTCGATTTTTTACTGAAAATATCAAGATTCCGCTATAGACATTGCATCCCGCATGGCAAGCCCATGCGACAGCCACGGAGTCCGTCTTCGTGGTTTTTTTTTGGAGTGAAAATGAATAGAGAACGCGTTGTTTGCTGAAACCGGACATAGCAATAGAATTTTATACACACTAATATCCAGTATGTCTTACAATACAAGACATACTAGGAGTTCTACATATGGGATTCAGAGAATTAAGAAAAATCATTCCCGTTGAGGAGTTTGATTATCAATTATTGATGGATAATCTTGGAGAGTATGTCAACAAGCGTGATGTCATCACACGTTTAATACGAAGCGAAAAGATTATACGAATCAAAAAGGGGCTGTACATTTTTGGAGCAGATTATCGAAAGGGGTTGATATGTAAAGAAGCCTTGGCCAACCAAATTTACGGACCTTCTTATATCAGTTTTGAGTATGCCCTATCCTATTATGGAATGATCCCAGAGCGTGTCGAACAACTAACTTCAGCCTCCACCGGCAAAAGTAGAAAATTCAATACCCCTATCGGATTCTTTTCCTATCGACATTTGCCTACAGAAAAATATGCTATAGGCGTAACAATCAAACAATTAGATGATTATCACTCTGTATTCATAGCCACACCGGAAAAGGCTCTTCTAGATTGCGTTTATTGTTCACGCGGTCTATCGGATAAAATAGAGCTTGCACAATACTTTCAAGATGATTTGCGGATTGATGATACATCATTAAGGGGGCTTTCGTTGACCAAATTAAATGAAATCGCCAATCATTATTTAAACATTCGAGTCAATCGTGTAGTAAAATTTATTGAGGAATTATAAAATCATGCATGATGCTATCGACCACATGCTTCAACGATACAAATGCACGACTAGTGCGGACTATCGCAATGCGTTAAAGGAGATTATTCAAGAACTTGCACTTTTTGGACTTTGGCGCCATAAATTTTTTGAACATGCTGCTTTTTACGGTGGTACAGCTCTTCGAATTTTGCATGGCCTCAATCGCTTTAGCGAAGATCTTGACTTTTCATTGATCTGCCCCGATCCTGCATTCCAACTTACAAGCTATGAAAATGGAATACGTCTCGAACTTGAGGCATTCGGATTTACACTTGAAGTTGAAGTCCAGCAAAAAAATGTGATGACAGCTGTTCAATCGGCATTTTTAAAAGGAAATACGCTTGAACACTTGCTGAAAGTAGGAATGCCAAAACATTATGCTAAACAGTTTCATCCCGATGAAAAGATAAAAATAAAATTCGAGATCGATACCGATCCTCCTCCTTTATTTCAAACGGAAGTGATTCCACTTTTCCTTCCTATTCCATTTTCTATTCGTTCCTACCGGATGCCAGACATGTTTGCCGGAAAAATTAGTGCGCTTCTTTACAGGCAATGGCAGCAACGAGTAAAAGGACGTGATTGGTATGACTTCCTTTGGTTTATTGGAAAAAGCATTCCTATCAATCTTGAACATCTTCAGGCTCGAATTGAGCAAATCGGGCAACGTAATTTCAAAGATAGATTAACCCTAAAAGAGGTTAAAGATCTGATTCACAATAAGATTGAAGTTCTTGATCTTGAACTTGCAAAACGTGACGTCGCTCCGTTTATCAGTGATTCTGTCTACATCGAAGGGTGGTCTAAAGAACTTTTTCACTCTGCAGTTGATCGGTTGATTTAAAAAGGTATTATGGTGATAAAATAGAATGTCATAAAGTTAAAAAAGTCTAGATTTACAGCACCACTGATGCACCAAAACAAATAGATAAGACGAATCGAATATATGAGTGGATAAATAGGAAAGGCTTCAAAAGATAACTTGGAACGAAATAGCCACTAGCGGCAGCCGGACTTGAACCGACGACACACGGATTATGATTCCGTTGCTCTACCAACTGAGCTATAACGCCAAAAGAAAATAGCGGGGGAAGGATTCGTTCCTCCGACCTTTGGGTTACGAGCCCGACGAGCTAACCCTGCTCCACCCCGCGTCAACTACAGGCGTATTTGTGAACTAAACATTGAGCATAGCAAGAGAGCTATTTATCAGAAACATTTTCATACATTTTTCAAAATGTGCTCTCTAGTGTACTAGGAGTATATCAGCTTAATAGAGGATCAAGGGCCTGGAAGGTTTGCTTTGTGGAACCTTTAAGGCTTTAACCGACGATATCCCCTTTCCCAATTTCCTGGGGTTCCTGGGGATTTTTCAAGCCATCTCTGCATACCATGGGCAACGTTGCTGATCACCTGCAAACCTGCTTCATATTGCTTATTAAATCCACCATTCCAATTGGATCCGGATATGAGGACGAAATAAAACGGGTTTGCCATACCAACAAGGTTCCAAAATATCATGCCCTCCAACTCTCTCTGTAAAACTTCCCCTACTATAGCCGAATCAGACAGCTGGTAACACCTTCTTAACAAACCCATGGCATCCATTAAAATAACTCGCTCCTTACCCTATCGTCGATTGATGTCTGTAAAACTAATCCCATGCAGCCGTTCTCTTTCCAGTAGATGAGCTACCTCTTTAAATCGCTCCGGATGGTGGGGTACTAC
>CAWCVY010000072.1:0-15793 GCA_963799115.1 uncultured Chlamydiae bacterium | reverse complement strand
GATCAATGGAAAATTGAAAAAAGAACCATAGCTTTCAACCGCCAAAGTCAAGAGGAGTCCCTTGATGCGGGTGAAGTTTTGGTTTAAATTCGGGGACTTGGTCGGAATTGAAAACACCTGCTAACGGGGATATCGGTTTCTTTCAAGTGAGAAGCAAAGGGGAGGGAATTCAGGAACCTGCAGTTATTGCTCAGCAAATTAAGGAAGTACAGGGTTTGCTATCAGATGAAGCGCAGCGTCATTTCATGCGCCAGGTCCTGCAAAAGCTTAAGGAAAAGAATGCTCTATCGTTGGCATATCTGAAGACTCCTTCAGAATTTATCAGAGCGATCAAAGTGAAACGATGGAATAGGCAACAAGAGGTTCACAAAGTTAAAATGGGTTTTTATGTTTGAGAGTGGAGCTTTCTCCCTAAATCCCGTTAATTTTTTTGCTTTGTCTTGCGATTGCCGCTATTTACCCCCAAAGGAGCAATTTCCTTCGTTAACCAGAAATGCTCTTCCCTCCACTGATCGTTTAACTCGGGAAGAAATTTTTGCCAAAGTGGCTATGGGTTGGAATGAAGAGGGGATCGCTCTGCACATTCGGGTTAATCAACCTGGCCCTGCGTCCCTGTTATCCAGATTTGGAACAAGGGGATAGTGTCGAGTTATTCTTTGATATGCGGACCTTAAATCGACCGGTTTCAATACCCGCTTTTGCCATCACTTCTTTTTTTTGCCTCAGGCTATCGATGGAGTAGCTAAAGGAGAAAAAACACATTTTCGTACAGAGGATAGCCATCCCTTATGTGATCCTCAGCTTCTTCAAACTCAAGTTCAATTGAGGAAGGAGGGATACGATCTGAGAATTTTCATTCCTGCGTTATGCTTAAATGGTTATGATCCCAAACAATTTGACCGTTTGGGATTTACCTATCGCATCAACCGCGCGGCAGGAGCCCCAATTTTTCCGTTGTTTCCCAAGACTATCAAATAGATCAACAGCCTTCTTTGTGGGGATCAGTTGGATTATGCAGTTTGTAAAATTTTGTTTTAGATTTTGTTCTTCAAAGCTTGTAGGAGGCAGCTATAGGAACGGATCCCCATCGTAACGTTCATTATTGATGTAGTAGCAGGGGGTTCCATTGACTCCGCTCCGCACACCCATTTTAAAGTCATCTTCTATTTTCTGGGTTGTGCTTGGGGAATTAAGGTCAGTTTAAATTTCTCACTATTTAATTGAAGTTTTTCCGGCTAACTCTACGAGAGAGAGGCTTCATCCGCTTGCCGTTGTTTCTCAAATAGAGCTTCATGCATTTCCCAAAATTTATTTTGCCTGGCTGCAGCTTCAGAGGCTTGGGCTAAGGGAAAAGCGTCAGGATGCGATTGCTTTAGAGGAAAATGCCGGAAAACAAAGCACAATTTTTCTCCGAGCTCTTTTCTTAGCTGTTTAATAATAGGATGGGAAAGACGGCATAAAGGACATTGATAGTCGCCATATTCTACAAAAGTGACAGGAGCATTTATTTGGCCTAGAATATGATCTTTTTCATTAATGGGAACAATCAAGTGGGGCATTTTAAAGTCTCTAAAGCATTTTAAATCCCGTCTGCGCCGGGATTAATTTTTCTTGGGGAAATGTATTTCCAATGGATCATCCCCTCCTTATCAATAACAAATAAGGCGCGTTCTGAGGTTCCCTGGGCTTCACTGTAAACACCGTAATCTTTCGCAACTTTCCCTTTTGGTTCAAAATCTGCTAACAGAGGAAATTGAAGGTGATGTTGTTTTGCAAAGGCTTGATGACACCAGATTCCATCCACTGATATGCCCAATAGTTGCGCGTGATGATTGTAAAAATCGGAGATCAATTCATTATACAGACTCAATTGGTCGCTGCAAACGGGACTCCAATCTGCAGGATAAAAAGCAAGGATGACAGACTGGCCCTTAAAATCCGACAATGAGACTTTATGATCCGGAGCTGACGGAAGTCTAGAATTGGGGGCTTTTGTTTTTAATATTAGCTCAGCCATACCCACCTTTTATTTCACGTCTTTTCACCATAACAGGATTGAAAAGATCATGCAAGATCTTCCACATCATCGGGTAGAAAGCCTCCGGCTTGCATGTCCCACAGGCGGGCATAGTGATCTTTGGCTCTTAGAAGTTCTTCGTGCGTTCCATCTTCGACAACTTTGCCCTCTTTGAAAACTAAGATCCGATCCATACCAGAAAGGGTTGACAAACGATGTGCAATGACCAGGGTTGTGTGATGCTGCATGAGTAAGTCCAAACCCTCCTGGATTTCCCTTTCGGTTACGGAATCTAGTGCTGAGGTTGCTTCATCCAAAATGAGAATAGGTGCATTCTTGAGTATCGCACGAGCGATGGCAATGCGTTGACGCTGGCCTCCTGAGAGTTTTACTCCTCTTTCACCAACCAAAGAATGGTATTTTTCGGGCATTTTAAGAACAAATTCATGGCAATGGGCTTTTTTAGAAGCTTCAATAACCTCATCATCGGTGGCGTCGATTCGTCCATACCGAATATTTTCCATTAGGCTGCGGTGAAATAATGTTGGATCTTGGGGGATCATGGAGATTTGTTCTCTAAGAGAGTCTTGAGTAACTGTAGCGATATCTTGCCCGTCGATGAGGATACGTCCATTTTGAATATCGTAATAACGTAAAATGAGATTAGCAAATGTTGTTTTTCCCGAACCTGAAAAGCCCACAAGACCTACTTTTTCGCCGGCTTGCAAAGTGATGGTCTTATCTTGAAATAAGTTGTGATATTCCAGATAACTAAATGTGACTTTGTCAAATATAATTTCGCCACGTGAGACTTTAAGGGGTTTTGCATGGGGAGCATCTGTAATGTCAGGAGGGTCTTGAATAATGGTCAGGGCTTGCCGGCAAACCCCGATTTCTTTGAATAATTGGGGTAATTCCAGGCCGGCCAGCCAAGCCATCATGGTAATATTCCAAGTAGTATTGAAAATAAAAATGACCTCTCCCGTAGTTAAATGCCCTTGCTGCCAGCTGTAAAGCATGTACCAGTTCAACGCAACACCGGCGCCCAGAAAACTGGCGATTCCTAAAGCGATTTTCATTTTCTCAATGTAAATGAGAGATTGGCGGTGCTTTTGCAGCTCATCTCTTTGAAATAGTGACAAATAGCGATTTTCAAAACGATTACGGGCGAAGAGGCGGACATTGGCACTATTAGCTAAGCAATCGACAATTTTTCCTGATAGAATGCTGCGCGATTCGGCATGAATATTTGAGTACTCGTCGCATTTTTTAGAGAAAGACAAGCAAATTCCCATATGAATAATCACCCAAGTGCAAAGGATAAGGGCAAAAAGAGGACTAATGTAAAAAAAAAGGGTAGTTGAGATGATTAAAGATAAAGCAACGGGCAAAAAAAGTTGCATGATCTGGAGTAGGATGCGCGTCATGCTTTGAGGCATATCGGAGATTTTATTTGCAATCGTTCCGGCCATTTGATTGCTGAAATAGAGGTGGGAATGGTTCAAAACATAGTCGAACATGCTCATGCGGATATCCGCTTCCAGTTTGGGAAAGACAGAGGCACTTAAAAATCCAGAGAGACGGAAAGAAATTTCAACTGTCACCCAGAGACAGATACCCATGATGATGGGCATGCGTAAAACGTACCACATGTCGGCTTTGTCGCCGGCAAAATTGGTGATGCCGTCAATTAGCTTCATGATCACATAAGGCCACAGAGAATGATCAAGCGACCAGGCGAAGCTGAAAATTTGAATTAATAACAGACCTTTCCATTGCTTCCTTAGAAAATGCCAGAAAAAGGCCAACAAACTTTTTGGCAAGAACAGATGATGCATGGTAGTCGATCCGATAGGATAATCCCCATTGTACCGAATTAAAAGATTTTAAGCTCGCATTTTGAAAAAGCAATTAAAATCATCTTGGACAGGAATAGATTAAACTTCTTGCATAATTCACTTCCTTGCCCGTGCCCTTGCCCATGCCCTTGCCCAAAAAAAAATCAAAAAAGAGCGGTTATCAAAGAGGCTGAAAGTAAAAGGACTTCTCGAAGAGGAAAACACTACATCTTTTCGTTAATCGGGCAAGGGCAAGGGCAAGGAAGTGAATTATGCAAGAAGTTTAATCTATTCCTGGGTTAACTAGCAGTCGTGACAGCTAATCCTTGAGCTTGCAGGAATTTATCCAAATCCATACCGAATAACCGCGCTTCTTCATTGACTTTATATCCCATCGCGCCCGTATTTGTTCTAGTTACTTCAAGGCTGCCTGATTCTAACAGCATAGGAACGAAAATGGCGGTAAATTGTTTCCTTGTGGCCTCACCTTCTTTTCCTTTGAATTGATCGTGGTCAGGATAAGCTCCGTTTAAATCTGCCATCACGGCAAAAGTTTTCGCGACACAATCCATCAATCCGGTGCGGTCCTTTCCGCTCATGCAGTTAAACGCTGCCTTGAAACCCTGTAAAGGAACGTTAGCTTGGTTTTTATTTACTTTTTTATATTCCTGATCTATCAAATGAGTCAAATTAAGAATTTTAGCTCCGATCTCGTATTGGTTATCGCCAGCCAGATAGGCATGTTTATCTTCCATGAGTCTATTAATATCATCCATCAGCGATTTCGTTTTTTTTCCCACCTCTTCATCGTCTGTTTTAAAAGCCAAAAATTGTCTTTGCAGTTCTTTCAATGCCTTTTGATTGTATTTATATTGTTTCGAAAGACCCACTCTAAGAAATCTTGATGAGAGTTTTATGCCCAGCAATTTAAATTTCCCTACAGCCCCTGCATTGACTCCAAAATTAAAGGTGTTGAGTTTTAATTTAACCGGAATGATTTTGCCATCTAGTTCTATTTCGGTTTTCTTTTCTAAACGACGCATGGCTTTCACTTGATCTCTCAACATGTCGCGTTCATTTGCTCCGTTGGATCTAATGGTGCGTAGGCTGTCAGGAGTTACTAAACTCACCGAATTTAAGTTCAACTCGATACTTTTTGCCCTCTTCTTTTAGTTTAGCAGCATCTTCCAAAGTCAATCCTTGATCAGCGAGCTCCAATAAAATAGTTGCTTTAATGAGTTCTTCGGCAGCTTTTTCAGAATTGTTTTTCCGTAGCCTTGGATCTGTTTCATATTTGTCAGACAAAATTGCGTGACGTAAACCACGGAAGATAACGTTCCCATCTTTATTTAGACTTGTCAGCCATCCATTGATCAAATGGGGTTCTTTGCGGTTGGCACTAGAAATTCCCTTGGAGCCAAGAATATTTGTAAAAACTGTCGAGGGAATTTGTGCATTACCCAACTTAGCGTCAAATGCGCCATTCAGAGGAGTTAGATTACTTTGGACTTTAGTGGGACCTTGCACGGTAGGAATTTCAAACTCTTTTTCAATAACTGCCCGATCTTGGGCACCTAAATTCTGTGACCTAAATTCTTTTAGTTGTTTATGGATGGTTTTTTCATCGAAAGCAATTTGAATACGATAAATGCCATTATAACCAATGACCCCTGCGCGTCGTTTAAGGGCACCCGTTTTGAATTCGGCCAACTTATCTTGTTCTACTTGACTATCATTATTTCCTTCAGTAAAAGGTGTTTTGCTTGATGCATCCATGGCAGTTTTAGCATCTTTAAAAGCTTGGATTGCCACTCGATTAGTCTTACTTACCAGAGCAAAAAAGGAAATCACTTGAGCACTAAAGCCGCCCTGGGCCAAAGTTTCGATTCTGCTTTTAACTTGTTCTGTTGAGATTCCTTTATCAGTAGCGTCCACTGTAGCTTTACCGAGAGTAGCAGCTGTCTTGATCTGACTTTTTTGGATGATGCGCGCCATCTGTTTTTCGGCTTGATGTAACTCTTTCTTAAGGTTTTTTATCTCATGTTTGCTTATATTCTCATTACCCTTGGCAAATTGATTATTTAATTTTTCGTTTAGTGTTTTGATTTCATTTTTTGCGTTTCCAAAAATAGTGCTAATTTCTTGTTGAGCTTCTAATTTCTTAATATTTTCTTCTGGGAATAATTTTGATAAAGCGTCTACATTTTGCTTTTTAAACATCTTGAGCATTTTAACTCCATGCATCAAGTGATTGTCAATGCGCTCTTCAACTGACTTACGACTGAGTGGTTCTAGTTTGGCAGGAGGGACAGCTTGAGCTATAGGAGGAAGGAATACAAGATTCATATAATACCCTTTTTATAAAATTACAACTATAATGTAAACGTTAAAAAGAATAATTATAGCACAAATAGAATAAAGATAAAATGAATAAATAATATTGAATTCGTTAAATTTTGATTAAGATTTTTAATTGGACGAGTTGGATGTAATTGGACTAATTGGACAGTTGGACAGTTGGACAGTTGGACATTTTTGGAATTCGTCCAACCTTTCCAATTCGTCCAACTCGTCCAACCTGTCCAGCTCGTCCATGTCCAATTTGAGGTAACTGCTGACTAACTTGCAGTCGTTACCGATAATCCTTGAGCTTGAAGGAATTTATCCAAATCCATGCCAAATATACGAGCTTCTTCTTTGACTTTATATCCCATAGCACCCGTATTTGTCTTAGTCACTTCAAGGCTGCCCGATTCTAACAACATGGGGATGAAAATACGGGTAAATTCGGCCCTTTTTTCTCCGTCCTCTAATTCTTTGTGGGTAGGAAATTGCCCGAGGTTTAAATCAGCCATCACAGCAAATGTTTTTGCAACACAATCCATCACTCCAGTACGATCCTTACCGCTCATACAGTTAAATGCTCCCTTGAATCCCACTACTGAAGTTTCATGTTTTTTACTTAATTCTCTGTGTTTCTGATCCATAATATGGGTCAAATTGAGAATTTTTGCTCCAATTTCGTATTGGTTATCCCCATTCAGATAAGCATGTTCATCAGCCATAAGTGTGTTAATATCGTTCACAAGGTTATCAAAGGCACGCAATTCCCTCCTCGCCCTTGCATTCTCCGTTCCTCTACTGCGGTCTTTCTCCCCTTCAAGCATCCCTTGAAATGCATTGCATTCCGTGTTAAGTTCCTGTAATGCTTTTTGGTTATATTTGTATTGCTTAGAAAGACCAAATCTAAGAAATTTTAAATTAATATTAATGCCATGTAATTTAAATTTACCGACAGCCCCGGCATTAACTCCAAAATTAAAAGTATTGATATTGAGTTTTACCGGAATTTTTTTGCCATCTAGTTCTATTACCCCACTTTCTCTGATTTCTTTTTCCAGGCGGCGCATTGCTTTCACTTGATCTCTTAGCATGGTGCGTTCATCTGCACCTTTGGATCCTACTGTACGGGGGATATCAGGTGTCACTAAACTCACAGAGTTTAAGTTTAATATGATTCTATTTTCTTCTTTTAGATTAACAGCATCTTCCAAAGTTAATCCTCGATCAGTAAGCTCTAGTAAAAGAGCTGCTTTTACCAGCTCTTCTGCAGCTTTCTGTGAATTAGCTTTGCGCTTTTCTTTGTTTGTTTCATATTTGTCTGACGCAATTGCATGCCGCAAACCACGGAAAATAGTTCTTCCTTCATTAGTTAGGTTTGTCACATATCCATTGACCAAGTGGGGTTCTCTGCGATTGGTGCTAGAAATTCCTTGTGAGCCAAAAAGATTTTTAAAAAAAACCTGACCTGCTTTGAATCTCTCATCAAATGCGGCATTAAGGGGAATAAGAGTACTTTGAACTATATACGCACGACCTCGTGCAGGAAGTTGAAACTCTTTTTCAATAACTTCGCGATCTTGGCCACTTAATTTCTGCGAGCTAAATTCTTTCAATTGTTTATGGATGGTTTTTTCATCAAAAGCAACTTGGATACGATAGATGCCATTATAACCAATGACCCCTGCTCGTCGTTCAAGTGCGGCTTTTTTATCTGCCTGGAATTCGGCCCATTTATCTTGTTCTACTTGACTGACTGGAAGTTTCACAAAATCTTTTTTGCTAGCAACTTCCATGGCTGTTTTGGCTTCCTCAAAAGCTTTAACCGCAACTCGATTCGTGGTGGATACTAAAGCTAAAAAGGAAATCCACTTAGCACCTATGCCTCCCTTGGCCAAAGTTTCGATTTTACTTCTAACTCCTTCTTCTGAGACCCCTTTACTCGAAGCATCTGCTTTAGCTGTGCCGATAGCCGTTGCAGTTTTAATTTGACTTTTTTGGATGATGCGTACCATTTGTTTTTCAGCTTCAATTAACGCTTTCTCGAGGTCTTTAATTTCATGCTCGCTAAAGCTATCATTTCCTTCTGCAAATTTTTTAGTTAGATTTGTTTTAATTGTTTCAATTTCTTTCTTAGCATCTTCAAAAATTGTATTAACTTTATTTTCTGTTTTCATATATTGCGATTCCAGTGCAGTGAGCATCTTAACCCCATGACCGATGTAATTTGCAATGTGCTCTTTAGCTGCCTCCCGACTAAGAGGCTTAGGTGAAGTTACAATTGGAGCTGATAGAGGTGGGAAATCAGCAGGTTGCATATAATAACCTCTTTTTATAATAAATAAACATATTAATATAATTATATTATACAAAAAATATTATTATTATAAAATCAAACTTGTTATTAACTATAAAATTAAAAATCTTATGAAGCTGTATGCAGTTGTTGAGAAGAAGTGCTTTTGGTAAATGCACGCATACTCGAACCCTACACCGACTAAAATCGTTAGGATTCCAACGAGTTCTGTTAAAGAAGGAACGTGTTGTTCGACAAGATGAACAAAAAATAAACCAAAAATGGTTTCAAAAATAGTGAGTTGACCCGCCAAGGAAATAGGTAGGGCTTGGCTGCCTATATTCCATAGATAAGAGCCAATCCAAGAACAAAATAATCCAAGAATCATCCCTCCTAAAAGAAATTGGAAGAAAGGCTGATCAAAGAGCGTGTATTTAACAAAATACTCGGGAGCGGAGCAAATTAAAATGATCATTCCGATGAGAAGAACCCAAGCAAAAGTTGCAACCCCAATAAGGGTGCACCAGTCGCTAGAACTGATAGAACCTGATTGTTCTTTAAGAAAACGGGCATTGGAGACCACATACCAATTCCAAGCAACCAAAGAGAAGCACCCACAGCATAATCCGAAGATATACTCCCAAGTTCCGGAAGGAGATAGGGTGGAAAAAGCCCCCCAATTGACACAAACGAGGCCGGAAACGATGAGCAAACTGGGAATAATCAATTGCCGATAAGAACATTCTTTTTGACGCCAATTGCCATAAAAAGCAATAGTTATCGGACTTAACCCAAGAAGGAGGGCAATTACTGATGGACTTGAACAGCGCAAGGCCATTACAAGTGAAAAATAATAGAGAATATTGACAATTAAAGCATAAAGAATTGCTAGGCGCCAGATATTCCAAGAAAATTGCCTCCATTTCCGCCATCCACGAAATAACATAAAGGCAAAGGAAATGACGCCATAGAAAAAATAACGCCCTAGAGCGACTTCAAAAGAACTAAATCCAGCCATGAGTTTGGGGACGACAAAAATAAGTCCCCAGATAAAACAAGCCCCCAAGACGAGAAAAATGCCTTTTAACATAAAATTTAATATTGAAACCGTTGATGTTTTTTATCTATAATATATTAATATAAGAATTTTAACAAGGATTTTTTTACTGTTTTTTACTGTTCATTAAAACTATCCTCCTTCTTGAAATAAAAAAATGGTATCCATCTCCTCGCTTGAAAGACCTCCATGGTTGCCATAAAATTTTTGTTCAAACCTCCCTGGTTCAAACCAAAAGACCGATTCTCCTTTATTTGGCAAAACGACCAAGTTTCCTACCCGCTCAAGGAAACGGCTTGCTAGAGGAGGCGGCCCAAAAATCCCCTTATCGATTAACGTTTGGGTATAATAAATCCGCGCTTTTTCTTTTAATCGCCCTTGGAGTAATCGAAAAGCATCTTCTAAATGTGGTTCTTGAATGTAAAGGAAATAGTCTCGCGCTGACCCAGCAGGTGCGAGGGGCTGTCCTCTAAAGTCTTTTTGCATCCAAGCGGCAAGCTCGGGACAAAGAAGATTTAAATATTGCGTTTGCGCAGGAGATGTAAAAGTTTGACCATGATCGGCAGTCAATACTAATGCTGTATGGGGATGATTTAAGACCGGATGGTTTCCAAGCCGCAGTTCCAATAAATGGAAAAGGTCGCGTATGGTGGTTTCCGTTTCAGGAGAATCGGGTCCGTATTGGTGGCTAACGCTATCTACATCGCCAAGATAAAGATAGACATATCCTTTAGGATGATGCGTAAGATGATCGGCAAGTTTATATGCTGCCTCTGCATAAGAGGCATAGGGGATAATTGCGGCTCCTTGACCTGTGGTTTGCGAATAGGGCGAAAAAGCATAAGAGCGGTGATAAAAGATGGTAGAGGAAATGTTTGATCGTTTTAAATCTTGATAAAAAGTGGGGAAGGGAAAAAGAGTTTGTGGATCGGCTCCTCTCTGCTGCAAGGCAAAGCTGTTGTTATCGCCTGCTAACGTAAAACGCAAGGGAGCAATGATGGCATCAACGAGGGGTTCATAGTAATACCATTCATAGAGTCCGGTTTGTCCGACAGGCAGTCCTGTATTCAAACAGGTCAAATGCGCTACAGTGGTTGAGGGAAATTGAGAGGTCATTTGAGAAACAATCCCCTGCGTCATAAAACGCTTTAGGAAGGGGAGTTCTTCTAAATAATCTTTTAAGAAACGCCAGCCGAAGCCATCCACTAGAATGACGATCAGGCACTCGTAGTGCCGATGTGGATCTGCGTAGACGTCATCTGGGAGTCCTGCTAACTTTTCCCCTGTTAATAATCTTTTGAAAGTGGCAGGCAGGCGGGAAAAACAGTAACTTTCATAAAGAGGCCACCTAAAAATTTCATCAAAGGTGGCTTGTTGTACCGCCTCAAAGGAGGGTTGATTGAGCATAAGTAGACCTTTTAGTATCCTAAATTTTTAATTTTTCCAACACAAAATCAATAAAGAAGCGAATTTTGGGATTTAAGTACCGGTTTTCCATATAGTAAAGATAAATCGAGTAGACCTCTTGACTGAAGGGCTGCAATACTTCAATCAAGCGTCCAGCTGCTAAGCTTTCATTAACCATGTAATCATGTAATTTGACAATTCCTAACCCATTTAAAGCACACTTTAGCATAGCTCCGGTATCATTTATACGCAAATAAGGGTCCAAATTCAATTCAAAATCATCAAAGGTTAAAACTTGATCATTTAAGCGCATGCTATGGGTAATGTAACGGTGATGGATCAGATCTGCAGGTTTTTGCGGTGTGCCAAAGCGTTCCAAATAACTAGGAGAAGCACAAAAAATATAACGGGTTTTGCCAATAGTACGTTGAATGGCTTCTGAGGGGCCAGGTATCGATGTGCCAATCACTATATCAACATCCTCTTTAGCTAAATTGGGGACCCGTTCTTCTAAGTGCAAATTGACCTTTAATTTGGGATAGGTTTACCATGAATTCTCCTAGATGGGGCACGATCAGATGCTCGCCGAAATAACGTGCGCAAAATAACCGCAGAGTGCCAATTGGTTCTTTGCGCATATTAGAGACCAATGCATCCATTTCACCGACAAATTCTAGCAGGCGCTTGCATTGGGGGTAATATAACAATCCCCCTTCGGTGAGTTTTAAACGACGCGTGGTACGGTTGATCAGCTTCACTCCCAATTCTTGTTCGAGAGAAGAAATTTGCTTGCTGATGGCAGCCTTTGAAAGTTTCATTTGCTGGGCAACCGCGGTATAGCAATTGGCTTCAATCACGTTGACAAAGATTTTGATCCGTTCCAGAGAAGAAATCATATTGTTTACTTTTTGTTAACAGTAGTTAAATCTTACCTATATTGTAAATATATTTTCATTAAATTACAATAGCAAGTATAACACAAACACTGGGTTAGGTTAAGATGAATATCTGTAGATCTAAACGTTTCCTCTCTTTGCCCTTGATGGTACTCTTACTGGGCTTCCCTCAAATTAGCGAAACCATCTATACCCCTTCTCTGCCAGATTTGGCTAAGGTCTTTCGCGTAGGGGCAGATTGGGCAGAATTTACGCTGAGCATTTATTTTATGGGGTTTGCTGCGGGAGTTTTTCTATGGGGGTTAATAGCGGATCAATTTGGAAGGCGTTCTGCCATGTTATGGGGCCTAATAATCTATGGTTTGGGAAGTTGGGGGTGCTACCAATCGCAACATATTTATGCGCTTTTAGCCTGGCGTGTGGTGCAAGCTTTGGGGGCAAGCGCCGGTTCGGTAGTTACGCAAACCATGATTCGAGATTTGCATTCTGGGGTGCGGCGTAACCAAATTTTTTCAATTGTGGGTGGAGTTTTAGCCTTATCTCCGGCCATTGGTCCCTTTATAGGAGGTTGGATTGACGAACTTTTGGGATGGAGAGGCAATTTTGCTTTTCTAGTAGCTATGGGAGGTACTCTCTTCATTTATTCCTTTTTAAAGCTTCCCGAAACTCATTCAGGAGAGGAAAACCAAAGCGTATCTTTTTGTCAAGTGGCCTTCCAATTGATTCACGACAAGAAGGTGTGGGGTTATGCCTTACTTGTGGCAGGCTGCAATGGGATTATTTTTAGCTACTATGCTGAAGCTCCTTTTCTTTTTATTAACTTGCTGCATTATACACCTAGTCAATACGGAACTTTTGGCATTATGCTTACCTTGGCAAGTTTGCTGGCTTCTGTCATTTCCCATCGTTTGAACTCTGCTGAGATGCCGGCCGAAAAAATCGTCCTCTTCGGTTGTTATTTAATGGGATTAGCTGTTTTCGGACTTCTCATTTTAGTCTTTTGGAGGAATATTTGAGGAGGCTACTTTGCCCCGCTTAGCGATTATTTTAACCTGCTTGGGATTATTATTTTTGGGAATCGGTTTAATTATCCCTAATGCACTAGGGAATGTCTTTAGTGGCTTACAAATACGCAAGTGGGACGGCAGGAGCGCTTTTTTGGCTTGTTTTACTATATCCTCATTGCCGGACTGACTTTTTTGATTGGGTGTGTTGCATCTAAGCGAACCGCGTTGCCCTATGCCGCTTTACTTTATGGTGCTTGTGGGAATAATGATTGCAGTGTGTTATGCCCTTATACCACAAGGGCCTCGTCTGCAATACCTCAGGTTCAGGAAGTGGAAAGTCCTGCTCATTAGACTTCTTGGATAATTCATTTTCCTTGCCCATGCCCCTGCCCTTGCACCGATTAACGAAAAGATGTGGTGTTTTCCTCTTTGAGAAGTCCTTTTACTTTCAGCCTCTTTGATAACCGCTCTTTTTTGATTTTTTTTGGGCAAGGGCATGGGCAAGGGCACGGGCAAGGAAATGAATTATGCAAGAAGTTTATTAAAAAGAATTGAACCTGAACGGCTTTAAAAACTAGTAAACTTTTGTTATTCAAATCTAAACTTTAGCTTTAGCTGCTGATTTTTCTGGGACTTTTTGGTAAGGCACGTAAACTTTTTGAAGCATAGGATAATGCTTTTTATTCAGAGTGGCTAATTTGGCTTCCACATTCTCCGCTGTGGCGGCTATTCGTCGGCATCCGCCAATCCTACACCGTGGCTTTTACCAAAATCTCGACGGTAAAGACCGCCTCGTTGGGCAGATCTTTCATTTAACACAGCGATTTGAAATTCCTGTATAAACTGATCTAGAATTTGTCGTTCTTCTCCTTCTCTTACACCCCCATAAGAGCTCTGCAATTGTTATCGTAGAAATATAACAAACCGACGTTTCCATTACATTTCCAAAAACTCTAATGCTTGGGGAATACCACGTAGATTATCGACGAGAATATCTGTATCTATTAACCATCTTTCCATTGCCATATTATTCCTTTCTATTGTGTCGACTTCTTTCCTTAATCTGCTGAAATCAGGTAGATCTTCTCGATCCGCCCAAAGACCGGCAGCCATTCGAAGCGTATGATGTTTTTTACGTTTCGCAACAAACTGGTTTTCAATAAATTGATCAATAGCCTCTCGGATTAACGCGCTTTTGTGTTGGCCTAATTCTTGAGCTAATTAATCGAGTTTTTTCACACTCATTTTTTGTTAAGTAAACCTGCGTTCTAAACACGATCTTCTCCTATGACATACACATATAATGTATACATTAATATTTTTTGTCAAATTTTTGAATAGCAGGGAATGTAAATTGGAGAAATGCCTTGACGTTAAGAAAACAAATGGATTAAGGAGCTAAGGACTTTTTGAATGAGCCTGTAGCCCTTCAGGCTCATTGTCAGACCATTTTCTTACCCATACATTAAAGAGTAGTTCTTTAAAAAATACATTGAATTTATAACTATAGTTGAATATAATCGTTTTTCAATTTTTCAATTTAACAACCATTTATATTGAGGTAATATGATCAATTTTAACTTCATTTCAGAAACTGTACCATTTCTCTTTTTACACAACGTATTGTTCCTTTAGTGACTGATCGCCAGAAAAAAATTATCGGCATAGTTGCTGCAGCCTTAGGGGCTTTGGCTCTGTGTTACATTCTTATTAGACGATGTTGTGTTAAAACTCTCTATAAAGCAGATGCAAAAATGGTGTATTAATAAAGAAAACCTATCCAAATGGAGAAGTAGAAGAAGGGGAATTCAAAGGTGGCAAGTTACATGGAAAAGGAAAGCAAACCTATCCTGAGGATTTGAAGAAGGGGAATTTGAGAATGGCAATTTTAGAAAAGGAAAAAGCACCTTTAACGGGTTTGTATTTGAAGGAGAAGAAAACATAGAGGGGGGGGCAATTGGAAAGATTACTCCACCTAATAGAACAGTAGAAGAAGGGAAATTCAACAACGATGACGAGTTACAGGGACAAGGAAAGAAAACCTATCCTAATGGAACTGTAGAAGAAGGGGAATTTAGGGAGTTGGCAGGTTGAAAAAAGGACAGGTACGGTATATCGATGGAACAGTAGATGAGGGAGAATTTCACGATGGACATTTAAAGGATGGCCAATTGAAAAATCACCCTTCCCGATGAAACGGTTTACGAGGGGCTATTTACTGAGATAGATTGGAAAATAAAAGGAAAGATCACGCCCAGGACCCGATCAAACCAGTTGAAGAAGGAGTATTTATGATTGTCAACACAGATGGCAAAAGAAATATTCTTCAAGAACAGATCATTGAACTATAAGTAAATTTAGTAATAATTAAATTGCTTAAATTAATTTGATGTAAAATAAAAATTAACTAGAATTAACTATTTAAAGTAATTATTATATAGTGTATAATAAAAATAAAATTTCGTGATTCTACCACTTTTTCCTTTTTTATGTGTCGGATTTTTTGACTTTTATGCGATAAATTGCTATATTGTCTTTTTGCTACTCTTATTTTTGATCTGGAGTTTTTGTCTGATTGTCATTAAAACAGAAATGCGTCTTAAAGAAATCGGAGAACGGTTGCTTCACATGTGGAGGTATTGTTGACTTGGCTTCTAAGGAAGCGCGTGTGAAGGAATTAGAAACACTTCAGGTGGAGGCATTGATTTTTGGCAAGGTGGAGATCATGCCCAGCAAGTGATTAGTGAATGCAATCAATTGCGAGCCTGGACAGTTCCTATCGAGGATCTTAAAAGGCGTTTTGAAGATGTCAAGAGTCTATTGCCCGAGGCTTATGAAGCTGATGAACAAGTCCTTATTCAGGAGCTTGTGCAGGATTTAAATCAAATTGACAAAACCTTAGGCGACCTTAAGGAAGTTACTGAAAAATGTTGTC
>CAWCVY010000071.1:0-44380 GCA_963799115.1 uncultured Chlamydiae bacterium | reverse complement strand
AGAAATTAACTTCTGCTTAGGACTTAATTCAGGAAAAATACGTTCTTTAAATAACGAAACCCCATTGTTCCAACTTATATAGAATTTAAAAATCTTCACATCAAAACCTTGTGTTCATATTTTTGCAGAAATTCTTTTAATGATAATTTAAAAAACTGTTTCATTCAATAAAATATTTCTCCCCGAAAAAAATTATCTCATGCAATCTGTAGGGCTGATGGTAAAATTTGGAGCAGCACACAGAGATACTGGAGATACTATAAGGCAGGGTTTACAACTCGTGTAAAATTAAGGATGGGTTGATTGAGCCTGAAGGGATCTAAATTGCAAAAGCTGCCAGGGCATCGCCAGGCGCGGCCTGAACTTAGAGCTTCAAACAACATGTTTATTAAAAATAAGAATTGCGTTAGATAGAGAAGTAATGGAATAGAACCTGATACAATTTATATGCCTCAAGAAAATTCCAACTTAATGGTACAAGGGGTTTATGTTGTATGCTCTCCGGCAGGCATAGTCAAGGATGGGTGGAAGGCTTAAAGTAGAAAAAGAGGTCTAATGAAATTAATTTTTTTGGGCACAGGTTCAGCTTTTACGGTAGGGGATCGTAACTATCAATCAAATATGCTCTTAGAACACCCTAATGGACATAAGCTATTAATCGACTGCGGGTCGGATATTCGCTTTTCCTTAGCTGAAAAAGGAATTACCCATCAAGAGATTCAGAATGTGTTTGTCAGCCATCTCCATAGTGATCACGTAGGAGGATTGGAATGGCTGGCCTTTAACACAAAATTTGATCCTGAATGCCAACGGCCTGTTTTATATCTTAGCGAAGCATTAATCAATGATTTATGGAATAAAGTTTTAGCAGGCGGCTTAAGCTCTTTAGAAGATACCCAAGCAACTTTAACTTCTTATTTCGATGTTTTCCCTATTACACCATCAGGAAAATTTACTTGGGAAGGCATAGATATTCAACTTATCCCAACCATTCATTTTTGGTCGAATGGGCATTTAATGCCAACTTACGGACTAATGATGAATTTAGATGGCAAAGAGGTTTTAATTACTGGCGATGTACAATATGTTCCTGATCAAATGATGGATCTAGACCCAAAAGGCCGATATTATTTTTCATGATTGTGAGACATTGCCAGGGAAAACAACCGTTCATGCCCATTACATAGATCTCGTTCGCTTGCCTAATGAAATTAAACACAAAATGTGGCTTTACCACTATAATCCTGGCCCATTGCCTGATGCCTGCAAAGGAGGCATCATGGTTTTAGAGGATTTGTGAAAAGGGGGCAGGTATTTGACTTTCAGGATAAGAGTTTTGCATAAGCAAGTTTCTTCAAAATCGGATTAAATCATAGAGAATGAAACTCGTCACATCAACTTTCTCTTGAGATTTCTTTGTAGATTTTTCGTTTTTCGAACCGTATCTACTTTTATCCTGCCCTTCTTATCCTGTCCATCATGCTCATCCTGTTAAAATTCTTAAAGTTATTCTCACAGGGCAACTGCATTCTCTTTAAATAATAGCCTAGGATATATTTAATTTAATGCACACGTGTGCGCCAATAATTTTTTCCAAAAACGCAACATGTCGTTAATTGATTTTGTGCCTTTGCTCCCTCTTTGTTCCTTTGTGTAATTTTTTTTCTAAGATTGAGAATACCATGCACATTTCTATTTTCAAGATCAAATGAATTTGCTAGCCTGACAATTAATTGTGTTTTCCCCTAATCTTTGCAATTCCAAGGTGAAAGAATGTTGCGACGCATCATGGACTATCAATTATCCTTAACCGAAAAAGGAAAGTTCCTGCAGCGCTTGCGCCCATTAATTGAAGCAACTGATAACTTTCTTTATGAACCCCCCATCAATACCCACAAGAAACCTCACATTCGCGATGCAGTAGATGTTAAGCGGTGGATGATCATTGTGATTTTTGCCCTTATCCCTTGCATCCTCATGGCTATCTGGAATACAGGCTTGCAAAGTTATGTCTACTCCAGCGGTGATTATAAACTGATGAATGAATACTTAACCGGCGCTAGCTCTTTGCAGGGATATTTTGATTTTGCTTTCAAGGATAACCGTTACTTAACCATTCTTAAAGAGGGGCTGATCGCCCTCCTTCCGGTCGTCATTATCACTTACGCTGTTGGGGGATTTTGCGAAGCCCTTTTTGCCATGGTCAGGCAGACACGAAATCACTGAGGGTTTTATAGTGACAGGCATTCTTTACGCCCTGATTTTACCCTCAACCATTCCCTATTGGATGGTTGCTGTCGGCGTAGCAGCAGGAGTTATTTTGGGTAAAGAAGTTTTCGGAGGATCGGGAATGAATATCGTCAATCCCGCCTTGGCCTGCCGCGCTTTTCTTTTTTTCACCTTCCCAGGTAGAATGTCAGGAGATGTGTGGGTAGGAACCAATCCCACGGTTGTCCGACAAAGCTTGCTCAAGATGAATCAAGATGCCCACACAAACTCTCTAGATGGCTTTAGCCAAGCAACTAGGCTGGCGCGTTTTAACGTCACTCCAGAAATCAAACGCATCCATGTGGATGCCATCGCCACCAACGACGTGGGATCAAATGTGGGGTCTTTCCCGGCTATTGAGAAGCATTTCAAGCATTGGAATGCAGCAGGGCAGCACCATGCTACCCTCACCAAATTGGAGCCTGATCAATTACGCGAATTTGTCACCACTCCCGTGGCTGAAGGGGGACTTGGCTTGTCCTCTGGAAATTATGAAGAAGCCTATCACTTTAGTGCGCTCAATTATGGCCTTGGGCATAATGGGGATTGGAATTTCTTTTTTGGAGACAAGACTCGGCAGCATGGGCGAAACATCAATTTTAGCCTGTTTGCTTGGGGCCTTATTCTTAATTTGGACCGGCGTAGGATCGTGGCGTACAATGGTCGGAATGGCTCTTGGAGCATTCTTAACCGCCTGGCTTTTTCAGTTAGGGGGACATTTATTCGGTCCGGATGGCGGTGCTTGGAATCCGGCAGCCTTTGGCTTTCCTGCATATAAGCATCTTTTATTAGGCGGCCTTGCCTTTGGAATTGTCTTTATGGCCACTGACCCCGTCTCTTCCCCAGCCATGAAATTGGGGAAATGGATTTATGGAGCCATGGCAGGAATTGTCACCATTGTCATTCGAACGATTAATCCGGCTTATCCGGAGGGGGTCATGCTGGCAATATTGATGGCTAACGTATTTGCCCCTCTTATAGATTATTATGTCGTCAACTATTATATGAAGAGGAGTACGAGCCGTGTCAGAGCCTAAGACATCCTCTAGCCGACAGAGCCTTTACACCATAAAGTTCATGGTCATCCTCAGCCTGGTCTGCGCAATCATTCTATCAACTCTGGCAAGTGTTTTAAAAGAACCCCAAGAACTAGCTCGAGAACTTGACCGCAGCCGGGAAATGCTAGTCGCAGCGCGCGTCATGAGTCCTTTCGGTTACTTCCAAGTGCAAGACAGCCAAGGCAAAATCGTCCCGGCAAAGTATTCTCTGGGAGGCGTTTTGGTGCCCACTCAAGAACATATAGTCCCCAATCGAGAGCAAATTTTGGAAGTCTACCGTGTGCGCATCGAACCGTTTCTAGTAAATGACAAAGGAGAGCCAACTACTTTTCAAAAAGCTGGAATTGACGAGCAGAAGTATATTCAAGACTATCGCAAGACGGGCTACTATAAGGAAGCTCAAAAACTTGTTTATAAGATTTTTCCTAATCCCCAACCGGAAGAAAAAGTAAAACCTCAGGACCGCCCTGCGGAAGGATATGTGTTTCCGGTTAACGGTATGGGTTTATGGGATGCCATCTATGGATATTTAGCTATCAAACCAGATGGCAATACTGTCATTGGGATTTCGTGGTATGATCAAAAGGAAACCCCTGGCCTTGGGGGCAATATTTCAGAACCCGACTGGCAAAGTCAATTTCCAGGGAAACATATTTTCCAAGAATCTGCCAGCGGCCAAACAGACTTTAAAACAGCTCCTCTAGGAATAGTTGTGATCAAAGGGAAAGTAAAAGAAATATTAGACGATTCGCCAAAAGCACTCAGTGCTGTGGATGGGATGGCAGGGGCTACTTTGACGGGAAATGGTGTCACTAATGCTTATCATGATGCATTGGAAGCCTACCGCCCTTTCCTGATGCGTATCCACAATGAATTTGATAAAAAATAGAGGTCTACCATGAGTCTCCCTGCACCACCTGTATCTACTTACTTAACTTCACAGTTATGGTCCAGCAACCAAGTATTAGTTGCCGTGCTTGGCATCTGCTCCGCTTTGGGAGTGACCAACCGCTTAAGCGTTGCGATCACCATGGGGCTTTCTGTTTCTTTTGTGACTGCCTTTTCTTCTTTTTTTGTCTCCTTGCTCCGCAAAGTAACCCCGGACAGCGTGAGGATTATCGCACAATTGGCCATTATTTCGGTCTTCGTCATCATTATCGACCAATTCCTGCAGGCCTACTTTTTTAGTATTTCAAAAGTTCTCAGTGTGTTTGTGGGATTGATCATTACCAATTGTATTGTCATGGGACGCACAGAAAGCATGGCTAAAAACGTACAACCTCTTCCTGCATTTTTAGATGGCCTTGGAGCAGGAATGGGTTATGCCATTGTATTATTTATTGTCGCATTTATTCGAGAGTTGTTTGGGTTTGGGCAATTGTTCGGTTATCAAATCATTCCTATATCATGGTATGCAACTTCTGCTCATCCGGATGCTTACGATAATTTTGTCCTTATGGTGAGCCCTCCCGCTGCCTTTTTTATCATCGGCGGTTTGATTTATTTATCTAGAAAACAACAAGGGATTACTTAAAATAAGGATACCGATATGTGGATGGGAGAATACTCTGCCTTAAATTTGTTTGGCTTGCTCATTCAAGCCATCTTTATTGAAAATTTTTTGCTGGTGAACTTTTTAGGCATGTGCACCTACCTTGCCTGTTCTAACAAGCTGAAAACGGCTAACGGGCTAGGAGTTGCTGTAGTCTTTGTCCTAACAGTATCGGGTATCCTTAACTGGTTTGTGCAACGTTTTGTCACTGGCCCAAGCGCTCTTTCATGGTTGCAAGCTTTCGGCCTGAATACCGCCAATATCAATTTAGGATTTCTTCAGCTTTTGCTTTTTATTTCTGTCATTGCCGGATTTACGCAAATCTTAGAAATTGTCATCGAGAAATTTTCTCCAGCCCTTTACATGACATTAGGGGTCTACCTTCCCCTCATAGCTGTGAATTGCGCTATTTTAGGTGCCTGTTTATTTGCAGGAACGCGTGAATATCCTTTCGTTCCCAATTTTTTTTATTTGGTAGGTTCAGGGTTGGGCTGGTGGCTAGCCATCGCCTTAATTGCAGCCATTCGCGAAAAAATCACCGTTTCTAATGTGGTGCCCGCTTTAAAAGGGATGGGCATTACCTTTATTATGTCGGGTTTGATGTCGATGGCCTTTATGGGATTTACGGGAATCAAATTGGCTAATCCAGGTCCGGAAACAGGTCCCTTCCAGCCCTTTCCTATCATGGAACCCATGGGTTTAGGACAAAACCCTATTCAAGGAGCCCCTACGGAAGAAAAAAAGTAATTACGAAATTTCTTCTGCCACGCTCATGGTTCTCACAAGAGGCGATTCACATTCCATTTGTTTTATCCTGCACATCATGTCCATCCTGCTAAAAAATAGACATCTTGCATAACCTCAATTCCTTGCCCGTGCCTCTGCCCTTGCCCTTGCCCGAAAAAGTTCTGGCACGCAATTTTATTTTTTAATATAAGGGTCTGCTTCTTAAATCCATCGGCCATTTATGCAAAAATACGAAGCTATACAGAAACTTTCGCCCACTGAATTTAGAAGATTAACAGGAGTACGAAAGGAGACCTTTGTACAAATGATTTCAATAGTTAAAGAGGCCGAGAAGCAGAGAATGTCCCAGGGAGGAAAGCCTTCTCGTCTCGTCGTCGAAGATAAATTACTTATGGCCCTGAATACTTAAGAGAATACAGGACCTATTTTCATTTAGGACAAAGTTATGGGCTGAGTGAAGAGACATGATTTTAAGCTATTCAAAGGCAGTAAGGTACGTTGGGTTCAAACGGTTCAAGGAATCGTTGATTCTGGGTATACCGGAATAAAAAAACTTCAAAATACGAGTCTATTGCCCAAAAAACGATCAAGAGGCAAAGCTCTTACAAGAGATGAAAAGCAGATGAATCGTGATATTTCTTCAAAGCGAGCTTTAAATGAAAATGTAATAGGGCGCTTAAAACGATTTAAAATTTTGAGTGATAAATATCGAAACAGAAGAAAAAGATTTGGATTGCGATTCAATCTGATCGCAGGGATTCAAAATTGGGAGTTAAAATATGACAATCGCCATTTCTCCAGTGCAGAAACGAATTCTTTTAGACCATGAAAAGTTAACCGTATACCAAGTGGCAATAGAATTTGTTGTACTTGCGGATGTTATAATAGAACATTTACCTCGGGGTAGGGCCTATTTAAGCGATCAGCTTCAACGTGAGGGTTTGTCAATACCATTGAATATTGCAGAAGGAGCGGGAGAATATTCCATCGATGAAAAAGCTCGATTTTATCGGATGGCTAAAAGGTCTGCTACAGAATGCGCGGGAATTTTGGATGTGTGTCAACGATTGCAGCTTGTGAATGAAGAATGATATACCAAAGGACGAGAACTGCTGATTAGCATCGTGTCTATGCTGGTGAAAATGGCTCAAAAACAACGCTAATAGGGCAAGGGCAGGGGCAGGGGCACGGGCAAGGAATTGAGGTTATGCAAGATGTCTAATGATTACAAAGATTACAAAACTGATGTTTCATAGACCTGTTTGCACTTAATACGTATTACGTATATAATGTAAGAAAGGAGAATTTTTATGAAACACGAAAACATGACAATTTCAATCCCGCAAGATGTAAAACAAGAACTTTATCGCTACATACAAAAAAGGGGTATAAGTCGTTTTATTACCGAGGCTGTTATAGAAAAGCTTAAAGCCAAAAAACTGTCATTAGAAGAGCAATATAGACTTGCTGCTCAAGATGAAGAAAGAAATCAAGAGTTTAAAGAATGGGAAGATGCAATGATAGGAGATGGTTTAAATGGCTCAAACGACTGGTAAACATCCTAAACGCGGCGATATCTATTGGGTATCTTTTGACCCAACTCAAGGTACTGAAACTAAAAAACAAGACCCGCAGTTATTATCTCGAATAATCTTTTTAATAAAAATTTGAATCGAGTAATTGTCGCTCCGATAACAAGTAAAATAAAAAATATTTTCGACTTTGATTGTCTAGTGATTGTGCAAGGCCGAAAGGGAAAGATT
This sequence comes from uncultured Chlamydiae bacterium, assembly GCA_963799115.1. GTDB lineage: Bacteria > Chlamydiota > Chlamydiia > Chlamydiales > Parachlamydiaceae > CAWCVY01. Next base: position 36,992 of record CAWCVY010000071.1, on the reverse strand, counting down.
ATGCTAGATCAGATTAGGACCGTTGATAAGTCTCGTTTAAAGCAAAAAATAGCGTCTATTGATTCACAAACCTTAAAAAATCTGGAAGAAGCTTTAAGAATCACTTTAGACTTAGTTTAAAGTAACATTCACACCCGGATGGGCTTCTACCATCCTTGTAGCCTTCAAGTAGCCCCTACGGAAGAAAAAGAGTAATTACGAAATTTCTTCTGCCACGCTCATGGTTCTCACAAGAGGCGATTCACATTCTTCTATGGGAACTAAACCAAACAGATGAAGAAATTCTCCCACAAGGGCAGCTTCTTCAGAAGAGGTAAACTTGCGCCAATGTTCGCCAGTACTCACTTTTTCCCCTTCCATACTTAACACCCTTACATTTCCATGCCCTTCAGATGCTTGTAAAGCTTGATAAAGAGAAACAACTTTGCGAACCATCCCATCATAATCAGAGTAAATGACCAACTTGTTGCCTTTTAATGCATTAAAATCCTCTATAACATCCGTGGTGGTCCAATCGCCCGCCGCGGTAAGTGATTTCATGGCCGATCCTATTTTGCCGCCTCCACATAATTCCTCAACCACATCGGGCAAATTGCAGAAAGATCTCTCTGTAGCTATCTTAAACTGTGCTTCAGGATATTGCTCTTGCACTAATTTGGAGCCTCTAATAGTCGCCACACCCCCTAAAGATTGTCCATAAACTAGCATATCATCGAGTGGAATCCCCACTTTATCTTTCAAGTATGAACAGGCTGTATAGACAGTCATCGCCATGGAATCAGGATTTAAATTTCCTTCGCTAACCAAAACAGAAGGATAATTAAAGACTACAATGTTGATATCGCCTAATTTCTCTTTAACGAATGAAACGAAATAATAAGTGAATTCATCTTCATAATACCCATCTGCTCCAGGAACAAAAACAATGGCTTTTTTTGCTAAGGGATTGTCTTTCTCAGCTATAGCCGGAAAAAACATGCCATCCAACCGATCGCCCTCAAGAGAAATAACATTGTTGATGCGCTCTCCGTTCAAATTCTTTTGGATTTCCTCTCTTCTTTTTTCCCATTTTGAACCATCTACTACTGGATAAAGTATGTTTGTATTAATTTGGCTAACGATGTAGTCGCCAAGTTCAGAAAATGATTTATTTAAAGAAGATAATAAAGACCGTGAACAACCAATTACCTTATCATCTTGTTGTTCTACTGATTGTTCTTCTGCTAATTGATTATTCAAGGCCTTGGGATAAGGAGCTCTATACAACTCTTCTCCGCGATTGAAATCAGTATTCAACATGGTGATGATCCTTTTTTTGATCCTTATTTGTGCCAGGCTTTAGACAATAATCTAAATAAGCTCCAAATCCTTCGGTTGTTTCCAATTGGCCATTATAAATGGGAAATCCTTGGACTGTCATTTTATCCCAAGAGGTTTGCTGTTCTTGACTGTAAACTTTAGAAAACATAGTAAGAAATAACACCAATAATATAAGATACCCCATTATACCCAAAATATATATTAAAAATATATAAATATATCTTTTTAAACCATTGTTGTTTTGTTAATTTTATTAAAATAGCAAAATTTTGATTCGATTGTCAAGTTTATTATTTTTATAACATCTTGGAAATTCCATTTTTTTAATTAATAAAGATTTGTAACAGCTCTTGTTATCCTAAACTCTCGCCGTAGTAGTTTTCATCCTTCCAAGTAATTGTAAGGAAGCGATACAACAGCAACTCTTATACAAATTCGCTTTTAGTTAGTGTATAGACTTCTCCAATTACTTTTACACTACCCTGATTAGGATATCTATTACCATTTTCTAAATAATATTCTCCTACAGATTCAGCCAAAACTCGATAAAAATTCTTCTGACCACCATTATTGTATGATGTGTTATTATGCGGATTGGGATCGATATTATATTGTATGAGAGAATTTTTCACACCCTCTTCATTGATTTTTATCGCTCTAGGTCCTTTTCTTTCTCCTACTTCTAAGTATTTGAAGGTAGATTCTACCAATTCTTTTCTCATTTGCACAGTGACCGTTATAGTGCCCTGAACTCTGGCCTTCTCCTCGTCTACACTTCCTATAGATAATGCCACTGAAGACCAGTACATGCCTTTCATTTCCAAATTCTCAAATCTGACTCGTTCTAGAATAGATGCAGCGTTTGTACATCGATGATCTAAAGTGTTCTTTGATACACTTTCAAGAACGTCATGAATGTCATTAATTTTTATCCCTTCGCTTTCCCCTTGATGAATGGCATGCACATATCCATTTATCATTGACATCCTTGGAGCTCCGCTTTCTCCGGGTTTTGTTTTTGAAGAAGCAAAATCAGATCGCATGGCATATTGTCCGCTTTCAGACTCGAATCTCTTTACATAAAGCTCCAATTGTGAGCTTTCATTCATTTTAAAATACATTTGGACGGATTCCCCACAACTGGGTACAACATCTAATTTGATAGGATTAAATTGGGCATCTTCGAACTCAAGAATTTTAAAATCTAAATTTTCAGGAAAACCGTCAAAAATAACTTTGCCTTCATGCCTACTAATGAATCCCCCTTGATTTTTTATACAGTGCCAGGATGTAAGGACAAGGTCTTTTGCTATCGCTACACAATTTCCTGTAAATTGATCGATTCCTTCTCCTATTGGCATCACAGCTAGGGCAAGTTTTTCTACCTTATTTATTAAGCTCGCATCACTCAATGTAGCTCTATATCTATCAAATAAAATAACTTTACCATTATTATTTCCTTCTACATCAGGGTGCAGACTAGAATTCCAAGAAATTGGTGCACCCGATGAATTTGCTTCCATTTTATTTCTCCCTTTTTAAAAAATTTATTATTGATCATCTTCTACGGGAATATTCTCTTTCGCAGGCTCTTTCCACCGAGAATAAAAAAAGCGCATCCCCAAAGGAGTTAAAATTGTTGTCACTGCTGTGACAATCACTATAGCAGCATAGATATCAGTATCGAAAATTTTATTCGTCTTTCCCACTTCGGCAAAAATGAGCCCCACCTCACCCCGTGGAATCATCGCAATCCCCACGGCCCATTGGATCCATCTACTTTCCTTCCATAGAAGAAAACCCGAAGCGAGTTTACCTAAAATGGCAGCCACAAGCAGAGAAAGAAAAAGCGCCCAAAAGAAAGTTGAACCCCAACTAATCTCGCGCAAATTTAGCGAAAGACCCACAGTTACAAAAAAAATGGGGGTAAAGAGGTGGACAATGGGTTTCATTTGATTTTCCACTTTATGCAAAAATTCTGGCGTAATCAGCACAAAATTTCCTACAGGGATGAGAAATTGCTTCGATAAAGCTAAACCCGCTGCAAAACCTCCCAAAAGGACAGGAGCGCCAACTTCATGTGCAACCCAGCCGAAAAATAATATCAATGAAACAATCATGGTAGGCACCAGCCCTGGGATTTCACTCTGCGTTTCAAAATATCTAATTGTACTGGAAATCAATTTGGCTGCAACTGGAGCCAAGAAAAGAAACAACAGAATAAAAATAATCACCCGACTCATGTTTAAAACGTTGATGCCTCCTCCTGTCGAAAACTCATAAACCATGGATAAGAGAATAATGCCTATGATGTCATCAATGACAGCCGCTCCAAGGACGATTTGCGTCTCATCTCCTTTTTGCCTTTTCAAATCAGTTAAAACGCGAAGGGTGATCCCAATGCTTGTGGCCGTTAAAGCGCTAGCAATAAAAATGGATACAAGCAGACCAAGATGGAAAAATTGATAGCTGACCAAAAAACCCAAGACAAAGGGAAGTACAACTCCGCCAAGAGCCACAATAAAAGGACGCAATCCCGTTTGGGCCAGCCTGAATACATCTGTTTCCAGTCCAACTTCAAATAGGAGAAGGATAACCCCGATTTCGGCTAACAGCTTTATAGTCTCGGTCGGCTCTATGAAACCGAGAAGGCTGGGGCCGATCAAAATCCCTGCTAAAAGCTCCCCAATGACTGCAGGAACATTAATTCTTGCAACCAACTCGCCAAGAAGCCTTGCAGCAAACAAGATGACAACTAACTGGAGAAAAAAATCTTGTATTTGCATAGGTCTATTACCTAACATAGATTTCCATTTTTAGCTACCTGATTGCCAAAAAAAAATATAGGGATTACACACATCTACAATGAAGAATTGGCTATGTGTAAAAAAAACAGGATAGGCAAGATCGGCCACGCCGGTAGGAAGCTGAACTGTTACCAGCTTTTATTTATTTTGCTTATCTTGCCGCTTAGGCGATCGTGCCTACCCTGTTTTATTTGTGTATATTGCCTGTATTTGCATGGGCTTTGATAAATGATAGTTAGTTAGCCTTCTTGAAACTTGTGTTCTGCTGGCATAAGTTTTCCTTGCAAGGATAAAGTTTTCTCATAACATTCCAAGGCATAAGCATGTTTGGGTTCAATGGCCAGTACTTCAAGAAATTTAGCTGCCGCCTCCTCAAATTTTCCTTGCAAACGTAGCGTTTCCGCATAAGCCGCCAAGTTAAAAAGATTCTTTGGGTCAATTTCCAGAGCTTCTTGAAATTTAGCTTCTGCTGCTCCAAATTTTCCTTGGCGGAATAAGGTGGAGGCATAACCAGATAGAGCAGAACCATTTTTAGGCTCCATGGCCAAAACTGCTTCGTAGTTAAGTACCGCTTCCTCTAATTTGTCTTGTAAGCGTAAAGTGTTGGCATAACCTCTCAGAGCAGAAGTATTTCTAGAATCAACGGACAATACTTCTTGATATTTGATAGCTGCATCGTCAAATTTCCCTTGACGGCATAAAATGTCAGCATAACCCACTAAAAGGACAAAATTTTTAGAATCTTGAACTAACATAGCTTCAACAATTTTTTTTGCACCTTGTTCTAGTTTTCCTTGACGGCGTAAGGTGTCCGCATAACCGGCTAAAGCAGAGGCATTTTTAGGTTCCCTTGCCAGTATCTTCTTATATTCATCTGCCGCTTCTTCTAGTTTTCCTTCACGGCGCAAATTATTTGCACTTACCAAACAAGCATCTTTTTTAGGCTCATTTGATAATTCTCTCTCTAATTTTACTTCGGTTCTCTCTAATTTTTCTTGATGGTCCACTGTTTCAGCCTTTTCGACTAAAGCAGGATCTTTTTTAGGCTCACTCAGTAACACTTCTTCAAATTTTGCTTCGGTTTTCTCTAATTTTTCTTGATGATCTTCTGTTTCAGCCTTTTCGACCAAAACAGGATCTTTTTTAGGCTCTATGGGCAATTCTTCTTCATTATCCTCTAATTTCTTTTTGAGAGGCAAACTCTCATTATTAAGCTTACTTCCTTTAAAACCGATCCCACGATACAACGTCCAGCCAATTAGGAAAGCCAGGGCACACAAAGCTACAATCCTAATTCTTTTCTGCAGGGTATTTGTTGAAGATGTCGCTTTCGCTTTAAAGATTGAAAATGCAACCATAAAAAAAGAATTCATCCAAGAAATATTCATTTTAATGGCACCTTATTTTGTAAGGTTAATAATAACCTGAGTTTTGTCTTTAAAAATGATTGAATCACTGATTTCAATACACACTATATTTAACCAAAAAAAAGGATTTTTATGAAGTGCTTATTAATAGCAAATTCAAGGCATAACCAATTTGCATTGAAAATTTACCCTCGGAAGGACCTTTGCTAGTACTTGATTGCTAAATAAAAATAAATGGATTATTTGTATCAGTTCCTTACTTGCCTGTATTGGAATGCCAAACCATGACTTTTGTGAGAATTTACCTGTTGGGAATTGGACTGCTTTTTTTTTCCCCCTACCTCCAAGCAATTGGCTGTAAAGGGATAGGGTGCTTAGATTTTGATACAGCCGTTCGCCGTGTACTCGATCAATCTTTAGAATTGAACATAGCAAGCTACTCGATCAAGGCACGAGAAGGGGAAAAAAAGCAAGCTGCTCTTTATCCCAATCCCGAATTTTACTATGAAATAGATAGTCCAGGAGCTACAGGAACAAGGGCGAATTGGGTATCCCGCGAAGATAGATACACACTCACCCAACTTATCGAATTGGGTGGGAAACGGAGCAACCGCATCAAAGTGGCATCTTATCAATACTATGCCTCTCTCATTGGCTATGAAGCCTCAAAATTGGAACAGCTCAATCGGTTGAGCAAAATCTTTATTGATGTGGTCGCCTCCCAAGAAATGTTGCAACTTGTCAAAGAACAAAATCAACTTGCACAAGAAATGCTCCAGGTTGCTACCGAAAAGCTGGAAGCAGGCAAGGTGTCCCTCATCCAACTAAATAAAGCCGAAATTACTTACACAGTAGCCGAATTAAATGTAGAAAAAGCCCAAGCAGAGTTAATCGCAGCCAGAAACCACTTAGCTCTGCTATGGGCTAGCACATGTCCCGATTTTGCCTTTGCTTCTTATCCTTTTTTCGAGATTACTGCCCCCCCACCGCTTGAGGAATTATTAGCAGATATTTGCCAACAACCCGAACTCATCCAATCGTTCTTTGATCATTCTGCCGCTTGTCATCAGCTGCTTTTGGAAAAAGCAGCCCGCGTTCCCAATGTATCCTTAACCTTGGGATATACACGTGATGAAGGCATTCAAGGGTTCGTTGCCGGTGTATCGATCCCCCTTCCTCTTTTTGACCTCAATCAAGGCAACATCCAAAAAGCACATGCCGAAGTGCACAAAGCAACCGATCAAAGCAGGCAGCTTTGGCTTATTTTAGAGGCTAAGCTGGTCAATTCTTATCAAAAACACCTAAGATATTATCAAGAGGCTGAACGCCTCAAATTTGGCGTCCTTAAATTAGCTTCTAACATGCTTGAACTAGCCAAAGAGGGATACAAAGAAGGAAAATTGGAGTATTCGGAAGTCCAAGATGCCCAACAAGCGTTATTTGATATCAAACAAAGATATATTCAAGCCATAGTCAATTATCACCATAGCCGGGCCGATATTGACTATTTGAACAGTCAAACAGATTGAAAATATGAAAAAAATGAACTTTCCCCTCTTAATTCTATTAGCACTGGGAATAAGTGCCGGTGTCTACTGGAAAGAGATTAAAACAACTTTCTTTGAAACCGATCCCCTTATTCCACCCCTAGCATCCCCTGACCTGGCAGATCATCATGAATCACCAGAAAAACCCTTGCGGTTCACAAGCGATGAGATCGAAAGAATGGGAATAGAAATCCACACTGCAGGCGCCAGCGCTTTGCTCATGACCCTCTCCACAAGAGGAAAAATTACTATTGATCCCAACCGCTTAGCCCACATCATCCCCAAAGTTCCGGGCATTGCTACAGAAACCTGTAAAAATATTGGAAGTGATGTCCAACTAAATGAAGTTCTTGCCATCCTCGAAAGTCAAGAGATGGCCGATCTTAAAGCAGAATTTCTCGTCGCTTTAAATAAAGAGAAGCTAGCTTTATCTGTATTGCAACGCGAAGAGAAGCTGTATCAAAAAAGAATTTCTTCCGAACAAGATTATTTCAATGCCCAAAATGCCTTTGCCGACGCCCAAATCAACGTACAGCTCGGCAGGCAAAAGCTTGCGGGCGTTCGGCCTTGATGAAGCAAATATCCAGCATTTAGGAGAGCATGAAGATCCCGATTTGAGGCTCTATGAGATCCGTTCTCCAATGGATGGTACTGTCATTATGCGCCATATCACCAAGGGAGAGTTTATCGATAAGAGTGCCAAAATCTATGAAATCGCCGACTTAAGCACGTTATGGGTAGAAATGGGCATTTACCCAAAAGATCTCCATCAAATCAAGAAAGGACAAATGATCGAAATAATCAATCCCATTGAAGAGAATGCCATTGCGCAAGGCAAACTCATTTATGTCAGTCCCGTTATTGGAGACGAAACGATTGCAGCTAAGGCAATTGCCGAATTAGACAATGCACAGGGGAAGTGGTGCCCAGGTTCATTCGTGAAGGTAAGTATTACGACGAACACTTTCTACTCACCGCTTGTCGTTCCTCTAGGAGCCATCCAAAAAATGGGGGGAAATGGCTGTGTGCTCTTGTCCGCACTTCTGAAGGATTTGAAAAACGGCCAATCAAATTGGGGTTGCGCGATCAAAAAAATGTGGAAATTCTATCGGGATTAGCGGCTGGAGAACAGTATGCAGCTAATCAAACCTTTTTATTAAAAGCTGAAATGAATAAAGATTCGATAGAGGATGATTAATAGATGATTGAGAAAATAGTCAATTATTCCATCTTGCATCCTTTCAGAATTTTACTTCTTACCTTAATTTTGGCTGCTTACGGTATTTATTCCTTGACGCACTTGCCCATCGATGCAGTTCCTGACATTACCAACAATCAAGTGCAAATTAATACTCTTCTGCCCGGTTATTCTCCTGCGCAAATCGAAAAGCAAGTGACCTATGTGATCGAGACGGCTTTAGCTGGTATTCCTGGCCTGCAAATGACCCGTTCCCTTTCCCGCAATGGCTTTTCGCAAGTGACCGCCATATTTGACGATCACGTGAACATCTATTTTGCCCGTCAGCAGATCAATGAACGACTCAATGAGGCCAAAGGGCAATTGCCCGATGATGCAGAACTTGCCATGGGCCCTATTTCGACCGGCTTGGGCGAAATTTATATGTGGACAGTGAACTTCAAACATCCCAAAGGTATAGGATCTACAGTTCATGATAACCATCCAGGGTGGCAAAGCGATGGCTCTTATTTAACTTCAGAAGGCAGCAGATTAAAAAACGAAGTAGAAAAAGCCTCCTATCTCAGAACAGTTCAGGATTGGATCATCAAGCCCCAGTTAAAGGGCATTCAAGGTCTGGCTGGCATTGACTCCATCGGCGGCTATATCCGCCAATACCACATTGAACCAGATCTTGAAAAAATGATTGCCCTTGGTTTGACCTTTCCTCAAATGATAACAGCTGTGCGCAAGAATAACACCAGCATCGGTCCTGGATATATTGAAAAAGGCGGAGAAACCTTTTTAGTGAAATCCGACCAACGCTTGGAATCTCCTGGAGAAATTGAAACCATTGTCGTGGCAAATCGCGATAGTCTTCCCATCCGAGTTCGCGATATCGCCCGTGTAGGAATCGGCAAGGAAATGCGGACAGGGAGCGCCACCAAAGATGGTCATGAAGTCGTTGTGGGAACAGCTCTGATGCTGATCGGCGCCAATAGCCGCACGGTAGCGCAAGCGGTAGATGTCAAACTTCAAGAAATTAACCGTACCCTCCCGCCTGATATTGAAGCGGCAGCCGTGCTCAATCGTACCAAGTTGGTAAATGCCACCATTCACACCGTAGCCAAAAATCTAACCGAAGGAGCAATCTTAGTTATCGCCATCCTATTTGTTTTCCTCGGCTATTTCCGAGCGGCTTTAATAACTGCTTTTGTCATTCCTTTATCTATGCTGATGACAGCCATCGGTATGGTGCAGACAAACATGAGCGGCAATCTCATGAGCTTAGGTGCCATTGACTTTGGCTTGATTGTGGATGGAGCCATCATCATCGTCGAAAATTGCTTGAGGCGTCTTTCGCACAAGCAGCATGAAATAGGCAGGGCGTTGAATAGCCAGGAGAGAACCCAAGAAGTCTTAACTGCTAGTAGAGAAATGATTCAACCAACCGTTTTTGGACAGGCCATTATCATCATTGTGTATGTGCCCATTTTAGCGCTTTCCGGAGTGGAAGGTAAAATGTTTCACCCGATGGCGATGACAGTGATCTTTGCACTCCTTTCAGCCTTCTTCCTTTCGCTGACTTTCATTCCCGCTATGATTGCGCTTTTTATCAATGGTCTGCTGAAAGAAAAAGAAAATTTTCTGATTGCCCAAATTAAAAAGATCTATAAACCCTTATTAGAGATTGTTCTAGATACCCCTTGGCTGACCGTCGGCCTTTCTGGACTCGCCATGGCCCTTTCCTTTGCCTTATTTTTCGATCTAGGAGAAGAGTTTATTCCCACCCTAGATGAACATGATATTGCCATGCACGCCATGCGGATTCCTAGTACTTCATTAACCCAAGCCACAGAAATGCAAATGGATGTGGAAAAACTGTTCAATCAACTGCCCGAAATAGCCTATGTTTATTCTAAAACAGGCACAGCCGAAATGGCCTCCGATCCCATGCCTCCGAATGTTTCCGATACTTTTATTATGTTAAAACCAAAAGGAGAATGGCCCGATCCCTATTTATCTAAGGAAGGTCTCATTCAAAAAATCGAACAAGCTTTAAGCAAACTTCCAGGCAACAATTATGAATTTACCCAACCCATCGAAATGCGTTTTAATGAACTGGTTTCAGGTGTAAGGAGCGATGTGGCTATTAAAATTTATGGGGATGATTTTGAAAAGATGCAGATTGCAGCTCAACAAATTTCCACCATTTTAAAGAACATTCCGGGGGTGGCAGATATTAAAATCGAGCAGGTGGGTGGGCTGCCAGTTTTGGATATTCAAATTGACCGCGAAACTGCCAGCCGGTTAGGTCTCAATGTAGCGGATGCACTAGAGGTCATTTCTATTGCAATGGGGGGAGGAAAAGCGGGCGAAATTTTTGAAGGAGATAGGCGTTTTGATTTAATCATTAAATTACCCGATGAAATCAGGCAAAATCTGACGGCTTTGCACAATCTTCCTATTCCCCTACCTGCCCTAGACAATAGTGACACACATTTTTCCCATATTCACTTAGGGGAAGTGGCCGCTTTGAATGTGGGAGAGGGTTTGAATGAAATCAGCCGTGAAAACGGCAAACGCTTTCTGTCCGTGGAGATGAATGTCCGTGGAAGAGATCTGGGCAGTTTTGTTGAAGAAGCCAAAAAGCAAATTTACTCAAAAAGGCGTTATTCCCGATGGCTATTGGCTTGATTGGGGAGGTCAATTTGAACACTTGATCTCAGCCCGCAATCGTTTATTTATGGTGGTCCCTCTATGCTTCGGACTTATTTTTCTATTTTTGTATACCGCCTTTGACTCCTTCAAAGATGCTTTTTTAGTTTTTACAGGGGTTCCTTTAGCACTTACAGGAGGGATTTGTTCTCTTTGGCTGCGGGGAATGCCCTTTTCCATCACCGCTGCGGTCGGATTTATTGCCCTTTCGGGAATTGCTGTCTTAAATGGGCTGGTGCTGGTCACCTCGATTAATCAATTAATTAAAGAGGGAAAAGGGCTTAAAGAAGCCATTACGACGGGTCTTTAACCCGCCTGCGGCCGGTTTTAATGACCGCCATGGTTGCCTCTTTTGGATTTATCCCCATGGCTTTGGCCACAGGCACCGGCGCCAGAAGTACAAAAGCCCCTCGCCACGGTGGTCATTGGGGGTTTAATCAGTGCAACCTTCCTGACTCTTTTAGTCTTGCCGGCCCTATATCAACTCTTTCGCAAAGAAAAAAGTCCATCAGCAAAGCTGAATTAAAAAAAGATTGGACATGGACGAGTTGGACGGAATTGGACGAGTTGGACTAATTGGACGGAATTGGACAGATTGGACCAATTCCAACATGTCCAACTCGTCCAATTAGTCCAATTAGTCCAACCCGTCCAACCTTTCCGGCATCTTCTATGCTAGAAAAAACCATCTCTAGTCAAGTTTTGCCTGGTCTCGCCAAGAATTCCACTCAAAAATTAAGGGATCTTCAGGAATAGAATCATTGGCTTTGAGTTTGGCAGCTATAAACCCATTTCTGATATTCCAAGAATGAATTACCCCTTGCTTTACCAGCTGATCCATAAATTGATGCACGAAAGGATAATGATCGTACTGGGTTTGAAGATTACAATATTCCCAATTAAGTAAATCATTGAGAATCCTTTGATGATGACCACCTTTAAGCAGATTAATGATTCTCTGCGCCACTGATCTATTCTTTTCGTCATAGTTATCTAAGGAAGGAAAAATTAGTGATTCAATAAATGCGTCAGCTTCCTCTAATTTTTGTTTTGTAAAGCAAATTTGTTCTATTTGGGCCCTATTGTCACAGGATTCCTTATTCAAATAAATGCAAAACCCTATTCTTTTCGGGTTTTCAACAAAAATCCGAGTATAGGCATACGTCTCGTCTTTTAAGATCATGTAACGAATTAAAGCTTCCATATTATTAAAATTGACTTTATTTTCTCTTGCAAAATTTCCAGAATCAACACAAAACAAGAAAGGATTGTCATTGTTATAATCTTGTTGATAGTGGCGATTTTCAAAAGCAATTTTCATTTTTTGGGTGAGAGCTTCCAATTGAGCCTCATCTAATTGATTTCTTTCAAAAAATAAGTCCACATAAGCGGCACGGATAAAATCGGTGCATTTTGGTTTATTACTAACTAGCTCTTGCTCTTTTTGTAGAGGTTCCACTTGAATTTCTTGATCAACGACATCTTGATCCTTCACAACATCTTGAGTAGGGCTATCAAGTCCTTGAACTAAATTTTTTTCTTGTTCCTTATGCATCGGCAATCCTTGTTCCGGATCTTCTTGTGGAATGTTTTGCCCTTCCTTTTTGCCATCGTTCAATTTTTCTTCTGCATGATTCTCGATATTCTGAATATCTCCTTTCTTTTCCTTTGGTGAATCTGATTTTTTGACATATTTATAAATCACACCACAAACCACACATCCTAGTGTAAAACCAGCAAGAACTGCTAAAGCAATTACACTAATCATCTTTTGACGAGGAGGAGTTAAGGAAGGCAAAAACCTCTCTTTCAAAGAGGAAACTGTCAAATTGTAAAAAAAAGACGGGTTGATTCTCATGTTTTTCATCCAGTTAAAGTTTAAAAATAATTCCCAGAATAGATTAAAATAAACAAATTCTCAAGCGTTATTTTTATTATAATTATGAAATCGAAACATTTGATTCTTATAATAGGGTTTACCCCCTCAAGGAAAAATGAAAGATTGTGATCAAAAAAAATTAGAGAAATTAACAACGGTTTTTAATAAAATGTGTTCCCTATGAAACTAAACATTGCAATGGCCCTTCAGGCCCATTCAAATTAACCATTAATTCTTCCAGGAGACATATATGAACAGGAAATTTAGACAGGTACTTTTTTCAGCATGTTTAGCCTTTATGCCGCTATCCTATATTCAAGGTATGCTTCAACCAAGTGATGATAGTGGGGTTAAAGGTGAAAAAAAGGAATTAAGTAAACAGGTAATAAAGTTGGATGGCCTTGAATTGAAAAAAATTGAAGTTCAACTGCCTCCTTTAGAAAATTGTCCAGAAAAAACTTATCTTCCCTGCAATCCCTGTATTTGTAAAATTGATGAGGGATACTTGGTCATATGTAGAACAGTAAATTATGATATTGATTTTAAACGTCAACCATTAATTCAGCCAATCGATTTAGGTCATTCTCTTAGAACAAAAAATATTTTGGTCCGCTATGATAAAGACTTTAATAAAATCAGCGAAGCACCAATAGTTAATGAGACTGATGACGTAAAATATTTTCATGAGAGGTATGGTCTTGAAGATTATAGAATTTTTAATTGGGATAAAGAGTTTTGGTTTTTAAGTTCAACTTATGATACGGGTACTCAAGGAATTCCTAAAAAAGTTTTGGGAAGATTAAAAAACATTGAAACTAAGGATAAAGTTGAATTAGATAATGTAATAACCATAGATTACCCATGTACAAAGTGGGGTGAAAAAAATTGGATGCCCTTTATAAGGGATAATAAACTTCACGCGATATATTCTTTTGATCCTTTTACAGTTTTTCAAATTGAGAAAGATGGTATATATAAGGTCATCGTTAAAAATGAGCAAAATTTTAATTTATCTGAATTTAGAGGATCGGCAATATTAGAAGGTTTTTGTGAGGGCTATTTGGCTATTGTACACGAAAGTGAGGTGACGCCTGATAAAGCTAATTACTTTCATAGATTTGTTTATTTAGACTATAATCTTAATATTAAGAAAATATCAGATCGTTTTACTTTTACGAATGAAGATATCGAATTTGTTTGTGGAATGAGTTTAGACCATTCAAATAAAAAAATAGTAATAGGCTTAGGGGTATGGGATAGAGAAGCATACGTGTGCTTGATGAATATTGATTATGTCAATTCATTATTAAAGCGAATAAATCATTAACACATCTAATTTTTAGGCAAATAATTCAGCTAATTTGACCTCGTTTTGGACCAGTTCCTTTGACCAAAGGTTAGGCTTTAACCCAATAATGGTGATCATAGCGAGAAATATTTGTTTAGCAGGCTTTACTTGCTGTTCGAAAACCTCAGCCTTCTTAATTAACTGTTTGCCATATTCCTTATCGATAACAAAGGATTTATTCGAATACTTAATTTCACAAATTGTGATGATTCCATCCTCTCTATCAAAAAGAAGGTCAATCTGTGCACCTTCTTTCTGCGAGCCCTTTTTTGGAAGATAATGCCATCTTCCAGTTTTACATGCTATTTTCTCTATTCCAAGGGCATGCCGAATTTGGTAAGTATGTTTTAAGCAGACATTTTCAAAGGCATAGCCCGCCCAGCTTGTTACTGCCGGAGTATTGACCATATTTTGCCAATATCCCTGCTCATCCACCCCCAAACCGGAACTCAGGATCGGTTCAATCCATTTTAGATGAAATAACGAAAATTCATCGATCACTCGGTATACATGATCTCTTTTTTTTCGGCCATAAGGCAGATAGCTTTGGATAAAATTAGATGCTTCGAGTTCTTGTAAACGCTTGTTTAATGTTCCGCCGGATTTAATCCCGGTAGCACGAATAAGATCTTCTCGTGAAATTTCGTTCCCATGCTTTACTATTTCTCTGACAATAGCTAGATTTATATCCGCTTGTTCAAACAAAGCTTCAAAAAGATTTGGGAACTCATTGTAGAGCAAACCATTCTTTCGAAAACAAATTGCCTCAATATTTTGGGCTGCAGATAACCCCTGATCTACCGCTTTAAGATAATACGGAATTCCCCCGATGGCCATATAAATGTCGAGAATCTGCTTTTGATTCAACTTGACTGAAAGGCTTCTAAGAAATTCCTGCGTTTCTTTTAAATTATAGGGTTCCAGCAAGATTTTTCTTGTGATACGTTTGTGAAGACCTCCTTTTGCATAGATGAGTTTTTCTAATATCCATGATGCTGCCGAGCCACAAGCGATAAGAATAAGATTCGGGATTTTACTCCAATAGAGATTCCAATAGTAGTCAAGTGACTGAAGCATTCCCGATTTTTTTGTAACCATCCATGGAAGTTCATCGAGGAAAATGATAGCTTTCTGTGACTTATGTACAGTTACTAATTCTTTAGTCAAAATCTCAAAGGCTTCATCCCAACTCTGCGGTGTATAAAGCGGTACCCCCTTGAAAAAGGTTTGGGATACTGCTTTCATAAAGTTCTCGAGCTGTTTTTTTAGTGGTTTATTTTTGGCTCCAGAGGCTTCTAAATAGATTCCTTTATCGGAGAAATATTCGCGAATTAGGTGGGTTTTCCCAACCCTTCGCCTACCATAGACCGCGATGAATTCTGCATCTTTGGATTTCCAAACCTTATCCAGAATCTTTATCTCTTGTTCCCTTCCTACTATTCGTTTTGCATTCATAAAATCCTAAATCACAAAAGTTATGGCTGGTTATAAATCATTATATGCAGCCATAACTTTTTATACAATAAGTTATGGCTGCATATAAATATGTTATATGCAGCCATAACTCCATTAAGCGAAATGGCCATCAAAAATTAGCGGTTTGAAAAAAAAGTCATTATAGCAAGTACTTTAACCTGCCTGCTTAATGATTGATTAGATACATCGAGAATGAAGAGATGAGTGCAAACAAACAGCTCATAGTCTATTTTGACATAGTCTAGGCTATGAGCTTTTTTATACTATTTAGAGGTCTATTGAATATAATTTGCCAGAAGTCTTAGATTAAATGATATCCAACTATACCCATCATGTATCTCACAGAGGCACTGCTCCAATATATGTCTAAATCAAAGATCTCTGTGACAGAATCAAATGCTTTTATCGAAATATTTGATCTTGAACCTTATCAAGAGGGAGAATTGCACAATTTGAGTTTTGCTGTTAAAGATTGCATAGATATTAAGGGATGGAAAACAGGTTGTGGAAACCCCACTTGGGCTAAAACTCGGCCTACCGCAGCCGTGAATGCACCTTGCGTAGATCAACTTTTAGCTCATGGAGCTCTCTGTCGAGGCAAGACGATTACCGATGAAATCACCTTCAGTTTGGATGGTGAAAATGTCCATTATGGCACTCCTTTAAATCCAAGTGTACCAGAAAGGATGCCAGGCGGTTCTTCTAGTGGTTCAGCTTCTGCAGTAGCCTGTGGACTAGTTGATTTTGCTTTGGGAACAGATTGCGGAGGTTCAATCCGCGTGCCGTCCAGCAATTGTGGAATTTTCGGGATGCGCCCTTCCTGCGGGGCAATTTCTACAGCTGGCGTGATGCCATTTGCCCCTTCATTTGATACTGTAGGAATCATGGCAAAATCTTATGAGGTTTTGGAAAGGGCCGCTTCTGTTCTTCTATGCATGGAAACCCCTTTTGAACCTGAGGTAGGGAGCATTTATCTAGTGAAGGAAGCTTTTGCTCTATGCGATAAAGAGGTTTGCCAAGCTTTGGAAAAAAGTCTATTGAAGCTGGGGGAAACATATCCGGGAAAAATCAAGGAAATTTCCCTTCATATGCTCGTTGAAGAATTTGCTCCACTTCCCCTTCAAAATTGGCTGGAAACTTTTACAACCTGTCAAGGCGCTGAAATTTGGTCTACGCATGGACCTTGGATTGAGGAGACAAAGCCCGAATTCGGTCCGCGGATTCAAGCCAATTTTGATCATGCCAAGCAAATAGACCGGGCAAAACTTGGTCAAGTAATTGAGAGGCGGGAGTGGTATTTTAATTTGATGTTGGACTTTCTGAGACCTAATGATCTGTTGTGCTTTCCCACCACGCCTAAAATAGCACCGCTAAAAAACTCATTGGGAGATAATCGCTACGAAGATGATTATTATTCGAAAACGCTTTCAATTTGTACTATTGCTGGAATGTGCCGTTTGCCGCAGGTGTCTATGCCAGTAGCCTGTGTAGATAGGGCGCCAATCGGCCTTTCGCTAGCGGCAGCTCATCGCAATGATGCTTTCTTATTATGGGCTGTAGGAAAAATGAGCGCTCAAAGCTGTTTGAATGATAAAGATGAAGTCATAGACTAGGCAAAAACAGCCCTTCTATTAACTAACGTATTCCCCAGTTGATGGATCAACTTAATAGCAAAACCTATGGGGGCGATAGTCAAGAGAACACATCCATAAAAGAATGCCCCTCCTAAACGACGAAAAGCTAATTCTAAATACTTAAAGGGTAGGATATTGCTCCCATGCACAATTTCAAACTGCTTGAGATTGCCATTTGGCCATCTTTCTTCCTTTTCTTCACGATATTCTTCAACGATCCAAAAGACTCGCCTTGCCTGCGCAGGATTACAATGATGATATAAAAAAAGCTCGTTAGAAGTAGTAAAATCCCATAATTTTTTAGGTAAACTTGTGAAACAATGTCCATAAAGTTGATCATTATTCCAGATTTGATTGATAGATGGCATGAATTACTCCAAGTTAATTATTCAAGAATGCATTTATTTGAAAGAAGGTATAGCTGAGGGCAAACCAACTCTCATAAAAAAGCGTGCAAAAGATTGGGCCATATGCTCCAAATAGGGAGCTTGAAGTCTATTGCGTAGCCCCAATCCATGGGCAAATCTTTTTAAAAATTCATGAGGGAGGCTATATATTTGATGGAAGTCAACGATAAAAGATTTTCTATTATCAGCAATACTGTCAAATCCAGCTAGCATATGCAATCCCTCAATACGCCCTTGCCTCACTTTTTGCCATTCACCTTTCCTTGCCAAAATTGGTATAGTTTTTTCCATTTCATCAAGAGTATAGACGGGACATAATGCAACGAATTCCGCTTTATTGTTCTCTAAATCACAGGATTGTGTGATTACGATAACGTCTATTTCTTCAACCGTAATTTCAGATATAGCACCCTGGTAGGGATTATAAGATTTAGGTACAACCGGCACCGGACATTCAGGAAGAAAATCTCCTTGTGAAAGTGAATCTCCTTTAACTTTCGTCCACCAGTTATCATCGTTTGTCATAAGAATTAGTAATTATCCCCATACCCAAAATCAATCGGCTTCCCTTGAGTCTTTCCTATAATACGAATTTTCATTTTGTAGGATTTTTTTGGGATCGGACGCCTATATTGCTGCAGTTGCTCTAAATAAGAGTAGAAAACTATGTTCGCATCTTCTGAGGGAATCACGTAGGTTAGGATTGCTCTAAGGGATTCATTTGCGAAAGCATTTGTTAGCTGATTACTTTCTTTACTAATACCTACCCTAGGAACTAGAAATGGGGGTGGATAATTTATTGGTTTATAATTTTGCGAAGAGATTTTCATGAAATCATTTCTCGTGTTTTATCAATTATTGCTATTTCAAAAATTTCATTTTTCTTTTGATGAAGTTTCTCAAAAAAATCCCATACTTCATTTGTGCAAGGTCGCACTTCTTCATTGAATAGGTCAAAATCTAACAATATTGAGATCTCCCCTACTCTTAAAGCCGGCACTAATGCTTGACTAATAACGAGAGTACTATTCAATTCATTTTGAGCGATGATGGCCTGCATAGTAAGACCTTTCATTTCAAAATTTTCAGGTACCTGTGGAAATATTCTTAGATACTCAGACAAATCTACTGAAGGTCCAGGAAAATCAAATCGGTTGATAAACCTGACAGCTGATCGAGTAATGCTATTTGGAACTATAATTTCTCGGTAAAGATCAAATAATTGAATTGCTTCATCTTTGAAAGTCTCCTAACAATCATAGGGAGCCAAGCGACTAAAAGAAAAGCTATTATTTTTAATCTGTAGGATTTGTTTGCCATCGGGTGAAGCAAATCGCAATCCTTTCTGTGAAATGACAGGATTTTCTAATTGCTTTGCATTTATAAGAAATCTAAACTGGGTTTGGGTTTGCTGCTCAACTATAGGATACTTATTTATGAACTTCTCTCGAGCAGTTGTTTCGAAAATAGCGTAGTCAAGACCATTAGCTGGATCGACTTGGATGTCGATTAGCGCTTCAATGATCGGAGCCTTCTGATAAATTCTACGAGATGGAATTTCCTTTGCCATAACAATTACTATAAAGAATAACTGCAAATTTTGAAAGAACTCTTTTGAATCTCTTTTCTACAAGATTGCGAAGGTTTTAAAAGGCCTGTTCACAGGAGCGCCAATATAGGGTACAGAATTTAGCCCTTGCTTTAAAAATTAGTTTATTATATATTTTTTGTTATTCCCCATCCTGTTTTTTCTTAATGTTGTGCCTGAATTCTGTATTCTAATTATTTAACTATTTTATGCTTGAAATGTAAGTATCAAAGTCAAGAGTAAATAACAATTGCATGATAAAACCTACGAAGGGCTACCATGATCGCAAAGGACAACTTTGATAAGTCTATACGAATCCTTATTGTTGGCGCAGGCTCTGTTGGCGGCTACTTTGGCGGTCGACTTGCCGAGATTGGGCGCGACGTGACTTTCCTCGTCCGTCCATCTCGAGCACAGCAGCTTGGTCAAAATGGTCTTCGCATCATCAGCCCACATGGCAACGTCATCCTAAAGCCAAAATTGGTTAGCGCTGAGGCGATAAATACAACTTATGATCTCATTTTCCTCAGTGTAAAAGCTTATGCATTGGATAGGGCGATCAATGACTTGGCTCCAGCTGTGGGACCTGAAACAATAATATTACCAGTCCTTAATGGAATGCATCACATTGATCTTTTGGCTCAACGATTCGGCGAGAATGCTGTTATCGGCGGCGTCTGCATTGTAGTCACAGAACTCGATGGAGAGGGGGGCATCATACAAATAACTGATGTTCAGCAACTCACATATGGTGAAAGAAATGGTAAGATAACACCTCGAATGCTTGCGCTCGATGCAGCACTACAGGGTGCGAAATTCGATGCCTGTCTCTCGACAGATATCACGCAAGCAATGTGGGAGAAATGGGTCATGGTTGCTAGTCTTGGAGCAATCAACTGTCTAATGCGCGGAACGATCGGTGATGTTGTGGCTGTGACCGGTGGGGCAGACTTGTCGCGAAAGATGCTAGAGGAATGCGCAGCGGTTGTCAAAGCCTGCGGGCACAAGCCTTCAGACGCTTTCCTTTTGCGACATGCTGAAGCAATTACCGCGCCGAGATCTTCATTGAGTTCATCGATGTATCGCGATTTGTGCAAGGGTGCACCTGTCGAGGTTGATAACATCCTGGGCGACCTTGTAGAGCGCGGCAACACACATGGAATAGCAACGCCATTGCTAACCGCCGCTTTCGTCAATCTCCGGATTTATCAAGCTAGCCTCAAAATGGCAGCAATTACCGCTAATAAAAATTCCCACTCATAAATACTTATTTTGAGGAAAATTCGTAAAGAGGGCAAAAAATCCTAACTATAAGCCTTTTCACACAGTCAATATCAGAGTGCAGAATTTAGTAGGTTACAGAATTTGCTACCATTTGGCTTGTAACAAAAATTAGTATTCAGTATAATAGATTCAAAACAATTAAATTGAGATATAATTAATGATTAATCTTGTTAAATCAATTCCTGGTTTTTTATCTTTTGCATTTAATATAAAACTTGGAGAAATTTCAAGTAGAAATAAAATCATCGCAGCTATTGCTGTTGCAACATTGGCTGTATTTTCCCTTTCATTGATTTGTAAACATTTTTGCCGAGCTCAGCCTATTAAAGTAGTACCGCAAACTAAACTCCCTATTAAATTAGAAAAAAAAGATACTCCAGAAAATGAAAAACAAAATGCAGATTTAATACCTGAAGGGGTTCAAATAGTTAAAGACCCTTCTGACATTTCTGATGAGACAAAAACGCCCTCGCCAACAACCATCACCGGCCATATCAAATGCCAGGGGACGGGTATTGGTTTGGTAGGCGACGTTGAAAAATGCCGTTTAAGACTCAACAAAAATTTGACATTGCCAGGAGGAATACCTCTTTCCTTAGAAAAGACCGATTATCTTTTTGCAATACAAATAGATAATTTAATAGGCCCGCAAGACAAGCTTAAAAAATTGGAACGAAGAGACTTTTATGTTCCTGGCTCTATCTTTGAAAACTGCACCGATAAAATTCAATTAGAGTATAAAGGAAAGATAGTTGAGCTTTCACTAGATCTCACTTTTTGGAACGACAGAGAGGTTGCAAAAAGACGTTGTTATTTAGACAATCGCAGGCCTTTGTTGCCAGGGTGTGGCGATTTAAGAGGATTTGAGGCTTTAAAACAGCTAGGCGGACTCGCTTCTTTAAATCTGGCATTGGATGAGATTGAAACAGCAGAGTATAGGAGTTATGAGCAGTCAAAGGCTTTCAAACTGGTAGAAAATGTGCATGTCGAAGAAGTTCCTTGGAAACAAATTACTTGGAAAGGTGAACTTCCAGAAGTAGCACGTGGCTCGGTTCAAGTTGATCAGGATAGTCATCCTGTTGTTATACTAGAGCTGCCGAATTTGGATATTATAAGCAATGTAGATATCATCTTAAATGAAGAAGGTCTGCACATTTATGCCCGAAACTATGAAGAAGCAAATGTGGGAACTAATATGAGCCGCATAGTGTTTGATGACCCAAAAATGCTTATTAATCCAAAAATGCATGCTGAAATGAAAGCATCTCTTATCACCCAAAACTATCGTGAATTTGTCGCTAGGATACCAATAAGCATTATAGGTGATTCCCTTGAGCAAATCAAAAATCAAATCCCCAACATGAAATGGGAATATACAAACGGATTATTGATTCTGAGGTTGTCCTGAGTTGACACTTTAGAACATATTGTCTATTCGAAAGTTAAAAGAAAATACTTCTATGCTATTGCATGCACAAGTTTCGCTCACCTCATCTGTTCAGAGTTCATTAATCTATCGCCTCCCTGCCAACAAGATCGTTTAATTGATGGTCCAGAATAGACCTTTTGCCCAAGAAATCTAAAAGGACTGGCTGCGCTTCTTCATCGATGCTTAAGCTCATCCCAAGCCCTAGTAAGCGGACAGGCTGTTTTTTACGCTCCCATCCCATTCTGATTAAGGCGTTGTAACTGTCTATATCTGACAGGCGATAGAAGGTACTCTCTACTGTAGTCGTCATGAAATCGGCAAACTTGACTTTTACAAATGGTTTTTTAATGTTGTAGTGATTTCTAATTTTTTCATAGCGGATCATCAGCCTCTGATAAAGTTGAGGAACCTGCTCTAAGCAACTCTCTAATGTTTGCAAATCTTGCAGAAAAGTAGACTCAACGCTGAGTGATTTCCGACTTCGCTCCACAGTTATAGGACGATTATCAATTCCGCGGCTGAGCTCATGAAAACTCCATGCCCGTTTGCCAAAAAGTTCGTTCAGGGTAGCAAAGTCTAGTTGTTGAATATCTGCGCAAGTATAAATATTTTGGGCATGAAGCCGCTTTGTCATCACATGTCCAATTCCATAGATCTTCTCTATGGGAAGCCCCTTGACAAAGGCATCAACTTCTTCCGGAGTAATGACAAAAAGTCCATTGGGCTTATTCCAGTCGCTAGCCACTTTGGCAAGGAATTTATTCGGCGCGACCCCTGCCGAAGCAGTTAAACGCAGCTTTTCCCCTATTTGTCGGCGAATTTCTTTGGCAATGAGGGTAGCACTGCCTTTAAAAGCCTGAGCTTCTGAGACATCAAGAAATGCCTCGTCCAAAGACAATGGCTCTATTATATCTGTAAAAGTTCGGAAAATTTCATGGATTGCGCGGCTTTCTTGTTTGTATTTATCGAAGTTTGGAGAGATGATGACAAGATCTGGACACAATTGCTTTGCCTTCCACGATGGCATGGCCGAGTGGACTCCATATTTTCTGGCTTTGTAGTTGGCAGTAGCAATCACTCCTCTGCCTCGCGGATCACCGCCTACAGCCACGGGGTGCAACTTAAGTGCAGGTTTGTCTCGTATCTCTACAGATGCATAGAAGGCATCCGTATCAATATGAATAATTTTTCTGATAGCCATATTTTAATAACTAACTCGAGCTCCTTGGAAAATGATTCTAATCAGCTTTAATCACCTATTCTTAAAGCCACTGGTAATAGACTTCAAGCATAGTTATTGAATTAGTTCATTAAAACTTGCAAAAGAAATCTTATCAATAATGAGAAAATTTCTCAACTCAAGTTTGCAAAGCAAAAGAAGAAATATTGGTTCTTCCAAAAATGTGTTGCTAAAGAATTGCAGATAAAGGCAAAAATTTAGGAGTCATATTTTTTTTTGAATTAGAAGTAAAACACAAGGGGTTTAGTATGAAAAGAAGAGCATCAGCCGTTTGGAGTGGTGAATTAAAAACAGGAAAGGGAAGTATTTCAACAGAAAGCGGATCTCTATCGAATGTACAGTATTCATTTACGTCGAGGTTTGAGCAGGGGGCCGGAACAAATCCTGAAGAACTTATTGCTGCGGCTCATGCAGGGTGCTTTTCCATGGCACTCTCTTCTCAATTGGGCAGTGCAGGTATGAAGCCTGAAAAAATCGAGACTTCTGTTACAGTGACCATGGAGAAGTTGGAAAAGGGTTGGAAGATCACCGATCTTCTCTTGGAGGTTAAAGCCAAGGTACCTGGGGCTGATCCTGTTGCCTTTAACAATGCCGCAAATGAAGCCAAAACTGGGTGCCCTATCTCACAACTTTTAAATGCCAAAATCACACTGAATGCGGTCCTTGAAAAATAAAAAATGCTCAAATTTTTCTTGTTATAGAACAGGTTTTGGGCTAGCACTCATTCATTACTTTAAATGACTCTTAATAATCTATGTTGATATGGATTTGCTGCATATAACAATTTCTCATACTGATCTAATGAAATTCTTGTTTTCCCTTTTTCGTACTGGGCATAAGAATTCGGAGACTTTGATTGTAGACGTTCAGATGCTTCGCGAACAGTTGAGCCGCTTTTCTCTCTTTGTCTTCTTAGAGACAATGCCAGCAATAGTTTATTGTTGTTTGATGTTATACCAATCACAGATTTTTTATACTCATTGACAATTAGCTCAAATCCATCAGTTTCAGACTCAAAATAGTATTTTACTCCATTACGGCATCTTTAATCATAAACAACGCTTCTTCCCGAGTTTCTCCCTGAGTCATGATATTCAATGAAGATACCTCAACAAGCCAATGATTTTTATTTTTCCAAATCCTTCCTTCTAACTCCATAAATCACCTCTTTTTTTCTCCGGGATTTTTCATTGCTTCCTTCAATATGCTTTTGGCAAGCAATTCGTTAACTTCAGGATGTCTGGTACTTGATTAGTGATCTTTCCATTAGTCCATATATCATGATTTCCACCATGACGATCTAACCACCAACCAGCTTGCTTTAGCTTTTTTTCTAAATCGTTCTATTTCATCCAATCCCGATTTACCTCAACTATATATATAAGCTTATGTACAAAGTCAAAGATTTTTAATAAGCGACTATCTTACAGCCTGTTCAAAATCTTTCTAATTTTGTATAAGTAATTATTTTTCAAAATAATTACAGGTGTTTAT
Source organism: uncultured Chlamydiae bacterium (assembly GCA_963799115.1). Taxonomy (GTDB): domain Bacteria; phylum Chlamydiota; class Chlamydiia; order Chlamydiales; family Parachlamydiaceae; genus CAWCVY01. Next base: position 12,277 of record CAWCVY010000071.1, on the reverse strand, counting down.
GCCTTATTCCTATCCTAGTGATATTGATCGTGAACAGTTTAACGAGATTAAGCCTATTTTGGAATCTGCAAAAAAAAAAGACACGACCTAGAACAATCGACTTGTATATGGTAATCCTTGCTTTTGCTGTTTTGCTTGTGAAAAGACTTTTAGTAGGTTGTTAGATACAATAAACTACCACAGAGCCCACAGAGAACACAGAGAGGGGCCTTATGAATTATTTAATTAATCCAGATATATCTGAAGAAATAGACGGGCGTGAAACTGATTTAATGTCTTATTTACGGCTTTATGGAACCTGTACTCGAGGATTGCTCGATTAGTAGATGGCATTTGTCGAATGAAGATATACCCCCTTCTCTGTGTTTTCTGTGGGCTCTGTGGTAGTTTAACTGCTGAAGTGTTCGACACTAAAATTTTTTAGGCAAAGAAAGTTTCGAGAATTGTCTATTTAAAAGATTTTAAACAGGCTCTAAAATGTCCTTTATACGAAAAAGCCAAGGCCTAGAAGATTTCTTTTGATTCACTGAGAATTCTCTTCTTTAAGGCTGGGTGAAGGGCTCGTTGGGTCACTAAGTCTACATGACGACCCAAAATTTCCTCTAAATAGAACTTTAAATCGGCAAAGCCAAACAAACCTTTCTTGCTGTCAAAATCTACTAAGATGTCGACGTCACTATCTTCAGTTGCTTCATCTCTAGCAACGGAGCCGAAAATAGCTAAGTGATTCCCCCCTAACTGAGACAACTGCTCTCGATGAGAGGTCAGAAGATTTCTGATTTTATTGAATTGCTTATCCATGTCCTTATTTTAACTATTGAGAAACTGCAGGTCAAGTATTTTACGCACTGCAAAAGGCTAGCCTTGTCTCTATTTATTTATGCCCAGCTTCTAAACAAAACCTCGCAATCATCCATTCTTCTTGGGTATGCAAAACCAACACCCTGACAGAGGATCCAGAAGCTGTAATCTCCTGATCAGGCCTACAGGTGCGATTCTTATCTAAATCAAGGGCTACATTCAAACAACCAAGCCCACGACAAACCTCTTCGCGAATGAAGGGGGAATTTTCACCAATCCCTGCTGTAAAACTCAAGACATTGAACCCATCCAAAGCCACTGCTAAAGCGCCTATCGATGTCTTAAGCCGATGCACAAACATCTGAACCGCTAAACAAGCCCGCTCTTCACCTTGCTTGTCCAACAACTCCCGCATATCAGAAAGGCCGGCGATTCCTTTAAGTCCAGATGTAAAATTCAAGGTGCCGTCAAGTTCTGGCAATGTCAACTCCTTCTCACGCAAGAGATAAAGTAAAATGCCAGGATCGATCGAGCCGCAGCGCGTCCCCATCATGAGCCCCTCAAGGGGTGTCAAACCCATGGTCGTCTCATAGCTTCTGCCCTCTTGAATGGCGCAAAGGGAACATCCATTGCCTAAGTGACAATTGATGATTTTGAGTTCTTTTGGTTTTTGTTGGAAGAATTTGGCCGTCCGTTCTGCGCAATAGTGATGGCTGATGCCATGAAAACCATAGCGTTGGATTCCCTTTTGTTTCCATTCCCAAGGCACAGGATAAGTTTTCACTACCTCTGGCATGGAGACATGAAAAGCAGTGTCAAAGACAGCCATTTGAGGCACATTAGGGAAAAATTGCTCCATCAATTCAATTCCCTGCAGATTCACTGGATTGTGTAGAGGAGCTAAAGGGATTAATTGGCGAATTTGCTCTTTGACTTCAGCGTTGATTAGGATGGGTTGTTCAAATTTACTGCCCCCATGTACTACCCGATGGCCAATCTTTTCAATCTCAGAAGGACCTTCGATCACTTGCGTTTGGCCTTCCCATAGTGTTTTCAGCAGGAAATCTAAGCCTTCCTTAACTTGGATGCCCTTTAAATTTAGCTCAAACTTGGCGCCGTTATGCGTTTTGACTTTTAACAAAGGCACATCCCAATCAATGGAACCTTGCCAAAGGGGTTCAACCGGCTCATCATGATCAAGGTCATAGAAACAAAGTTTGTGCGAGCTCGAGCCCGCATTGACCACTAAAATCTTCATGGAAGAGGTTTTTCCCATACCCAATTTTTAATAAATTCAGGATCGTCGCCATATTCAATGATATAGCGGCGATGGTCCCGCAAAATATACGTGAACATAGAAATTTTTTCCATGGCCGATGCTGCCACATCCTGGTTTTTCAAAGCAGCCAAACGAATTGCTTGAATGGCCAAATGATAACGGCTAGCTTCATTGCGCACGAGCATATCAAAAGGCGTCGTAGTCGTTCCTTCTTCGCGATAACCATTAATATAAAAACGTTTGGTGTCTCCGCGATTAAATAATAGCTGCTTCAGAGCAGAAGCATATCCATGAAAACTAAAGATCACCGGACAATGGTCGGTAAACAGGGCATCAAACATTCCCTGGTCCAAACCATGGGGATGAAGAGATTCACATTCCAGCACAAGAAGGTCGGTCACATTCACTACCCGTATGCGCAACGCTGGAACTTCTTCCATGAGTATCTGAGTAGCTGCCATGACTTCAACAGTCATATCATCCCCTAGTGCTACTAGAACTACATCAGGATCTATGCCATCATCTGTACTCGCCCATTTCCAAATAGAGGCTCCCGCCCGACAATGCATCACGGCTTCGTCCAAAGTTAGCCATTGGGGGGTGTCAAGTTTATCGGCTATCACCAGATTGACGTAGTTTTTGCTATTCAAACAATGGTCAATCGTACTAATCAGGCAGTTAGCATCAGGGGGCAGATAAATCCGTACAGTTTCTCCTTTCTTATTGAGCAGGGTATTGACAAAGCCGGGATTTTGATGCGAAAACCCATTGTGTTCCTGCCGCCATATAGTAGATGTAGCAATGTAGTTAAGAGAAGGGACAGGCAAACGCCAGGGGAAATCTTTAGACATTTTTATGAACTTGGCATATTGATCTACCATGGTGGTAATAATCCCTAAAAAAGCCTCATAGGAAGGAAAAAGGGCATAACGGCCCGTAAGAGCATATCCTTGCATCCAGCCTTGAAGGGTATGTTCGCTCAAAATTTCCAAAACCCTCCCATTTTGACTTCCTATGTAGGTGTCATCCTGCTGCAAAGGCCACTGATAGTCCCGATGAGTAACTTCAAACACATTTAGTTTATTGGATTCCAGCTCATCAGGTGAAAAAATGCGAAAGTTATGTGGGTTATTGCGGATGATATCCTCCAGAAGGGGGACAATCGCACCCATATTTCCCGTCTTTTTCTGTCCCCTTTCACTATCTTGCCCATTGGACTTTAAAGAAATTTCATAACGGCGAATATCCTCGCGTTTCAGTGGTATGCACATTCTGCCCCCAAAGGTATGGGGATTGGATCCCATGTGCTTATCCCCTTTAGGGCTAAGTCTGAAAATTTTTTCGATCGGATGTCCGTCAGGATCAAAAAGTTCTTGAGGACGGTAAGAGCGGAGCCAATCTTCAAGCAGCTTCATTGATTTAGGATTGGTCTTAGCATCCTTAGCAGGAACTTGATGGGAGCGATAAGAGCCTTCAATGCGCTTTCCATCGATTTCTTTGATTCCCCCCATGCCTTTGAGAGAACGCAAAAGGATGATGGGCCAATGGGGCTGTGCAAGGGGCTTTCCGCTCCGTGCAGCTTCTTGAATGAGACGAATTTGGTGATAAGCCCAATCCATGGCTGCAAAAAGGGATGCATTTAGATCATTCCCTTCTACAATGCAGGGTTGATAGCCATAGCCAAGAAAAAGAGCTCGCAGTTCATCATTGTTCATAGTGCCATAAATGGTGGGACTGGATATCTTATAACCATTGATGTGGACTATTGGCAGAACGGCTCCCGATTCAGCGGGATCGATAAATTTCGGACTATGCCAAGCGGTGGCTGTGGGCCCTGTTTCCGCCTCTCCATCACCCACAATGCACGCCACGATTAAGTCAGGATTGTCCATAACTGCGCCGAATGCGGTTGACAGGGCATAACCCAATTCCCCACCCTCATGAATGGTTCCAGGCAAACCTGCGTATAAATGGCTGGGAAAACCCTCGGGCCATGAGAAGCGGCGTATGAATTTCTCTAAACCTTCTAAATCTTGAGTTAGCTCGGGATAATAAGTCTGTAAGGATTGTTCTAAATAAAGATTAGCGAGTATAGCAGGGGCTCCATGTCCGGGCCCTGTGACCAAAAACATGTCGACGTTATTGTGAATGATCAGCCGGTTTAAATGGGCATAGATTAAGTTAATTCCCGGACATGTCCCCCAATGGCCTAGCAGACGTGGTTTGATGTCGACAGCATTTAAAGGCTCTTGTAAGAGGACATTACTTTCTAAATAAATTTGAGCCGCAGCCAAATAATTAGTGGTGCGTTGATAAAGTTTAAGAAGGTCCAGCTCATCTTTATGTTTGGTTTGAACCTCTTCCAAAGATTTTAGTTGATGATTTTCTAGTATAGCCGTCATAGCAACTCATGATTTTCTGTTAAAGGATTCTTTTTTTAAGAAATCACATTGGCTGGTTTTATGCTATGAAAATTCCGACACACTTGCCTCTATTCATTAGTATTTGAATTTAAAATCAAAATTTGATAGATTTTTTGGTGAATAAATCCAATAGGACTTTCTCAAATGACGATAGAAAAATTAAATCAAGGTTTAGAAGATTTATCAAATGGTTTAAGTGCTCTCATCGAGTCTAAAACCCTACCTCAAAGTATTGATATTCATATTCTAGAACGTCTAAGACTAGATATAAAAATTTTTTTAGAAAGAGAACGGAGTCAAAAAAGAGATGTATGGGAGATGGGATATAAATCATTTCAGGTGTCTGATGCAAGTATGGACCACATGTGGGCGATAGGTTGGCTAACGTTTAATTTAAGACGGTTAAAATATTATTTTAAGGAAGTTAATAAGACAATTAACAATGATAAGCTTGTTGAACTGTACCAAAAACATTACAGGTTGCTTTGCGATTTCTGTTCTGTGTCTACGGTTAGAATCACACCAATTCTTCTTCAATTTGGACAAGAAAACTGTAGTGCAAGATATAGTGGATCTCAACATATAGAGCAATTAAAAAGTGGATTCGATATGCGTTGGTCTGGCCAGCTTATCATTGATATTGCTGAAAAAATTAAAAATAGTTTTATAAAATTGGACGAACTCATTATTCGAGTCTTTCCTTGGAAAGATCAGGATGGTAAACATGTATGGACTGCAATCAATAATAGATCATTAGCTGTCCATGCAAAAAGCTCTCACGCGCCTTTAAGATTAATCCCTGCTAGACCAACACAAGAGGAACTAAATCGGTTGAAAAACTGTTTCATTCCCTTGATAAAAAAACCTACGCGCCTCCCATTTAGTTCTATTATTATTGAAAATGAAAATAGGGATACTATTCAAATTCCTAAGGAGTGGACAACAGAACAAAATCTCTCCTATTTTTCATTTGCAAATCTCTGAATGTGAAGCTCTTTCTATAGTTTATGTTCATTTACTCAAGCTTTAACCTACTTAATGTCCAAGTTTATGTAAAACTAAGACGATTCATTTAGCAATTGGTCTGTACTTTAGGAATCGTACATTTACGATGAATCATTTTGAGTTTGGTTGGAGTGTGGGATTTTCTTTGCCTCTTTTCGAGAACGATATCATAGCCTAAGGCTTCCACAATATTCGAGAATGATCTAAAGGTGAGATTATCCTTTTTTCCTGTGCGTAAATCTTGAATAAGAGAAGGAGAAACTCGAGCTTCTTTTGCAAGTTTTCTAATTGAAATGTGATCCTCTTCCATGACTGCCAAAAGGAGCTCAGAAAGGATAAACTCCCGATATCGCTTTTCTAAATCCTTTTCAAATTCTGGATCTTCATTGATAAGCCTCTCATATGTAGAAGTAAAATCTTTTTTTTCTTTACCCATAATATAGACCTTCCTCGACTCTAGCTTTATAATCCCTTAGATAGCTTAATGCCTTTTTCTTCTCTGTCATCGATAATTTATCCTGTTTTTTTTCAAAAGCATTGGTAATGATGATTTTTTTGCCTGAATAGAAAAAACAAAGAAAACGATCTGGTTTCGGTTTGAAAGCGTAAATGCCATCCCCTTCGTGTCTAAACTTGGTAATGTTCAAGATTTTTCCTATCTTGGCCATCGCCATGAACAACTCAAAAGCTTCAAGCTTTCTTTCGCGATCTAGATCATCAAAATAAGCTTTAGCCGGACTTTTTCCTCGGTCGTTGTAGTACCCACTCAATTGTGAATTCCAGTCCCTTGTAAACTATAAATTCTTTGCCCATTTCTACTCTCAGCTTTGAATTCATGATACCTAAATTAATTATTTAATGCAGCCATATTTAGGTACAATAAACTTAAATGATAGCGTAGATAGCTCTATTTTTTCTATAATTTATGTTCATTTACTCAAGCCTTAACCTACTTAATGTGCCCAATATTATGAACAATAAGTTGGGCAAGCTGTCAATATGTGGAGGGATGAAGCTCGACGTCTTCAAATACCTGCTAATGAGATGGACGTATGTCTTCGGCTTTTGACAAAAGACCTTGCTCAAGCCATATAACATGTGCTATAAATCACATATTTAAGTTTTTTTATAATCATCTCTTAAGGATATTGGAATGCACTACTTATTTCTTACCCTCCTGACTTTTTTTGCTTGTTGCACTCGTTGCACTGGCGCGGCCGAGGAGAAATCGCCATCGCTTTCTATTCCTTTAGAAGATACTCAGTTAGCTCCTTTAAGTAATGAAACGGATGACATCTATTGGGATACTCCCCCCTATCTATCAAAACTCGAAGAAAGTGCTGGGAAAATTCAATATGTCTATCATATACACAGGGGCATGTTTATTGGTGAACAGATTGTGCCATTAAACCAAATGCCCTATAGGGATGGCTTTGAAGAAGTGTATAAAAAAGCTATTTCAAAATATGTTGGCCGGGAGCATTTGCTGACACTTGTAATTCCTACGCTGAATTGCCTATGGAATGATGTGGTCTTTTTAAGTCCGGTCCATCCTCATAAACAATATGAAGAACTCATCAAAATTGGTTATAATCCTGTAAAATTACAATTTTATAAAATCCCCATCGACGTCTTAAAAGAAAAAAAGGGTCAACAGTTTTCAAATGGCTTAGCTATAAAAAATATCCACCTGATGACCCCATCCATAAATCTATTGAAGATTATTGCGACTTGGATTTCGAGCGTTATCAGGAAATGGATGATCTGCATGAAGATACTAAGGAATTTTACAGGATGAAATTTAATACGGAAAATCCTGCTACCTATCCACCACTTTTTTTTTACAGGATCCCCCACATCCTATGTCAAGACCCCATTGATATTTTAGATCCGCGCATTACGCTGATCAATTGGGAGGATCCAACCAATTGATGCTTAGTGCCTAATACAAAAGCCCAAATAGGTAAAGCGGAATCTTGTTGCCAAAGCCGATTTTGGTATCATCTAAGGCTAAATAAGCTTCTTGTTCATTTCTAATTTGTTTGTTATTTTTGCCTCTCCCTCCAACTTCAACCACCCATTTGTTATCAATAAGGAAATCTCCTTTATCATGCACAGTGACTTTATGATTGCTGTTCACTTGATTGACAAAAAAAGTCTCTCTAATTCCTCCTATGTCACTTTCAAGTTTTAATGAACCATGAATGGCATGGAGTAAATTGACATTATTTAAATAGATTTTGCTAGGTTTACGGATTAAACTATTTCCTTTTCCCGAGGAAAAAAGATCGTTTAATAACCCTGAACTATTTAGATATTCTAAACAATTGTAAATCATTTCACGAGAAACCCCAAGATTCTTACTTATTTTGTCAATATTGGGAATTAAACCATTTGAGATAGCTACAAGCCAAAGGATCCTTTTCAAAATGGGTAAGGTTGATTGTCGCAGATTATAGACTACAGCGACATCTTCAAAGATAACCTTTTCAATTACATTGTGAACTTTGAATAGATAATCCTCCAATCCTTCCATAAAGAAGGGATAGTATCCATGCTTTAGGTAGTCTTTAAAATACTTTAAAAGGGAAATAGAGCTAAACCCGGAAGCAATTGCGACATGGCGATTTAAAATCTCGGAAAGGGTCAAGACCGGGAGTTCTATATTTTCGGCCAATAAAAGATATTCTCGAAATGACAGCCCAAGCAGCCGATGATAGACCACACGTCTTGAAAGGTCTCCCTTGCTTCTATTCAAATCCAAGGAAGAACTTGCGGAAAATACGATCTGACGCCCTTTATAGGCGTCAAGAATGTTTTTAATTTCAATAGACCACTCAGGATATTTATGGATCTCGTCAATGTAGAGCGCTTCACCTCCAAAGGAAAAAAAACGCTGAGCAATATTGACTAAACCATACGAGATAACGTTAATGTGATCGGCTGATAGATAAAGAGCCCGATCAGGTGTTTGATAGCGTTCCAAAAGATTCTGGCAGAGCAAAGTCGTTTTGCCAACCCCTCGATCTCCTAAAACGCAAAGTCCATTTGCCTTCCAGTTAATTTTGGAATAGAGATAGCGCTTAAAAGTCGATGGTGTCATCGCCATGACTTCTTGGTGCATTAAAACCAGATCTTCTAACATATTATTCCTCAAGGGGAAGGCAAAATTCTGTCATCTATACCTTACAAAATTTGCTTTATTTTGTCTAGTGTAGATTACATTAATCAGGAGCTCCCGCTAATTGCCGGCGAAATGCCGGTAATTAGCGGGAGCTCCTGATATTAAATTCAGGTTTTTGACACAAAAATCCCCTTGATTACTGGCCTGTGGGTTGTTAAATTATTTTGTACACGCTCAATTACCAGGTCCCTCATCAAGCTTCCTTTTTATGAAGTATCAAGAATGACTTTATATTCTTTAGATTGTGGATCCATAATACTCCATAACGTCTTCCAGGCGTCTATCTGGCAAATATGGAAAAAGCTCCTCATTCTTTCCCAAAAGCTCGCCGTGAATTCAGGTTTTGCATCGCTACTTGAAATTGACCGCAAGTTGCTTCCAGCAGCTGGTCAATTAAAAACGCTAACATCATTAGATACGCAAACACCGTGTGGAGATTTTTCTCCCCGTGACCAAAATTATGCTCGAATTGGTAGTCCTGGTTCTTGAGCGTGTTGAAGGTTTCATTTTCAACTTTCCATCGGCTCTTCCTCCGCGCATTAACTCATACACATTCTGATCTGTGATCTTGTGACTCGTCACCGCCAAAGCAGACATTAAACAATCTGCTAGAGTAATATTTTGCTTCTTCCTCGCTTTTCCAAATCTTGTTCCTTAGAAAACGGAATACTTATTCCCAAAAACACCCCTCTTATTGTATTCAAGAGGCCAGGCGCTGATAGAGATTTCTTCTCTTTGTGATGCGGGCCACGCTTCATATCTTTTCTCTAAACATCAGTTTTGTAATCATTTTTTAGCAGGATGGACATGATGAGACGATTGCATAAGTGACAATAATTTATTTTAAATATTTTTATAACTAAATTATTCACATTGAGTTATGTCTTAAAATTAGCAAAAATAGCCAAAATGACATAAAAAATAATAATAGCCCTCAAACCATATCCAGAACTGGCTTAAAATAATTTATTGTCACTTATGCAATCGTCTCTGATGGACAGGATAAATCAAGATGTGAATTTATAATTCAGATCTTCGTTTATCCTGTCCATCATGTCCATCCTGATAAAAAATTTATATCTCATTTTAGCAATGGTTAGGATTTTGCCCTCTTTACGAAAATTTTTCTTCAAAATTTGTATTTATCAGTGCGAATTTTTATTAGCGGGAATTGCTGTACACTAATCAGGAGCCCCCTTCTAATTGCCGGTAAAAAGAACCCTTCAGGCCTATTCGGGTTGTTCGAACGTTCGCTGGAGAAGTTCCCGGTTAACACGTGCCTGTAGAGCGTTTCACCCCCAAAGGAAAAAAAAGATGGGCAATATTGACTAAACCATCGGATTCTCTTGCTATATATAGTTTATAGTGTTATATTTTAATTATATGTGGAGAGATGATTGAGGTAAAATATGAAAAAGAAACCTAGTCGATTGACAAAGAACCTTATTGAGATGGGTAAAGATTTGAGAGATCTTGGTCTTCTTGATGAAGAAACTTATGAGAAAATCACTATGCGCCTTTTGAAGAAGGAGAAGAAACTTCCCAAAATGGAACCCATCACATGCAGCGAAATTCGCGCTATAAGAGAGCGAGAGCATCTAAGCCAAGCTGTTTTCGCAAATTACCTCAATTTAACCGTCGGGTATATTTCACAATTAGAACGAGGTTTAAAACAGCCTAAAGGTGCTGTACTCACATTATTGAACGTTATTAAACGCAAAGGTATTGATACTATTTTGCCATAAAAACTGCCTAAGGTGACAATGTCGGCCCTTTCTCCAAAGCGTATATAGTTTTAAGTGTATGAGATGATCCAAATCCTGTACGGCCTATAATAAATCACATTTTTGAAGACTTTGATGGAGCTCTTCCAATTCATTTTTATTTGGGAAAGATCCCCAATCTACATCACTTAAGTCTAATGAGGTAAGATTAGTAAGGGATTTAATCATTTCAATAAAACTTTGTCTATCTTCTTGTTCTTCGCGTTGTTCATCATTATTAAATACTACCGATGTACGACGTAAATTCAAAGAAGTCAAATTAACAGGCAACATCATCCTTCCATAACTGTAAATTCCCATAAAATCAATATACTTTAAAGTAAAGCTCTAAGACGGGGAAATGATACAAGTTCGCTAAATGATGCATGTTCTCTATAAGCATCATCTGTAAAATGCACATCGTCTGATAAACCCAAAGTGATAAGATTCATAAGTGGTTTAAGCGCCAGAATAAAAGCCCCTCTGTTATCACCAAAATTAGAAACCTGCAACTCGGTAAGATTTGTAAGTAACTTAAGATGTCTTAGACCATTAACACTGATTTTCTTCTTCCTCTTCACAGCTCACCCTCTGCTTTTTCTGTGCTGGGTCATTTTCCAATGAAAGGCATAATAATTTTCTTTTCATAGGGTTTCCGAACGAACATTCCATAATTCTTCCTTGTAATAAAATTAAAAATTTTAAAAATACCTGCTTATTTTTTACTCAACTATAATTTAAAGTTAGTATAAGAAAGATAAAAAAAATTGATGGAAAACACCTATTTCTCATCGAAGCCCAAAGCGATTTGAATGAGCCTGAAGCACTTATTCAGGTTGTTCAAGCGTGCGCTGAATGAGTTCCCGGTTGACTCGCGCCACATCTCTCAGAAAAGTAATATGTTGCTTCCTTAGTTGTCTGTGATCCAGATATATTGCACACTTATGATTTTTCAGTTTTCGAAGCCAACTTATTAATTTTACCCGACAATTTCATAGCTTACCTGAGAAGGATCAACCCATCCCATAGGAATTCGTTCGACATTCTTGAAATTTCATAAAGTCCACTCGAAGCATATCTGAAAGTTTTAAATTGACAGTTATTTCGACTTGCATTTATGTATACCAATATGGTATACATAAATGCTCCAATCAATGATTTTTTTCGGAAAGGGGCGTTGTGAAGATTGAATTTGACACATTAGATCTCCAAGATCTTTGCGAAAATGAGAAATTGATGAAGAAAAAATTTGGAAATGCATGTGCAAATAAGCTGAAAATACGAATAGCCGATCTTCAAGCTGCGACTAATGTAAGCGAATTGGTTTCTGGTAGACCACATCCGTTAAAATACAAACGTCTGGGTCAGTTCAGTGTCAGTATTTTGGGTGCGTTGAGACTAATTTTTGATTGTGGTAACAACCCCATTCCAAGAACAAAAGATGAGTCTGTTGATTGGAACCAAGTAACCATCGTAAAAATACTTTCCATTGAGGATTACCATGAGTAAAGAATTCTCCCGCCAATTTAATCCTAATTGGGTAATTCCACCCGGGGCCACTATTGCAGATTTATTGGAGGAACGTGGCTGGTCTCAAACTGAATTTGCTTCAAGGATTGGGTATACAAAAAAACACGTAAATTTGCTTATTCATGGAAAAGTTTCTCTTACAGAAGATGCCGCCATAAAATTAGAAAGAGTTTTAGGAAGCACTGTTATTTTTTGGTTGAATCGTGAAGCTTTGTATCGCGAGGCTATAGCCAGAAAGGAAGACCTTAACTATTTAATTGATAGTATTAGTTGGCTTAAAGAATTACCTCTA
>CAWCVY010000070.1:0-25385 GCA_963799115.1 uncultured Chlamydiae bacterium | reverse complement strand
TTGCTTTTTCGCTTGTCATGTTAGTTGGAGTGGTGGTGGGATACTCTCATATCGCTCTTTATTGCGGCTCCCGTTATGCTCTATTTCCACAACCGCGAAGCGGAGCAGCACGATGGAGAAACGGCATTGAAGAACGTTTAAGCATGAGTCTGAAATAGCCTAGGGCATTGCCTGGCAATGCCCCATCTAACTTATTCTCTTGATCGACTGTTTTATGAGCCTGAAGGGCTGCCAGAATGATTCATTAACTACAAATAAATTTGCATCAAACATTATCGCTCTCTGGTAGACCTACAGGCTGCTATATTATTCTGAATATTACCCAGGGATATACCCCATACGCGTTAAGCTAAGGACTAACGCAGAGAAGCAAAGTCTGAGAGATGTAGAGACAAGGGGGTTTAAGGGGGTTTTCCCCCTAAACCCCCTCAAACCGCCTTTATTCTCTGCGTCTCTCCAACTCCCCGTCTCTGCGTTCTTAACTTAATGCGTATGGGGATATACCCTGGGCTGTTGCAATTAGGAGCCCTTCAGGCTCATTCAACCAGTCCATATCTTCATAGGAGTTGCAATTAGAGGGTAATCACCATCATGATCTAAAAATTTTCTTAATCTCGCTCAGCGTTTCATGGAAAAAGCGAGAATATTTCAATATTAGAACATGATCTAATTCGTTAGTGATCCAAAATATTTGATTCTTAGCATGGGACAATACTCATCCAAAAACCCATAAGGCTGTCAGATGAGATGCGATTGTCAGATCAAATCTCTTTTAGGATAGATAAGCTCGCTCACGATATTTCTCGTTTACGAAATTTAATGGGGCTTTTTTTCTTCCTCTATTCTACTTCTTTTTATTCGAGGACCTTACTTCCTCATCCTCATCCTCATCCTCAAACTCTGTTTTAGTTGACTCAGGACGTTTTGTTTTTTGCCCTTTTGATGTCTCCTCGGACTTCTCTGGCTCCTTGCCTTCGCCCTCAGTGTTAAAAAATTGTTCTTCCCACGCAGTAGCTTCGGTGTTGCTTGGCAACATTTTCACAAGCTCATCATTGATATATTCGACTTCATATGCTCTGCCATCAGGAAAAGTTTGTATGCCAGAACCATGCTTCATCCCATCTTGATAATTTCCTTCATAACTCTCACCATCTACCTTGATAAATTTGCCTTTTCCATGTGGCTTGTTATTTTCCACGTAACCTCTAAAGACGCCATCTTTACTTTCGTGGAAGGACAAAAATCCATTTGACGGCTGATACCCTGACCTAGTGTTTGCTTTTTCGTTTTGAAATTTCAAACCCCTATATACGTCGCCATCAAATTTGCTACTGAATTGTACCTCTATGTCATCTGAAAAACATTTCCAGCCTTTTTTAATATCGAATAAATTGTTCACAAAGAAATGTACACGACGAAGGTTAGGAAGCCTTTGACTGATTAGAGCAACTTCTTCATTTGATAAATTGCTACCAAATTCAATGACTTTAAGGTTGGGTGTCCAACGAACAAGTTTAGCAAGATTTGCTCCAGAAATCTGTTCACAATAATTAAGCTTGAGTTTTTTCACAGCTCTACCTAGTTGTGCTAAGATGCAAAGCGACTTAACAGTGATAGGGCAATCTATAATTTTAAGGTGGGTAAGAGATTTTCCCGACTTTTGTAAAAGGCTTTTGACAACTTTATCATCGCAGGTTTTCGACTTGAATATCTTAACGTTTTTGAGCTCAATAGCCTCAAAGAGTTTTATCAGTCCGATAGGTTTCAATGGATGTGCAAAATAAACAAATTTTTCTAATTTCTTGCAATGCGTGGAAATCATATCAATAATTGTATCGGTAGCTTCTCCGGAAATCCTGATAGATTCTGAGAAGCTCCATAGATCTCTAAAAATTGCTGAAAGTATTCTCTATCTAATGATTTATAAAGAGAACAAGCAACTGATTTTATATTTTGATAAGGTTTGAATACGCCCTCTATATACTCGCCTTCTATGCCATCTTGCCTCTTCCACCATATTTCGGCATTGGGGAAAATAACAGAGAACTCTTCTTGTATTACACTTACGTCCCCCGTAATCTTTAAAATATTATCAAAGGATGTTGGCTCTTCTTTTTCCTCTTTCTCTTTCCCACCTAGATAACAATGTAGTGACAATTCAGTAAGCTTGGGACATTGCTGAAGCATTTTGCTTAAAGGTGAATTAACACAAAAATCTCTCCCCCAAGCTATTATAGTTAGAGATGTGAGATTGGGACAGCGGGAGGCAAAGTCAAATGACTTCTCAACCGATTTTGATATCCTTAATACCCTTAAAGAAGAAGATAAGATGCCTTGGAAGGAAGTCCTTATTTTGATATGTTCGGGAGGAGCGTAATCCAATTCGGTGAGTTCTGTACATCTTTGCAGTAGCTCCCTTAGTGTGTCTGAATCGATGCCTCTCAGAGCAACTGGTCCTATCCTTTTGATTTTGGGATAGTAGGTCATCAGTTGACGCAATTCTTCGGGAGCCAAAGGCTCGTTCACCTCGATATTCTCTAAATGGGGCGCTAGCTCAGCTAACTCTTTAATCGACACAGGGAGAGAGGGACGATAAAAGTAGAGGCAGTACAAGTTCTTGCCAGACTTTTGCAAGAGATGAAGACACTCCTCAGGGTTGAGAAATTCACAAAGCTTTAGTTTGCTTATGGAAATGGAAGGCAATTGCTTTAATAGGGGAATTAGGAGTTGTCGCGAGGCAAGATATCTGATCACTGAAACCTTAGACAAACATTTTTCGAAAGGATCACCTAGTATCTCAAGGGGGTTTTTTTCTTGGTCTTGTAAGTAGGTGATGGCATGTGAGAGAGCGATTGAATAGTGTGGGAACTTCACAGTGATGCCAATCGCCTAAGCATTTTAAAATCTCCAGGGGAATAGCCACACCTTTTTGTATCTGTTGCATTGTATTGGTACATCGAGGGGTATCCATCCAATGACTAACCATAAATCTTTCAGATGCTTCCATCGTATTGACTCCTATTTCATTCTAATTTTTTTCTTTTCTGAATAGTTTCAGTAAAATTGTATTATCATTCATAAATTAATTCAAAAAGCAGCAGCTCATGCTAGCAATTCTCGCCAAGAATCTTGTAGGCTTTCAGATTGTTATTTTTAGTACATTGATAACCAGTGAGTTGCTGGAAATTGCCCTCGATATAATAATCTGGATATAATAATTAGCAGCCTGTAGGGCTGCTAGAGAGCGACATTATTTGAAGTAAATTTATTTGCGATTAATGGGCCTTTCTGGCAGCCATACAGGTTGCAAATTTATTTTTATTCCTAACCAGGGCGATGCCCTGGGCTGTTGCAATTAGAGCCCTTTAGGCTCATTCATCCAGGCACTAGCTTCAAAGGAGTCGTTTCAAAATTCATTAAATGAAAAATCTGAATGAAAATCCGTGCCGGGTGAAATGTTGCAATTAAAGCCCTTCAGGCTCATCTTCGTCCCTGCAAGCTAACGTAGGTAGAATTTAGATTCCTTAAGTGGGTTGCAAAAAAAATATAAAGGAAAGGAATTATTCACAAACTATTACTTTACGACTTCATACATCAAAATATAGATTAGGGGGACCAAAGTCATAATGGGATTGGAGATCCCATCCATAATTCTCAAGTTCGTAATACTCGCTGATGTCAACATCACATTTTTTTTCTTCACGATTCCCATGATATCTTTTAAATACGACCAGAACTCTTTGATCCACAGCCTTCTTCTTAGCAGTTCTCAGCTCTAAGACTTCATCTCTTTGTATTTCAACTTTTGACATATTGTTTATAATATACACCAGCCCCTCTCTGAAAGCAGGCTTTGCATTTGGTTTATCTTTAATAAGTTCTTCTATAGGGTGAGTAGAGGGGTTTTTTAGGTTTACATATACCCTGAAAGGCGCAGTTAAAAATCTGATTGGCAATGTCGCGACATCCAGAATAATTGCGAAGAGGGATGCAATCATTCTCATGATTAGATTGTCCACTTTAAGCGCTCGATGGATAAAGGTCGGCAGAAATAAATCTTTTGCAAAATTTTGCCAATTTTCTGTTCTCAAAGGAATCAGACAAGCCTTCCACATAGGGCAACCGGGTATAGATTGACCATACCGCTCAACGAATTGTTTGGCTTCCAAGCCTGTTTGAACATTTTGTTTAAATAGTTCTTCTCCATTTAAGTCTTGAATAGAAACGTATCCTTCAAAACCTTGTACTAAAGGAATTTCATGCATGATTGCTTCTCTTGTTTTTAATATTCGATGCAGACACAATATAAAAAATTGTATTTTATAAACATCTTAATTTGGATGAAGAACCATTATTCTGGCCTGGACCGAATATTATTCCCAAGAACCATGAGCTTCAGGCTCATTCATCCAGTTCTAATCCCTTGCGTATTTCTTTGCTTAGATTAGATACCAACTCTAAGATCTTTGGTTCTTGTTGTTCAATGAGAGCTAGAAGCTTATCAGTTTCAACATATTCTTTATCTGGCTTTTTTTTCTTTATTTTTTTTATCCTAAGCTGAAGAAAAGCAGATGCTAATAAATCTTTCTTTACAGTCTCTGATAATCGCGATGAAAAAATTTCTTGAATTGCTAATTGGCGATCCTCTTGCACCCATGTTTTATACATCGATTGGCTAAAATCTTCTGCTTCTTTCTCTGTAAAACCTTGTTTGATTAAATACAGATAGAGAACAGAATGGAAACTTAATTTTGCCGAGGAAGTCCACGAACAAGTTAGAGTTTTTTGTGAACTATGCTTTAAATGGTGAATGGGTTCCAAGTCAAGCATTTGGTCAATGTCCTTTTTAAAGAAATCACTGTTTTCCTGCTGACCTTTTATCAGTTTCTCAATTGCTTCTTCTAATTTGGCTAAATGATTAATTTTATAAATTGAAAGTCCAGATTGTAGATTATTATCATCATAATCACCACGATCACCTTTTATCAGTAAGTTTTTATAAATAACAATAGTTACCGCATGAGTCTCTTCTTTTGTCTTATAAGTGACAGGAAGAACGATGATTTCTCCTTTTAGGTGAGCATCCATAGATTCTGCCAGTCTTCCTAATTGATTTAAATCCTGTAACTCTATCCCTTTTTCTAAAGTTTTGTAAATGCATGCCGTGTCATTTATTGTCCACCCAGGTGGCCCTTTATTAATCCACTGATTCGTTTGTTTAAGTGAGCGAACTAGCGTATCATGTGAACTTATAAGAGTATTGCCATGAAGCGGACGGTTCGGTTTAAAATAATAATATCCAAACCTGTTAAAAAGCGAATGTTGTTGAATCGATAGTTGACTTGTCTGGTTCTTTTCTTGCTTAATGAGCCAATCCCCTAGTTGTTTATGGCTTCCACTGTATGCAAACATAGCTGGAGTGCGATTATCATTATCAAGAGGTTCAGGATCACAACCTGCTTGGATCAGGTATTCCACAATTTCTGAATGTCCCTTAAAAGCCGCAAGATGCAAAGGGGTATATCCTTGACCTTGATTAGCTTGATTTATAGAGGCACCCTTCGAGACTAACTTACGAACGCCGGCTAAATCCCCATTATAGGCTGCTAGCGTTAAGGGAGTCTGGCCATTGAATTTTCTTTTTCTCATAATTCGAAGCAAACCATAGAGTGCCAATATGCTTAATGCGATTAGACTTATAATAGCAATGATTGGTTTGTTCTTTTGAAATTTTAACCGATTAATAAAAGGAAAAAAACTTGAGCAAGAGACTCGTGGAATGTTCATTTTATTTATTAAATTAGGTAATTAATATTTAGATGTAATTTTAGCTCACATGGAATAAAAAAGAAATTTATTTTTTGCGAGAAATACAAATAACCAATCAGTTGGCCTATTGCAATTCCTCTGTTAGACAAGCACAATACAATGTATACTGGGCTGATGGCGCGATAGATAGGGAATTATGCTGGTTGTTTATAGGGAGGAAGAAAATTGGTCACAAATTGATATTTTTCTCGTCCCTCCTGATAGTATGATTTCACATTAGATGGAACAGAAGCATCATCTGGGGTTTTCCATTCTGTAAAGGTTAAACATTTACTTATGGCCCCACCATCAAAATAACCCGGTCTTTGGTTGTTTTGATCGGCAAATTTCGCCAAATTTTCAATCTCTCCAACTGAAAAAACCTCTGTAATACTTTTAATTTTCTTATCGGTTGTAATGAGATGAATGTTTAAATTTCCTTTCGGTAGATTCTTTAAAGACTCATCTACTGAGCCTGGAGAGACCTGGTTGATGTTTTCTTCGAATCTTTTTTTTGCTATAGAAGAAATAAAGGGGACAACAAGATAAAGATGACAAGGTTCATTTTGATGAGCCTCGGAAATCGCTGATTTCAGTTTTTCAATTATATAGCAAAGTTGTTTTCCTGAGTAAGCAGCATCATCAAAAATGACAAAGCAGCGGTCTTGAGGTGCAATTTTGCTTTGTTTGCCATGAACATCTACAATATTATCAGTTGCATGCTCAAAGCACGAGGCAGGAGCATCATCCAAATAAGGCAAAGCTAATTCAGCTAGCCATTGTGTGCTTTTATTTCTGACAAATCCAATCGTATAGTTTTGACCTTTTAGCTTTTCGTTTAATTGCGTACAGCACTGTTTTAAAGCTGTTTGAAGTTCATCAAATGAAAGCATTTCAAGGGATCCAAAAAGTTTTTCCTCTAAAGGATAAGCTTCGGGATGATGATTTTTCACTTCTTCTAAAAAAGCCTGAATTTGGTCTTTTTGCAGGCAGTTTTTGTTAACGAGCGGTGCTGGAAGGAGACAATTAAGACCAATATGATGTGCATTT
This sequence comes from uncultured Chlamydiae bacterium, assembly GCA_963799115.1. Lineage (GTDB taxonomy): Bacteria > Chlamydiota > Chlamydiia > Chlamydiales > Parachlamydiaceae > CAWCVY01. The sequence continues at coordinate 18,527 of CAWCVY010000070.1, read as the reverse complement.
AATTGTTCTTGCAAGCGGGCTGTTTTAGCAGGATCGATTACTGCCTCAGCCTGTGCTAAAGGGGATCGGATATCAATGTTGAGAATTCTCTTTGGAAACATAATTTCTTTAATTCCATTACCAGAAAAAATCTTGCACCAACGTTGGCGATACTTGGGATGGAATAGGATTATGCAGGCCGTAAACAAAGTAGGAAAAAGATATTTTGCTAATTTTTTTAGTCTTTCAACTGAAGAATATCCTTTTTGGTAACGATAAATGACATGATCTCTCCCTTGATATTGAACCCTCTCTTTTCCAAGGAACTTTAAATCTCGATAGGGATTATTCCCTTTGTTTACAATCTTCATAAAAAACCTTACAATTTATAAAAATAAAATTAAAATGATCCTATCATTTAGTTTGGATTCATTGCAAGTGATTTTTCTCTCTTGATTGGGAACCCTCTCTTATGATAATGGGTATAGAACTTTACATTGCTCTTTATTGCGGCGCCAGTTATGTTTTATTGCATAGGCAAGAAGTAGAGCTGCACGATGGATAGACAGCATTGAAGAATGCTTAAGCTTGGGTCTGAAGGGCTTTACTAAACTATTACCAAACCCTAACACTAGCAACCTATGAATTATTTAGCAGCTGTTAAATCAGGCCAAACAAGTACAAGCGATCATTATCCTCATTCAAGCAAAGGATCTTCTAGCTCATCTCGTGTTTCAGTTGTTCATCCGCCACTTTCAACCCCTTTCAACGCAAATAGAAAAAGAGTGTCAGGGTCTTGTAATTGCAAGATTTTTTCCATTCTAAGGGAAGTTCTTCAAATAGATTCCTCGCAAGGCCCTTGTCACCATCATCATGATAAATTAATTCAATGTAATCTAAAAATTAAACAAATACTAGAAGACACAAAGACCCCAATCGATAAGCGTTTGAAAACAGCTTGGGATGAAATTGAAGGGATTCATCAAAGTGGAATTCAGCCAAGTTCTTATTTATATAACACTATTTTAAGTACATATATTAATAAACAAAATTTGGATAAAAATGGTGTGCATCGCGTTCTTACCACTATGAATCAAGCAGGAGTTAAACCAGGGCAAGCGACTTTCTCCTGTTTGATAAATTTTTACATCAGAAAAGACAAAGAAAATAAAGTGATTAAAATATTTGAAATATTAAAAAATACCGATCTGCAGTTGAATAGCTATATTCTTCGTCCATTGGTCATGTTTTTTACGAAAAAGTGTAATAGGGTATATGCTTTGAAAATATTTAATGAAATGAAAGATGTAGAATTGATACCAGATGTAATCGCTTTTAACTCTTTAATCAATATGTTTGCGAAAAAGGGTGATGAGGAAAATGCCCTAAAAATGTATGACGAAATGAAAAAAAATGAACTAAGTCCGGATCTATTCACCTTCAATATTTTGATCAATTTATATGCCCAAAAGGGCGATGATGAAAATGCCCTGAAAATATATGACGAAATAGAAAGAGCTGGATTGAGGCCGTGTACAATTACCTACGATATTTTGATTAACCTATATGCACAAAAAGGGGATGACGAAAATGCTCTCAAAATGTTTGACAAGCTGAAAGCAGCTGGACTAAGTCCGATTGATGTCACCTTTAGTACTCTGATTAATTTGTATGCACGAAGGAGAGAGGTAGGAAAGGCGCTTGAAATTTTTGACAAAATGAAAGCAACCGGACTGAGTGCCTATAAAATCCCCTTCATTCTTTTGATTAATTTGTGTGCACAAAGGGGATATAACAAAGTTGCTCTGAAAATATTTGACGAAATGAAAAAAGCTGGACTGAATCCCGATAGAGACCTTTATATGACTTTGCTCAATATGTCTGCGCAAAAAGGGGATGACATAAATGCTCTGAAATTATTTCACGAAATGGAAAAAGCTAAACTGAACCCAACTGACATTATTATCTTTACAATGTTAATCAAGTTGTATGCTCAAAAGGGGGATGTTAACAATGCTCTTAAAATTTATAATAAAATGGAAGCAGCCAGACTGAGACCGACTGATGTCACATTTAATACTTTGATTAAGATGTTTGCGCAAATGGGCGATGACAAAAATGTTTTTAAAATGTTTGACAAGATGAAAAAGGCTGGCATAAGTCCGGATGAATTTACCTTCAATACTATGATCAATTTGTATGCGCAAAAAGGGGATGACAAAAACGCTTTGAAAATGTTTGAGGAAATGAAAGCAGCCGGACTGAAACCGACTGAGGTCACCTTTACCACTCTTATCAGCTTGTATTGGCAGAAGAGTGATCAAATCAAAGCCGATAAATTATTTCAAGAAATGCAAACCGAAGGGTATCATGATTTTGTTGCATACAATTTGCTTATTGAATTTAAAGTCTCAAGTGGGAACTTTCACGAAGCGGAGTCACTTTTCGAGGAAATGAAACAAAAACAACTTTGGAATAAAGGTCCAAAAAAGGGGAAAGAGGATTTAATTTTTGATCTTCACGATTTATCACATGGGTGTGCCTATTTATGGATTCGGTCATTTCTAAACTCAGGTAGTGAGGAACAATGTTATACTATTATCACTGGAAAAGGAAATCATAGAAAGGATTCCCAATGTGTAATGAGAGATTATATCTTTGAGAACATTAGAAAATATCATAAGGATTTCGATTGTAAAATAGATTCAAAAAATGAGGGTTGTTTAATCGTTTTCCGCCAGAAAGTCAGAATGGAAAACATTTCTATCTCTCAAGATCCTTCAATTGTGGCTGTACCATCTGCCGCTCCGGATACTGCCACAAAATTGCAAATTGGTGATAAGACAGTATCAAATGTGATTAAAGATACGGTTGAAATCGAAAAGAAAAAACGAAGGAGAAGAAGAAAAAAATCCACCCTACAACATAAGGTTCAAAGTTCTACCATAGAAATCTTTCGTGCTAAAACAGATGAAGTGGAAGCGACCCTCCCGAATAATTTTACCAAAGAGGGGAAGAAAACACAAATATGCTCTAATTTCACAAAAAATATCGCTATTGCAGGCTGTGTTGTCTTAATTGGCCTTGGCTTGAGATATTTATCTGACCAAGCCAAGATATATACATGATGAATAAAGGTATAAAGGCTTTTACTATGTTCAACGATACAACCATAACATCTAATCCCATTGCCTTTCCCAAACTAGCGGCTGATGAGCTCGCCATCCTCAGACCTTTGGCTGACATTGTCTCTTATTCCGATGGCCAAATCGTTTTTCACGCGGGCGATGCCGATCTGGATTTATTCATCGTCGAGTCCGGCGCGATCGAGATATTGAATCCTTCCGATGAAAACCGCCATCTTGTGACCCACCATCCAGGCCAATTCGCAGGAGATATCGATTTGCTAACGCGCCGGCCCGTTCTCGTGACCGGCGTGGCACGCGGCCCGACGCGGGTGTTACGCATGCCCTTCGCTCGAATGCGTGAGATCCTAAGCAAAGTCCCACACCTAGCGGATGAGATTTTGATTGCCATACAAGAGCGTCGCCGCCTACTTATGGAGGCGCACTTAGTGGGGTTGAGGATCGTTGGTCCAGGAAAATGCCGGGATACTATGCGTGTGCGGGAGTTTCTTTTCAAAAATTTTGTCCCTTTCACCTGGTATGATTCGGATTCCGAGAGGGGGCGGAAGTTATTGGATACCTGGGGATCGCCGAAACAATTGCCGGTCGTAGAATGCAGTGATGGCCGATTGCTGATGAATCCCGGACTTCGCGAGCTCGCTCAGAATATTGGTGTTTGGCGCCATTGTCCAACCGAAAAAGTCGATCTTGCCATTATCGGCGCAGGACCGGCAGGGATGACCGCGGCTGTTTATGCTGCTTCTGAAGGTCTTTCCACAGTAGTATTTGATCGTCTCGGCCCGGGGGGGCAAGCAGCAGGCTCATCCAAAATTGAAAACTTTATCGGTTTTCCCAGCGGACTGACTGGCGCTGATTTGGCTACCCGCAGCGTCCTGCAAATGTTAAAATTCGGTGCAAAAATGGCCGCTCCAGTGGTCGTTGATCGGATAGATCCTGCCACAAATCCGGATGACCTTCACGCATTGCATCTGGACTGTGGAAATATCTTACGTGCGCGCACTGTCTTAATCGCCGCAGGTGTGCATTTGAGAAAACTTGAAGTCCCTGGGGCTGAGCGATTCGAATCGGCTGGAATCTACTATGCCTGCACATCTGTCGAAGCGATTCTCTATGACAAACAAGACGTTGCCGTTGTCGGTGCCGGCAACTCGGCAGGGCAGGCGGCCTCGTTCCTGGCTGACTGTTGCGCTGACCGCACCGTTCACCTTCTGATCCGAAAACATTTGGGGCCTTCCATGTCGGATTATCTTGTCCACCGGATTCGCGCAGCGCACAATATTATTATCCATGAAGGGGTCGAGATCGCCGCCGTGCATGGTGAGCAAATGCTGGAGAGGGTCACCTTGCGTGCATTCAATCCCGAAAGCTCTGAGAGCAATGGTAAAGGACAATCCGAAACTCTGCCTGTCTCTGCTGTTTTCGTTTTCATCGGCGCTGATCCAGGATGCTCCTGGCTGCCAAAAACGGTTGCTCGTGATTCACTTGGCTATATTATGACGGGCATCGATGCAATGCGCTCAGGTCTTTGGCCACTGAATGAGCGCGAGCCTTGTCCGTTGGAAACCACCCTTCCGGGAATACTAGCTGCTGGCGATATCCGTACAGGTTCCACCAAAAGAGTCGGTTTCGCCGTCGGTGACGGATCGCTGGCAGTGACGTGCGTCCACAAACTAATATCAATTAGGAGCTAGCAGTTCCTCTTCATTCATGATGGGTATATTGACTTGATCGCCTGCCTGAACTCCCGACCCCCGGAAAAAAGACTTTCATTAGGCTTTTGGAAAGTGAGAGGTTTTGGAGAGCATTTTTATCATTCAAATTGATGTAGTGGTGATACCAATCCATATGACCCCTTTTGAAAGCATGGATCTTTTCTGGCTGAAGTTCCCCGTAACGGGCCAAAATTAAATCATCAGCAAAATTTTCTTCGAATCCGCCATCCTGATTTCCCTTTCTTCCCATGAGAAAATCCCTTTCAGATTTAATGGCAAAAATTTCACAATTTTCCTTACCATTTTCAGCTCGTTCCCGCAAGACAGCTGCTTTGCGAATATTATTCAAGCCATCTGTCACATAAGGTTTACCGTCAGGGCCGATGACGCCGGGGACAACCTTACCGGCGGGAAATGCTCCCCCAACTGCCCCTCGAATCAGAGATGCCGGAGCCATTCCCATTGTTATATTGCGGGTGACATTAGCGGCAACATCTCGAGCACTTCCCAGGGTTTGGTCGGCAACGACAAATTTCACCACTTCAGGGTGAATCTCGGCGGCAGCAAAAGCCAATGTCCCTCCAATGGAGGTTCCATGAACACCAATATCCTTTACCCCTTTTTGCTTTAAGTAAACGATGGCGGCATGGGCATCCTGGTAAGTAGAAATCTCCGAAGTGCGCACTTTGGGATCACTCCCGGGATACCCTCCCATTGTTAAAATCATGACATTAAAGCCCAATTTACAATAAAGTTCGGCATGAGCTGACATCCCCTCCATGGTCATACCATTGCCATGAAATAAAATCATTGCAGGTTTATTGGGGTCAAATTTTTCCTCATTTTCCACAGGGATCAACATGGCAGCTAAAGATCCTTGAGCATCGCCACGATTCACAGGAATTTCAATTGTTTCAGCTTTTAACTTTCTCAGATTATTCTCATGCCATTCTAAAATTTCTTTATAACCGGGGTTTGCTTTCCTTTGAGCCATCGTTTGGCCTCTTATCGGATAAAGCATCCCCTGCAACAATATTGTCTGGCCGCTTACAATTGCTTGCATGATGGCCTCAGCTCCCCCGCGAAGCCCGCCTTCTTTAACTTCCGGTGAAGTTGCTTTCAGATAAGCTCCGGCAGCAAAAATTCCAAGAAATGGGATAAGGGAGAAGGCAGCGGCAATAAATTTTTGTTTGTTTCCTGCAAGAGAGGCTTTTAGCTCAGCCTTATTTTCACTTAATCGCGTGATTTTTCGGGTCAGTTTGGTAATTTCTTGCTCTTCTGGTTGTGCGATGTCAAAATTCTCATTTCCTTAATTCTTTTTCATTTGCCAAAACTAATTGTCTTTTCGCCACTCGCCTTTCGTTTGAAATAATCTGCAAGCGCGACGTGTTCCAAATTATCTTTATCGCTTGGATCGGGGCCACAATCATTCCCACTATTGGAGCGCCTACCCCTGATAAAAGGATCACCACAAATAAACCTAGGGTGCCGCTCACCCCCGTTCCGTAGGATAATCCCGGGTGCCTTAATCCATATTTTGCATAATCTACAGGTCCTAATGGCACTTCCATTTTTCCTCATTATTTTTTTATTAATAAACACCGTATTTTTCAGGGTTTTAATTAAAAACACTTTTATATTCGAAAAAAATTTAGTATTTATCCTAATACTTATTGTAACATCTAGGCAATAAAAGATTGGATAATTGGACTAATTGGACATGTTGGAATTAGTCCAATCTGTCGAACTCGCCAACTCCAGACCAATTGGGAATTAAAATCAGCATTCTAATCTTCTCCTGTTGCTGGAAGAGAGGCGGGAAAATGGTCGATGGTTTGTAATATATCCTCTTGGATGTGTGCTGAGCACGCAAAAGAACGCAATTAATGATTTCTATCGATTCTGATTGATAATCGGCATGCACGTTGAGATATTCACCTAATTTTTGGATATTAATCCTTTCATAATAACCTAATGTAATATGGGGCTGAAAGGTGCGATTTTCAGTTGGCAGCTCCAACCCTCTTAAAAGGGATTCTATCTGTTTTTTTAAACTTAAAAGTGCCGGGTTATCGACAATTCCTACCCAGATTTTCCCGCGGTTTTCTTTAGAAAACGAATGATAGATTCCTTGTAGAACAATGGGAAAAGGATGAAAAAAAAGATCTCTTAAACGATCCTGAATTTCCCTGATAGGCAAATCCGATAAGAGGCCAAAATTTCGCAGCATCAAATGGAAATTTTCTTCTTCGACCCAGTCGATTTGAGGTAATCCATAACAAAAAGAAGCTAAACGGGAACGAATTGCGAAAGGCAAGGGGAGGGCAAGATAATGCGGGTGCATGCGTGATCTCAATTATGTATAAAAAACAGCCTTGCAAGATTTTTGCAAGGCCTGCTCTATTCTTTAAACAGGAACAGCTACCCCATTGACAGGCATTGCTGCAGTGGCTTGGCTTGTCATCGCTTCTACGTAAAGGTTCCAGAGCTCCGGTTCGATTCGGCCATGGCGAATGGAAGAAATCAACTCACGTTTAATCGTTCTCAAATCTTTTTTTGGAGTTAATTTGCGAACCATTTCTTTATCTCCAGCTAAACGAGCCATGTTAAGCATTCTTTCTAAGTCTTGTTTAGAGAATGTAAACAGGTCACGACGCTTGCGAGAACCTCTAGCTGCACGCTGCTTTGGAGTAACCTCTGCTGGATGTGCTGCATTAATTACGTATTTTGTAATTAATTCAGCTAGTTGTTGAGGATCTTCAGTCTTCATTTTACGCATGGTAAAATGATGAATATATCCGCCAGTTGCAACTGGTAAATAATGGCAAATGTCATTTTCTTTCTTACCACCAACTTTTTTAACAGCCGATTGAATCAATTGTTCGAGTTGTTTATTGTCCATTTTTTCCTCTAATAACATCATTTTGTTTAAAATTTTTCGACCCATCATCGGAGGGTCAAAATCGACAAGTATTAATTACTTGTCTTTTGTAACGTTGCCGTTACCCTTCATCAATGCACTCATTTTAACTGGGCTATTTCATTATAAATAGCTACAGTAAGATTCGAAATAGCTAAACTACAAGACAGTTCACTTTGAATATTGTTATCTTCTACTATCCAAAACGAGAGAACAGCCGCTTTCACTTCGAACAGCTTAAGAGTCCAATATTCCATGCTGTCTTAATTTATTAAGGAAAATTTAAGAAATTATATATTTTCTTGCAAGATAAAATAACCGAAAACTGCATTTTTTCTGTAACAATCTAATTTTTCATCTAATTAATTCCAGAACAGTCAAAGAGATATATACTGCATTTCTTCAATTTTCCTAGTCAAGCAAACCCCAAATCGAGTAAACTTTTCACTTGATCTTATTCAAGAATCTAGTACCATAGTAAAAATAGGACTGCTTATGCCGCTACCGCTTTATCAAAAACAAGATCCTTCCCCGCCTGTCCATCCTTTATCTGAAATACAAGCTATTATTGCTATTGCTGCGGGAAAGGGAGGGGTTGGTAAGTCGACGGTGACTGTCAATTTAGGATTGGCTTTAAAAGCACTAGGATATCGAGTGGGAATTATGGATACTGATATCTATGGCCCCTCCATTCGCAAGATGCTTCCCGAAGATCGTTTGCCTTCTCAAAAAGGAAATTTGATTCAGCCTGCTCTATGCAATGGCATTAATATGATCTCGATGGCCTATTTCCGCAAAGAGCATGAAGCTGCGGCAGTAAGAGCTCCGATTGCCAATAGTCTGATATCCCAATTTATCAAAAATGTTCAATGGGGGCCGCTGGATTTTTTGCTGGTTGATTTTCCTCCTGGAACTGGGGATATTCAATTGACACTCAGCCAACAAGCACATTTGCTGGGAGCTTTGATGGTAACTACACCCCAAGAAGTTGCTTTACTTGATGTCAGAAAGGCGATGTCTTTATTTGAGCAGGTGAAAATCCCCATCATGGGAATCATTGAAAACATGAGTTACTACCAATCTTCCGAAAAGGCAGAACCTGCCTATTTGTTTGGACGCGGAGGGGGTGAGCGCTTAGCGAAGCAAACCGGAACACCTTTTTTAGGGCAAATTCCACTTGATCCTGTGCTTTGCAATTGTGGAGATCAAGGGCAATCAATTTTTAGCATTGATCCTCTTGCAGAACGGCCTGTGACACGCGCCTTCGAACAGCTAGCGAAGCAGATTGTAGCGCACACAGCCTCTTTGCAAATTGAAAGAAAAAGAGGATTAGGTCCTTTTGAACTTATTTGGAAGGAGATGGCCAGCCCATGAATATCCCTCTTTTTGTTTGCAGGATTTGGCAGAAAGATAACTACACCTTTTCCATTGAATGGAATGATGGATGCATTCAAGACTTTCGCCTCAGCGAATTGCAACATAATTGCCCTTGTGCTAACTGCTCTGATGAAATCTCAGGCAAAAATTTGTTAAATCCCAAGAACATATCAGATCATGTCAAAGCAATTGTGATTCGCAGTGTGGGAAGTTATGGATTGCAAATTCAATTTACCTCGGGCTGTTCCACGGGTATCTTTAGTTTTGAAAGCCTGCGAAAAATGGTGAAGCCGACATGATCAAATATTTTGAAATTTTTTTTTGTTATTCGATAGGGCTCCTGCTAATGTGCGCCTGCTCAGATCGGCATCAACAACGTAACACGCAATTTCAGCAATGGATGCAAAATAACGGCAAAGTAAAAGTGCTGTGCTCCACTGCCATGATTCATGATCTAGTCAAGCAAGTGGGTGGAGAGCATGTCGATGCGTTGACACTCGTTCAAGGAGAGCTAGATCCCCATTCTTATCAATTAGTGAAAGGAGATGATGAAAAATTGGCTTTTGCCCAGCTGATTTTTTATAATGGATTAGGGTTGGAGCATGGTCCCAGTTTACATACTTATCTTGCCCAAAACGAAAAAGCGGTCTCATTAGGCGATCGCATCTCTCAACAGAATCTTGCTGAGATCATTTATGTCAATGGACAGAAAGATCCCCATATTTGGATGGATATTTCCTTATGGGCGAAAACAGTTCCTATTATTGTAGAAGGTTTGAGCCAGAGCGAACCTGATCACGCCGCATATTATGCGGCCAATGGCGCCAAATTGCAGATTGAGATGGGACGCGTACACAATCAAGTCAAAGACATCATGCATCAAGTGCCCGGCTGACAAGCGCTATTTAGTGACAAGCCATGATGCCTTCAATTATTTTGCCAGAGCATACCTTGCGGAGGAGGGCGAAATAGAAACAAAAGACTGGGAAAAGCGCTTTGCCGCTCCCGAAGGGCTTGCACCTGAAAGCCAGCTCAGTGTAAAAGATATCCAGGGGATCATTGACCATCTCAAACAGCATAGCATTCACTTGCTATTCCCCGAATCCAATGTGAGCAGAAGCTCAATAAAAAAAATTCTTCAGGCTGGCCAGGAGCATGGATTGAATGTCAGCATCGCCAGCTGCGCTTTATATGGCGATGCTATGGGAGCGCCGGGTTCGGAAGGAGACACATACCTTAAAATGATTCACTATAATGCCCGCATGATTGCAGAGGAGATGAACCAGCGCGATGAAAAAGAATGACACGTCGATTTCTCATGGAGCGCCAGTATTTGAGGTGCAGCAATTAACTGTTAATTACGATAAGACTCCTGTCCTTTGGGATATTGCCTTAACTATCCCTGCAGGTTTGTTGGTGGGAATTATTGGACCTAATGGTGCAGGCAAAAGCACTCTCATCAAAGCAGCGCTGGGTCTAGTTAAGCCCATCTCCGGCAGCGTGCAATTTTTTGGTAAACCTCTGAAACAAGTGCGGCAGCGAGTGGCCTATGTGCCTCAACGCGAATCTGTGGATTGGGATTTTCCCGTGACGGTAAGAGATCTTGTTCTCATGGGGCGTTATGGGCGTCTAGGGCTGTTTCACCGTCCAAGACAGGCCGATTTAGCTGCTGTGGATTATTATCTGGATCGCGTCGGGATGGCAAGTTACGCCCGCCGCCAAATAAAACAACTATCCGGGGGGCAGCAGCAGCGTGTATTTTTGGCACGGGCTCTATTGCAGGAAGCCGATATTTACTTTATGGATGAACCTTTTACGGGAGTGGACTTAGCTACCGAAACTATTATTGTGCAATTGCTCCAACAGCTCCGTACACAGGGAAAAACCGTTTTTATTGTCCATCATGATCTTAATACAGTCGAACATTACTTTGATTGGACAGTTCTCCTTAATATGCGGTTGATTGCCTATGGGCCTACCGCTCAAGTTTTTACTCCTTTCTACTTAAATGCCACCTATGGCAAAAGCTACGCTCTTTTTGACGAGGCTTTGAAGTTGTCTCAGCAAAAGCAAATGGGAACCAAGGGATGATCGGCCAAAGCCTATTTTCATTTTTTACCGATCCGGTTTTGAGGGCGCCTACGATTGGATGCATGCTCATGTGTTTGGCAGCCGGCCTTATGGGTGTGTTCATCTTTTTACGCAAGCAGTCTTTAATCGGCGAGGCCTTATCGCATGCTTCTTATCCAGGAGTAATTTTGGGAGTATTGGCAGCGGGGATTCTTCAGGTGCATGACACAGAAGAGCTCAAGCTTGCCCTGTTTACTTTAACCGGTGCTTTTTTGACTGCTTTGTTAGGTCTTTGGGTTGTTCAAGTTCTTGAGAAAAACATGCGGGTGCCTAGCGACGCCGCCCTGTGTTTTGTCCTCTCTACTTTTTTTGGCGTGGGTCTTACGGTAACAAGCGAAGTGCAGTTTAGTTACACCTCACTTTACAAGCAGGCCTTGACTTATCTTTATGGCCAGGCAGCTACGATGACCGATAGTGATATTGTCATTTATGGGTTTTTCTCCGGGGGAATTATCCTTGTCATTTTTTTTCTTTATAAAGAGCTGAAAGTCCTCGCGTTTGACCGTCAGTATGCCATCAGCCTCGGCATTCCCGTCAAAGCCATGGATACCCTTTTGTTCATCCTCGTTGCTTTGTCCATCATTATTGGGATTCGTTCCGTAGGAGTTGTCCTCATGTCGGCAATGCTCATTGCTCCGGCAGTTGCGGCTAGGCAATTTACCAATCGTCTTTCGATCCTTTTTCTTTTGGCTGCCGGTTTTGCAATGATAAGCGGATTTTTAGGCAATTATCTCTCTGTTCAACTTACTGAATGGTTTTCCCTCTCTTACCCTGCCGCGCGCATTATTTTACCTACAGGACCTATGATCGTTGTGGTTGCCTCTGTTATATGCCTCTATTCTCTGCTTTTTGCCCCGGAAAGGGGATTAGTGATCCGCCTTTCACGCGTGGCCTGCTTCCGTTATACTTGTATTTGCGAAAATATATTGAAAACGCTATGGCGCATAGGGCCTCAAGCAACGCTTAATTGTCATGAAATTGCCAAATATCAATCGATTTCAAGTTTATATTTAAAATTTCTTCTTTGGCGGATGGTGCAAAATGGGTGGATAGAAATGAAGAAAGGCCGCTATTATGGCCTTACAATCGATGGACGGATTCGAGCCGCTAAAATTGTCCGTTTTCATCGTCTCTGGGAGGTCTATCTGGTTAATTATCTAGGTGTAGGAGGAGAAAAAGTGCACCGGAATGCAGAAGAAATGGAGCATATCATTACCCCTGATTTGGAGAGGGAATTGACCCTTCTTCTCAAGGATCCCAAACAAGACCCTCATCAGCAATTGATTCCCCCTTGGAGTGCCGGTGCTTAATCCCTATCATGGATCGAATTTGGGGGAGTTCCTACTCCTATTTATGCAGCGGATAATTGCATTTTTTACCGGCCATTTATCTTTCCACGAGCTTGCTTCCGATGAGATTCAGGTTCTTGTTTTAATGGGAGTGGCTATCTCATCGGCATTAGTCGGAACTTTTTTGGTGCTGCGGCGGATGACCATGCTTGCCAATTCGTTATCTCATACGATTTTGATGGGTATTGTCCTAGCCTATTTTTTTTCTCAATCCTCTTCTGCAGATGAAATAGCGCCCATGCATGCCATGCTGCTGGCTTCTTTAGTAACAGGGTTTCTGACCGCATTTTTGACCGAATTCTTGACTAAAGTTGGACGCTTGCAAGAAGATGCAAGCACGGGGCTCATCTTTACCAGCTTTTTTGCTTTAGGCATCATTTTGGTGACCATTTTAACACGCAGCGCCCATATTGGAATAGAAGCTGTCATGGGGAATGCGGATGCTTTGCATCCCCATGATTTGTTTTGGGTTTATCTGATTGCAGCGTTTAATATGGGGCTTTTTTTTCTTTTTTTCAAAGAATTTCAATTGACTACTTTTGATGCCGGCTTAGCTTATGCCATGGGATTTTCCCCTTTGCTATTCAATTATTTATTAATGGCTCAAGTCTCTGCTACTGTGATCACCTCTTTTAGGGCCGTAGGGGTTTTGCTTGTGCTGGCTTTTATTACAGGTCCGCCTTTAGCTGCCCGCTTACTTACCCATCGTCTCAGCGCTATGCTTGGCTGGGCGGTTGTGCTGGGGATGCTTTGCGCTTTAATCGGCGTTGCACTGACGCGTCATATCCTATCTGTTTATGGGGTGGCTCTTTCCACCTCAGGAGTGGTGGTTTGCACGATTTTAGTGCTTTATCTCTGTACGATTATTCTAGTTAAGTGTCCCTTAATTGGACGGGTTGGACTATTTGGACTATTTGGACATGTTGGAATTGGTCCAATCTGTCCAATTTCGTCCAACTCGTTCATGTCCAAAATTACGCAACAGTCTAATAATCAAAGCGGATGAGAACCGACAAGCATTGGGGAAAAGCTTAACCTCCATGATCTCAATGGGAGCCTCTTCTTTTTTTCAAATGACGTCCTCCATCTTTCACTTCGCCACCGGTTTTTGCAGGGCTGCCTTCCTGGCAATCTTTTTTCTCCTTCTTCCAGACTCCTCCAGCCTGCGCTTTTCTGGAGAGGCCTTCTCCGAATTGATAACTGGCTCTTTTGGCAATGTTGGAGGCGGTAGATTGGCCTGTTGCTCGGCCGGAGGAATTCTAAAACCTGATGATGGGTACCCAAAGCGATAACGAGGATTTGCATACCAAAAGCATTGGGATTGATTTGTTTGTTGCGGGTATGGAAGCACTGGCACTTGCTGTAGGACAGATTCTTGTCCCAATATTTGATCTTCACAAATCAGCTGCAACTTTTTAAACGTGTTTAACATTTGCAACAGGGCAACTTTCTCAAACTTAAAGCCAAGGCTAACACCCTGTTGTTGCTCATGCGGCACATTGTACAGATGCGGTGATTTTACTAAGGCCCTCAGCTGTCTTCAACTGTTTCTGTCTTCTAAACTTTACCTTCTTGCAGCTACAACTTGATTAACTTATGTTGTTCAAGGAGAAAACTTGAGTACACAGAACTCATTCGTAAAATGAGGTAAGAATCCTGTTTGTTTCAATTGTCGCATACTAAATGTTTCCTTTTCCGCACTTTCTAACTGCAGCTTTACTGATTTTTAAATATTTGCGCAATATTTTCATCCTCTTGTTCTACTTTGACAATAACCGTAAGGAAAGATTAGCCTCGGGAGAATATTGTGAAAATAGCTTGTATAAGTATAAATTTATCTTTAAACTGGCTATCTCCTCCTGTATATTTTTTTTATGCTTTAATAACTCTAAAAGTGCTTCTTCTATCGACAATAGTTTTTCCAGCGTGTAAACAGCTCTATATATCTTCTTTGTCTAGATTTAACACTTGTTTTAGAAATATTTTTTTTCGACAACGACTCTTGCCAATAGGCTAAGGCGTAAATCAGTATCTTCTAATATTATCTACAATCTTTTAACATTTTCGGGCTGGACATGTTTGCAATAAACCGTGTCGATCTTGAATTACAATTTGAGGACTCTCATCCGTTACATAAAATTCCTTTAAAGAATAAGGTCCAAAAATATCGGAAGCACATCTCTTCGTTTATCCTGTCCATCATGTCCATCCTGATAAAGATTTGAGTGGCCTTCCATATTATCTCCCTGGTCTTATATAAAAAGAAAGTGATTATATGATTTTGAGTAAACTGGCAACATGAACCACGGCTTTCCCGTACCCCCTCTCTTAATGTTGACTTTTACTCCAGACATGTTATACTATGAAATATTTCTCAACTGAATTCGCCTATGAAATGCATAGCTATTTTAGGAAGCACGGGTTCCATCGGACGAAACGCTCTCCAGGTTGCACGTCATTTAAAGTCACGCTTTAAAGTCGTCGCACTGGCTGCGCGTGACAATATTGATTTGCTGGAACAACAGGCCCTTGAATTTCAACCCGCTTTAATTGGAGTGTATCATCCCGAAAAAGCAGCGGAACTCCAAAAACGTTTGCCAAAGCAGACAGTTTTGGCAGGAATGGAAGGGTTAAAAGCAGTCGCTTCTTGTGAAAAAGCGCATATGGTCATTTCTGCCATGGCAGGAACACTTGGACTTCAGCCAACCATTGAAGCGATTATTGCCGGTAAAAACATTGGCTTGGCTAATAAAGAAGCCCTAGTATCCGGAGGCGCTTTGATTATGAGGCTGGTAAAAGAGCATGGAGTAGAGCTAATTCCCATTGATAGCGAGCATAGTGCCATCTTTCAATGTTTAAAGGGAGAAAAGCAATCTGCCGTTAACCGGATTGTGCTGACCGCTTCGGGAGGTCCCTTTCGCAATTGGACGCAAGAGCAGCTAAACCAATGCAACAGCCGAGCAAGCCCTTAAGCACCCCACATGGAATATGGGGCCTAAAGTGACAGTTGACTGCTCAACTTTGATGAATAAAGGGCTTGAAGTGATCGAAGCTTACTGGTTATTTAATGTGGATTTAGCTAAAATCGAGGTAGTCATTCATCCACAAAGCCTTATTCATAGTTTGGTAGAATTTAACGATTACTCGATACTAGCTCAAATGGGCGAGCCTAACATGATTGTGCCCATTCAATATGCAATGACATATCCAGATCGCTGTCCGGGGATGTTACAAAGATTTGATTTTATTAAGCATTCTAAATTGGAATTTTTTATACCAGATAGAGCAAAATTTCCCTGCCTGGCTTTGGCATATGAAGCTATCCGGCAAGGAGGAAGTTTGCCTTGTTTTATGAATGCAGCCAGTGAAGTTTTGACACAGCGCTTTTTGACAGGGGAGATAGGCTGGAGCGGAATTGCTACTCTGCTCGAGAATTTAATGAGTCAGCATCAAATCCAGCCTGTGGATTCGTTGGAAAGTATTTTAGCCATTGATACTCAAGCACGTGAAGAAGCTCGCGATGCGAAGTAACGCTAGAGGTCATTGCTTTGGCAATAACCTCGATAATATAAGGTTTTAGGGATTATGACACTTGTCAGTATTTTGTATGTCATTCTTGCTATTTTAGGTCTGAGTTTTTTGATTTTCATCCACGAGCTTGGGCATTATTTCATGGCACGCCGCTTAGGAATGCGGGTAGAGACATTTTCGATTGGTTTTGGAAAACCCATCTATTTCTGGGAAAGAGATGGCGTACGCTGGCAAATTGGATGGCTGCTTTTTGGAGGCTATGTCAAAATTGCTGGAATGGATACAGGAGATCAACGCGATCTTTATGAGGTCAAGGATGGCTTTTTTGGAAAAGGGCCGTTAGATCGCATTAAAGTAGCCTTTATGGGGCCGTTCGTCAATATTGTCTTTGCTTTTCTAGCTTTTGCCGCTTTATGGTTTATTGGGGGGAGAGAGAAAAATTTTGCTGATTATACCCATAAAATTGGCTGGATTGATCCCAAATCCGAGCTTTACATGAAGGGGATTCGCCCCGGAGATGAAATAACCTCCTATGATGATCAGTCATTTCAGGGTATGAAAGACCATATAACAGCTCCTATGATGATGTCTGATGATGAGTTGAAGGTGAAGGGATATCATGTCAATTTTCACACCAAAAATAAAACTCCTTTTGACTACAGAGTCAAAGTATATCCCCATCCAGAGGCAGTTGATAAAGATATTCTCACGGCAGGCATTTTACACCCTGCGAGCTATGTCATTTATGACAAGATATCCAATAAAATAGATAACCCTTTGCCGCCGGGTTCACCGATGCAGGAAAGTGGAATTGAATATGGCGATCGCATTGTATGGGTAGATGGAGTGCCCATTTATTCGATGCAGCAATTAGCCCATGTTCTCAATGATTCCAAGGCTTTGTTGACGATACAGCGCGGTCAAGAAAATCTTTTAAGGCGAGTACCGCGCGTACGGGCAGAAGAGCTTAAGCTGGATCCTGAATTTAAGGAAGAGTTGATTGATTGGCAATTTGAAGCCCAGCTTAATGGAAATAAAATTCCAAAACTCTATACCATTCCCTATAACCTCAATAACGAAACCGTGGTCGAAAGGCCTGTCAAATTTATCGATAAAGAAAAAGAAGAAGAAGCTTTTCCGAAATATCCCTTTTCTGTCTTGGATATGCCTTTAGAGCCGGAGATAAGATTTTAGCTGTGGATGGAATTCCTGTCACTTATTCTTATGAAATTCTTTCGCATCTACAGCAGCGGCATGTCAATATTGTTGTTGAGCGCGATAAAAAGCTGGCTAAAGTTCCTACTTGGCAGCAAGCGGATGCTTTGTTTGATCAACAATATCCTTGGGAAGATTTACAAAAGCTCATCTCTCGAATAGGGCTTTCTACCACTCCTCAATCTATAGACAACCTTGTTTTATTGGAGCCCGTTGTGCCCAAGATGCGCAAAGATTTTCAGCTTAGTCCTGAAAGTAAAACAGCCCAGGAAGATGAGCAGCGTGAGCAACAGCATGAAATTGAGAGCATCCATGATCCTGAAAAGCAGGCGCAAATTCGCCATCTATTTAGAAAATCGCGATAAGCAGCTTGTTTTAGGGCTTCCTTCTATTCAAGATGAAAAAATTCAGTATAATCCCAATCCGATTGCATTGTTTAATAACGTTTTTAAAGAAATTTGGCATACCTTAAAAGCTCTCTTTACAGGCTCATTAAATCCTAAGTGGATGAGTGGACCAATTGGCATTGTGCAAGTTGTACATGATAATTCCATGGTTAGTCTGAAAGAAGCTTTGTTTTGGTTAGGAGCTATTAGCCTTAATCTTGGATTTTTGAATTTATTTCCCCTCCCTGTACTTGATGGAGGAACTATTTGTTTTTCCCTTTATGAGTTAATTACAGGGCGCCGCTTAAAAACTAAGACACTCGAAAAGCTTATCATTCCTTTTGCTTTGCTGCTTATCGGTTTTTTTATTTTCTTAACCTATCACGATCTTGCCCGAATCTCCTGAGTAAATGGCATTGGTGAGCCATGAGATGGTGAGTTCAGCCTCTAAAAGACCGCGTAATGTCAATACATCTCAAGCAGCTGCAATCTTGTATGGCGATTGGGGGACCAGCAAGGCCTATGTGATCGGCCTTGCCTTCGCTCTAGCGGGGTATAGTGCTTCTTGGTTGATTTTTGCTGTATGCATTCTAATGGCCCTTGTTGGCTATAATTACATTACCATTTGTAAATTTTATCCTTTAGGGGGCGGAGTCTATACTTCTGCGCGCAAACATTCTCAGGTCTTAGGGCTCATTGGGTGCTTTTTTTCTGTTGCCGATTATTTGATTACGGCTTCACTAAGTGCGCTCTCCTGTTTTGCCTATTTAGGAGTTTCCAGC
>CAWCVY010000069.1:0-71926 GCA_963799115.1 uncultured Chlamydiae bacterium | reverse complement strand
AGGGCCAAGTAAAGACCAAAATTGTACTTGACTCTCAACTTTTTTTTCTAAAACGTCCACAGCAGTTGGCCTTTTATACTCATTTATGATGTGTATATATATTACAGCCTGAAGATAATTTGCAGAAGGGAAAAATCATCAGCAAAAACATTTTTACCTTGCAGCTCTTGCACAAATCCCACAATGTAATCAAGTTCAAAGTCTTCCTTTAAAGGCATTTTTTCCAACAATTCAATAAATTCATGTAAGGAAAACATAGGACCAGCTCTTTCAGTAATTTCATAAACTCCATCGCTAAAGATATACAAACGATTATAAGTTTGAATTTGGCAACTTGCATTTTGAAAAGAGGCTCAGGAAGGGCTCCAATAACAACTCCAGGTGTTTTTAACATAAAGGTCTTTGCTTCTTGACCTGATGCGCCAGTGATTAAAATTGCCGGGGGATGTCCCCCGCTAGCATAAAGAATTTCACTTTTATCTCGATTATAAACTCCATACCAAATCGAAAAAAACATATTATTGTGCTTTTCCATCTGAAAAGCAAGGTTCAAAGCAGCTAAAACAGAACTTGGATCATCAAAATCTGCTTGAAGAAGAGTTTCCGAGCGTAATAAGTTGACAACCGAAATCGAGAGTAAGGCTGCACCGACACCATGACCGCAAACATCAAGTAAATAAATTGCAAAGTGATTTTCATCCAGCCAATGGTAACCAAAAGCATCTCCTCCAAGTTGTGTAGAGGGAATGAAACGCCAATCAGTTTTGATTTGATGTTGCAGCGGAGGAGGGAGAAGGGAGCGCACCTATTTAGCAGCATCTGCCAATTCGGCATTGAGAACTTTTTGACTCTCCTTAAGCCTTTTAAAAGCTTCGTTACGTTCGAGAAGACGTATATAACTGTTTGAATGATAACGTATGCGGGCAATCAGTTCCAGCTTATCGGGCAGCTTAACAATGTAGTCATTTGCACCTAAAGAAAAAGATTCTGCCTTAATCTGGGGATCTTCTTTAACAGAGAGCACAATAAGGGGAGATGTCTCTAGTTTCAGGGTTATTTTTTAAATATTTGACAAGCAAAAGGCCATCGTATCCAGGCATGACAAGGTCTTGTAAAATTACGGTGGGTTTGACCTGCATAGCTGTCTTTAACGCTTCTTTTGGATCGGAGCAATAATGGAAGTCGATGTCTGATTGATCGCTTAGCATGCGTTTCACTACTTCAGCTACAAGCTTTTGATCATCAATGAGCAAAACGGTGATTTTAAAAGATGGAATGCTCGCTAATAGGTTAGTCGAAATTGAAAAAAAAGGTGTCGAATAAATCATGAATTTTCCCTGAAACCAATCAATTTGTTAACCGCATCAATCAATGTAGTCTCCTGCAAATTGCTTTTAGTCAGGTAATAATCAGCCCCAACTTCTAAACCTTTAGCAAGGTCCTCTTTTCCTTCTTTATAGGAAACCATAATGATGGGCAGATTTTTAAACCGAGGATCATTCTTGATCACCCGCACCAATTCGATTCCATTCATGCGGGGCATATCAACATCTGTAATGACCAGATCGTAGTTTCCTATCCGCACCGCATTCCATGCATCGACTCCATTCACCGCCATTTCGACCTCATATCCATGGTTTTGCAATAAACGACTTTCCACCTCGCGGACAGTAATAGAATCATCGACGACAAGTACGCGTTTATGTGAAAGAGAAACTTGGGTTTCTTTTCGATTTTCTACATTTGTCAAACTTCCGACGGACAATTGGTTATCGATCGAGTGAACAATTTCGTCAATATCAAGGATTAGCACCGGAGAGCCATCCTCCATTATAGCTCCTGCGCTAACATCAGGTACTTTTCCCAAGCGCGGATCAAGCTCTAGCACCACAAGTTCTTTTTCACCTATTAGCCGATCCACAACGATGCCATAATAATTCATACTCTCACCAAGGACTATGACTGGAAGTTCTTTTAGAGTCGTTTTAGGTGGACTTAACTCCAAAACTTGCCAAGCAGCCACAAGTCCGATATTTTGACCTTCATAGTGGAAATAGGGACGATTTTCTATCATTTCAATTTTTTCACGTTCCAATAAATAGACTCGATTAATACGAGCCAAAGGAAAGGCATAGGGTTCATCTGAAATTTCTACCAACAAAGCACGAATGACCGATAATGTTAAAGGCAATTGTAAATGAAAACTGGTGCCTTTGTCAGGCGTAAAAACAACCCGAACAGTCCCACCTACCTCTTGAATAATGCTTTGAACAACATTCAATCCCATGCCGCGTCCAGAAATTTCTGTGGTCGTTTCGGCTGTAGAAAATCCAGGAGAAAATAAAAAGTCAACCAATTCAGCACTCTTTAAATGGGCCGCCTTTTCCTTGCCGACTAAATTTTTTTCGACAATTTTTTCCCGCACTTGTTCAGTATCAATTCCTCGCCCATCATCAGAAACAGTGATTGCCAGTATACCACCTACATGACGTGCATCAAGTTTGATCATTCCTTCCTCGGGTTTTCCTTTCGCTTTTCTTTCTTGGGGAGTTTCAATACCATGATCGACAGCATTGCGTAAAAGATGGCTTAAAGGGGCTTCTAGTTTTTCCAATATATCGCGATCTACTGGAGTTGATTTTCCTTCAATTTCAAATTTGACCTTTTTGCCAAGTTGATGAGCAAGATCTCTCACCATTCTTGGAAAAGCCTCCACTCCATCAGCAAAAGGCCTCATCCGGCTATTGATGACTTCTTGATAAAGGCGGTCAGAAAGACTAGCATGGCGGCGAATGAAATTGTCTAATTCATTTAATCGATTAGAGAGTTGGTAGCCGATTTCATTGAACTTTTGTTTCAAATCAAGCAAACATTGGTTGCTTACTAAACTGAGCTTTTCTTCTCGAAGGCAATCCCGCAATTGATAAAAGGAATCCTCTAACTTATTATGTTCCTTTTTAAGGTTTTGCAAGGCCTCTCCAAAAGGGTAAAGCCATCTTGATTCAACTAGTGACTCCCCTGCTAACCCCATCAAACGGTTAAGGCTTTGCGCTGTCACACGCAGCACACGGTCTCTTTCAAAAGGGCTCTGAAAAGGCTTTATCGCTTCTGGGTGCTTTGCGAGATCTTTTACATTTGATTTAACCCCTTCACGAACCAAGACAGCCTGAGCAGGTTCAGGTTGGCCTTTTTTTCCTTTTTGACTTTCCAAAGAGGTTGATTGAAAGGGATCTGAAACAATCCGCTGGATGATCGTCTCAATGACTGGCTGCTGTTCAATCATCCAGGAATTCACTTCGTTTAGCGAAATCTTAGATAAGCGAAAGAGTAGATCCACTCCTTCCAGTAGCCGATCAATTTCCTCAACTTTAATTTCCAACCGCTTATTTTGTGAGACTTCAAAACAATCCTCCATAGTATGGGCAAGCCTCACAATCGGGTTCAAAGACATAATACGGGCCGCCCCTTTAATGGAATGAACCGCTCTCATAAGAGTCTCAAATAAATCGGAATCATTAGGTCTTTGCTCGAGGTCAACTAAACCATTGTTTAAAACGGTGCATTGCGTTTCAAGCTCAATGCAGAAAAGATCAAACATCGCTGGATCTTGAATCATTTCCGCATACTGTTCGGGTTGTGTTTGGTTTTGTTCAGCAGTTACTAAGGGTGCAGAGGGGGGGAGTTTCTCTTCCTTTGGCAGGGGTTTCTCTACCTGAATAAAGTCAAAAGCGTGGATAAATTCTTTAAGTTGCGAATTTAATCGCTCAAAGGAAATATGCCTGTTACGTAATGAGCTTTCAATACGGTCCTCAGGTAAATTGGCAATTTGGGTTAATTCTCCAATGATGAGTGAAAGAACTTCTAAATGTGGTTGAGTCAGAGACATCCCCTTTTGGACAGTCCGAAAATAAATTTCTAAGGTTTGAAAAAGAGGTTCTAAAGCAATAAAATAATCAAATTTTCCTGCTTTAATAAGTGTCTGAGAACTTTTTATAGCCAAAGTTACAGATTCAGCAGCCTTGGCAGGCGATTGGATATTCACAAGCACTTTCCGTAAAATAGCAGCCTGCTCTTTGATCTCTTGTTTTGTAAAGGTAAAGAAAGAGGAATCTTTTGATTGCCCTCCTGGAATTGTCACAATATACTCCTCCTCAAACTGTAGAATAGCAATTCCTCATCTAACAATCCAATGTGCTTATCTTCGTTTCTCATGATCCCCTTTAAATAATTGGTGGTTGATTTGTTGATATTAGCAGGGACATTCTCAATCGCTGAATGCTTCCAAACGTGGATGCCAGCAATTTCATCCACCGGAAAAGCCCAAAAATCACCATCTTTCTTAATAGCCATCATCCGGTCTACTCGGTAAGGCATACTCTCGAAAAGAGAGCTTGGAGCAGATTCAATTCCTAAAAGTCGGTATAAATCCACACACAAGCGCAATTCTCCATTTAAGTTTATGATGCCATACAATAATGAACCACTCCAATGAGGGACATGATGAATTTGCCTGCGGTAGGTGGCTTCTTTAAAGCAGGCTGTAGACAGTGCAAACCACTCATGGCCCAAGCGAAAGACCAAGACAGAAATAGTATCTAAATCTTCTACTGGGGTTTGCTGCTTCTTCAAAGTCTCTGTCCATTCTTGGATATAATCTTGAGTAGGAGCCCTTTCCAATAAATTGGGGGGTTCTGAATCTTGTGAGAAACCCTCATCAATTTGGTTTGATGTCATATGCTGCTCTGCCTATAAAAGTGAAAAAATTCTACAATGTTCACATTCAATATGATTCCATGTTCATCACTATAGCTTTTGTCTAAATAAGGTAAATTGTGAAAGTAGAATTCATTTTTGCCAAATTGATCAGTTTCAAGATCTATAATCTCAGACACTTTTTCACCTAGTAAGCCTGCTAGAGGTGGAAGATTATCAGATGATGACTCTTTAAGCAGAATGATACGGGAAGACAAAGAAGCTTGTGTATTTCTTTGTTCGATTAACTGGCAAAAGTCGATGACAGGCAAAAACTGGCCTCTAAAATTGATCGAGCCTGCCACAAAATGAGGGGTATTGGGGATTTTCTTTAATAATACCCTAGGAACTATCTGGATAACATGGCGATTATCAATGGCATAGCGATTGTCTCCTACATAAAACAGCAACATTGACATATCTTGAGGCCTTATTGATAACAATCCATGGTTTTCTTTTATCCTAATCAAATTGGACATGGACGAATTGGTCTAATTAGTCCGAAAGCAATTTTTTTTTAAAAAATCGTTTTAATTTTTTTTGATGGCCCTCAGCTTTAGCCCAACGTTTTACATCATTTGGATCGATAGGATGATTTTCCGCAACTAAAAGAGCTTGTTCGAAAGCTTGTTCATCATTCCAGTGGAAAAAGGGGTTTTCCAGTTTTTCTTGGCCTTTTTCGTTTAATTGACTGGTAAACAGTTTCTTGAATATGAATAGGGAGAAATTCATACTCTTTCTCTGCAAGTGCCTGAATTTCTGAAAGAAAGGGATAACGAGGATTCCATTGGAAAACACGGGTCCGACCTTCTAAGAAGCTGACAAGAAGTCCCCCTTCTTCTAGTTTGCGTAGTGTTTTCTGAATAGGATCAAGAGAAGAATTGAAAGAACGGCTAAGTTCACTTGCGTTTGCTTTTCCATGTAGGAATAGATACACGAGAATTTTTTCTACATTTTTATTAGAGAACAAATATTCAAGCATAATTCTATAACCTATATTGTCGGTTATATAACCGATCAGATATGTAGTAGTCAAGAGCTTTTTTTTTAACAGGCCTCATTTCAGGAACTTTGACAATTCTTGTTATTAGATGTGTTAGCAGAGAATTGCCATCTATTGTATATATAAGTTTTTAGGTAGAGGTGTTTATGCGCTTAAAAATGCTGTGGTTTAGCAGTTTTTTTCTTTTATTATCCCTGCTGCTATGGGGAGAGGAAAAACTCTTTTGTCCATTTGATGGCAGAACATGGAAAATTGGGTTTCAAGAACAAACAGAAGATGGGATGATCATTGAGCTACTTTTACAAAATGAGGATATAAGTGATTGGTCTGAGCTTTTTACTTTTCAAAGCTTCAATGATATTCCCTATTCAGCGCGAGAATTTGTCGCTCTATTAGAACAGTCATCAAAAAAACGGCTTCCAGAATTTCAAAAATTTAGTTTTAAATTGATAGCTGCCGATCCTATCAATCTCTTTGAAAGCTCATTTATCGTGGATCGATCTAAAAATGATTCATCCACCCTACTGGCCTATGATGAATATAATGTAGGGCGTATACTGAAGGGTAAAACAACTCTATATTATTTACGCTACTCAACCAAACACGCTAATCTATTTGAACAAAACAAAGAGGGGTGGCTTGAAAGACTCGAACTTGCTTATCTTGCCTCTTCTGCTCGTCCAGATCAACTTGGACATTGGTTGACTTTTACCACGGAGGGGGTCTTCGAGAATGATCGCAAACTAGTTTCCCAGACCAGTAAACGATTTATTAGCGATTCAAATATCGGCTACGCTCTTTCTTTACCGAAAGATTGGATAGTCGAAAATCAAGCCAACAAAGAAACCCTTTTTGATGCTCAATACCCCTATACGGTTACTTTGCTCTTCTCTAGCCCTGATCAAAGCATTTACGGAGGACTCGCTTTTTTAGATTTACCAAAAGAGATGCTTCCTTCCTCTTTTAAACCTCGCGTACGTTATGTGGAACAATACAAAAAGCTCTATCCTCAAGCAAAATTAGTTGGGAAGGGAGCCATCCAAACAATTTTGGGACAGCGCGGGAATTACCTGCTGATGGCTGATGGCGATAAAATGGGCTGGATTACTTTCTGGGAACATTCACAACGCATATATCGCTTGGAATTATGGACTAAACGTTCAGAATTTAAAAAATTGAAGAAAGAGTTTGAAAAGATCATTCTCAATTTCCAATATACCCAAGTAAATTAACCGTGCCCAATTCCTTGCCCATGCCCAAAATTCAAGAGGCCGGGCGCTGATAGAGATTTCTTCTCTTTGTGATGCGGGCCACGCTTCATATCTTTTCTCTAAACATCAGTTTTGTGATCATTTTTTAGCAGGATGGACATGATAGACAGGATAAATCAAGATGTGAATTTATAATTCAGATCTTCGTTTATCCTGTCCATCAGAGACGATTGCATAAGTGACAATAATTTATTTTAAATATTTTTATAACTAAATTATTCACATTGAGTTATGTCTTAAAATTAGCAAAAATAGCCAAAATGACATAAAAAATAATAATAGCCCTCAAACCACATCCAGAACTGGCTTAAAATAATTTATTGCCACTTATGCAATCGTCTCATCATGTCCATCCTGATAAAAAATTTATATCTCATTTTAGCAATGGTTAGGATTTTGCCCTCTTTACGAAAATTTTTCTTCAAAATTTGTATTTATCAGTGCGAATTTTTATTAGCGGGAATTGCTGACAGAATAGTGGCGTATGCTTATGATCCATGAAAGCCAACTGTGCATTTGACGAGGAGGGAGAAATAACCGTTATTAGGCAAAATTATTGTCCACAATGCAATTTAAAAACGTTTTGGATAAACAAGCTTATCCAAAACTCGCGTTAACAATCAGCCGGTCGGTAACAAAGGGGGATTTTTATGGACAAATTATAAGTTGGATTTATATAATGGACAAAAAGAGAGATCGTCTATGATCCCAAGAGATCTTGAAAAAAAATTAAAAAGTTTGGCCTCAAAATTCCCTGTTGTGGCTCTCACTGGTCCAAGACAATCTGGAAAGACCACCCTGTCTCAAGCAACTTTCCCGCGCTATCGCTATATTTCGTTAGAAGATTTAGACATCCGGGAATTTGCTTTAAATGATCCTCGCGGATTTCTCAATACCTATCACAATGGACACGGACTTATCATCGACGAAGTTCAGTATGCTCTGAATCTATTATCCTATATACAAACTCAAGTCGATGCTACCCAAACTCCAGGATCCTACATTCTAACGGGTTCTCAAAATTTTTTAGTCAGCGAAAAACTATCGCAGACCCTTGCAGGTCGTGTGGGAATTTTAACCCTTCTTCCCCTCTCAATCCACGAACTTAAGAAAAAGCATTTATTACCAGATTCCTATGCCGAATTTCTATTCTTAGGATGCTACCCGCGTATTTACGCTCAAAAAATAGCACCAACCGATTGGTATCCCAATTACTTACGCACCTATGTAGAAAGAGATGTCAGGCAAATCAAGAATATCCCAGATCTCATGCAGTTCCAATCTTTCCTTAAGCTTTGTGCAGGACGGGTCGGGCAGCTCATCAATTTTTCTGATCTTGGGCGTGATGCAGGGATCAGTTATAATACTGCAAAAGGATGGCTCTCCATTCTCCAAGAAAGTTATATCATCTACCTCCTTCCCCCCTATCATAAAAACTTTAATAAAAGGATCATTAAATCACCTAAGCTCTATTTTTGCGATACGGGAATTGCATGCTCTCTTTTAGGTATTGAATCCCAAAGCCAACTTTCCACACACTATATGAGAGGTCACCTATTTGAAAATGGAATGGTCGTTGAGCTTCTGAAAAACCGTTTTAACTTAGGATTGCCATCTAACTGCAGTTTTTGGCGTGATAAGACAGGCCACGAAATCGATTGCATTTTGGAAGAGGGGGATAGCATCACTGCCATCGAAATTAAATCTTCCCAGACTCTTTCTTCAGAAGCATTTGATAGCCTCAGTTACTGGAATAAACTAACTCCTTCCCATAACTTTGTCATTTATGGAGGAAAGGACATTCAAAAACGCTCCAATGCCACTGTTCTTGGCTGGAACCAATCAGATATTTTTAATACAAATAGGATTTGAAACAGTTCATTACATAGACAAAAGATCCTGCTGCTCGCTTTCCGGATCGATGTATAATTGCGCGCCTTGCAACAGATAAGAAGCTAGTGCAGCATCTCCTTGGTAAGTCATCTCAACCTGCATTTCGCCATCCTCGGAAGGCTGGCCGCAGGTAATCAGCACGTAACAAGATGGATTTTTATTTAATGCCTCTTGCAAATGCTTCCGACTTCTTTTATTCATATTGCTCCTAATTGTTGCAGTCAGTCTGTTGAATGCCACATTAGCCGATGGGATAATTTATTACCAAGTCAAAGTTTATTAACCAATGCTATACTCATTTAAATTCAAAAATTTTTTTTCGTGCCCATACCCTTCGAGTGAAAATACACTTTTCTTGGTTAACGCCTATGGGGAAAGCCCCCCCATCAATTATCTTGCTTAAATGGTTCTTTATTCATTATATCAATATAAATATACCTAAATAACATAGGTTGGTGGGAGTTATGGAAGCTACTATGCCTTATATTGTCCATACAAGTCCTTATTCCGTATCCACCACAATAGAGAAACTGCAAGCTTCCCTGCATGCTAAACAGACAACAATTTTTATCCTGGTCGATCATTCCGGAGAGGCTCGTCAAGCTAAGCTCGATTTGCCTGATGAGCAATTGCTGATTTTTGGAGATCCTAAAATAGGAACTTATCTCATGCAAGAGAACCCGGCCATTGGATTTGATCTGCCTTTAAAAATCTTAGTTTGGCAAGACTCTAAAGGCATTACACAAATTGCTTATACCAATCCACTTATATTAAAAGAACGGTATCATATTGAAAAAAATGCCGGTATTTTAGAAAAAATGGCCCAAGGGCTATCGCAGTTAATTAATACGATCACGCAAAAAGAAAAAAATCTCGAAGTGAATAAATGAAATAAACTATGGACTCTTTTACCCATCATTTAGAGTGGATTAATACTCAAGAGCACCGTCTGTTGCAAAGAGTCAAAGAGTGGGTTGATATTAATACCCATTATTTCCATTTAGAGGGCTTAAACCGGCTTTTACAAGTACTTCGACTTGCATTTAAACCGCTCAGTGGGGAAGAAAGGATTATCGATCTACCTCCTCAACAACTTCTTGCAGCTGACGGCACCCTTCACACCTACCCTCTAGGACAAGCTTTAGTTTTTCGTAAACGTCCTCAAGCTCCCATCCAAGTTTTATTAGGGGGGCATATGGATACGGTTTATCCAGCTTCCAGCACTTTTCAAAGGATGGAAGAACATCAGCCAGGCATCTGTCAAGGCCCAGGTGTTGCAGATATGAAAGGGGGATTAGCCATTCTTTTGACAGCCTTAGAAGCCTTTGAACGCTCTCCTTTGGCAGAACAATTGGGCTGGGAGATCATCCTCAATCCCGATGAAGAGATTGGCTCCCCAGGATCAGCTTCTCTTTTCAAATTAGCGGCTAGCCGCCATCAACTGGGATTAATCTTTGAACCTGCATTACCTGATGGAGCTTTTGCCTGCCAACGCAAAGGATCGGTAAACTATACTATCGTAGTCGAAGGACGCTCTGCGCATGCCGGACGAGATTTTTTACAAGGGCGCAGTGCTGTTTTTGCCCTGGTCCACATGATCTATGAACTTGAAAAGTTAAAGCAACGGAATGACCTGATAGTGAACGTGGCGGAATTAGAAGGAAAAGGCCCCGTCAATATTGTGCCCCCTTTAGCTTCCTGCCGCATTAATTTACGTAGTGCTGATCCTGCAACATTATCTTGGGCAGTAGGTAAACTCGAAAGCTTGATCCAGCAAACCGCCCAGGAAGAGGGTATTAAAGTCAAAGCAATCCAAGATTCCTCCCGTTCACCAAAGCTATTTGACTTCAAAACGCAAAGGCTATTTGAAGCCTATGCAAACTGTGCGCATGATTTACAGATTTCTTTTCAGACGAGAGAAACAGGGGGCGTTTGTGATGGCAATATTTTAGCCGAAGCTGGACTGCCTACTTTTAGATACCGCTGGGGCGGTGGGAGGGGCTCTACATACCACGGAAGAATATCTAATTGCTTCCAGCCTGGCGGAAAGGGCAAAGCTCGCCGCTCTCTTTCTTTTTAAACTAGCTTCACGGGAAATCATTTTAAATGAATAATTCCTCGTTTCTGATAGCATCCCGCTTAAAGCAAGATCCACGCGTCAAAGAAGCAAAAAAACTTTTGCTGGAAGCGATCCATGATCATCAACGGCCGCTGCATCATGTGCGGCCGCCGGAAAAAAGTCTCGTACAATCCTACCAAGAAACTTTAAATGCGTTTAGCGAGATCCGCGGAGGAAAACTATACTTTCCCTATCTGGGCAGCGGCTTTGGAAAAGGACCTTTGGTGGAACTTTTTGACGGAAGCATTAAGTATGACATGATCAGCGGACTGGGAACGCACTTCTGGGGACATAGTGACCCTAACTTAATTAACATAGCCATTGACGCAGCCCTCAGCGACACGATCATGCAAGGTCATCTACAGCAAAATTACGATGCTCTTTTACTCTCCCAGCTTCTGGTGCAAACTTCCGGATTGAACCATTGCTTCTTATCTTCATCTGGAGCAATGGCCAATGAAAATGCCCTGAAATTAATCTTTCAAAAGAAATATCCCGCCCAAAGGCTTCTCGCCTTTGATCGGTGTTTTATGGGCCGCACCCTGGCTTTAGCTCAAATTACGGATAAACCCTCTTTTCGCGAAGGATTGCCCACCAACCTGGCTGTGGATTATATCCCCTTTTATCCGATCCGATGATCCCGAAGGAAGTACTAACCAGGCTTTAAGAACACTTGAGAACCACCTAGCTCGTTACCCTCAACAATATGCTGGCATGTGTTTTGAGTTAATCCAAGGTGAGGGCGGGGTTAATATAGGTTCAACACCTTTTTTCAACACCCTCATGCAAACGCTCAAAGAACACGAAGTTCTCATCTTCATCGATGAAGTGCAAACTTTTGGACGCACCACTCAATTATTTGCTTATCAACACTTCAACCTACAAGATTACGTGGATGTGGTGTCCATCGGCAAACTCTCTCAGGTATGTGCGACCCTATTTCGCAGTTCTTTGAAACCGAAACCAGGACTTTTAAGTCAGACGTTTACTAGCAGTACGACGGCGCTGCAGACAAGTTATTGGATCATCCAGCACCTCTTATCCGACAATTATTTTGGCCAAAAAGGTAAAATTGCTTCCCTCCATACACGTTTTGTGCAACTTTTCGAAGAGCTTGAAACGCGCTGTCCCGGACGTATTAGCGGTCCTTATGGAATAGGCGCTATGATCACTTTTACCCCTTTCGATGGAGAACTGCATCAAGTGAATCGCTTTGTGCAAGATCTTTTCCAGGCTGGCGTGATCTCTTTTATAGCAGGAAGCCATCCTACACGCGTCCGTTTTCTTATTCCTGCCGGAGCCATGACCTTGGAAGATGTTGATGCCATTATGCAAATCGTCGAGCAGGTATTAAACACCTGTCGGCCAAGTTAACCGCCTTTCGACTTAGGAGCTGGGCATAAATAAATGTAACATTCTTTTATGTCCAGCTCCTTAGCCAAAGCCCAAGGGGGGGAAATATGATTATCATCAGACCTATGACACGCAAAGACCTAAGTATCTTTGCCGAATTTTCCTTTGAATCTTTGCTAGGGATATCGAATTTACCGCGCGACCGTGACAAATTGGAGGATAAAATCATCCATTCCGAAACTTGTTTTAGACAATCCATTGAACAGCCAGGCTTAGAAGAATATTATTTTGTTTTAGAAGATTTAACGACAGGCCGTATTGGAGGAACATGTGCCATTCTGGTTCAAAGCGCTCAAAGCCGTTCTCACTTTTATCGCGTTGAAACTTTTGAGACTGGAGCAAAGCATATTTCTGCTCCGAAAGAGATGAAGGTGCTTAAAGTAGAATCTAATCCACCCCATTCTTCTGAGGTTTGCGCCCTTTACTTACAACCTTCATTTCGCCATAGCGGACAAGGGCGCCTGCTTTCTTTAAGCCGTTTCTTATTTATAGCTGGCCATCGACAACGCTTTGAGAAAAAAATCCTGGCAAACCTGAGAGGCTACATTGATCAGCGGCAAATTTCACCTTTTTGGCAAGCAATTGGAAGGCATTTTTGCAATCTTTCATTTGTTGAATTGATGGCTCTGCTTGAACAAGACCATACCTTTATATCCGAAATTTTACCGAAGTATCCCCTTTATATCGACCTCTTGCCGGATGAGGTTAAAGAGTTTATTGGAAAAATTCACGATGGTTCAAAGCCTGCTCTACAGATGCTTCTTCAAGAAGGATTTTCACTTAATCAAGAAATTGACATTTTTGACGGCGGCCCTCTTCTCATTGCATCCACATCCCAGATTCGCACGATTAAGAATAGCTCAGTAGTTACAGTTAGCTTAACCTCCGATGTTTTGAGCGAAGAAACAGAATATATATTAGCAAATGAGCACACAATAGATTATAGGGCATGTTTTGGAAAGCTGCAATTTATATCGAAAACGCAAGCTTTGATCAATGATGAAGTCGCCCAAGCCCTATTGATTCATCAAGGGGATAATGTCCGCTATGTCACTTCACATTAAAATTCCACCTTTACTCGAAAAAATCATTTACGTTATATATACACAAACAATCGATTATAACGGGATGGTATAAGGAGGACTATATGACAAACAAGTTATTTTTAATCTTGTTTTTTCTATGCTGTACTTGCTTTCTGCAAGCGGAAAATAATCCCATTAAAATCGAGTACGATCTTAGAAAGGATCCTATTGATGTTGTCATCGTCTCGCATCCTAAAGATAAAGAAACACT
The DNA here is from genome assembly GCA_963799115.1 of uncultured Chlamydiae bacterium. GTDB lineage: Bacteria > Chlamydiota > Chlamydiia > Chlamydiales > Parachlamydiaceae > CAWCVY01. The sequence goes on along the minus strand of CAWCVY010000069.1, from coordinate 58,179 downwards.
TGAGTATTGCATAGAAGGCATAAGAGACAATTGCAGCAAAGTCAGACGTATCATTATTGTTTCTTCAGAAAAGCTTTCTGATAATTGCGAATGGTTTGATAGAGAAGAATTACCCTTTCAGCTTAAATGATGTTTATTTAGCTATTGGCAAGGGAGATCCACGAAGGAGCGAAAAATTTTTCCGCCATCATTGCCGCCCCCGGGATGGTACTTTCAACAATTGCTTAAACTTTACGCTCCATTCATTATCCCCGAAATTTCTTCCAATGTCTTAGTTGTCGATGCCGATACGGTTTTTATGAATCCCGTTGAGTTTTTAAATGATTCGTTAGGGACTCTTTTTTGTGTTAGTTACAAAAAGGCGAAGGGACGTTATATCAGGCATGCTGCACGATTAGTTCCTGGATATAAAAGGATATACCCTGAGGTTTATAGCGTCTGCCATCACATGCTCTTTCAAAGACCTATTTTAGAGGATTTATTCAACGTCGTGGAATCGCATCACCACAGATTATTTTGGGAAGCTTTTTGTTCAGTGGTCGATCTCACAGCACGTAAAGGAGCTTCAGAATATGAAATCTATTATAATTATGCACTTAGACATACCAATCAAGTCGCCTTGCGCGAACTAAAATGGACAAATAGCGGAAACTTAGAAGAAATGTCTCAGTTCAAGGCTGAAGGCTATCATTTTGTTTCCTTTCAAGACTACTTGAGAAAAAAGAAGGATCGCAAATAAGGAGCTTTCACACAGTCCAATCGTTCAACTTATTTTTGCACGCTTCCTAATTGTTTTTCCTGTTCCTCCTGTTCTAGCTTTTCCCACAAGGCTAATGCGTACACCTGCAGCTCTTCATTCAGAGCTGGAACAATATGCTTGATAAAATGTCCTTTCAATTTCCCTACATGCTCTGTATCGACAAATGCAATTTTTCCTGAACGAGTAAATGGCTGATTTCGTGGATAACCATCACATCCCCCTACATCATGTAATACTGTGCAGAGTTCAGTCAGCATCTCTATATCCATGTTATAGTATCGATTTCTCGCTTCTCCATTTAGATCATCCCAGTCATCATAGATATCCATGTTTTCCACAATTAATATGTATGCAGGCTTATTCTTGGGTTTTTTGGAAAAGCGCCTCGGCAATTTGTAAAGCCATTTTTCAGGCACCACAAGGTGCTTGAAATTATGATCCTCAATATACTGACGCAGAACTTTGGCTCCTTCAATGCGCTTGATAAAATTCTTTAATTGCATTTTCTGTGATCTGCAATCAGCAAATTTTTTAAAGAGATATTCTGGAAATGAGGGATAAGCTCCTACCATAAGATCTCTATGGCCAAATCTTACTTCAAATCCGGCATTTGTAAAGCTTTCAGCTGACCCAAACATATGAGAGTGTTTAAAAAGATGATGCAATTGTTCGCGCAAGGGATGGTGTTTGGGAATCAGATAAGAATCTAAGGTATGATCATGTCGTCCCTGCCTTCTAAGACAACAATCCGTGTCTGCATGGAGATGTGCACAAAAACTGCCAATAATAATGAAAAAATACCATAGTCTTATTTTTACTCGCATTTCAAACCCCTAATTTTTAATGAGTTTTTCCCAATAAGACCGTCTTGAAGAAGAAAGATAGGGCGTCAAATTGTGATATTTGACACGCTTTTTATGATACGATTGCGTATCGATAAAGGCCACCCTACCATCTATTGAAAAAGGACAATTGCTAGGCTTAGAACAATCAAAAAGCCCTAATTCAGTGAGGATTGTGTATAGAGCTTGGAGAAGTTCTTTGGTAATCACTGAACTTCCCCATGATTTTTTATTCCTTTTTTTATCTAAGAGTTCCATGTCTTCTTCCACTAAAATGAAGATTTTCCGTAAATAGTTTGACGGAGGAGAGGGTTCATCCGGAAGAACATAAATCCATTTTTTTGGAACCTTAAAAAGATGTTCGTATTTATGAGCTACGATAGACTCTTGAATTAACCGGGCCCCTTGAGCGCGTTTAATCCAAAAATATTGTTCAGGTTTTCCCGAATGATAGTCCTGATCATCCCGATAGGCCTTAATCACATATCCTTTTAACTCAGGATGTTTAGCCACAATGATTTGGGAATGATGCTGGGGTTTGGCCGCTGCAAAGCCAGCTGCTTTCATCGATTTTTTGTCAGTAAGAGCACGAGATCTTAAGAAAATTTGGTCTAGTTTTTCTTTAATCGGATGATCGTTCGGCATCAGATATTCTATGACTTGCTCCCAAATCTCATTACTTACATAAATACTTGGATTTGCCACCACCGGTCTTTCTTGATCCGCTTCAATCTTCTGAATCCATAAAAGCAAACCTAATATGAGGAGCATGTGCCGAGATAAAAAAGACATATGTTTTCCTTTTCCTTCGGATTCAGTACTTATAAAATTGAGTTTCTCTCAAAAATTGACACATACAAGATTACTGTTTTGCTATTCAAGCACTTTATGGTATTTATGCCTAAAGGAGTGTGCAAGTAGAATTATATATATATATTTCTTTACCTAGGATTTCATGATGATTCTGAAAATACGCGTGGATCTCTCTTTTTTTCTTATTCTTTTCTCCTTAATAACTGCCTCCATTTTGACCGGCGAATTTGTGTCAAAGAAAGCTGTAGAAATTTCCTTTCACAAACTTAACGAAGATGATTGTTTGTTACCCGATAACCATCCCCTCCAAAAAAAGCTGAAAAAAATATTTGCACTTGGCAATGAGGGGATGTTTAGATCTCGTAAGAAACTACAAAAAGCAGGCTTCCAAGTATTCCATCGAATACATAGAGGCCTCATGGTAGGAAGTCATCCATCTCTAAAAAAGTACATGATTAAGAAATTCAAAAATAAAATTCTGCAGAAAGACCAGTTAGCTAATTATTTAAGCAGAATCAATGGAGCTAGAGCCTTAAGTGCGTTTATTGAGGCGAACAATTTAAAACATATTGTTGTCCCTCAAAAATGGCTTTACCTTTTGCCAGAACAATACTCAGATCCAGAAACAAAAGAAAGATCTTATCTTTTGATTGTAGAGAAAATAGATATTTGCAGCGGAGGAGAAGATCCTGAAGGAGAAATCGCGAAGAAATACTACAACATAGATCTAGAAGTCTTAAGAGAGGTCTATATTGTTTTGTACTATTTTAGAGGATTGGATTCCAGACTGCATAATTTACCCTTTACCCATCAAGGAAAAATTGCTTTTATCGATACTGAACGTTGGGAAAGAGAAAGGCCAGGCTTTTTAGATAAAATTCTCCCTTTTCTGAGTCATAAAAAGCAAGCCTATGCATTAGGGATATTACAAGAACTACAGGCTCAAGACTATGAATGAAAAAAAAGAATCCTCAATGACTTTTACCTCTAGCAATCCTGCAACTGGGGAGGTACTTTGGCGAGGAAATAGCGCTTCAGCAACCGAGATAGATACTGCAGTTAACAATGCAAAGAAAGCATTTGACGAATGGTCTGCCCTCACTGTGGAAGAGCGTTTCGTCTTTTTATCTAATTTCAGCCAGGTTCTACGAGATAACAAACAAGCTCTTTCGGAAACAATCTCTCAAGAAACCGGCAAACCCTTATGGGAGTCATTAGGTGAAGTGGATTCCATGATTAATAAAGCTGGCCTTTCACTTGAAGCCTATCATCGACGTTGCGCCGAAATGAAAAGTGACCATCCCATAGCCCTTTCTATGACCAGGCATCGTCCGCATGGTGTCGTTGCTGTTCTGGGTCCTTACAATTTCCCAGGCCATCTGCCACAAGGCCATATCATCCCGGCCTTGCTGGCCGGAAATACCATTGTTTTTAAATCCAGCGAATTAACCCCCTTAGTAGCCGAACGTATCTTTCACTACTGGCAACAGACGGGATTGCCAATAGGAGTCCTTAATCTGGTGCTGGGAGGAAGAGAAACAGGAAAGGCTCTTATTCATCATCCCGATATTCAAGGTCTTTTTTTTACGGGAAGCTATCAATCGGGATTACATTTATCGCAATTGTTTGGATCCCAGCCGGCTAAGATTTTAGCCCTTGAGATGGGGGGAAATAATCCCCTTGTCATTGGTGAAATAGATGATCCGACAACGGCAGCTTACTTGACGATACAATCGGCTTATTTAAGTTCAGGACAACGCTGCACTTGCGCGCGACGGCTAATCGTTCCCCGATCAACACAAGGCGATGCATTGATTACAAGGCTGATTGCGATGATTCGTACAATTTCCATTGGGCCCTATACTAATTTTCCTGAACCTTTTATGGGACCCGTGATTACCGAAATGCATGCCCTCAAGCTTCTTGAAGCCCAAGCAAAACTCCATTCTTTAGGAGGAAATCCTCTAGTTAAAATGCTCCATTTGAAGCCCGGTACCGGTTTTGTCTCTCCCGGTTTAATGGATTCCTCAGACATTTCTCATCGCCCGGACGAAGAAATTTTTGGACCATTCTTACAAGTCATCCGGGTGGAAAACTTCCCAGCTGCAATTGAAGAAGCCAACAAGACCAAATTTGGCCTCGCTGCAGGATTATTGAGCCAAAAGGAAGAGGAGTATCGCTATTTTTACCGTTATATACGCGCAGGCATCATCAATTGGAATACTCAGCTGACAGGTGCAAGCAGCGGTGCACCTTTTGGAGGAATTAAATGCAGCGGGAATCATCGTCCCAGTGCCTATTATGCAGCTGATTATTGTTCCTATCCGGCCGCCTCTTTTGAAACGCCCGAATTGAAAATGCCGCTTCATCTTGCACCAGGAATTCTAGTACATCAACGCACTTAAATTGACCCACTTGAGATCGTTCAACCCCGGGGCTTTGGCATGCTCAAATACGTCAATTTAAGTGCGTTGATGTACTAGCCACTTAGGGATTTATTTGCAACAGTTAATCTTTGAGATTTTTTATTGATTTCATATCGATTTTATTCTATAGTAAGCTTTTTATAAATAAAATAAAGTTATATTATGAATAATATCTATACTGGACAATTACCTCAACATTCATCCGTCCATTATCCAACTCAAAAAACACATCATGTTAATCCTTCCCCACTTCCTCAAACTCAAACTATGGGGTTTCCTCAACGAGTGAATCATTTACCGCAATCTTCATCAATAACTAGCCTTGATCAAATTCCTAAGCATATTTTATTTGAATTAATTACTAATTTAAACCTTGAAGGGGACCAACTTAGAGAAAAGCTTACTGCTGCAGAAGGTGAAAATAGAATTCTCAAAGAAAAAAATGATGAACTTAGTAATGAAGTTAAAACGATGTATCAAACGTGCAATCATAATATAAACTCCATAGGACAACAAAAAAAAAATATTTCTGGTGCACAGCAGGCAAGCTTACAATTAATTGGCATTAAATTAGAGTTGGAACGTGAGCTGAAACAGAAAGATCAACGAATTAACGAACTTACAGTTTCAATTAAGAAATTTATTTCAAAAGGTCTTCCACAAGATTATAAAGAAACTATTAATAAAAAAATGAAAAATCTCCAACAACAACAACAAATAGAAAAAGAAAACGGATTACAAGAAATTAAAGCTCTTCATGATGAAAATCATAAGTTAAAAAGTTTATGTAATCAACAGAAAATGATTCTTCAGCAACTTACAGAAAATAATAAAACAAATTCTCAATTAGAAAAACGGCAACATTCTACACAAGCAAAAAGAAAAAGAGACCCAACAGATTCGTCATATGGACAGCCAGAAAAAAGAGCAAACATGCAATCGACTCCTGTTGCTTTACCCCAATCAACACCTGCGACGGCGGCGATAGATTTGATAGAAGAAGATAGGGCTAAGCACCCAACTGAAGAATGTGAAAAGGCCCCTCAAGATCCTTTTGAAAATCCGTTTCCAGAGGAAAATACATTTGATGATGACGATGATGACGGATTTCTAAATATCTAAGCCCACAGATTATCATTGAAAAATGACTTATAGCCCGTGAAAACAAATTAGGTGTTAAAGCACCCCCCATCAAACTCCAAAAGTAATGTCCAACAATAAAAAAGTTCTAGAAAAATATCTTATTTGATAAACCAGTGAATAGACTATATCGTAACATGATAAAGGTGAAATAATGCCAAGAAGAGGCAGTAGTGGAAGTTAACTTCGACGGCCTTGCAGGCCCCACCTACAATTACAGCGGTTTATCTTTTGGGAATATTGCCTCCATGCAGCATTGCCAAAAACCGTCAAATCCCAAAAAAGCCGCCCTGCAAGGGTTGGCCAAAATGCATGCTTTAACTTCACTCGGCCTCAAGCAAGGCGTGCTTCCCCCCCAAGAGCGCCCCTTTCTTCCCGTCATGCGCGCTCTTGGTTATTACGGCTCTGATGCCGAGGTTTTGCAAAAAGTCTGGAAAGCAAACCCCGCTTTGCTTCTGGCTTGCAGTTCATCTGCTTGCATATGGACAGCCAATGGTGCCACCATTGCCCCTTCCATTGACGCTGCAGACAAGCGCGTCCAATTTACCCCCGCTAACCTGATCTCTAAATTTCACCGCTCTTTTGAAGGATCTTTTACAGGACTAGTCCTCTTCCGCATTTTCAATCACCCCGCTTATTTCGCACACCACCATCCCCTTCCTTATCATCCCGATTTTGCTGACGAAGGAGCTGCCAATCATGTCCGTTTGTGCCGAGATTTTGATCAACCGGGCATCCATTTATTTGTCTTTGGACGCTCTGTCTTTGAATCTCAAAGCCTTCTTCCTCGTCAATTTCCTGCTCGTCAAACCGATGAAGCTTCTAAAGCAATTTCTCGGCTCCATCGGCTAAATCCTTCCCGCGTTATATTTGCCCAACAAAATCCAGATGCAATTGATGCAGGTGCTTTTCATAACGATGTGATCTCAACCGGCCACCAAAATCTCTTTCTCTATCATGAAAAAGCCTTTGTGAATACCACTGAGGTAGTTGACCACTTACGGCAGCTGATGGAAACCCATTGTGCATGCCCACTTTTGGCCATTCCTATTAAGGAAGAGGAGGTTTCTTTGGCAGAATCTGTTAGAACTTATCTATTTAATTCCCAACTTGCCACGCTCGCGGATCACTCAATGGTTCTTCTAGCACCCCAAGAATGCCAAACCTCGGAATCTGTCCAAAACTTCTTCTTCAGGCTTTTGGAAGATAAAAACCAACCCATCCGCAAAATCATCTACCAAGATCTACAAGAAAGCATGCAAAATGGAGGCGGGCCAGCTTGCTTGCGACTTCGAATTGTTTTAAACAAGAATGAACTAGCCGAAATGCATCAGCCTGTATTATTAACTGATTTCCTTTATCAAAAACTTTTCCAATGGGTAGAAAAGCATTATCGCGATCGTCTCCTTCCTGCTGATTTGGCCGACCCTCAGCTCCTCCAGGAAGGACAGCAAGCACTGGATGAACTTTCACATATTCTTCAATTAGGACCTCTCTATACTTTTCAGCGCATGGGTCCTCCCCCTTCTCTGCCAGAGAAAAGGTCATGATAGCCCTGGAAAAAGAATTAAAAGCATCCCTTGAAGGAGAGGTTCATTTTGATGAGATCACGCGCCATGTTTATAGTGTGGATGCATCGATCTTTGAAATCACTCCTCTTGGAGTAGTGATTCCCAAGCATAAAACCGATCTTCAGCGCATTGTAGAGATTGCTGGTCACTTTAAGATTCCCTTGATTGCGCGAGGTGCAGCCACAGGCATAACTGGAGGCTGCCTCGGCCGTGGATTAATTCTCGATCTATCCAAATATTTGACCCGTATTGAATGCATTGATATTCAGCATGAATTTGTCATTTGCCAACCCGGTGTCGTTCAGGATAATCTCAACCAACAATTAGCTCCTTCAGGCTACCGTTTAGGACCCGATACCTCCACCGGCAACCGGGCCACACTAGGCGGAATGCTAGCCAACAATGCAGCGGGAGCTCGTTCTCTTCGTTATGGGAAAATGGCCGATCATGTGCAAAGCGTTGATTTGCTTCTTTCGAGTGGTGAGACCTTATCATTTTCCTCTGTCTTCGAAGAAGAATGGATGCTCAAGGCACAGCAGAATAATCGCGAGGGAGAAATCTACAGGACTTTCAGAAAAATTAGAAGCGACTATAAGGAAGAAATTTTCAAACATTATCCTGACATTCCCCGCCGTGTCTCCGGTTATAATCTGGATGAACTTGTCAAACCCCTGCCTTTGCAGACAGCCAAACTAATTGCAGGATCGGAAGGAAGCTTGGGTATTGCCACTGAAATTAAGTTGGGAATAGTCCCTAAGCCCTTGGCAACCGGATTGTTGCTCATTTTCTTTTCCGACTTGTTAGAGGCTCTGCGCCATACTCCTCAGCTTTTAGAATACCATCTGCTCTCTTTAGAAATGATTGACTATCAAATTATTTCACTAGGTCGTAAGTCACCCCAGATGCGCAATCGGCTCGATTGGCTCCAAGGAGAGCCGCAAGCAATCTTAATTCTCGAAATGGAAGGTTGTTCTTTCAGCGATGTGAAAGGGAAAATTGAGGACTTGTGCCAACAAGTCACCTTGCACAAAATCGGCTATGCCCAAATCCCCATTCTTCATCCTGGCCAGATGTCTCATGTATGGGATTTGCGTAAAGCTGGGCTCGGTATTTTGCAATCCAAGCGCTCGTATACACGAGCAGTAGCTTTTATCGAAGACATTGCAGTCCCTCCCTTACAGCTGGCTTCCTTTATGGAGCGCTTTTGCACCTATCTTGCTTCTCACGGCAAACAAGCTGGCATCTATGGTCATGTGGGGGCCGGCTGCATGCACCTGCGGCCTTACATGGATTTGCGAGATCCTAGCGAAATATCCCTCATGCGACAAATGATGCTCGATATTTCATCCTTGATAGTGGAATACGGAGGAGCGCTCAGCGGAGAACATGGAGATGGATGGATCCGTTCGTGGCTTAACCCAAAAATGTTTGGTAAACCTCTCATGGAAGCTTTTATACAGCTTAAAGAGGCATTTGATCCTTTGCATTTAATGAATCCCGGTAAAATTATCCCCCAAAACGAGGATTGGGAAGAGCTGCGTGCCAGACCGGGAATACCCTTGCAAAGCCCATCTACTTTTTTAGATTTCAATGCGGAAGGGGGATTCGAATTGGCAGTTGACATGTGCAATGGCAACGGCCTCTGCCGTAAGAAAGATGGCGTGATGTGCCCTTCCTTTCAAGCCACGCAAGAAGAATTTCATTCGACACGTGCACGAGCACAAGCGCTGCGCTCAATCATACATCAGAGTCTCCCTCTGGAGGCATTTACCAGCCAAGGGCTCTATGATGTCATGGATCTATGCCTTTCCTGCAAAGGATGTAAAACAGAATGCCCTTCACAAGTGGACATGGCCAAACTCAAAAGCGAATTTCTTTACCATTATCAAGAAAAACATGGCTATCCCTTACGCAGCCGTCTCTTCGGTCATATCGGATCTTTAAATTATTGGATGTCTTCTTTGCCTGCTTTGTTTAATAAGCTTTCTAAAACCCTATGGGCCAAAAAAGGTTTGGATTTGCTGGGAATATCATCCGATCGCCCTCTTCCCCTGCTTGCTTCAAAACGTTTTTCCAGCTGGTTTGCCCGTTACATTCAACCTTCAGCTTACAAGCAAACGCTCGTACTGTTAAATGATACATTTACAGAGTTCAACCATCCCGAAATTGGCCAAGCGGCAGTAAGGCTTTTGAATGCTCTAGGATATCATATCTTGCTTCCGGCTTGGAGCTGTTGCGGACGCCCAGCACTTTCCAAAGGCTTGCTTCCCTATGCCCGCCGGCAAGCTCAACAACTGTGCAAACGTTTAGCCTTTTATGCCTCTCAAGGGATTCCCATTATTGGCTTAGAACCTAGCTGTTTGCTGACAATAAGAGATGATTATGCCGGTTTAATCTCTGCAGAAGGAGAAGAGGTAAAACAAATGCAGCAAGTGATCGCGCATTGTTTGACACTAGATGAGTTTTTAGCCAGTCTGGTTGAACAAAACCTCTTGCAGCTCTCTTTTCAATCAGTAACGAGAAAAATTAATGTCCACGGTCATTGCTATCAGAAAGCTTTAGTGGGCATGAAACCCACTTTAAAAGTGTTAGAATCGATTCCTGGATTCAGCGTGGAGGAAATTCCTTCAGGATGCTGCGGCATGGCGGGCTCCTTTGGCTATGAAAAGGAGCATCAAACCCTATCGCTGCAAATAGGAGAATTGCGCCTTTTTCCAGCTGTACGAGCAAGCGGACCAGAAGATTGGATCATCGCCAGCGGAACATCATGCCGCCATCAAATCTGGGATGGGACGCAGCGCAAGGCTCTCCATCTTGCTGAGGCCTTGATGCTTCATCTTATAAAAGAAACAGGATAGGCTAAATCTTAGATGCTACGTAACAGTTCAGATACCCTCCTTCGTAGGGGTATCTGAGCGAAAGGTAATCAGGCCGTCTCGGCCTGATTCTAATGAGGCTTTCAGCCAGATAAGACCATATATATTTTTTTAAGTTGATGACATTGAACTTAAGACAGACAAATGGTGCCAATCGTTGATATCACCGCCCTCGCTTAAAGGCACATGCAGATGTCGAACTGGTATCCATTGAACTCAGTTAAATTTTATCCGCGGCGGGCAGTATCATTCGATTTAAATAAGGTATGAAAATTTTTAGCAAATTCTTCCACATCAGGTTCGACCATGACTTTTACCCATGGAATTAAATTTTTTTTCCAAGGGGGACTTTCCCTTCCTTTCAAAGTCCATAGGGTTCGAATCAAAGTTTCAGCAATGCTAGGATCTCCAAAATTCCAGGGTTTTGCTTGACAGATCCACCAAAAAATTTCCCCCAATTTTTCTGTAAGCTTTTGTGGGTCTTCTTCCTTTAATGCTTCTGGATAAAGCTCCTCTTTGACATATTGCATGATGCGCTGGGCATTTTGGGGTGAGGTATGTTCAATCATACCACGATTTGATGAATAAGGGTAAATTATTATTTTCGATAACTCTATAGGGATTCCGTGAATTTTTCCCATATAGATATAATATAAGGATATTATGACAACTCCACTTTATTTGAATGATGCATATCATGTTGTGCGAGCAAAAATAACAACAAATAGAGGCGATCTTTGTCATCACATAGGGCAAGATATTGAGCAGTTTGGTCAAGAATAGGAGCACTCTTTAAAAATTCTTTAAACTCGACAATAACCTGATTTTCCTCGTTGATTTCGGTGCTTCTCTGCAAGAGATTGCAGTGAACCGATAGCATGAAATGTTGTGTGATTCGATGAAGCTCAGTCAGCTGCGGGTTGTCATCTAGCGCCGCTTTTATGTGAGAAAGATCCTTCGATTTGTCATTTTCAGCCAGCTAGGCTGGAATTGATCACTACTTGGCTAAATTCTTTTCTTCCATTTTAGCCAAGTAACTGTTAAATTAGTGATAATTGGCTAAGTTTGACATTGCGATCTCGAGTAAACGATCAGGAGAAAAAATGAAACCCCTCATTATTAAACCAAAAAAAAATTTCATCGGGAGGGAGTTTGAGTTCGAAAAGCTCAAAAAAATAGCCTTATCAAAAGAAGCATGTATCATTGTAATGTACGGCCGCAGAAGAATTGGAAAAACAGAGCTTCTTGAGCAAGCATTTAAGGATCGAAACATCTTAAAATTTGAAGGAATTGAGGGCTTAAGCGAGAAGAGCAATTTGCTAACGTCATGAGCCAATTGGCTACCTACGCCCAAGAACCTATTTTAGCTAAAACAGTCATCGATAACTGGCGAGAATTTTTTCAATTACTTGCTACATATATCCAACAAGGGACATGGACCATTTATCTGGAGGAATTGCAGTGGCTGGCAAATTACAAGGACACACTAGTTGCTGAATTAAAATATGTCTGGGACAACTTCTTCCGCCATATTCCTAATCTCATTGTCGTTCTTTGTGGTTCAGCGCCCTCTTTTATGATAGATCATGTTCTTCATTCAAAAGCTTTGTACAATAGATCACAACACGAATTCCATTTGCAGGAATTTAATCTCTGTGAAACAAAAGAATTCCTTAAAAATCGAAGTGAGAAAGAAGTTATGGACGCTTACTTAACAATTGGCGGCGTTCCAGAATATCTAAAATGGGTAACAACAGAATCTTCAGTATTTTTAAGTTTGTGCAAAAACTCATTCTCAACTGGGGGCTTTTTTGCACAGGAATATGACTGAATTTTCACTAGTAGTCTTTCTAAAAACAAGCATTATAAAGAAATAATCGACATTTTGAGCAAAAAAAGATTTTTAACACGCCAAGAACTTGCCAGTTTACTTGACGTATCTTCAGGGGGGACCCTGAGCAATCTTCTACTAGATTTGGAGAAATCTGGGTTTATAAATTGCTACCACCCCTTTAATCTTGGCGAAAAAACTCTTTTGAAGAGATACTCAGTAGACGACAACTATCTTCAGTACTATTTTAAATTTATCAAGCCATTGAGCAAAAATATTGAAAGTGGTGCATACAATCGAAATCCAAAAGCAGCTCTGAGACTAGATAGCTATGTCAAATGGTTGGGATTCTCGTTTGAAAGGTTTTGTCGTAGATACCATTTCGTCATTGCCAGAATCTTACAATTTTCTGGGGTTCACTATGAATCTGGTGCATTTTTTAACCGTGCAACAGATCGAGAAACCCCAGGCTATCAGATAGATTTGATTTTTGAACGAGCTGATAACGTCTATACTATTTGTGAAATCAAGTATCTGCAAAGTAAAGTCGGGCCAAGCGTCATTAGCGAAGTAGAAAAAAAGCTCTCTCTCTTTCCCAATCCAAAAAACAAGACGATACAGAAAGTGCTGATTTGTAACGAAGGAGCTGATGAAGCGCTCATAAATAGAGCTTATTTTGATGAAATAATAACTTGTTCGCAACTGTTTGATTCTAGAAATTGGTAAGAGACGGAAAAAGGATTGGAAGTAGGGCCTATTCGTAATCCTAAGTTAATATGGATTAAACCTGCTGTTCTGTCCTGAATATCCTTTGGATTTGAAACTCTCGTAAGCATAGGAACATTAGAATCATCTTTTCTTTCGTATAAACCAAGGCTGAATCTCCCACATGCTCTAATATCGCCTTTTTGATCCAAGTAAAGCTCTGTTACAAGGTCCCTTATCCCAGTTAGCTTAACTTTGTTAAATTTTACATGGTTTACATGTTTTAAATAGCACTCAAAAATAGACATCTTGCATAACCTCAATCCCTTGCCCGTGCCTCTGCCCTTGCCCTTGCCCGAAAAAGTTCTGGCACGCAATTTTATTTTTTAATATAAGGGTCTGCTTCTTAAATCTATCGGCCATTTATGCAAAAATACGAAGCTATACAGAAACTTTCGCCCACTGAATTTAGAAGATTAACAGGAGTACGAAAGGAGACCTTTGTACAAATGATTTCAATAGTTAAAGAGGCCGAGAAGCAGAGAATGTCCCAGGGAGGAAAGCCTTCTCGTCTCGTCGTCGAAGATAAATTACTTATGGCCCTGGAATACTTAAGAGAATACAGGACCTATTTTCATTTAGGACAAAGTTATGGGCTGAGTGAAAGTGCCTGCTATAGAAATTGCAAGTGGATTGAAGACATCTTAATTAAAAGCAAAGAATTTTCTCTTCCTGGAAAGAAGGCTCTGCTTAAAGGTGACACTGAATTTGAAGTGATTTTGATTGATGCTACTGAAAGCCCGATAGAAAGGCCAAAAAAAAAGATCCGATGCAAAAATCGGATCAGAAATAGAAATAACAAACAGAAAAGATATTATTCCGGGAAAAAGAAAAGGCATACGCTAAAGAGTCAGGTCGTTGTAGATAAACAGTCGAGTTTGATCATATGCACGAACTTTTGCAATGGGAAGAGACATGATTTTAAGCTATTCAAAGACAGTAAGGTACGTTGGGTTCAAACGGTTCAAGGAATCGTTGATTCTGGGTATACCGGAATAAAAAAACTTCAAAATACGAGTCTATTGCCCAAAAAACGATCAAGAGGCAAAGCTCTTACAAGAGATGAAAAGCAGATGAATCGTGATATTTCTTCAAAGCGAGCTTTAAATGAAAATGTAATAGGGCGCTTAAAACGATTTAAAATTTTGAGTGATAAATATCGAAACAGAAGAAAAAGATTTGGATTGCGATTCAATCTGATCGCAGGGATTCAAAATTGGGAGTTAAAATATGACAATCGCCATTTCTCCAGTGCAGAAACGAATTCTTTTAGACCATGAAAAGTTAACCGTATACCAAGTGGCAATAGAATTTGTTGTACTTGCGGATGTTATAATAGAACATTTACCTCGGGGTAGGGTCTATTTAAGCGATCAGCTTCAACGTGCGGGTTTGTCAATACCATTGAATATTGCAGAAGGAGCGGGAGAATATTCCATCGATGAAAAAGCTCGATTTTATCGGATGGCTAAAAGGTCTGCTACAGAATGCGCGGGAATTTTGGATGTGTGTCAACGATTGCAGCTTGTGAATGAAGAATGATATACCAAAGGACGAGAACTGCTGATTAGCATCGTGTCTATGCTGGTGAAAATGGCTCAAAAACAACGCTAATAGGGCAAGGGCAGGGGCAGGGGGGCACGGGCAAGGAATTGAGGTTATGCAAGATGTCTATTATAGAGTTCGGGGGATAGGAATTTAGAAACATTCTTTTGTATCACACTAAGAATTTGTTCTTCATTATAACCCTCTTGATGCATCGATAAGATCTTCTCCTCCTCTAAATTCGTGGTTAAAATAAAAAGAACCTGACGACAATCAACGACAGTCCCTTGAGAATCGGTCACACGTCCCTCTTCAAAAACTTGCAAAAAAGTTTTTAATACAGAGGGATGAGCCTTCTCAATTTCATCTAAAAGCACGATGGCAAAGGGATGTTTCTTTAGATTCTCAGTCAATTGGCCTCCGCCATGATAATTCACGGAACCCGGAGGAGAACCGATAAGGCGGGAAATGCTGTGAGGTTCAGAATATTCAGACATATCTAATCTAATCAGAGAGCTTTCACTTCCTAAAAGCTCGTGTGCCAGCTCTTTCGCCAATTGAGTTTTTCCTACTCCGGTAGGTCCGATAAAAAATTAATTACGCAAGAAGTTTATTCGAATATACCTTTATCACGAGAAAATTTATTGAATATTAATATTGATTTAATGAAAAATTTAAAATTAGCATTGATAATGCGGTTTGATTTATTTGTTTTAACATTTTTCATTAAAACAAATAGTACGAATAATTGTAAAAAAACTTGTTTGTTATTTGAGTTAATAAAATTATTTTTTATAAAAAGAGCTAAAATATGGAATGTTATACTTTTTCACCGTATACTCCTTTTGGGAGTGGACCGTCTAATACCAAAGAAGAAATCTGGGTTGCAGACAAAAAAATGCAAGCATGTGATTATCCCTCATCCTTGTCAACAACTTTACACCCTTTCATTGCCACTCAAACACCCTCTTATCCCCCACAACTAAAATCAGATTCTGAGTGGTTCGAATCCTTTTTTAATCCAAATAGATTATATACTGATGAAACAACTTTAGGATCGTTTGACTATCCGACAAAGTGCGAATCTCCCCTCACAGAAGATACCTTCAGTGTCAAAGGGATGCCCTCTTACTCTCCGTTGTTAGAATCCAATTCTGGATTTCTAGATCTCCTTCTTAATTCAAATTTGGAATCTTTTGATGTAATGCCTTCAGAAATTTCTTATCCCTTAACCTCATCCCCTGGGAATTGTAGCTCCCCTGATATAACTGGGCGCCTAGAAGAAGTTTGCGATAAAATTTCTGAACCAGAACTTTCAATCCCCCCTAGCCCCCTAAATTCAAAGAAAATAAGAGAAAAAGGGTTAAAAAAACGCAGAAGGCCTACAAATTCTGTAGATTCTATCTCCCCTTCATCCCCATGCAAAAAAAAACAAAAAACATCTTCGGTTCAACTTTCAAAAGAAGAGAGAAGGGCTCAGCGATTAGTTAAAAATCGTGAAAGTGCGCAAAAATCCCGTGAGCGAAAAAGTGCATTGTTCAATGAATATGCTTCAAGTCATGAAGCCCTTGTAGCCAAAATAAAGAAGTTTGCACAAATATATAAATTTGCTCATCCCGAAATAGATATACCAAGTTCCCCTACCAAATCAAAATTATCATCTTCACAAGATATAAAATTAGAAAGCGAATTTATAATGAAATGGATTACAAAATTCACTGATGATGCTATTACCTGAGCGAAGGTAATCAGGCCGTCTCGGCCTGATTCTAATGAAAAAAAGTAACAATGAACCTTTGCAATTTGAACGGCTCGTTGTCTGTTAATTTACATGTGCGGATTTTCCGAAGAAAAATTCGCACATCGCGTTAAAAATAAAATTTTATATCTGCAAACGGGGGTCTGTTTTTTTGATAATGAGGCTGACATTTTTTTGATTGAACCCTTTATATCCTTCCCGACGTTGCAAATTTTCTAAATGGCTTCCAATAGCCCCGTGGGATAAAAAACGTTCCCCTTCATTTGGGGTTAATTGGCCTTGCTCCACTAAATGATTGACCCTGCTAGGTTCAACAGGCCAGTTCTCCCCGACTGTAAAAGCTTGCTTAAGATAAGAAAAAGAACTAAAGGGATTCATCATTTCAATGCCCAATTTGCCCAAATCTTGCGCTAAATCATCAAACATAAATTGGGCTTCTAAATGATGCATGCCTGACTTTAAGATGGAATCTCCATGCAAAGCACACCAAAGGCCCACTGTCCCAAGTTTGTCAAGCTCTGGCAGAGGTTCATGAGCAAAGTCGTTGACTATTTCATCAGGAGCTAAATCGACATCTAAAAATAGGATTAAACGGCAAACGGGATTTTCCATTATCTGAGCTCCCCACCCAGCTTCCGCACCGGCATAGAAACGCTCACGGCAATGAAAGCCCAATAACTCAAAAAGGTGGACTAACTGTTTAAAGCGCCTGCGAGAAGAGCGAAAGGTGTGGTGATCATGATTGGCCCATCCCATTCCCAAGCGATCTTGACGATTTTTTTGTATTTGCCCCGCAAAGTTGCGAGCCTGCCAATAGCGCCTCTCCCCTTCCAAAACTGTCCAAGCGGCTCGATTTTGCCCTACTTCAGCCACAAGTTTGCCAACTAACCTTATAGCTTCCTGCATGCACCCGTCTTCATCTGTCAGAGTTCTGGAACGCGTCATCCAGTGTTCAAGAGCTTGTGAATAAGCATAAATTCTATCTGGTTCTTCCTTTGAGGACTGCATAGCTAATGTTCCCCGCCTTTCCACCACCCATAGAGCCGATCCTTGCTCATTTGAAAACAAACAACGCCTAAAATCGCCAAATGAAGAGCCTTCAACAGGAGCATGCTCTCCTCTGACCATCAAAAAATCGGCAATAGAGTCGACAGCTACTGCAAGGCCGACAACAATCTCTTTGGATGGTAGTAAGGCCACCCGAGGAAGCTGAGCTCCCGGATGAGCAAAAATCCGGAGATGAGTACCTGACGGTTGCACAAAGCCAGCATCTTGTAGGTTTTTTACCATTTGATCGGATTCCACTGCCGTTACATAATCCAACCAATCAAATAAGCGGGTGCTTGTTTGATGGAAAAGATCTTCAGCCAACTTGGGAATAACAGGATTAGAGCGAATTGCCTGTTCCATCAAGCCAAGAATTATTTTTTCAGCTTTAGGTTGGCATTCCCACTGAAATGCGGCATTGATGTTCATGCATTACTCCACAAATATTCATTCCACTCCACCGCAGCTAATTGTTCTCGATCAGAATTAAAAACATAAGCTTCCTTTGGCGCGGTATATTGACAGAAAGATATTAAACTATCTAAATGGATGACAATAAACCTGACTTCTCTTAGCGAGGCGAGCATATCGACAAAAGTTTCCCCAGGCGCCTCATCTTCTACATAGATAAGCAGATCTTCAGTTTCACTGCTAGCCAAGCGCTTAATAGACTGAAAAAGGTTGAGGGTGAGCCGGTCTGTCTGCAGGATTAATAAATTAAAAGGCTTTCCTTTCAAAACTTCTTGTAAAACAAAAAGATGTTCTTGGTCAAATACTTTGTTACTCATGTTATGTTCCAATAGACGATGAGCTAAATCGGATAAAGTCACTCTAGCGCAGCCTACATATTCTATGGCTATTCCCGCCGCCACGTTGCATAAATGGGCAGCCTCTTCGTAAGAGAGTTGATTAGCTACCGCATGAACCAGCATAGCGAGAACGGTGTCCCCCGCTCCGGTCACATCTTTTACTTCTTTAGCATGAACGGGAAAGTCATAGCGCATGCCCGAAGAATCAAATAGCGAGATACCTGCTTCAGAACGGGTGATCATGAGCAAACTCGCTTGTGTTTGCGCTAAGATGTGTGAAGCAACCTTTTCTAAGGCTACATGTGAAGGTAAGTTGGCAGCTGCATAAGCTTCAGACAGATTGGGTTTAATAATAGTGGTCCCGGTATACTTGACAAAATCATGCCCTTTTGGATCAGTAATGACTATGATGCCCATTTGATTGGCTTGTTGGATGAGGGCAGCCAGAAAAGGAACGGTCAGAAATCCTTTGCCATAATCCGAAAGAGCCACAACCTTTATACCACTCAATAAAGCGGGCAAATTGTCTATGAGCTGTTTTTCAAGAGTTTCATCTAACGGGATGATTTGCTCATGGTCGATACGCACGATTTGCTGGTTGTCAGCAATCACCCGATTTTTTACGGGAGTTCGATACCCTTCCTGGATGACTATTGCGCTAACATCCACTCCTTCACTTATTAAAGCATCGCGCAGGGTCTGCCCTGCCCAATCTCTCCCTACTCGACCTATGGCTGCAACTTGGGCGCCTAACGATAGCAAATTAAGAATCACGTTGCCAGCCCCTCCGGGACGATGCTCTTCGTGTTGGACATTCACTATCGCTACAGGCGCTTCAGGAGAAATGCGCCGTGCCTTTCCCAAAGTGTAAGTATCAAGCAGCATATCGCCTACGACTAAGACCTTTGACGGATTAAGGCGGCTTAGCATATTTGCAAGTTTTACCATGTTTTACCCGATACTAAATAATTTCTCACATAATCAGACACACTCTCTTTTAAGCTCATGCACTGAGCTGTATCTTGCAAAATAGCGACTGTCTTCGTCATATCTGCGCAACTATAATTTTGATACTTGCTGACAAGCTCGGCAGGCATATCGATATACTCAATTTCCGGTGTTAGATCTAAGGCGCAAAAGACTGCCTCTGCAAGTTCATTCCAAGTGGATGCTCGACCAGCCCCTACATTATAAAGCCCCCCTGCTTCATTAGTTAAAAAAGCGCAGGTCATGCGCACCACATCTTTGACGTAAATAAAATCACGTTTTTGCTCTCCATCCGCAAAATGAGCGGAATCGGTCGTTTTAAATAAGCGCACCTTCTCCCCCTTTAAAATTTGAGGGACCATGCGGGTGATGGCGGAAGCCATACGCCCTTTATGAGCTTCATTTGGTCCAAATACATTGAAATATTTTAATCCAACCAATTGGTCTAAGACCCCTTCATTGAAAGCCCATTGGTCAAAAAGTTGTTTAGAAAAACCATACATGTTAAGCGGTTGAAGTTCATAAAGCTGCGAAGGATCGTCAACAAATCCCTTTGAACCATCCCCGTATGTGGCCGCAGAAGAGGCATAAATGAAGCGATGCCCATGTTTTAGAGCATATTCAGCCAATCGGACGCTAAAGCGATAGTTATTTTCTAACAAATAACTTGCATCTGTCTCCATTGTATCAGAACAAGCCCCTAAGTGAATAAAGGCCTCAATAAGAGATTCCTTACCTTCCAACCAATGGAATATTTGAGATTTAGAAATAACATCAGCAAAATGCTTGCCAACCAGATTTTTCCACTTTTCGGTCCGATGCAAATCATCAACAATGATTAAATTATGCATGCCCCTATCATTGAGGTAACGCACTAGGCAAGAACCGATAAAACCGGCTCCCCCCGTAACGATAATAAGCTGATCGTCAAATAGCCTCATATGCAAGCTCCGTTATATCTTCTTAGAAAATCAAAGAGTATAAAAATAGCATAAAGAGTGAAACTTATCCAGCGTCAATTTCAAGTTAGAGAACAAGCAACTCAAACGTAAGCACAAGAGATCACAATATTAAAAAAGGGTTTTCTTGGTAATAAATCCACAAAATGATAGAATGATTATTTAATTTAATTGTGAGAGTAAAATAAAAGTGGAAAATTTACACCCAAATCCTTTTTGTCTTTTTCAGGTCGATGATTCCATAATCAACAAAGATCTATTAGATATAAAAGAGAGCGGGTTTCGGTTTCCTCTTCCAAAATTACCATTAGAATTGATCTATCATATCTTAAAACAATTAGCAAAAGAATGCCAGAGTAAACAAGAATTCTTTAAATCAGCAAAATCTTTAGTACATGTATGGTCTCAGTGTTATAAACATGAAGAAATACAAGACAACAAAGAACTAGAAAAAAAAATTTTTGAAAATATCCAGTCTATTATGAAGGGATGTGTGAACTTAGCTTTCAAACAGGGTCTTTTAACGACAAATGATTTAAAATTAGGGACTTTTGAAGAGTTTATTTGTTTTTTAAACGATCATGGTTCCCATCTGAAAACATTGAATTTGAATCAATTTAAATTCCCAATCAAAGAACTAAATATATCAAAAATTCTCCCTCTTTGTCCACATTTAAAAAACATCGATTTTGGATGCTTTCCAACTGATGATAGTGTACTGATTGCCCTTTCTAATTTAAAGAAATTAGAAAAGTTATCATTATCATTAAGTCAAAATGTAACCCAACAAGGCCTTTATGCGTTATCTCAGATCAAATTAAAAGAATTGACCATATGCGGAGGAAGCCAACTGCAAGATCAAGATGTAGAATTTCTGGCTAAAATTCCGACATTGAAAGCACTCTCTTTGAATCACTTTACTCATTTAACGGACAATGCCCTCATGTTTCTCAAAGACTGTTCCTTAACTTCTTTGAGTTTAAAAGAAAATACCTTCACTTCTGAAGGAATGGGAAAATTTTTCAGTGAATTTAAAGAAATTCAAATGCTCGTACATCTCAATTTGAGTAATACAAATTGTGATCTGCATACATTAGTCAGCTTATCCAAATGCAAAGGACTTAAAACGCTAGAACTTGATTATTGCAAAAATTTACGAGATCAGGGATTTGAACATTTAATTGATCTTCTTCTCGAAAAACTCTCTATGTATGGTTGCTCGAATATTACTGATCAGGCTCTTAGCTCTATTGGAAATATGATGCAACTTCAAAATCTTACTTTAAGCCACTGTACTAAGATTACAGATCATGGTATCGAAAAACTTAATGCACCTAGTTTAAGGATCGTGGATTTAAGTGGTTGTCATCAACTCACTCTAAAGACTACTACCTTTTTTGATCGAGAAAGAATAGAATCGCTTAAACTTACCTCTTGTCATCACATCAAATCCCAAAAAATGGAATTAAACCATTTGCAAATCATCGATCCAAAATATCTGACTTTTAAAGCTAAGGGCTCTAAGCCCACAGTTGACTGCTTTGCTAACGATTAAGGTGATAACGCCGTAAGTTCATCAATTTTTTCTTTGATGACTTCACTCATTGCCTTGCCTTTAACAACCTCTTCAATGGTATTGGAAAAAGAATCCAGCAAAAGCATCACTGTACCCACTAGGGAAATAAACGTATCATCTGTGATTTTCGTAGCCGGCTTTAAAAAGGAATAGCGAAAAAAAATTCGTGAATTGATTTCATCTAACACAAATCCAGGCGTCTCCAGTGACTTATTGATAAAATTGATTATTCTTGCTACTTCTCCGAAGGCCTCGGGATCTACGTTAAAGGGTAGAACTGATGACAATTCGACAAATGTCTCAATATTCTCTTGTTTTTCTCTTGTTTTTGAAGTTTTTAGAGCATATTCATTAATTTTAACAAAAATCTTCCGTTCTCTTTTTTTATTATCCAAAGGAATGTATATGGCTAAAATTTCAAAAGGAATTTCTTTTGAAGATTTATGCAATACGCATGGATATCCAAAGTCATCGATGATAGTTTCAAAAGTTTTTAAATAATTTAATGTCTTCATTATGATTACCTTGCAATTATTTTCTCAACCATTCTATTAGATTATTCATTATATTCTTTTTATCATATTTAATACCTGCTTGTGTTAAAATTTCCCTTACAAAGGTTTTATCTTTTTCTGTCATATAATCTACAATTATCTCCAATTCTTCTTCCAGTTCTGATGCTTCTAACCCCAAGCGTTCAGCTGTTTGTTCTAATAATCTTCTCTCCTCGAGTTCTCTAGATGGGGGATATAATTTATCAACTACTTGACTATATTGAGAATATGCCCATTTTTTTAGTGGGTTGATATATTCTCCTCCCAGGGGGATAGAGGGAATATAATTGGCAGCCACTCCCAACCCCATTCCAACTGAAGATAGACCAACCTCTCCAGAAGACAAAAACATAGCGCTTGTTAGAACCAATATTGAAGAGAGGTTTGCAGAAGGCCTAGAGATAATATTTTTACGACATTCGCGATCCAAGTCGTCGAGTTTTTTTTCATAATCTTTTATTTTTAAATTCAATAACCTCTCTTCAAAAGTGCCGGGACGAAAGGACCTTTGAGCTATTTTTAAAGATTCATAGGCAGTTTTTACTGCAGTTATTGTCTCTTGGATCTTTATTCCACGAATCTCAGCATCTTCAATTATGTTCCAATTTTGATAAACTTGAGTTGCAATTTTTAAACAAGCAGCAAAGTTAGAAAGAGCTGAGCCCCCTTTTATCAATAATGTTTTAGCCGTATCAGAATCAGTTATTTCTAATAGTAATGAAAATAGAGGAGTTGTAGGCGCTGCATTTGCTGTCATAGCCACATTCGTTGCACTAGCGACTACAACTTGACCTAAGGTACTTTCTTTGCTGTATTCGAGCTGATTTATTTTTTCGAGTAGTTCTTGTTTTTCTTTTTTGAGTTTAGCGATTTCTGATTCATCCTTTTCCCCCACTTATTTTCTTATTAATCTTCTTAAGGGATTTTTGACAGTTAGCAATTTCATGCTCGTATTTAGCTTGGACATTAAAATATTCCCATCCATTTCCTATTAATCCTAAAGGATGAGTTGCTACTGCTAATGTGGAGCTTTCAAAAGGCAAAACTTTTAACCCTACGTATTTGGGATACTCGAAAAGGGTCACCTTTGGTAGTTGCGCCAGAACTTTTGGAGGGTATTTCTGAATAGATCCCTTAGTATCTACTTTCGGCTCGATTTTTATAGAAGTAGAGAATTTTTTAGATGTTTCACCTAGAACGTGAAAGATAGCTTCGTTTATATACTTTAGATTATGTTCGCTTGCATATTGCTGAGGGATTAAGTGAAATTTGTTCTGAGCTAATACATCCGCACCATTTTTAATTAATTCCTGAACAAATGCAGGTATGCTATCTTGAGCAGCAAGATGAAGGGGCGTTTCCCCTTTTTCATTCTTTGCGCTAATATCCGCTCCTAGATTAATGAGGAGAGGAATAATATTTTCTGTAAATTTTATGTCTTTCTTGGAAGCTAAATAATGAAGAATCGTTTGACCCTTACTATCCTTGAAGTTAAGGTCAAGACTTCCCAATTTGATCAAATTTGTTATGAGCTTATCATCAGCATAAGCTAGGAAAGATAAATTATTTTTACTTTCCATGAGAGTTCTAAATCCTCGCATAGCATAATCGTATCCCTCTGAAAAATCAATAGAGCTTAGTTGCGGGGTTAAATTTGTGGCTACATTTTCATCTACTAATAATTTTATAAACGTTGTAATATTTTCTTTTAATTTTGTATTTTTTTTATTTGATTTATCGATAATATGGTTAAAAATATTATTTATATCACTTAATAGATCATTCTTAACGTCTTCTTTAGTAATTTTATTTGATAAATATTTTAATTTATCAATTAATTCTAACACTAACACATCGTTACTGGTGCATAATTTTATATATTTACCTATAAATTTTAGTTCTTTCTCTACCTTTTCTTTTAGATTATCTTCTTTATTTCCAGATTCATAGGTTTTTAAATTTTCCAAATGAGAAGCTAAAGCTATATCGAGTGATTGAACATTATAAATATCTATATTATTCATATTAACCACACTACTTTTGTAAAATAAACACTTTAATTTTATTATACTATTTTTTATTTTTAAAAGTTATTATTTTAATAATATTTTATTAATCAAAGATGTAAATTACGAGGATGTAATAGTGAATGAAAAAAAATTAATAAGGGGATTAGCAAAGTAGCTTATTCAAGGATCAAACGCTCATCAGTTCCCGCTAATTACCGGTTTCGTTGGAATTAGTGGAACTTCTGACATATCAGTAATCATTTTTTTTAGCAGGATGGACACGATGGACAGGATACGAAAAATTAATTTTAAATAATAGTTAAGCTATTTTCAATATCGGAAGGGTGAATTCGAAGTGGTTTATTTGTTATTTCGTGTTTTTTCTTTTTTAATTCATTATTTGAATCCAATTCATTATAAACATTTCTGAAAACTTCATTACTTGCATCTAAAAGATTAAGGATAGAAAGTCTGATGTGCAACTCAGTTGATGGAGTAATCATAGCAAAATCATTTTCTTTGGATTCCCATTTCGTTACAGCTTGACGCGTTTGTCCTAAGTGTTGACCAAACTGCGTATAATTCATCTTAAAATACTGTCGTATGAAACGTACTTCGTTACTTGTAAGAGGAACCAGTTTTTTGACTAAAAGCTCAATTACAACGCGTTTCAGCTTATTGTAATCGATGTCGGCCATTTCCTCCCCCCAATATTTTTTCATTGGAAAATTATATAGATCAATGGGGAAGCCCAGTCCAAAATAAGTAAACTTTTTTGCTTTTTCCTTATCCATACAACACCTAACTTGCTTTTGAAATATTTATTACAGTAACAATGAGAAGCATGTTTTCGTCAAAACCAATAATAACTCGAAGCAACTCGTCTTGTAATGTTTTACCTTCAAATGCATATTTCCACTTTGATATATATTACAAAAATCATCTCGGATTGGGACTCTTCAACCATTTTCAATAACGAACAATGCATCTTATTCAGTAATCATCCGCTCAAACTTTCTACCTTCGGCATGAGCTGTATATCTGTATAAACCCAAGGCAATACATTTTTTAGCTTTTTCAATGACATTTTCTATCTTGAGAGGGCGAGTTTTTTTCTTCATTTTCTAGTTATAGAAATAAATATCTTTATAGTAACTCAGTTGCCATTAAAAAAATCAAGAATTCAATCATGAGTTTTATATCCACAGTAAATAGAGAGAAGCTAAGAGAATCCACTCAGTCTTGTTGGATCTGTGGTTGTGAATACCAAGTCCACAGATTGCGATTCATAAAATGAACCGGAAATACCGCTAACTCGAGGTTGGATGGGAGAATCCCCTCGCCAAAACAAAAAAAAGCCGATCCAGAGCCTGACATCAATACCGTATCAAAGCCACCCTCAAGAAGTTGGTTTTTTAATATTTTTAGTTCAGGCTTTACTTCAAATGCAGCTTTTTCAAGATCATTAAAATAGGGCAATGAACCCGATAAAAATACCTCCAGATCCTTTTCGAACAAACTTTCAGGCAAGGGATTTTTAAAATTTAATCGGGAGTAAATTTCGGGGGTTGATAGACCCTGAAAAGGCTTAACAATATACAATGATCTTGCCATCAAACAGGGAAGAGAATAAACATGCTCTCCTCTACCTGTACAATAAGCGCTGCCTTGAGATAAGAAAAAAGGAACATCCGAACCAATTTCCACAGCCCACTGCTTGAGCTGTTCTTGGGATACATTTGTATTTGTCAATTGATTACAGGCCCATAAGGCGGTTGCTGCATTGCTGCTGCCACCTCCAAGACCTGATTCAATGGGTATTCGCTTTATTAAATGAATTTTAAACGGCTGTTTGTTACCAGTTTTTTTCCTGAAAAGCAAGACTGCTTTTAAAACAAGATTAGAAGAATCAATCGGCAAGCGCTGATCGGTACAGGTGAAGACATCTTCTGTATGTGGTTCGATTGTTAAAGTATCGCCAAGAGAAATCGTTTGAAATACTGAAGATAAATTGTGATAACCATCCGAACGCTTGGAAACGATTCGTAAAAACAAATTGACTTTAGCAGAAAAAAAGCTAATCATATTCCTTAAAAAAATGCAAAGAGCCATTCCAGCAATAGGGTGTCGCAGTATAGATGATTGGTGTTCTTTATTTCGCTTTCTTGCAGCCTTCAGGCTGCTTTATATCTATAACCTAACCCAGGGCGATGCCCTGCTTTTTACCCACAAATCACCCTACAATTCTTGCAGCCCTACAACAATTCTTGCAGCCCTACAGGCTGCTGTTACATACTAAACCTAATCCAGGGCGATGCCCTGGGCTGTGTGCGATTAGAGCCCTTCAGGCTCATTTACGCTATCTATGCCACTTACGAGATAAGCGCGAAAGGCTTAAACTGCGGGCTGCCAGGGCATCCGCCCCATAAGCGCTAACTTATTTTCCTCATCGGCCCTTTTATTGGCCCGGAGGGCTCTCATTGCAACAGCCCAGGGCATCGCCCTGGGTAGGGATAAAACAAAATTTGCAGCCTGAAGGGCTGCCAGAATTATTCATTAATCACAAACAAATTTACATCAAACATTGAGGCTCCTTCTGGCAACCCTACAGGCTGCTATGTTTTCTGAACCTTGCCCAGGGAGATGCCTTGGGCTGTTGCAATTGGAGCCCTTCAGGCTCATAAAAACAGCCAATCAAGAAATTAAGTTAGCTCTTATGGGGCATCACCCTGGGACAATTAGCCGTTTTAATCTCTCGTGAAAACAGAAACTTCCTATTCCGCAACCGGCTGCTCTTCTTGCGAAGTTGCGAAACCCTCTTCCGACATCACCTTCAAATTAGAAAGATGCTGTTACCCCCTCTTTTAATTTGACAGGAATGGCATGCACCCCTGTTGTCTTTAATCGCATGCTTGAGTTGAATATTTTTCTTCTCAATTTCAATTTGTGCTGCTCTTGCAAGAATATGACAATCTCATGTGCAGTTACAGAACCATACATGTGGCCTTCATGATCCACTTTCACAACAGTTGTCAAGTAATGCCATTAATGCGAGCTGCAATTTCATCAGATTCTTTTTTATCATCGATAGCTTTCTTTTGCGCTCTTCTTTCAAGCGCTCTTGCCGGCGCAATGCTTTTTTATCAGCGATGATTGCTAAGCCTTGTGGAAGCAAATAATTGCGGGCATAACCTGGCTTGACGTTAACGATTTCTCCGCTTCGTCCCAAAGCTTCAACGTCTTCAATTAATAGTAATTTTGTTGCCATTGGTTTTTCTCCTCTTAATCTTAAACTTCAGCAACAAATGGCAATAATGCCACATGGCGAGCCCGCTTGATTGCGGCTGTGAGTTTTTTCTGGTGATAAGCAGAAACGCCTGTAATACGTCTCGGAAAAATTTTGCCACGCTCAGTGATAAACTTGGTCAAAGTATCGATATCTTTGTAATCAATTTCTCTGATCCCTGCAGCAGTAAAAGGGCAACGCTTGCGCTTTTTAGAACGGATATCTGGATGCTCAGGATTATATTTTGGTCTTCTTTGCATCATATGGTCATCTCCTTATTGCTGCTCAACTAATGGTTTGAATTCAATTTTATCCATCACTTTTTCTGTGCGCAAGGTGATAAAGCGAATAAGATCCTCATTGAGGTGGTATTCTTGCCAAAGTTCTGAAATGGCTGGCGGAGGGCTGTAAAATAAATGATATAATAATACCCCTCGCGATGTCCATCAATTTCATAAGCCAAACGGCGGCGTCCTTGTTCGTGGATTTTTTCAATTTCTCCTCCGTGGCCGGTAATGCCTGTTTGAATGCGGTCTAGCGCTTTATGACGAGCATCATCGCTTAGTGTCGCGCTGATGACATACATTCCTTCGTAAAGATTTTGTCTGTTTTGATTCATGTTATTCTCCTCGCCCTGTTAGAAGGGGGTTTTGTTAAATCTAATCCTGGCCTGACATTTTTTCTAGCGTTATCCCCTTGTTGTTGTCCTGGGACAGAATTGTATTGACCGAATTCATCACATGAGAAGGGTTTTCTTTCAGCAATCGCTTTAAGACTTCGACGCCACGGTCAATAAAGGCCGGTAATTCTTGTTGTTCGTTTGCGCTAAATGGATCTAATACATAATCCTCTAACATTTTTTGACCCGGATGACCGATTCCCATGCGCAAGCGCATATAATGAGAGGTTCCTAGGTTCCCTGTATGCTTTTCAATCCATTATGCCCGCCATCGCCACCCATCGTGCGCAGCCGAAGCTGGCCAAAGGCAAAGCAATATCATCGGCAACAATGACTAATTCTTGATAGGCAGTTTATAATAATCTATATAGAGCCTCACTGCTTCCCACTCAAATTCATAAAGGTAAAGGCATTACAAGATGCACAGTTTGATTCTCAATTATCCCTTAGCTACATGTGCATTAAAACGCCTATCCTCTTTGAAAGACCATGAAAGGCTTTTAGCAAACTCTTGGACTACCATATATCCCATGTTATGGCGGGTCATCTCATACTGCTGACCAGGATTTCCAAGACCAACAAATAAAAAGGATTGCTCATAAGCTCTGCATGATTTTCTAATCAGTCGTGGTATTTATCGTTTTACAATCACAGCCACCACTTCATTTAAATCTACAAGAGGACGAACAGTCTTGGGAATTTCAATATCGGAAAATCTCTTAGATTGTTTAAGTCCTAATTCACTAATATCTAATTCGAAAAAAGTCGGCATATCTTTGGGAAAGCAACGCACACGTACATGACGAATAACTTGCCGCAAAACCCCACCTAGCTTAACTCCCACACAATCCACATTGTCCGGTACATTCGATTGGCACTTTTACATTGATTTTTTGATCCATCAATAATTCTTCAAAATCCAAATGTGTGACATCATAAGTCGTGATCTCATATTGAATGTCTTTGATCAACACTTGACGCTCTTTGCCCGTCTCATCGACTAGTGTAAATGTAGATGTCGGCAAGTGGCCCGGCTTTATATTGCGCAAATAAGAGGCAAATTCATTTGCCATTGACAGCTATAGTCTCCCCTGCTTTTTCCTCCGGCATAAAGAATGCAGGAATAAAGCCTTCACGGCGAAGCTTCTTCGCTTCGCTTTTCTTATCCGCTGCTCTTTTTACAGTTTGCAGTTTCATGAATCCCCCAAAAAAGGATAAAGTTATAATTTGTTTATCACGAATCTTCACGGAGAAAATAAGCCTTATTCTCCGCGATCCGTTGCTTATTGGCTATGCTAAAATAGGGTAATAGGAACGGTTCGATTTACAGATAATGTAAATCAATCCGTATAAGATCCATTTCCACTGTGATTTTTCAGAAAATTCACATCTGGAATGGCTCTATAAAGAATGGCGCCGCTTTAGAATCATTTCGACTTCAAAGAGACACCTAGTACACTGTATAGTTTTTATTGACCATAAATGGTCAAAAAAAACTATACAGTGTACCAATTCAGTTCCCTTCTCTTTTGGCATGCTTTCGCTGCTAATGCTATAAACCATCAGCGAGAAGTACAATTTTTTTTCGGTTGCAAGCAATTGGGGTGGAAGGATTCGAACCTCCGCATGGCGGTACCAAAAACCGCTGCCTTACCGCTTGGCTACACCCCAGTATCTAGTCATTCGTGTTAGAGAACATATCTTATTCGTTCGCACTTTTTTTTTGCAAGACGAAATATTTTTCGAAGTATGGGTATATTTGCATGGCACTTAAATGGGAACTAGCACGACCATGCATATCATTCATATTGCTTCAGAATTAGCCCCTCTCGCAAAAGTTGGGGGATTAGCAGATGTCGTCTTAGGACTTTGCCGTGAATTATCTTGGAAAGGACATGATGTTGATATTATCATTCCCAAATATGATTGCATGGATAGCGAACAAATCCGCGATTTGACCATCGATACCAAGGATCTGATGTCTTTTTATCAAGGACAATGGTATTCCAATACTGTCTGGATGGGATGGGTCGAAAATCTCAAAGTTTATTTCATTGAACCCCACCATCCCCGTTATTTCTTTAATCGAGGCTGCTTTTATGGCTGTGAAGATGATATTGAACGTTTTCTCTATTTTTCACGCGCCGCCATTGAATTTATTTACAAACGCCCTTAAATCCCGATATTATCCATCTGCATGATTGGCAAACCGCTGTGATTGCTCCTCTTGTATGCGATATGTATCACAAGCTTGGGCTATAACAAGCCTAAAACAGTATTTACCATCCACAATATGGAATATCAGGGAAAATGCGCGCCATGATCTTGATCAGCATTGGGTTAGATGGAGCCTACTATCAACAACGCGACAAACTGCAAGATAATCTCTATCCCAATCTGATCAATTTGCTGAAAGGAGGCATTGTCTATGCCGATTTTATCACCACAGTTTCTCCTAGCTATGCCAAAGAGGTGTTAACTCCAGAAGGAGGACGAGGACTTAGAATCAACTCTTTTGCAGTATCAAAACAAATTTAAAGGGATTTTGAATGGAATTGATTATTCCTATTGGAATCCTGAAATCGACCGCTTTCTTCCTGCTCATTATTCCCCTCGGGAAATTCCTGCAAATAAAAAAGATCGCAACACACTTGATAAAAAAGGATTTATCAAAAAACTTCTGCGGGAAAGCTCAATTTAGCAGAAGATCACCGTCCTATTGTGGGATGTATTGCACGTCTTGTCCCCAAAAAGGGATTGATCTAATCAAGCATACCATGCGACACATTGTGGATAAAAAGGGGCAATTTGTCTTTCTGGGCAGCAGTCCTATTCCAAGATCAATGCCGAATTTCATCGCCTTAAGCAGCAGTATACGATGACCATCCTCATGTTCACTTAACTCTTGCATCATCAAGAAGAACTTGCTCATCTGATCTATGCAGGCATGCGATATGTTTATCGTTCCTTCCATTTTTGAACCATGTGGATTGACGCAAATGATTGCTTTGAAATATGGAACCGTTCCCATTGTGAGAAGTACAGGAGGTCTTGCCGATACCATTTTTGATGTGGATAATTCAGGAAGCCTTTTGAAGAAACCAATGGATACACTTTTGATTTTCCCGATGCAGCCGGTTTGGATTCCGCCTTGGATCGTGCCATCCATTGCTGGTTTGACGATCCTGAAAAATGGCGCAATCTCATGATCAATGGCATGAAGATCGATTTTAGCTGGAATTATCCGGCAGATCTTTATCTTGAGATTTATAAAATGTTAAAGACTCAAGAGAGTGTGGTCCAATGATAGCATAATTGGACGAGTTGGACTAATTGGAATGTTGGAATTGGTCCAATCTGTCCAATTCAACGTAAATTCCCCAGTCCAACTCGTCCAATTAGTCCATGTCCAATTGTCCAATTAATTATAACGCTGTTTTTTCATCTCTTTTACATATTGGTCAAAATGGGATATAAGCTCCGGATTCCTTTTGACTAAAGCTTGTCTAACGATTAGAGTAAGTTCTTCATTGCCTTGGCATAGAGCCGCCAACTTGTAATAAATGGGTAGAGAGTCCGGTTTGATGCTAAATAATCCCCCCTGTGATAATCGCCCGCTGTTATTTGCGCTTGAAAAGAGACCCCTGCATTTTCGAACCTATTCACCAAAGATTCCAAAGCTTTTTGTAGCAGCGGAATGATGCTTTCCAAATTCTCAGATTTTTCACTAACCAAATAGTCGATGAAAAAATCGTTCAATAACAGGTTTGGCGCTAACCTTTTGAATACGGTTAGTTTTTCCTCTTTGTAAAATTTTCATAGTCGACATTATCAAAAAGCAGCCGATAATTGTCAGAAAAAAGGAATAAGTTTGGAAATTGCTCAAAAGAAAACCTTTTAATCGTTTCAGGCTCTTGTAATACCTTATCCTTTAAAGCCTGCTGCAGAGCTGCTTTTTGTTTACCCTTCCATATGTTGGTCGTCAGCATGTACATCAGGGCTTGGGGACTAAAATTTTTCAAATCAATAGGCTGATTCTTAAATTCCCTCATAAATTCCTGCAATTGGTCTAATTGGGAAGAGTAATGTTCAGCACAAGCCTCTATTTCACTAGGAGTAGGACAACTAGTCACATAGCTATTGTAGAGCGCTGATTTTATATCTTCTTTATCTAAATTTTGTTTTTGCATGAGAAAAAGGGGCACCTTGAATTCCTTCATCAACTTTTCAAATGTAAGATTTCTTGGTTCAAGCGCTTCCAGCTGAGGAAGTACTGAAATGCTTTGAGGGGTTATCTGAATTTCTTCATCTGCCGCTACATGGGGAAAAGATACTGCAGGAGTTAAAGGAATGGGTTCTTCTTCCGGAAGAAATTCTGGTTCTTCCCTGAAAGTTTCGGTATTAAGAGGCTGCTGGATAATGTTCTCCTCTTCAACAGGAGGAGAAGGAGGTAAAGCAGGAGAAGAAACACCTGCAGGGGATGAAGAAAAAAAATAAGATGAAAGACTTGAAAACATATTCATTGCTATCCTTAAAATATAGAATTTATTAATATAATATACAATAAAATTATATCTAAAATAATATATAATTATCAATAAAATCTTTTACAAAAAAAATTACCAGAAGAAATAAACAGCATTAACAAGATCTCATGATTAGGCAAAAAAACCTAACAGTTCAGCTTCCTACCGGGATAGCGCCCGGAAGCGTCTACAAATAACCATTTCTAATTACCCGGTTATTTGTAGATGCTTCCCGGCGTCAGCGGGAAATTACTGCTTTTACATTAGCATTACAAAGGTGATTTAATCTTCGAAGGATCCAGTATAAGCCTGATGTGTAACTTCGTTCCTTTGTGACCTCTTTGTTTTTTGTGTTAAATTTTTTTTCTTAGATTGGGAGCAAACAACATGTTATTTAGGGAAAAGAGGCTGGAAAATGTGCTAAAAACAAGAAAAAAAAAGAATGCCCTGTGGTATGGCTTGAATTTCCTATCCTTTAAAATCGAGGCTTGATATATTGTTACCGGTCTATATACCCATCATGAGTGAAGAATTGGCAGGTATTCTTGAGCATCGCGAACTATTTAACATTTATTCGCATCCTGATCAGCCCCATTTTTCTGTTCGTTTACTTAGAACACGAAACGTTACATATCAGCCTGGTCGCGCTTCCTTATATCCTTCTGTTTTTACTGGGAGTATCCGAATTATCCGATGCCTGCGATGGCTATTTTGCACGTAAATACGATGAGGTCACTGACTTAGGCAAAATTCTAGATCCTATGGCTGATAGCATTTATCGTATTTCCATCTTTTTAACTTTCACCCTCCCCCCTGTTAGCCTTCCCTTGGGGCTCATTCTCATTTTTCTCTACCGAGATTCTATCGTTAGCACTCTAAGAACAATTTGTGCTCTTAAAGGTTTTGCCTTGGCAGCTCGGTTCAGCGGCAAACTGAAAGCCGCTATTCAAGGTTTTGCCGGATTTATTATTATTATTCTTTTGGTGCCCTATTCCCTCGGTCAATTGTCCGAGAAAACCCTTGGCTTAGTAAGCACAATTATTGTGACCGTGACAGGTGTTTATACCATCTTCTCTGGATTTGATTATATCTATGCTAATCGCAGGTATCTATCACCTTTATTTTCGAAGAGAGAAGTTATGCCCAAACCACCTGAAGAATTGTTTCTGGGAAATGCACAAACTTCCGCGCTTGAACGATCATAAGCAGGTCAATATTTAGTAATATGGACCTACTTATGATCGTTCAACCCCGGGGCTTTGGCACATATGCGTTAAGCTAAGTAAAACAGGGAAAGCGCAAATAAAACACAATAAATTAATTATTAACAGGATAGGCAGGATAGGCAGGATAAAATCAACTCAAATTTTATCTTGTTTATATCCTGCCTATCCTGTTTAAAATTATATAAAATTTTTTTCACAAAATCACAGAGAGGAAAATTTAAAAACAAAAAAATTTTTCTTGCTTTTGGTTTTTCTCTCTGTGTTCTTATGCTCGATTTTTTAGCTTAACGCTTATGGGGCTTTGGCACAGCCGAAAAACCAATTCTTTAGGTTGGTTGGGTATTAGGGCTCACGCTCTTTTGAAAGTATATCTAGTGCATCATAACATTCATTCGATTCATCAGAGAGATTTTTAAACAACCTCATATAAGGATTTATGAGCTCTGAAACTTTATAATGGTAGGGTTTCACCTCAAATTTTTTCACAAGTGTTTGACAATGATGAAAGACCTCAAAAACATCTGCAAGAACGTGCAATTTGTGGAAATTGATTTGATCGTTAGTTAAACGATGAGACTTTCCCCCATGAGCAGCAGTTAAATCGCCTAAAATACGACCAAAAAATGGAATCAAACAACCATTATTATTCTTACTCATCCTTTTTTTCAGATAATCACGATAATTTTTGTAATTTTTGACATTACTAAATAGAAGGGCGATTTCTTTTTCTTCTTTCTGGATTTTGGGTTTAAGAAGCGCTCGTGTTTCCTTAAGTCTGCTAACACAGTTATTATTAAGGGCACCAAAAATTGCCATAGATGTGTTAAAATCACCTTGATTTATTAAAAACTTTGCAATTTTAACATAAAATTTATACCATAGAGCTCGAAACTTTGCTTCTGTGGGGTTTAGAATTTGTTTCATAACTAAATAAGAAAGGGCATTAAAGCATACACTATGATATTTGATAAGAGGAGTATTATCTTTTTGTCCCAACCCTCTACGAATTATTTCCTCATAGGGGATTTCGGAAAATGAAATTAACAAGTATCTTCTTAAATCTTGGGCATAAGCTTGAAATAATTCCCCAGAATATTTCCCTTCTTCAATCATTGATTTAATTTCATCAATAGATTGAGAAGCCTCAGCTGCGCGGATTGATTTTTTCAGAGGAAGGATTTTTTCTTTCGGATGAGGAGAGGTTGGGGGATCCATCAATTCACGGGTTTTTCCCAACAAAGACTCGCAAATATGGCTCGCTTCTTCAGAAGAAGGTAGCTTAAGCTCTTGTACAGCCAGACGATGGAGTTTAGCAAACCATTTAAAAGATAAAAGATTTTGAGAAGAGAGGTCGATCATCTTAAAAAAAAGATATATAAAAGCTATTTTTTCCTCTTCTTTTTTCAAACTGGGATATGTTAAATAAAGTGTCTTGACAAAAGCTTTTGTGTCAACAAAACACTTGTGGGCTAATGCTACAGCTGAAACTGCAGTAAGATTTTGGCGTACATATTGAGTCAATTCTAGTGCATCATGATACTTTATTTGGTAAGAAATGGGAACATAAAGTTCAAAGGAATATCTCGAAATTTCGTTAAGGAGATCATGACAAGCATAAAGCTGATGGTTATGAAATAGTTTTAGCGAATCTTTGACAATTTGAATTAATGCGGGTAAGTTGTTTTTTTTAAATTTTCCTTTTTGAAATTCGTTCAAAATAGCTTGAAAAAATGGCCTAATGTTTTCATTTTTGGCAGATTGATCCTTTAATGTGTTAATATAAAAGATGATTTCTACCCTTTTTTTTTGAGGACTTGCCAAATATAAACTTAGGGTTTTGTTTGCTGGGGCGATTTCTTCTTTCTCTTCTTTCTCTTCTTTTTCTTCTTTTCTTTCTGTTTCTTCTAGTTCGACTTTTTTAGTTTCTTTTGAAAGAGAATCAAGATTGTTTATATTGATAAAATTTTTATATTTTTCTTTCAAAGATTTTAGTTTTCTTTCTGCTTCACTATTAGAAGATGTTGGGGCAAAAGTGGGAACGGAACAAGAAGTAAGCGCCTCTTTGGAAGCCATGCTATGACTTTTTTCTTCTAAAAACCTTTCTTTTGTAAGGGGTAATGATGATCCCGCTCCTTCTTCAAAGTTGTTACTCCTTTTTTTAGAAGGAATTGCCATACTTAAACGATTTATTGAAGAAGGTTGAACCCCTAAACCCGGCGTAGGTAAATGCCAATCTAACCTCACTTCACTATAGCCCCCTTCACTTTTTCGATGGATAACCAGAGGAGGAGGTTTTTTTTCCTCACTAGCATAAGCTTCGTCAATCATACATGTCTGAACAGTAATCTTACGTCCATTATTTCTTTTAGGCTTTAGGGTATGAAATTTTGCAGAAGAATTAGAACAATCAAGAGATTCTTTTGGCGGCGAGGAACCTTCCAAATTCATAGATATCACTCCTTTGGTCAATTAATCCCTACATTATCAGAAAAATATTTGCCCATCTATTAAATCTTTTCAAATGAAATTTCCGCTAAAACAGGATCTTTTTGCTCAGTTGTTTTAGAAGGAGTCACATTAAAAGAAATTTCATGGCGAAGCATAAAAATGCCAAATCCGTTAATGATCAGGAGGAGAACGCCGGCAATTGCCATTACTGTTTGTGCTTGACTAGTCCCCAAAAAGGAAAAAAGTAAAAGAGCTGTAACTGCATAGGCATAATAAAGGGGACGCCCCCAACGAGGAGAAAGATGGTCAGCGCATTTTAACCCGACACAAAAATATGCGTTAATGGTGTTATACCCCAGCATGAAAAGAAATAGGGGCATGAAAAAATGCATCAAAGGAAAATACTCACCTAAAGCAGTCTGTACAAGCATGCCAGCTTCAATGGGCTCTTGCCAAATGCCTGTGGCTAATATCAGAAAGAGACTTGTGGTACAAACGATAAAGGTATCGAGAAAGATATCAAATATAGCCAAAGCTGCCTGTTTTTCGGGTTCTTGAATGCTCGATTCACTATGGATGACAGAAGCATAACCCACGCCGATATCCCCAGTATAACAGCCACGCCTAATGCCATACGACATGGTGGCCATTAAACCTGCTCCTGCAAATCCCCCTAAAGCGGCATGTCCTGTAAAGGCCGAAACAAAAATTTGTCTAAATACTTCGGGTAAAGCAGTTATATTATGGAATAACACCCATGCCCCCATCCCTACATAGAGAAAAACAAAAATCGGAAGGCTTTTACTTGAAATATTTCCTACCCGCTTTACGCCACCACTGCCCGCAAAAATGACCAATAGAAGCAAAACCGCAATGACAAGATAAGAACTAATTCCCAAATTAGCTGTGATGCTGGTAGAGATGACACTGAATTGATAAACTTCAACTCCATAAACGCACAGCAAGACGCATACGAGGTTTGGTATCCAACTTTTCTTAAAAACTCGGGTTAAGAAATACATGGGCCCCCCATTATACCCCCCTTTCCCATTAGGTTCGCGAAAACGCAAACCCAAATAAACTTCGGAATATTTAAAGATCATACCTGCAAGGGCTGTCATCCAAATCCAAAATAGAGCTCCGGGGCCTCCAAGTTGCACAGCTGTACAAATTCCCACGATATTGCCAATGCCTACACATCCACCAACTGCAGCAAAAAATGCCTTTAAAGGATGAACGCCCAATTCCTGTCCACTGCTGCGAAAGCGCAATAATCCAAAAAACGTTTTGAATACTGCTGGCAGCTGCCGAATTTGGAAAAAATTTGATTTAATGGAAAGATAAACTCCCAAAAAAATGACTATGGGAACCCCACAAAAAGTCCATAAAATATTTTCAACTAGATCTAGATGTTGGCTTAAAGCGGTCAACATTACAAATTCCAAAATTTATCAGTTAATAACGAATATTATAAAAAATTATACAACAATTTCTCTTAAAAGTCAATTTTTGATTTTATTCATAATTGCTTCTATTGATTTTTTTCAAGAAAGGCATCTCTCCAATAGTAATGATCTAAAAGTCCGATTGTATCCCTCTGTAGCAGTTGATAGCTCAAGTAAATTGCTTCAATCGAAGCAAGTCCCCTTTCCGGATCAGGGCAATCTGGTTGGCGCCGAGGATAAGCCGTACGGTAAAAGGGTGGAAGGCTACGATAATGGGCATGACCAGGTATTTCCAATTGTCTCAGCATTTTTGCAGCATAGCGCCAAGTTGCGTCTAAAATTAACAAGCCAAAAGGGGCGTCGGAAATAGAAAGCTGAGGGGCATCTACTGTTAAAATGATGTAATGATTAAGATCTGGTAGAGAAGAATATGGGTAAGTAAGAAAAACAAAGTCGGGCCTAGGTTCGAGACCGCTTAGGCTGCACTTTTTTAAATTTTCCAGCCGATGGCGAATGACAATAGTTGGAGGAAAAGATTGCATTTTTGAGGATTTTCCCGTAATTTATAAATTGTGTATTTTATACTTCTCTTAGCATTATTTCAAGAGAAGAACAAAATGATCCAAATAATTTAAGGACCCGTTCCCAGGCTTAAGAGGCTGTCAGTAAATTAATGAAAGTGAGAAAATATGGAATTTTTGTTCAGATCTTTTTGTCCAGTTTTTGACATACTCGAGTAGAGTAGGCAAGAACTGGTAGAAAAAGAGATGAATGAAAAGGGCCATTTTATCACTTTCATTAATTTGCTGACAGCCTCTAAGGACTTGTTCACTTATTCGAAGCAGTATTGAATATAAACAAGACCTAGTACACCCGGGATGGTTCAAAGGAAGACCTTATGAAAAAAATGAAAGGGCTGTTATTCACTGGTATTTTATTGTTAAGTTCGACTTTGCTGGCTCAACCGAACAATTATTCACCGAATAATTATTCACCGAACCCTTATGCCAACTCACCCAATTCCCCATCATTCAATTCCGCTTCTGTTGGATCCATCAATTGGGCTAAAAGTTACACAGATGCTGTCGCCTTGTCACAGTCGACATCTAAGCCTATCGTCATTTTATTTACAGGAACCAATTGGTGCCCTGCGTGTATGAAGCTTGAACGCGAGGTTATTTCAAATCCAGAATTTGCCCAAGCAGTTGGCCAAAAATTTGTCTTTTTAAAAGCTGAATTTCCCGCTTATTCTGAGGACTCTATGACGAGCTCCCCGTATAAAGCCCTTCTGGATCGCTATGGAGTAGATGCTTTTCCTACTATGGTCGTTGTCAATGCGAACGGACAACTGCTTTTTAAAGTAAATTATCGTAGTGGAGGCGTGAGAGCATACGCTCAAGAGCTATTACAAAAGCTTGGCCAGAGATGATTGCAAAATTGGACTAGTGCAAAATTGGACTAGTTGGACTAGTTGGACAAATTCCATGTCCAACATGTCCAACATGTCCAACTCGTCCAACCCGTCCAATCGGTTAAGACTGGCAGGATAGAATTACATTATTCAATGATAATTTCATCCATTAAATGTTCATGTTCAGTTTTATGCTGTTTTTTTTCATGCTTTTTAGCCCGACGTTCTTTTAGCGACATCGTGGGTTTTTTTCTTTGATCTTTCCGGTGCTTTACTTCCCTTGACATAAAAGCCTCCTTTTTACATTACTACACCTTTTATTCTATAATTAAATAATTAATTTGTCAAAACTAGTAACTAAAAGCAGTTATTAATTAGAATTGGAGACACAGAGGGTATTCTCTGTGTCTCTCCGACCCCCCGCCTCCGCGTTAAGCATTCTGCCCCCAAAAAAACAATTCTTCAGGTTGTTATAGTCTTACCTCCAATCGGTCATGCGCAAAAGCTCTTTGGGGATCTCAAATAAAAAACGAGAAGGACGGCTGGCTGTGTCTTTACCCATCCGCTTGCGCTGCCGAGCCATACTCAAGGTCAGGTATTGCTTGGCTCGTGTCATTGCCACATACATTAATCTTCTCTCTTCTTCAACCCCCACCTCCCGTAAGCTTTTTTCATGGGGAATAATGTGATCTTCCAAACCTACTAAAAAACAGGCAGGAAATTCCAATCCCTTAGCACTATGGAAAGTCATTAAGTGAAGGCAATCCTCATGCTGACGGCTTTTGTTGGCTTGCATCACTCGATGATCTAAAGTTAAGCCTGAAATAAATCCTGCTAAAGAGCGATCGACATCAAGGCAACCCCTAGCCTTTTCTTCAAATTCTGCTAAAGAAGCCAAAAATTCTTGCACATTTTCGGTTTTGAAATCGCGCATTTGCTGGCTTTTGACCTCTTCCTTGATGGCTCGCTGATAATCTATGCGCTTAATCAACCATTCCAAAGAATCAGTTAAAGTTCTTTGCGTAAAACGGTCATTGGCTTCTTCTAGAACGGCGATAAATTCTTCAAGTCCTTTACGCCCTTGGGAAGCGATCGATAAAGAAGCATAGATTGAGTCCTTCTTTACAACCCCAATAAGAACATTCCACAAAGGAATTTGATTTTGACGATTAAAAGACGTCAGCTTATCTAAAGTCTCTTCGCCAATCCCTCTGCGGGGTTGATTGATAATGCGCAATAAAGCTTCCTGATCCAAAGGGTTGACAATGAGGCGCAAATATGCACAAAGATCTTTTACTTCCCGCCTTTCATAAAATTCCAAGCCTCCAAATACTTCATAGGGAATCCCTTGAATCCAGCGTTGATCTTGTTTCCAAGTATGTTTCATCAAAGCCAATTCAAATTGTCGCGATAAGGCATTGGAACGATAGAGAATCGCCATATCGCCCCATCGCAATCCATGAGTTTCTCTAAGTTTGACGATCCGCTTAATGACTGCTTCAGCCTCATCGATTTCATTGGGGGTATAAAACACTTCAATTAGTTCCCCATCCCCTTTATCACTCCACAATTCTTTTGCATGACGCTGCCGGTTATGTTGAATCACAGCATTAGATGCTTTTAAAATTGTATTTGTCGAACGATAATTCTGTTCCAACATCACAACGCCGGCTTTCTCAAATGCCAAAATATTTTTGACATCGGCACCCCGCCAACCATAAATGGACTGATCGTCATCCCCTACTACACACAAATTCTCGTATTTTGCAGCCAATAAAGAAGCCAAACGGTATTGAATGGGGTTGGTGTCTTGGTATTCATCAATCATAATATAACGAAAGCGGTCTTGATAGCTCTCCAAGACGTGTGGATGACATTCAAACAGTTCGACCGTCAAAGCTAATAAATCATCAAAATCAACCGCATTATAAGCACGCATGCTTGCTTGCAAACGGCGGCCAACCTCTTGTGAAAATTCATCATGCCATCTAGAACTTGTCCCTTTAATCTGTTCGGGAGTCAACCCTTTATTTTTTGCTTGCTGAATTGCAGCGACTGTGGGGGCAAGAGAGGGAAGCTCCCCTTCATGTTGTAAAATATCCCGGACGATTGAATTAATCAGTCTTTGCACATCTTGTCCATCATAAAGACTGAATTTTGTCGTAAAACCTAAAAGTTCAATATCCTGTCGGAGAATTTGCATGCAAAAACTATGAAAAGTGCAAAGGGCCACTTGTTTAGCAGCTTGTTCATTGACAAAAGCACCCAAGCGATGACGCATCTCTGCAGCTGCTTTATTCGTAAAAGTTAATCCTAATATAGCTTTGGGGGAAACGTTCAACTCTTGGATGAGGTAAGCCATCCTCAAAGTTAACACGCGCGTTTTACCGCTTCCTGCTCCAGCCAAAATTAATATTCGCCCATCAATAAGCTCAACAGCACGTTTTTGGTTGGGATTGAGCAATTGAATTTCCTTAAGTATAGTCAAGGAGACCTCTTTTGAAATTAGGAAATGTTAGAAAATGAGCAAGAGGTCTACACCATCCTATTACCCATAAGTGGCGATCTTTTTGCCACTTATGGGTAATAGGATGGTCTACACCTCACAGATTTTGAGAAATGAAGGAAAAAGACTGGCAGATTTTTCTTTTCTTTACAAGGGTTAAGAAGGAAGGGATTGAGTAAATTATCTTGGAAAGATTGATCTTTTACAAACAGGTTACAGAGATTAAAAAGAAAATCTCTGCAACCTGTGTTAGGACACTCAGGAGGATTTTATGCCTCATGGCTATAAACAAAATTAATTATTTATCACATGGAGAACGAATTTCAAGATCTGCTAATTTAGTAATAGCAAGAGACGCTGAAACATTAGGTGTTATAGCATCAACTACATCTGATACTAGATTTACAGTTACCTCTGAATCATTAACAAGTTCGAGTACTGAAAAATCTTCATTTACAAAAAATATAACTTGTCCAGTATCCTGTAATGCAGGATCCGTGTTTTCCCCAGAAACAGCATAACTACTGCCAATTATTTGAGTACCATTTAAACGAAGTTCAAATCGAATAGCGATTTCTCCTAATGATATTATAGACGGAATGGCTGTAACAGAAAAAGTGGCAAGATAAACACCACGATGAATAATGATGTCATCCGTATCATCTGGATCAAGGAAAATTTTCCCCTCAGTAATAGCGGTTGCTGGATCCCAAACGACAGGACCATCTTCATCCAATGTCTGATCGTTACTTACAAAGAAATAAGCAAATGTTAACCTTTCTCTATCATCATCACATGTTTCTTCACAGCAACAATCTCGGCCATCTCGGCCATCTCGGCCATGTTCACCGCGCTTACCATGTTCACCGCGCTCACCGCGCTCGCCACGGTCACCTTTTTCTCCTTTAGGCCCACGCTCACAACAACGATTGTTTTTGTTTCTATTATTTTTATGATGAGAATCAGCCGCTTGAACAAGCAATGGCATTGCTGTAATCAGCATAAGGGCTAAGAATCGTTTTAACATATTCATACCTCCAGTCAAGTTAATTGATATTGTTGAAACAAAATTGCACTTCACCCAACTCGCCTTATCCACCTATAGAGGAGAAACTTGTCGAATGATAGACTTAGTGGCAGACTAGCAAAAAGCATGAATTTTTGAAAAACATTTTTAAATTTTTTTTTAAAGCTTTTATTACACGAGTTTTGGATAAGCAAAGCTTATATCATCCCTCTCGCAAGAAGGTCTAATGAATCAGTCACATTCGTCGAGTTTCTTGATCAATAAAAAGTAGAAGTTCATTTTGAACATCAGACATAGTCGCTAGCACTGCTAGCGACCGTGGACGGACTAAAATATCAAATGATTCAAGAAATTGGGGTGAGCATAAGCGAAACGCTTCTCGAACGATTCTTTTAAATCGGTTACGTTTACAAGCTGATCCATAACGCCTCGTGGCAGTTATGCCAAGTCTTGAAGATGGCCGTTTATTTTGACGAAGGGCAACAACTATCCATTGCCCTGTGTAACGAAAAGCCCCTTGGGTCATGCGATGATAGTGACGGCGTGTCCGCAAACGCACTGACTTAGGAAACCTATTTGTCATACCCTAGTTAATTGCTTACGTCCCTGCCTACGACGTCTATTGATGATTTTACGACCATTGGCTGTGCTCATTCTCTTTAAAAAACCATGCTCAGATGCACGACGTCGCTTGCTGGGTTGATAGGTACGCTTCACAGTAGCCTTCCTTAAAACTTGAGTTGTTAATCTCTTAATAGCATAGTGATTTTAGGAAATAAATGCAAGAATGAAGCAAAAGTGGTTGAATAAAAATCGGCATTTATCTATAAATAATGGTAAAATTATCCCCTGCCGCTTAAAGCTTTTACCATGTCTTTTCAAGTGTGTCAGGTTGTAGAGGCAGCCAGTAAATTAACGAAAGTGAGAAAACATGCAATTTCGTTGGCTGACAGCCTCGTAGTATCACTTTTATTGATTAATGAATTAGGAAAATTCTCATGAAAGTCAAAGCATCAGTCAAAGCAGATCCTTCTAAAGGCGATATTTTAGTGCGTCGCCGGGGACGTTTGTATGTCATCAACAAAAAAGATCCTAACCGCAAGCAACGTCAAAAAGGTCCAGCCCGTAAAAAATAAGGAAGCAAAACATGGCGAAAAAGTCAAGTGTAGAAAAACAAAAGCGTCGTGAAAGACTTGTCAAGCTCAAGTGGGATAAAAGACAGGAGCTGCGGAACAAAGTTTATAACATAAACCTTAGCGAAGAAGAGAGAGAAACAAGCTCGTATAGCTCTCAATAAGATGCCAAGAAACTCTTCAGTTGTCCGCCTTAGAAATCGCTGCCAGCTCACAGGACGTGCACGGGGTTATTTAAGAAACTTTAAACTTTCCCGTCTTTCTTTTCGCGAGCTTGCCTCAATGGGCATGATTCCTGGAGTAACTAAATCCAGTTGGTAAATGCCCACTTCGGGTTACACACCTCCTGAAGAAGTGTTAATTTTTGGCGCCCTATTTTCTTTTCTCTGGGTTCTCTGTGGTTGAATAAAATTTACAACCACAGAGATCGCATAGAAAAAAACAGGCGCAAACACCATACGGGCTCGAAAAACAAATTCATCAAGGTGTTTGTGTAGAAATCCATGCCCTTTCCGGAATAAATCGGGTCCAGGCGATCTTTGTACACATTCCAGCTAAAGATATGTGAAAAGGAGGATTTGCAGGTTCTGGGTATTCAGGACTTATTTAAAACGACTTTCAGTTCGGGCAATTTATCCACTTTCTCCCATTGGTCCATCCCTTCGCTCCATACATAACTCGTGAGCTCGAGGCGTCCGGTATTCCAAAGCTCTCGTAATGCAATAATGCTTACAGGGCCCACTTGGTGATGGTCTTTATCCAAATAAAACCAC
Source organism: uncultured Chlamydiae bacterium (assembly GCA_963799115.1). Lineage (GTDB taxonomy): Bacteria > Chlamydiota > Chlamydiia > Chlamydiales > Parachlamydiaceae > CAWCVY01. The sequence goes on along the minus strand of CAWCVY010000069.1, from coordinate 13,450 downwards.
AGTTTTTCTTCTTCGGCCTGACGTTTCAAATCTTCCTGAATGGGTAGGTGCTGAGACAATTGATCATGCAGAGAAGGATCTGGTTTAGAAATGATCATTGTGGGTTCTTCAATATTTTCATCTGGTTTCTTTTTAAAGACTGGGAGAAAGAGGAGCACCAGAGGAGCAAGGAACCCGAACAAAATCCCAAGAATAAACCAAATGAAGGGATTTCTTCCTTTGCGTGAAGCGTAATATGCAGTGAAGATTGCGATCAAAAATAAAAATAGGCTCAGCAGCATATTAATGTGAGGTTCAGCCTGAAGCATGAATGTTCCCTTTTTAGTTGAAGAGTTAAAAACTGATAAATGCGGACTAGTCAGATTATGAAATTCATGTTAATGTATTAGAAAAGAGCTGTCAACCATGCTGCATTCTATTCAAATTTGGGTGAATTGAGCGAAGCACCAGATTTGAACCGAAAACCGCATTACTTACAGGAGAACTGGTCATGATAGACCCTAAATTAAAAGTGGATACGAAAAAAGTTGATACGAAGGAATTTGAACTGCCTGAAACGGTTTTTATTCGTGATATTGAAAATAAAGTCTTTCAATCCATCGTTTTACAATGTTTAGCTCAGATTGAAGGGATAAGTCTTGTTGAAGGGAATTTCATAGACCATTTATTAGGGCGTAGTGCGGAAGGCGTTAAAGGGATTTACGCTGAGCAAGACGATAAAAATCAATCTGTTAATATTAAAGTAGAGGTTAATATTTATTTCGGAATTACCATACCGGATAAAGCAGAAGAGATTCAAACAAAGATAACCGAAGAAATTACCAAGTTGACAGGATTGCACGTTTCTTCTGTTCACGTTGTATTTAAGAACGTTATTTCAATGGAAGAAGCTCATAAACTTGGGCAACAAAATCCCACTCAAGGAACTCCTAATTTATTCAGGATTCAAATCATGGGGATGAGTATTCCGATGAGTTTTAAACTAGGGCGCTTTTTTTATATCACCATCAGTTTTATTATTGGTGCCTTCTTTCTTGTCTTTGGCGTTTTCGGAATTATTCTTCCATGGTCCCTTTTTCTGCAAAAGATGATTTCGCGATTTATTGCAGAAAACACCCTTATGCTTTCGCTATTTGGACTTGGTTTCTCCCTTATAGGTATTTCAGTAGTGGTTTACACTCTGCTTAATACACGCCGCCGCTACACCCACATTCGTACAGGTGCACAGGCAGTCATTCTGGATGAAAATGTGGTTCAACAGTATTTGGAGGCTTATTGGCAAGAACATTTTCCCCATTCCCATGTTGTTTATGAATTAACTATTAGGAAGAATTCCATTCAAATTGTGGCTGATCTTCCCGCGCTTCCCCCTTCCAGAGCAAAAGCAATTTTTAGAGAAGGTCAAACATGATTTTAGCGATCTTTTTGGGCGTGTTTTAGGCTATCCGCATGATGTTTCACTTGATTGCAAGTTTTCAAGAAGATGGCATCGCTTTAACGTAATCCTCGGCAGGGGATTTTCCCTCTGTAGCTTTGGGAATTGCAAGAGGTTTTTTTATCCCCGGCAGGGGATTTTCTCTCTGTAGCCCAGTGCCAGGCTCGCGAGCGCAGCGGAGACTAGCTGCAGCCCTCGAAAATTGCAAGAGGTTTTTTTATCCCCGGCAGGGGATTTTCTCTCTGTAGCCCAGTGCCAGGCTCGCGAGCGCAGCGGAGACGAGCGGCAGCTCTGCGGAAGTGCAAGAGGTTTTTTATCCCCGGCAGGGGATTTTCCCTCTGTAGCTTTGGGAATTGCAAGAGGTTTTTTATCCCCGGCAGGGGATTTTCTCTCTGTAGCCCAGTGCTGGGGTGTCACATTTGAAGGTTTTTTCAATGCAATTTTTGAGTTGAGACTTCGCTCTACTTCTGAAGCTAATTTACGATAAAATATGCAAAAAAAAATTAATTGGTGTATACAAACAGCTCTAAGCATTAGTTTTAGGGAGTTGTTGTTATGTCACAGGAAGGAAAACGCAAGTATAAAAAGGATGAAACCACCTCAGAAGTACGCAAAAAATCTAAAGTGATGGAAAAAAGCAGAGAGACGACTGGATAGATGAAGAACCGAGAAAGTCAACAGAACCTCAGATCACTTAAAAAGCGCATGAATGAAACAAAAAAGGTTCACGAGAAATGTGGCGAGCGAAATTTTTAGAGTTCGAAGAAGAGTCGCGTGTTAACAAAGAAAAAATAGCAGATTTAGAAACTGAGCTATTTAAAGAACGGTTGGAAAAATTGGTGCTAGAACAACGGATAGAAAAAATTAACGAGGTATTAAAAAAAAAGAATTAAAAGAGAACCTATATAACCCCACTGAAAAGAAGGTCGGTAATACTACCTACTCATCGCAGTTCAAAGCTTTATGCGTTATTCTTATAATATCTACTGCAATAGCGGTGCGCAGCCTTTCTACAGTGTTAAAGTCATTACAGCTATATGTGGGTCTATTCGGTAATAAAACGCCTTCTCATACAAGTTGTCGGCGCTGGCTTAACCAAGCAGGTTATTATATGCTTGAAATCGTTTCTGTGGAACAAGCTAAGGACTGGATCTTTATTGTTGATAATTCAATCCGCATTGAGAATAGAAAGTTATGTCTTGTTTTAGGAGTAAAACGTTCACAATTGAAAAAAAGGTAAGAACCTATCATTCAAAAGATATGCAAGTAATAACAATGAGGTTGATTGATAAGAACAAGGAAGTTGAAAGAGTTTTAGAGGAAGCAGTCAAAAAAGCTGGAAAACCAGTTTCAATCTGTTCCGATCTTGAGCCGGATGTGATGTCTAGCATCAGGAGCAATAATGAAAAGATATCTAGGGCATACAACATGTTACAGACATGACGCACAAGACAGGTAATTTATTGAAAAGGCAACTGGAAACAGACAAGAACTGGAACGAGTTTATAACGGATGTAAACCAATCGAAAAACAGGCTAAAACAGTCTTCATTGAGCTTTCTTTGTCCACCAAACGTGTAGAGGAAAATCAAGATTTTTGAATTGTAAAGATGTGATTGTTTGGGCTTTACGCATAATTCAGATGCTGGAATCGATGGATAAAGAAGATGTTGACTATGAAGTAATGAATGAAAAGCTTGGTTGGACAATGAAACAGAAAAAGGATATTGAGTATTTCTTCGAGCTGTTTGAATTAGCCGCAGTAGCAAAAGAGCTCACGAGAAAACTGCATATCGATAAGAAGGTGTGGAAATATTGCGAAGGACTTTTGAAGGAAATGAGTAGCAGTAGCAAGGGAAAGAAGTTTGCCTATGAATTGGTTGCATTTTTAAGAGAGCAGGGAGAGAAGGTAGATGAAGAGGCGTGGTTGCTGGGATGCAGCGAGATTATTGAATCAGGAATGAGCAAACTGAAGTTACTGGATAGAGAATGTGGGAATAGTGGGTATACACGGTCGATATTAGGTCTAGCAGCCTGTTTTGGACCTATCGACCGTGTCTGCCTACTCGTCCTACATATTCTATCCAGTAACTTGCGTTATCTCATTCCTGATTCAATAATCTCGCTGCATCCCAGCAACCACGCCTCTTCATCTACTTTCTCTCCCTGCTCTCTTAAAAATGCAAGATAATCTTTGCGTAAACTTCTTTTTTCCCCTTTGCTACTGCTACTCCATTTTCCTTCAAAAGTCCTTCGCAATATTTCCACACCTTCTTATCGATATGCAGTTTTCTCGTGAGCTCTTTTGATACTGCGGCTAATTCAAACAGCTCGAAGAAATACTCCAATATCCTTTTTCTGTTTCATTGTCCAACCAAGCTTTTCATTCATTACTTCATAGTCAACATCTTCTTTATCCATCCGATTCCATCATCTGAATTATGCGTAAAGCCGAATCAGATCACATCTTTACAATTCAAAAATCTTGATTTTCCTCTCACGTTTGGTGGACAAAGAAAGCTCAATGAAGACTGTTTTAGCCTGTTTTTGGATTGGTTTACATCCGTTATAAACTCATTCAGTCTTGTCTGTTTCCAGTTGCTTTTCAATAAATTACCTGTCTTGTGCGCCATGTCTGGAACGTGTTGTATGCCCTCATATTTTTTCATTATTGCTCTTATGTCATACATCACATCCAGCCCAAGATCATAACAGATTGAAACTGGTTTTCCAGCTTTTTTGACTGCTTCCTCTAAAACTCTTTCAACTTCCTTGTTCTAATTTTTCAACCTCATTGTTATTACTTGCATATCTTTGAATGATAGGTTCTTACCTTTTTTCAATTGTGAACGTTTTACTCCTAAAACAAGAACATAACTTTCTATTCTCAATGCGGATTGAATTATCAACAATAAAGAATTCCGGTCCTTAGCTTGTTCCACAGAAACGATTTCAAGCATATAATAACCCTGATTGGTTAAGCCATCGCCGACAATTTGTATGAGAAGGCGTTTTATTACCAAATGCAAGCCTCACATATGACTGTAATGACTTTAACACTGTAGAAAGGCTGCGCACCGCTAACTGCAGTAGAGATCTATAAGAATAACGCATAAAGCTTTGAACTGCGATGAGTAGGGTGGTCTTACCAACCTACTTTTTCAGTGGGGTGATATAGGTTCTCTTTTTAATTCTTTTTTTTTAATACCTCGTTAATTTTTTCTATCCGTTGTTCTAGCACCAATTTTTCCAACCGTTCTTTGAATGGCTCCAGTTTCTAAATCTCCTATTTTTTCTTTTGTTAACACGCGACTCTTTATTTCGAACTCTAAAAATTTCGCTCGCCCTTTTTTTTCCCCCCCCCTTCATTTATTCATGCGCTTTTTAAGTGATCTGAGGTTCTGTTGAGCTTCTCGGTTCTTCGTCTTCCAGTCGTCTCTGCTTTTTTCTATCAGCTTTAGATTTTTTGCCTATTTCTGAGGTGGTTTCATCCTTTTTATACTTGCGTTTTCCTTCCTGTGACATAACAACAACTCCCTAAAACTAATGCTTAGAGCTGTTTGTATACACCAATTAATTTTTTTTTGCATATTTTATCGTAAATTAGCTTCAGAAGTAGAGCGAAGTCTCAACTCAAAAATTGCATTAAAAAACCTTCAAATGTGACACCCCATCACTGGCTTCTTCCATTTTAAAATCCCCTGCCGGGGATAAAAAAAATGTGTGCAATTCCGAGTTTTACAGAGGGAAAATCCCCTGCCGGGGATAAAAAACCTCTTGCAATTCCCAGAGCTGCGGCTGGTCTCCGCTGCGCTCCGCGAGATTTGCACTGGGTTACAGATATTTAATCCCCTGCCGGGAATAAAAAAACCTCTTGCAATTTCCAGGGCTGCGGCTCGTCTCCCACTGCGCTCGCGAGCCTGGTACAGTGCTTCAGATTTGCTTAGAAAATACCCTGCCGGGTATAAAAAAACCTCTTGCAATTCCCCAAAGCTACAGAGGGAAAATCCCCTGCCGAGGATTACGTTAAAGCGATGCCATCTTCTTGAAAACTTGCAATCAAGTGAAACATCATGCGGATAGCCTAAAACACGCCCAAAAAGATCACTAAAATCATGTTTGACCTTCTCTAAAAATTGCTTTTGCTCTGGAAGGGGAAGCGCGGGAAGATCAGCCACAATTTGAAATAGAAATTCTTACCCTAATAGTTAATTCATAAACAACATGGGAATGGGGAAAATGCTCTTGCCAATAAGCCTTCCAAATACTGTTGAACCACATTTTCATCCAGAATGACTGCCTGTGCACCTGTACGAATATGAGGTGTAGCCGGCGCGGCATGTATTGAGCAGAGATCTAAACCACTATTGAAATACCTATAAGGGAGAAACCAAGTCCAAATAGCGAAAGCATAAGGGTGTTTTCTGCAATAAATCGCGAAATCATCTTTTGCAGAAAAAGGGACCATGGAAGAATAATTCCGAAAACACCAAAGACAAGAAAGAAGGCACCAATAATAAAACTGATGGTGATATAAAAAAAAGCGCCCTAGTTTAAAACTCATTCGAATACTCATCCCCATGATTTGGATTCCTGATTGAATTTGGAGTTCCTTGAGTGGGATTTTGTTGCCCAAGTTTATGAGCTTCTTCCATTGAAATAACGTTCTTAAATACAACGTGAACAGAAGAAACGTGCAATCCTGTCAACTTGGTAATTTCTTCGGTTATCTTCTTTTGAATCTCTTCTGCTTTTATCCGGTATGGTAATTCCGAAAATAAATATTAACCTCTACTTTAATATTAACAGATAGATTTTTATCGTCTTGCTCAGCGTAAATCCCTTTAACGCCTTCCGCACTACGCCCTAATAAATGGTCTATGAAATTCCCTTCAACAAGACTTATCCCTTCAATCTGAGCTAAACATTGTAAAACGATGGATTGAAAGACTTTATTTTCAATATCACGAATAAAAACCGTTTCAGGCAGTTCAAATTCCTTCGTATCAACTTTTTTCTGTATCCACTTTTAATTTAGGGTCTATCATGACCAGTTCTCCTGTAAGTAATGCGGTTTTCGGTTCAAATCTGGTGCTTCGCTCAATTCACCCAAATTTGAATAGAATGCAGCATGGTTGACAGCTCTTTTCTAATACATTAACATGAATTTCATAATCTGACTAGTCCGCATTTATCAGTTTTTAACTCTTCAACTAAAAAGGGAACATTCATGCTTCAGGCTGAACCTCACATTAATATGCTGCTGAGCCTATTTTTATTTTTGATCGCAATCTTCACTGCATATTACGCTTCACGCAAAGGAAGAAATCCCTTCATTTGGTTTATTCTTGGGATTTTGTTCAGGGTTCCTTGCTCCTCTGGTGCTCCTCTTTCTCCCAGTCTTTAAAAAGAAACCAGATGAAAATATTGAAGAACCCACAATGATCATTTCTAAACCAGATCCTTCTCTGCATGATCAATTGTCTCAGCACCTACCCATTCAGGAAGATTTGAAACGTCAGGCCGAAGAAGAAAAACTGTGGTTTTATTTGGATAAAGACCATCACCAAGTGGGCCCTGTAAGCATTATTGCATTACGAGAGCTTTGGAATACCGGACGCCTCGAGCTCACGAGTTATGTATGGAGCGAAGGGATGGACCAATGGGAGAAAGTGGATAAATTGCCCGAACTGAAAGTCGTTTTAAATAAGTCCTGAATACCCAGAACCTGCAAATCCTCCTTTTCACATATCTTTAGCTGGAATGTGTACAAAGATCGCCTGGACCCGATTTATTCCGGAAAGGGCATGGATTTCTACACAAACACCTTGATGAATTTGTTTTTCGAGCCCGTATGGTGTTTGCGCCTGTTTTTTTCTATGCGATCTCTGTGGTTGTAAATTTTATTCAACCACAGAGGACCCAGAGAAAAGAAAATAGGGCGCCAAAAATTAACACTTCTTCAGGAGGTGTGTAACCCGAAGTGGGCATTTACCAACTGGATTTAGTTACTCCAGGAATCATGCCCATTGAGGCAAGCTCGCGAAAAGAAAGACGGGAAAGTTTAAACTTTCTTAAATAACCCCGTGCACGTCCTGTGAGCTGGCAGCGATTTTCTAAGGCGGACAACTCAAGAGTTTCTTGGCATCTTATTGAGAGCTATACGAGCTTGTTCTCTCTCTTCTTCGCTAAGGTTTATGTTATAAACTTTGTTCCGCAGCTCCTGTCTTTTATCCCACTTGAGCTTGACAAGTCTTTCACGACGCTTTTGTTTTTCTACACTTGACTTCTTCGCCATGTTTGCTTCCTTATTTTTTACGGGCTGGACCTTTTCGACGTTGCTTGCGGTTAGGATCTTTTTTGTTGATGACATACAAACGTCCCCGGCGACGCACTAAAATATCGCCTTTAGAAGGATCTGCTTTGACTGATGCTTTGACTTTCATGAGAATTTTCCTAATTCATTAATCAATAAAAGTGATACTACGAGGCTGTCAGCCAACGAAATTGCATGTTTTCTCACTTTCGTTAATTTACTGGCTGCCTCTACAACCTGACACACTTGAAAAGACATGGTAAAAGCTTTAAGCGGCAGGGGATAATTTTACCATTATTTATAGATAAATGCCGATTTTTATTCAACCACTTTTGCTTCATTCTTGCATTTATTTCCTAAAATCACTATGCTATTAAGAGATTAACAACTCAAGTTTTAAGGAAGGCTACTGTGAAGCGTACCTATCAACCCAGCAAGCGACGTCGTGCATCTGAGCATGGTTTTTTAAAGAGAATGAGCACAGCCAATGGTCGTAAAATCATCAATAGACGTCGTAGGCAGGGACGTAAGCAATTAACTAGGGTATGACAAATAGGTTTCCTAAGTCAGTGCGTTTGCGGACACGCCGTCACTATCATCGCATGACCCAAGGGGCTTTTCGTTACACAGGGCAATGGATAGTTGTTGCCCTTCGTCAAAATAAACGGCCATCTTCAAGACTTGGCATAACTGCCACGAGGCGTTATGGATCAGCTTGTAAACGTAACCGATTTAAAAGAATCGTTCGAGAAGCGTTTCGCTTATGCTCACCCCAATTTCTTGAATCATTTGATATTTTAGTCCGTCCACGGTCGCTAGCAGTGCTAGCGACTATGTCTGATGTTCAAAATGAACTTCTACTTTTTATTGATCAAGAAACTCGACGAATGTGACTGATTCATTAGACCTTCTTGCGAGAGGGATGATAAAGCTTTGCTTATCCAAAACTCGTGTAATAAAAGCTTTAAAAAAAAATTTAAAAATGTTTTTCAAAAATTCATGCTTTTTGCTAGTCTGCCACTAAGTCTATCATTCGACAAGTTTCTCCTCTATAGGTGGATAAGGCGAGTTGGGTGAAGTGCAATTTTGTTTCAACAATATCAATTAACTTGACTGGAGGTATGAATATGTTAAAACGATTCTTAGCCCTTATGCTGATTACAGCAATGCCATTGCTTGTTCAAGCGGCTGATTCTCATCATAAAAATAATAGAAACAAAAACAATCGTTGTTGTGAGCGTGGGCCTAAAGGAGAAAAAGGTGACCGTGGCGAGCGCGGTGAGCGCGGTGAACATGGTAAGCGCGGTGAACATGGCCGAGATGGCCGAGATGGCCGAGATTGTTGTGTGAAGAAACATGTGATGATGATAGAGAAAGGTTAACATTTGCTTATTTCTTTGTAAGTAACGATCAGACATTGGATGAAGATGGTCCTGTCGTTTGGGATCCAGCAACCGCTATTACTGAGGGGAAAATTTTCCTTGATCCAGATGATACGGATGACATCATTATTCATCGTGGTGTTTATCTTGCCACTTTTTCTGTTACAGCCATTCCGTCTATAATATCATTAGGAGAAATCGCTATTCGATTTGAACTTCGTTTAAATGGTACTCAAATAATTGGCAGTAGTTATGCTGTTTCTGGGGAAAACACGGATCCTGCATTACAGGATACTGGACAAGTTATATTTTTTGTAAATGAAGATTTTTCAGTACTCGAACTTGTTAATGATTCAGAGGTAACTGTAAATCTAGTATCAGATGTAGTTGATGCTATAACACCTAATGTTTCAGCGTCTCTTGCTATTACTAAATTAGCAGATCTTGAAATTCGTTCTCCATGTGATAAATAATTAATTTTGTTTATAGCCATGAGGCATAAAATCCTCCTGAGTGTCCTAACACAGGTTGCAGAGATTTTCTTTTTAATCTCTGTAACCTGTTTGTAAAAGATCAATCTTTCCAAGATAATTTACTCAATCCCTTCCTTCTTAACCCTTGTAAAGAAAAGAAAAATCTGCCAGTCTTTTTCCTTCATTTCTCAAAATCTGTGAGGTGTAACCATCCTATTACCCATAAGTGGCAAAAAGATCGCCACTTATGGGTAATAGGATGGTGTAGACCTCTTGCTCATTTTCTAACATTTCCTAATTTCAAAAGAGGTCTCCTTGACTATACTTAAGGAAATTCAATTGCTCAATCCCAACCAAAAACGTGCTGTTGAGCTTATTGATGGGCGAATATTAATTTTGGCTGGAGCAGGAAGCGGTAAAACGCGCGTGTTAACTTTGAGGATGGCTTACCTCATCCAAGAGTTGAACGTTTCCCCCAAAGCTATATTAGGATTAACTTTTACGAATAAAGCAGCTGCAGAGATGCGTCATCGCTTGGGTGCTTTTGTCAATGAACAAGCTGCTAAACAAGTGGCCCTTTGCACTTTTCATAGTTTTTGCATGCAAATTCTCCGACAGGATATTGAACTTTTAGGTTTTACGACAAAATTCAGTCTTTATGATGGACAAGATGTGCAAAGACTGATTAATTCAATCGTCCGGGATATTTTACAACATGAAGGGGAGCTTTCCTCTCTTGCCCCCACAGTCGCTGCAATTCAGCAAGCAAAAAATAAAGGGTTGACTCCCGAACAGATTAAAGGGACAAGTTCTAGATGGCATGATGAATTTTCACAAGAGGTTGGCCGCCGTTTGCAAGCAAGCATGCGTGCTTATAATGCGGTTGATTTTGATGATTTATTAGCTTTGACGGTCGAACTGTTTGAATGTCATCCACACGTCTTTGGAGAGCTATCAAGACCGCTTTCGTTATATTATGATTGATGAATACCAAGACACCAACCCCATTCAATACCGTTTGGCTTCTTTATTGGCTGCAAAATACGAGAATTTGTGTGTAGTAGGGGATGACGATCAGTCCATTTATGGTTGGCGGGGTGCCGATGTCAAAAATATTTTGGCATTTGAGAAAGCCGGCGTTGTGATGTTGGAACAGAATTATCGTTCGACAAATACAATTTTAAAAGCATCTAATGCTGTGATTCAACATAACCGGCAGCGTCATGCAAAAGAATTGTGGAGTGATAAAGGGAATGGGGAACTAATTGAAGTGTTTTATACCCCCAATGAAATCGATGAGGCTGAAGCAGTCATTAAGCGGATCGTCAAACTTAGAGAAACTCATGGATTGCGATGGGGCGATATCGGCGATTCTCTATCGTTCCAATGCCTTATCGCGACAATTTGAATTGGCTTTGATGAAACATACTTGGAAACAAGATCAACGCTGGATTCAAGGGATTCCCGACGAAGTATTTGGAGGCTTGGAGTTTTATGAAAGGCGGGAAGTAAAAGATCTTTGTGCAGATTTGCGCCTCATTGTCAACCCTTTGGATCAGGAAGCTTTATTGCGCATTATCAATCAACCCCGCAGAGGGATTGGCGAAGAGACTTTAGATAAGCTGACGTCTTTTAATCGTCAAAATCAAATTCCTTTGTGGAATGTTCTTATTGGGGTTGTAAAGAAGGACTCAATCTATGCTTCTTTATCGATCGCTTCCCAAGGGCGTAAAGGACTTGAAGAATTTATCGCCGTTCTAGAAGAAGCCGATGACCGTTTTACGCAAAGAACTTTAACTGATTCTTTGGAATGGTTGATTAAGCGCATAGATTATCAGCGAGCCATCAAGGAAGAGGTGTCAAAAGCCAGCAAATGCGCGATTTCAAAACCGAAAATGTGCAAGAATTTTTGGCTTCTTTAGCAGAATTTGAAGAAAAAGGCTAGGGGTTGCCTTGATGTCGATCGCTCTTTAGCAGGATTTATTTCAGGCTTAACTTTAGATCATCGAGTGATGCAAGCCAACAAAAGCCGTCAGCATGAGGATTGCCTTCACTTAATGACTTTCCATAGTGCTAAGGGATTGGAATTTCCTGCCTGTTTTTTAGTAGGTTTGGAAGATCACATTATTCCCCATGAAAAAAGCTTACGGGAGGTGGGGGTTGAAGAAGAGAGAAGATTAATGTATGTGGCAATGACACGAGCCAAGCAATACCTGACCTTGAGTATGGCTCGGCAGCGCAAGCGGATGGGTAAAGACACAGCCAGCCGTCCTTCTCGTTTTTTATTTGAGATCCCCAAAGAGCTTTTGCGCATGACCGATTGGAGGTAGAGACTATAACAACCTGAAGAATTGTTTTTTTGGGGGCAGAATGCTTAACGCGGAGGCGGGGGCTCGGAGAGACACAGAGAATACCCTCTGTGTCTCCAATTCTAATTAATAACTGCTTTTAGTTACTAGTTTTGACAAATTAATTATTTAATTATAGAAGAATAAAAGGTGTAGTAATGTAAAAAGGAGGCTTTTATGTCAAGGGAAGTAAAGCACCAGGAAAGATCAAAGAGAAAAAAACCCACGATGTCGCTAAAAGAACGTCGGGCTAAAAAGCATGAAAAAAAAACAGCATAAAACTGAACATGAACATTTAATGGATGAGGTTACCATTGAATAATGTAATTCTATCCTGCCAGTCTTAACCGATTGGACGGGTTGGACCAGTTGGACATGTTGGACATGGAATTTGTCCGACTAGCTGACTAGTCCAACTAGTCCAACTAGTCCAACTAGTCCAACTAGTCCAATTTTGCACTAGTCCAATTTTGCAATCATCTCTGGCCAAGCTTTTGTAATAGCTCTTGAGCGTATGCTCTCACGCCTCCACTACGATAATTTACTTTAAAAAGCAGTTGTCCGTTCGCATTGACAACGACCATAGTAGGAAAAGCATCTACTCCATAGCGATCCAGAAGGGCTTTATACGGGGGAGCTCGTCATAGAGTCCTCAGAATAAGCGGGAAATTCAGCTTTTAAAAAGACAAATTTTTGGCCAACTGCTTGGGCAAATTCTGGATTTGAAATAACCTCGCGTTCAAGCTTCATACACGCAGGGCACCAATTTGGTCCCTGTAAATAAAATGACGATAGGCTTAGATGTCGACTGTGACAAGGCGACAGCATCTGTGTAACTTTTAGCCCAATTGATGGATCCAACAGAAGCGGAATTGAATGATGGGGGATTGGGTGAGTTGGCATAAGGGTTCGGTGAATAATTATTCGGTGAATAATTGTTCGGTTGAGCCAGCAAAGTCGAACTTAACAATAAAATACCAGTGAATAACAGCCCTTTCATTTTTTTCATAAGGTCTTCCTTTGAACCATCCCGGGTGTACTAGGTCTTGTTTATATTCAATACTGCTTTTTCGAATAAGTGAACAAGTCCTTAGAGAGCTGTCAGCAAATTAATGAAAGTGATAAAATGGCCCTTTCACATTCATCTCTTTTTCTGACCAAAAGTTCTTGCCGACCTCGTACTCCAAGTATGTCAAAAACTGGACAAAAAGATCTGAACAAAAATTCCATATTTTCTCACTTTCATTAATTTACTGACGGCCTCTTAAGCCTGGGAACGGGTCCTTAAATTATTTGGATCATTTTGTTCTTCTCTTGAAATAATGCTCAAGAGAAGTATAAAATACACAATTTATAAATTACGGGAAAATCCTCAAAAATGCAATCTTTTCCTCCAACTATTGTCATTCGCCATCGGCTGGAAAATTTAAAAAAGTGCAGCCTAGAGCTGGTCTCCAACCTAGGCCCGACTTTGTTTTTCTTACTTACCCATATTCT
>CAWCVY010000068.1:0-129718 GCA_963799115.1 uncultured Chlamydiae bacterium | reverse complement strand
TAATCCCCGCTGTAATTCTTTTATTTGTTCACGATGTAGCTTCTTTGGCTAATCTTTATGCTGTAGGGTTTGTGGGTGCAATAGCCACTAATTTGGGGGTCACAGCATATGACCGGACTCTTCCTTTGGGAAAACTTGAACGTACGGTGATGTGGACCACTTTTTTCATTATGATGGCGATTGAGTTGACTCTGCTCATAGATAAACCTGAGGCGCGCCGTTTTGCCTTCTCTGTCATGACTGTTGGACTGATATTACGTGCTTGGGTCGTGGAACGCAGGCAGAAGCAATGGGCATTGAAGAAAGTGAAGCTGAGGCATGCCTCTTTATTCACAGATGATACGCGCACCCCTTTACATGAGGGTGCAATACTGTGTGCTGTAACCTCAATTGGCAAGACCCTTAATTTTGCCCTTGAAGAAGCTAAAAAACATCAACAGCCCCTCTATATTTTATTTATCCGAGAGCAAAAGGTCATTACGGAAGAGGATCGCCATCGCAATTGGCTTGATGATGAACAGGCTTGTCAAATTTTCGATTATGCGAAGGACCATGCCAGCGACATCACGATTAAATTCTTCTATGTAGTGAGTGATTCTCCTACTGAGACGATTGTTGAATCGGCCAGAAAATTGAAAGTATCACGCGTTATTTTAGGGCGCCCTCGGCATAGTGTGATGCTGCAATTGTTGCGCGGTAATATTGCACAAGAGACTGCTGAACTTCTACCCCCTGATATCGATCTCGTGGTTATCTCTTAAATAACCGTACACATTGGATTAATTTAAACAAATCAAATCTATAATCCAAGAGAATACTTCCTGCAAAATTTGCCTGGATACTGACCCAGTTTTTTTAATCAAACGCTCTTTACTAATAGAACGGACCTGCTCGCATACCGCAAAACTTTCTACAGATAAACCTCCTTCAGGCGGATCAATCTGAACATGAGTAGAAATTCCCTTTTTTACGCTGGTTAAAGGAACAACTATAACTAGTCCAGAGCGAATTTTATTCCATTCATTATTAGAAATAACTAAACACTGTCTGATCTTTTTTCCAATTTCATTTCCTTTCGTTGGGTCCGGATCAAATAGCCAAACATCACCTTGTAAAGGTTGTATTTCATTATTCTTCAAGGCCATCGAATATACCGCAACCTGTCTCAAACTTGGTTTGGTCCCGTGCCAAAGCTCCGCGGTTGGACGATCGTAAGTCGGTCAATATTAAGAAATATGGACCGACTTACGATCGTCCAACCCCGGGCTTTGGCACGGTCCAAATTCCAAGTTTGAGACAGGTTGCTGTATAAAGTTCCTTCTAAATCTTTTCTTTCTTCTAATTCTTGATTCCAAGCTTTTTTGTTGGATCTAAGCCTTTCATATTCCTTATCAAGTAACCCATTCTTTCGTGAAAGCGATAAGATTTAAGAGCTTCATCAATAATTTCAATTTTTGATTTCCCTGTTTTATTGACTAATTCTTTCAGAATATCATCACTTTCTCCGGAAATTCTAGCTGTTAATGCCATAACTATCCCCTTGTATACATATAAGTATACAAATAAGCGGAAATAATAGTCAATATCAAACAATATGCAACCCTCAGCTCGGACAACTTGCAAGCCAATTCTTTCATGCGATCATGAAAAAGAATACAGAACGCATTGCATATGTTTAGACTTTCAATTTCTCACACTCATCTGCGTTAAGTTTAAGTCCTTCTGGTCGATTAATATATCCTCAAGATTTGAACACCGCCTGCAATCAAGGGTCTGTAAAGTACTTGGCAAAGAGAGGTAATTTCCACTAGATTTTGACAATCAGTACATTCGATATATTCTAAACCTTCAGGGAATAGCGGCAATCTTTGCACTGAACATCACTGCAATTGAATTCTTTTAAGTCTTTATTAAGGTGATTGGGAAGATCTATATTTGGGCATTCCGCGCAGCGTAAATTTTTTCAATTTCTCATTAAGAATGGGAATTTCTGTAAGGTTTTGACATCCGCTGCAATCAAATTCCTCTAAGCTTTGGGGAGAGAATCTACTAGTTTTTTTAGATTAGGACAATGGTGCATTGAAGCCTTTCAAACCTTCATTCAAATAGGAAAATTCTTCCAAGTTTTCACATGATCGGCATGTCAATATTTCCAAGCTTTTTGGTAAATTAGAAATTTCCTTTATATTGTCACTTTCAATATATAAAATTTTGAGATTTTTACAATGGGATAGGATATCATTAATTTCCTCTTCACTCATACTATTTAAATATAAAGATGTTAAATGCGGACGATCAATCGGATCTCTTCTTGTGAAAGACGCAGCTCTTCAAGAGGCTTTCTATGGAACTCATCCATCGGGCAAAAGCAGGGAACGAATTAGAATCAAGCTTTAGAAGGCCTTAAAAATCTCTACTGACCGTCCAATTCTTTAGAAGTACGGGCAGGCAGGTTTTTTGCAATATCCGAAATTAAATTTTCGGATAATTGTTTATCTTTTTCTATTGAGGTTAGCGCTGTTATTGCTTGGGTGACTTTTTGAGTTTTTTTAGATAATAAATTTAGAGAGGATTCCAATTCATGGATGGCCCCAATAAAGTTGTTCTTATCACTTATATCCTTAGATTGATGTGCCAGGAATATATCTAGTACTAAATTTACAATTTTATCCTCATCATAATCATTTTTTTTAACCTGATCTGTCATTTCATGGATACTATGAATGATATCTCCTGCTTCTATTCTATTCATATAAACATCCTTTTTGAAATTGAGTTTCAATCTTATTGTCCTATACACTAAATTTTTTGTCTATATCCATTGTTACTTATAGCTCTGGTTATTGCAGTTTATTCCTTTATAATTATGATGTGTATTCTTACTTATCATACATTTCACCAGATGTAAATAAATTCATAAATCTATTTAATCATCAATATTTTAAATAAAATAATAAAATATATTTAATCATATTACAAATTAAAAATAAATTATTTTATAATAGTTTATAGGAATTATAATTGTTTTTTCTTGATTAAGGAGGAACTATGGAAATTAAACCAATAGAACCATCTCCAATAGAACCATCACAAACTGGGGCTAATAAAGAGGTACCAATACAAGAAACAGGAAAACTAGGCGGTGAGTCATCCAGCCAACAAAGGGACCCCATCTAGGTCCCGAAGTTAGTAATAGATCAAGGGAAGAATTGCGTGAAGCAGAAAGCAAGCGGGAATTAGGACCTCGAGTAAAGGAGTTGAAAAAAATTGCTATGGCAGGTGGATACACTGATAAGCAAAGAGGGTTAGAAGCAGCAAAAAAGAAAATGCTAGAAATGCATAAGAACTTTTCAGGTTTAAAACCTAGTAGCCCTGAGGTCCAAGCAAAAAAGAAATTTACACCCAAAGAAAAAATAGAGCTTTCGCGCGAAGCTCCTGAAATAGGAACTCGTCAAAAACCCGAAATGGCTGTAGGTGCAAAAGAGAGCCCAGCGTATTTTAGACAGCCTGATATGAAAACAGCACAAGGACCGAAGGCAAATAGAACAGCTGCCAAGGATCAAGCTTATTTAATGGCTGCCATCGCGCGTTCAAAAAGTGTAATGATGAGCGCTATTATGCCTGAAGATAAATCACCCAAAGATCAGTTTTTAGCAATGAATAAAAGTGTGCTAGGTGTACTCGAAAATGCAAATTTAGAAAAACCAGACGACTGTTTTTTATTATCTTCTCTTGCTGGACTTATGAATAAGGGCTTTGACGGAAAACAAGGCGGGGTAGGGAGTTTTCAAAATCCAGGATGGAAGGAGGAATGGAGTAATTTAGGGGGAAGTGCAAAATTTCAAATGGAAAAAGTGACAGATTTGACGTGGAAAGATGCCGGTATTTTATTGGATGATATGAAAAAGATAATAGGAAGGGAGGATTTAACGGAAAAAAACCTTAATGACAAATTAGATGCAAAATTTTTACCAGCATTAGAGAGCGAATATCCTGAATACCATGATAATATTAAGAAAGAATTAAAAGCTAGGAATGATTCTCATTTAGAAAAGAATGAAAAATTTAAAGAGTCATTTAAAGAAATGCTAAATTATTTTGAAAATAATTTAGCACAGCATTTCGATCCCACTATACGTCACCCAGCAGGTGTTGAATTAGCTTCAGTTCAGCTACAAGCTACATTAGGACAACTGGTACATGATTATCTATTGGAATCTAAAATGATATCCCGTGATTTATTAAAAAGTACAATGATAAAAAATGGATTAATCGATGAAACAAGGTTTGAACAAATAGCTACATTTGAAAAAAGAATGAGAGATAATCCTTTATTAGCAGAAGTGGACAACGCGACGATAAAATCTAATATCGCTTTGCAGTTAACTGAAGGTGAGAGAAGAAAAGAAATGCTCGATTTCTTGGTAAAAGAACTAGACGCAAGTACTAAAAGCACAACTCCAGTTACAGAATTAAACTCACATGAATTAGCACAATTAGCAGTTAGTGTATTGGACTCCTATAAGACTCAAATACAGCAGCTCCAAACTAGAGCAACTACGAGTGGAGAAAGGGGAAGATTGCCAGAATTGTATATAAAAGTAAGGGATGAAAACGGTCAATTGGTAGCAACGGGTGATGAACAAAAAAAATATCTATTCAGGCCTGATAGAAACACAACCGGATTAATAGCGAAATCTGTTGGAGGAGATCCCGGTGAGAAAAATAGTTTTGCGGTTATGCCTAATAGAAGTGATGATAAATTTGCTACTGAATTTCTAGCCCTGGATAATTATCCTACGCAACTTTTAACTAAGGCGATTGAGGGTGAAGAGCATATATTAAGACACGGAGCAGTACCCATCACTATTTTACGCTTAGGAAAAGGGCTTGATAGTGCTTTATTGGATTTTGCAAATAATCCAGGAGAGTTACTTAAAACCGCGATTGATGAGAATTTAAAGGGAAGGGAAGGGAAAAGAAGCGACGATTCTAAGGGCATTTAAACAAAGGCTTGGTGAATCTCAAAATGCTGTTCTTAAAGGTATAACAGATGAAATTGCTGTTGAATTTAATAAATCTACAAAACAGAAAATGCCATTGCAAGAAATGGCTTCAATGGAATCTGTAGCATCAATCATGCAAAGAAATAATTTACGCACTATATGCAGCATTTCAGGAACTACAGTGGACGTTGTTGCGGGAATGGTCCTTTCAATGGGAGATGAAGAGCTGACCAAACTTTTAAAGCCTCTAGCTAAATATGCGGAACTTAGGCCTCCTAGAGAACCACCCACCGATTTAAATACTCAAGAGGGAAGGGATTACCAAGAATTCAAAAAAGTTTTCACAGCAATTTCATTTTTTATGCAAAGCGGCCAATATCATACAGCTGGAGAGGTCTTAGGTGGACTTTTCATAGCTGCCAGAGCCAACACTTTAGATAAAAGGAGTAATGAGAATGTTAGAGAAACCTATGATCAATTTAAAAGTTTAATGGAAGAGTTTGCAAAAAGCCCGGAACACTTCATATCTATTACTGATCAAGATAGAAGCAAGATAGATAGTAAACTTCCTACGTTCATGGAACAACTCAAGAAACGTGAAGAAGCACGAGCTAGCGAGCATATTAGAACAGTAGCAGCAGAGCCACCGATCGTTTTGTGACAAAGCATCCTCGAGTCAGAAGGTGGTGTTATAACAGTGGTTTTAGGAGCTTGTCCCATAAGATTGGACGGGTTGAACTATTTGGACTATTTGAGACGATTGCATAAGTGACAATAAATTATTTTAAGCCAGTTCTCGATATGGTTTGAGGGCTATTATTATTTTTTATGTCATTTTGGCTATTTTTGCTAATTTTAAGACATAACTCAATGTGAATAATTTAGTTATAAAAATATTTAAAATAAATTATTGTCACTTATGCAATCGTCTCATTTGGACATGGCAATTTGGACATTGGTCCAGTATATCCAGTTCTGTTCAATTCGTCCAATTCGTCCAAATAGTCCAACTCGTCCATGTCCAATCTTTTTTTAAGGTGAAGAAAAAAAACACCAAATTTCAAAAATTTTACTTGACTTTCGATAGAAAAAATTTATGGTGTATATACTGCAAGCAGTACCACGCAGGTTTTAACTCATATGGTGAAAAAAGTTAGGGGATTTTCGGAAAGATGAAGAAAAAGGGATCAAAATTTTTACCTCTAATGCTGCTCTTTACAGCTTTTATTCTGGCCCTCATCTTGATTATGCAGCCTTTGACGATCCTTTACTTTCGCGAAAATATCGCTGTATTGTTTCCCAAAGGGATCATTGCCCTTGAAGAACGCAATCTTCTTTTCATCATTCAAGCGATCATGCTGCTTGTCATCATCCCTGTCTACATTCTGACTTTTATCTTCTCCTGGAAATACAGAGCCCACAACCCCAAAGGAAACTATGATCCCGATTTGGTCGACAATCGCCTTGCTGAATATATCTGGTGGGGGATTCCCTTGTATTCTGACTCTGATCATCGGCAGTATTAACATGGGTCAAAACCCATGAATTAGACCCTTTCAAACCCATCGAGTCGGACAAAAAACCAATGACGATCCAAGTCGTGGCCCTGCAGTGGAAATGGCTGTTTATCTATCCGGAAGAAAAAATTGCCAGCTGTGAATTTTGTGCAGATTCCCAAACAAACTCCCATCCACTTTGAAATCACTGCTGATGCTCCCATGAATTCCTTTTGGATTCCCCACTTAGGCGGACAAATTTATGCCATGCCCAAAATGAAAACAGAATTGCATCTGATTGCCGATGAAGCAGGGGACTTCAGAGGTTCTTCTGCCAACCTCAGTGGAGAGGGATTTTCAGGGATGCATTTTATCACTAGAGCCTCTACGGAAGAAGATTATCAGCAATGGGTGGAATCAGCAAAACAATCCTCGAATGTCCTCAACTTGGAAGAATACAATAAATTAGCCACTCCAAGTAAAAATAATCCTGTAGAGCATTTATCAATTGAAAGAAGACAATCTCTTCGATCAGATCATCATGAAATATATGCACCCCAAAGAAAAATGAGTAAGATATGTTTGGCAGATTAACCCTAGATGCTTTCAAGCACGAATCCAGTCAAAATTTTGCCGTCATCGGCATGATGTTAAGCGGCATCGGCATCATCGGCTCTCATTTCCTACTTCAAACGCTGGAAATGGCTCTGGAAAGAATGGCTGACAACTGTCGATCCAAAAAGAATTGGCATCATGTACATCGTCGTCGTCCTCGTCATGTTCTGCAAAGGGTTTGCCGATGCCCTCATGATGCGTCTACAGCAAGCTCTTTCTGTCGGCGATGCTCATGGTTTTATTTCTGCTGGCCACTTTCAAGAAGTCTTTTCGGCTCATGGTACGACCATGATTTTTTTTGTCGGCATGGGAGTCGTCTTTGGTCTCATGAATCTCATTGTCCCTTTGCAAATTGGAGCGAGAGACGTTGCCTATCCCTTTTTTAAATGCCCTTGGTTTCTGGCTTTTTGCCTGCGGCTGCCATCTTGTCTCTCATCTCGCTTGCCATCGGTAATTTTTCAGCCGCAGGATGGCTTGCCTATCCGCCACTTTCAGGCATTGAATATAGCCCCGATGAGGGGGTCGATTATTGGATATGGATTGTGCAAATTGCAGGCGTGGGGAGTACCATTTCAGGCATTAATTTCTTGGTGACGATTTTGAAAATGCGCTGCCCCGGCATGACTTTGATGAAAATGCCGATCTTTGTTTGGAGCGGCTTGTGTGCGATGGTGCTCGTCATTTTTGCTTTTCCCATTCTGACTGCCACGCTTTACATGCTCACTTTAGATCGCTATCTTGGCATGCATTTTTTTACAGCAGGCGGTGGAGGCAATCCCATGATGTATGTCAATCTCATCTGGGCTTGGGGACATCCTGAGGTCTATATTCTGATTCTGCCAGCTTTTGGGATCTTTTCTGAAGTGGTGCCCACCTTCTCGGAAAAACGGTTCTTTGGTTATGTCTCCATGGTCTGGGCTCTTATCATCATCACTTTTCTTTCCTTTCATCGTCTGGCTGCACCATTTCTTTACGATGGGGGCAAGTTCAAATGTCAATGCTTTTTTCGGAGTCATGACAATGTTGATTGCGATTCCAACGGGTGTCAAAATATTTAACTGGCTATTTACAAAATTTCGCGGACGCGTTCACTTCACCTCACCAATGCTGTGGTTTTTTGCCTTTGTACTCAACTTTAGCGTTGGAGGGATGACAGGCATTTTGCTTTCCTCCCCGCCTGTCGACTACCAAGTTCACAATAGCTTGTTCCTGATCGCCCACTTTCATGGCATGGTGATCGGCGGCGTTCTCTTTGGCTTTTTCTGCGGCTTTACCTATTGGTTCCCCAAATTCACAGGATTTCTTCTTGGATGAAAAATTGAATCGTATGCCTTTTGGTGCTGGTTTATTGGATTTTTGCTCGCCTTTATGCCTCTCTACATGCTCGGCTTTATGGGAGCGACAAGGCGCTTAGACCACTATGATGCATCTACCGGATGGCATCCTCTGTTTATCATTGTAGCATTCGGGGCTTTCATCATTTTATGCGGAGCGTGCATCCAAATCTTCGGTCTCTTTAAGAGCATTAAAGAGCGCAAGAAAAATTGGGATCTCACAGGGGATCCCTGGAATGGCAGAACTTTAGAATGGTCCGATTCCTTCCCCTCCACCCATCTATAATTTTGCCATTATCCCCATTGTCAATCAAATCGATCCCTTATGGGCCATCAAGAGGGGTGAAGCGCCTAAGCCTGAAAAAAACTACGAAGATATCCATTTGCCTAAAAATACTCCTATTGGGCTTTATATTGGTATTTTCAGCTTGCTTTTTGGTTTTGCAATGACTTGGTATATCTGCCTGGTTGGCTATCGTCAGCTTTGTTGCCATCATTGCATGCTTGATCATTCGCCTCTCTGGAAAGGATGAGTTTGAAATCATCACCGCTGCAGAAGTGAAGGAAATAGAAGAGGAACACTTAAGAAGGCAGGAAGCCATATGAATTCTTTAACTATTCACCATACTCCCGAACCTAATGCCGATACTAGCTTACCTGATACTCATCAAGATACTTTTTCCAAAACCGTTTTGGGATTTTGGATGTATCTGATGACCGATTGCATTTTGTTTACATCCCTCTTCGCTACCTATGCAGTCTTCCGCCATAGTACCTTTGGCGGACCCAGTTCAATCGATCTCTTTAGCCTATCAAACGCATTTATCGAAACGATGATTCTATTATTCAGCAGTGTAACTTGCGGTCTTGGTATGTTGGCGGCGCTTAAGAATAGAAAACATCAAGCCATTGCTTGGTTTGCCGTTGCATTTTTACTGGGTGCCTCCTTTGTTGTGTTAGAGTTAAGGGAATTTACTCAACTAGTGCAAGAAGGAAATAGTTGGAGAAGGAGCGCCTTTTTATCTGCATTCTTTACGCTCGTAGGTACGCACGGCCTTCACGTTTCTATTGGGTTGTTATGGATGGCTGTGTTAATGACCCAAGTGTATGTATGCGGTGTGACGGTCGACACATTTCGAAGAATGGTCGTTTTTAGCATGTTCTGGCATTTCTTAGATTTAGTATGGATTTTCATCTTTACATTTGTTTACTTGATGGGAGTGATCTAATATGAGTACCGACCTTAGTTTGAAAGAGATCCAAAAGGAGTATCATGGGACTTTGAGGTCTTATCTGATCGGGTTCATAGCTTCGCTTTTATTGACGACAGCCTCCTTTTCGATCGTGATAACAAGATTATTATCAGGACAATGCCTTAATTTTCACGATTGTTGCCTTAGCTCTTGCACAGGCGATATTCCAGCTGCTCTTTTTTTTGCACTTAGGACAAGAAGCCAAACCACGTTGGGAGACGATTGTGTTTTATTTCATGATAGTGGTTCTGTTTATCGTCGCAATTGGGACCCCTATGGATTATCTATGACTTAAATAATCGCGTGATGTCTGGCATGGCAGGGTAGTAAATTTCTAATGATAATTAAAAAGATAAACCTGTTTAATGAGCCTAAAAGGCTCTAATTGCACACAGCCCAAGGCATCCGCCCTGGGTAAAGTTTAGAACAATACTGCAGCCTGTAGGGCTGCCTAGAGAGCGACATTATTGGATGAAAATTTATCTTGTGATTAATGCGCCTTTCTAGCAACCATACAGGCTGCAAATTTATTTTTATCCTTACCCAGGGCGATGCCCTGGGCTGTTGCAATAGAGCCCTTTAGGCTCATTCATCCTGACATTAGCATCAAATAAGTCGTTTCAAAATTCATTAAATGAAAAATCTGAATGAAAATCCATGCTAGAATTTTGTCAAAAAAACTTATGCGTAAAAGTATGACTCTGACTCCCCGTCTCCCAAGTAACTTCCCTAAATTGGGACGTTATCGATGGGTGTTATTTAAAGATTATTAACCACAGAGACCACAGAGCTCACAGAGGAAGATCTACGTCGTATAAGAACATAAACCTCTCTCTGTGAGCTCTGTGATCTCTGTGGTGGATATATTTTTACGAGTAAAGTTACTTCCTGAACGGGGTTCCACCAGGGATAGGGCAACTCCGCGTTAATCATTAAGACATCATTTATTGTAATTCTGAAGATTTTTCCACGACGCTTCTCTTTGTAAAAAAATATAATCCCGACATTTTTAATTGCATCCATTGTGTATATATAATTATATAATTAACATTAGTTTGATTTTTATATCGATAATTTGCATAATTTATGACAAATCTAAAATCAAGGATGTTATGGAAGAAACCAGTCGGCCTTACTATTATCCCAACTATCAAAATAATCCTTCATCATCATCTCCAAATGCTAATTTCGGTCACGGATCAAGCGTACAGGCTGTATCCCAAGTCGGTAGCACGACACTTGCAAATGTTGGTGCTTCTTTCCCTCAGCCTCAATCATCTCCCCTTCGTGTTCAAAATAATCAAGCACTGGATGGAGCAGATAAAGTTAGAATTGAAGATATCATCCTAAGGTTGGCTTCCCTAAGTGACCCTGAAGAATTTTGCAATGCATGGCTAGAATCTTATCAGATTTATTCAAAAAATCTTTTATCCAATAATGCGAAGGATCTTAAAAAAGTGCTTGATTGATTTCTATACAAAAAAATTTGAAGAATTAAATTCCCGTTTATCCATTGAATTTTCTTCAATTGAGATTGAGCAAGAACTTAAGAAATTAACCTCTAATCAGGCTTGCCAATTAGAAGAATGTAAAACAGGCATATTTGGAATTCCTTTAAAACCGGCACTCAAAGCTGCATGGTTCGATATTTATGGATCAACAAATAATGCTTTGGAAATTTGTATGTTTGTGTATGAAAAAGAAGAAAATCGCGATGTGTATGTCGGGCGTAAGTTGATCCATTTATATTTAAGCCAAAAAAATTTTACAAAAGCTCTCGAGGTTAGTTCTAAACTTAAAAATTACCTGAATGTAGCTTATAAAGATATTTTGTTAAAAATTGACGCAAAGCGTTTGACTCCAGCTGATAAAAATAGGGGTGAGCACACTCATTACCTCAAGATCCTGTCTCATTTTAATAGAAGCCAGAAATTCATTTGATTCAAGGCAATAGAGAAGCTGCTCGCAATGCATTGAGGTTTATCTTTTCTACTACTTTGGTTGATGCATTAAAGAGCGAATTTGATCCAATAAAGTTTAATAACCTTTTGATAGAAGCAGGGTTTTTTATCGATGCAGAATCTCTGGCAAAAAAGACTGCAGACCATTCTCAAATAACTCACCCTATAACTACACAATGTTGGTCGAATTTATGCCAGCTTTCTCTCGAGTCCTACTGAAGAAAGTGGAAATATTTTTCTATCAACTTTTAAATATTTCCATCAAGAATTGCAAAAGGAAGATTCCACGGATACATTAGAATTGACCATGAAAGACCGCATATTCCTTATTAGGTTCATTGCAGATTGCTTTAAGCAATATATTTCAGCAAAAAAAAATAAAATTCCTATTAAAAATAACGCATCTAATATTCGCCTATCAGCTTTTTTTTTGAAGCAGCCGTCATACATTTCAATCATCACAAAATATTTACACAAGCAACCTGAAGAATGGATTTTTTCCCCAAAGCCCTGGGGTTTAATGATCGTAAGCCGGTCCACATTACTAATAACAAGAAAGTAGCCGTTGAGATACTAAAGGATTTCTGATCAAGATGCTACTGGATTTTATTGGATTTTAATGATAGAATGAATTTATCATTGCACTATTTATCCACCACAATCAATGAAAACCACTTCTACTGCAATACCGGTCAAGAGTCTAATTTCTTTTATTTGGAAATTCGTACGCTTGCAGCCATGGAGTTTTTTCTTTATTTTCTTTCTTTCTCTTACATGGTCACTTGATTCCACAGTATGGCCTTATCTCTTGCGATTAATTATAGACACACTGACACAGTATGATATGGATCGAACAAGCGCTTGGGCATCTCTAAAATGGCTTTTGGTAGCAGGAGTCTGTTTGTGGGTTTTCGTAGAGTTTTGTTTTCGTTGCCGCGATTTTTTACGTGCCCGCGCATTTCCTAAATTAGAAGCCGATATCCGCATGGCGATGTTTGATCATATTCAACACCACTCCCCAAAATACTTTAACGAACACTTTGCCGGAAGTCTATCTAATAAAATCAGCGACATGACCACTCAAGTCACTTCGATCCTTCAAAATTTGATGGTTTTTATTCCTGCTGTGGCTTCGTCCATCTTAATTCTTTTGTTCTTTTCCGAGTCAATCCCATTTTTGCGATGATTTTGGCGTGTTTGGATTGTGATCCATTTTACGATCTGCTTCTTTTTTACTTCAAAATGTGTGGAATATTCTAATGTCCATGGTGAGGCGCGCAGTACACTTGCAGGAAAAATCGTTGATAGTTTTACGAATAATTTTGCTGTGAATCTCTTCTCCCGTTTTCAATTTGAGAATCTGTCGCATTGCTCACTATCAAAAGATAGAACAAGAGAAAAACTATCAGCGCCCAATATTACGTTGCGTGGATGCTTTTGTCCCTTTCGCTCTTATTTCTTGTAGGCGATTATTACGTTGAATGGTTTTCTGATTCTATTTTGGACGCAAAACAAAATCTCTACAGGAGAAGTGATTCAAGTCTTTAATACAACCTTTAATGTGGTGATGATTTTATGGATTGCCGGTGATCTGATGCCGCAGTTTTTCAAATCTGTTGGGATTGCCAGTCAGGCCCTCTCTGTGATGCATGATCCGCAAGATGTCATCGACCCTCCCCATACACCACCTCTTGTAGTTCACAAAGGGAGAGATCGTCTTCGAAAATGTCTCTTTCCAGTATGGCGAGAAAAAGTTATTTGATAACAAAGATGTGCATATCAAAGGGGGTGAAAAAGTAGGGCTTGTAGGTTATTCTGGAGCAGGAAAATCGACTTTTGTCAATCTGATCTTAAGGTTCTATCCCATTGAAAAGGGAAGAATATTGATTGATGGACAGGATATCGCTCATATCACACTCGATTCGCTGCGTAAACAGGTAGCTCTTATCCCACAAGACCCGCTTCTTTTTCATCGCTCCTTAGAAGAAAATATTCAGTACGGCAATATCCAGGCATCCAAGGAAGAAATCATTCAAGCCGCCAAACTGGCCCATTGTGATGAATTTATCAAAAAATGTCCTAAAGGGTATGCATCGCTGGTTGGGGAACGTGGGACTAAGCTCTCGGGTGGGGAGCGCCAAAGAATCGCCATTGCACGAGCTATTTTAGCGGCCTCTCCCATTCTTATTCTTGATGAAGCCACATCATCGCTTGACTCGGTTACTGAAAATTATATTCAGGAGAGTTTAGAGCGTCTGATGCAAAATCGCACAACCATTGTCATTGCCCACCGCCTTTCAACGCTTGCCAAAATGGACCGCATACTTGTTTTCGACCAAGGGAAAGTGGTGGAAGAAGGATCGCATACTGAACTTATGGCTAAACAAGGGCATTATGCGCATCTGTGGCAGATGCAGGCAGGTGGGTTTTTGCCCGATGATCCTACCCAAAGGCTAGCAGAGTGAATCAGGTTTTTTAGGTATATTGTACGATAAGGTTCTTTGGTAAATTCACGATGGCAGCACGCGTTAGCTTATAGCATCCACATATAGAAATGCATTTAAGATTTATTGGCAAATACTTGAGAGCATCATCAGTTAAATTGTAACAATTATGTAGACTAAGCTCTTCAAGACTATCGGGTAAATCCTTGACGGCAGCATCCGTTAACTTATAGCATCCTGATAGATTAAGCTCTTTAAGACCGTTGGGCAAATCTTTGATGGCTGCATCGGTTAGCTTGATGCATGCTTGTAGATCAAGCTTCTCAAGATGCTTGGGCAAATTTTTGATGGCAGCATCTGTTAGCTCTTTGCAATCAGGAAGGGAAAGCGATTTAAGACCGTTGGGCAAGTCCTTAATGGCAGCATCCGTTAGTTCTTTGCAGTAAGAAAGGGAAAGCGATTCAAGACCGTTGGGCAAATCCTTAATGGTAGTATTGGTAAGACAGGGGGGCGAAGAAAACTGTCTAAGACCCCTAGGCAAATTCTTGATGGCCGCATCCGTTAAGTTATAGCAAATTGATAGATTCAGCTCTTCTAGCTCCTTAGGCAAATCTATGATGCCAGCATCGGTTATGTGGCATGAAGTTAGATCAAGTTTCTTAAGCTCTTTAGGTAAATCCTTGATGGCAGCATCCGTTAACTTATAGTAACTTGAACTTGATAGATCAAGTTCTTTAAGACCGTTGGGCAAATCCTTGATGGCTGCATCGGTTAAGCATGGGCAGGATCCTAGATTAAGCTTTTCTAAATCCTTGGGCAAATCTTTGATGGCCGCATCGGTTAGTTGGTAACTATACGATAGATTAAGCTCTTTAAGACCATTGGGCAAATTCTTGATGGCCGCATCTGGTAAGTTGTTGCTTCTAAAATTAAGCTTCTTTAAGCCCTTTGGGTAAATCTTTGATGGCAGCATCGGTAAGCCGTATGTTCTCACTAAGATTCAGCTCTTCTAGATTCTGGGGCAAATCTTTGATGGCCGCATCGGTTAGCCTTAAGAAACTTGATAGATCAAGTACTTTAAGATCTCTTGGTAAATTTTTGATGGCAGCAGCGGTAAGTTTATCACAGCATAATAGAGAGATCTTTTTGAGATCTACGGGCAGGTCTTTGATCCCATTATCTGTTAACTTAGAGCAATATGTTAGATCAAGCTTCTTAAGTCCTGGGGGTAAATCCAGGATGGCAGCATCAGTAAGCCAGTGACAACCTGTTAGATCAAGTTTCTTCAGATCTTTTGGCAAGTTTTTGAGGACTGTATCGGTTAGATTGTGACAAAATTTTAGATCAAGCTTCTTTAGATCTTCCGGCAAATTTTGGATGTCTGCGTCATTTAGATGCTTGCAACATATACGTCCTAATCCCCTATAGCGATAGGGTTTTACTTGATTTTTTTCATTAATTTTTTGTAATTTTTTACTCGTGAATTTACAGAAGCGACGGATCAAATAACAAGCTGCCAAAAAACTTAAAGCCAAAGTAGCAATGAGAATGATTCTTTTGTATTTTACAGCTAATTTGGGCAAGATACTCTGTCTTATTGAGGTCATAGCATATTTGACAGATGTATTTAAATAAATATTCATCATATAATTTCCGCTGTAGTTTAAGGGTAAAACCATTTCATGGCAAAATTATCCGAAAGGCAGTTGCCACATGAAAAGCCGTTTTCACGAGAACTTCCCTATTGCTGCCTAATCTTAATTGAGAAACTACTCAGAATTATAAATATCTCTATGATTGTTATCAAGTGTGTAATGTATCTTTTAATCAAGCGAAAACAAATAGTTCATTAGTCCACAAAAAGATATTACGTGTTTTAGTCTTTTCCGCAATTACAGAAGAATAATATCAACTGTGATGTCAAAACTTTTTGTTGTTCTTTATTATTGGATGCATAAATGTTTTAAAAGGTAATAGTTCAGACACCTCCTCCTTCGTCGGGGTATCTGAGCGCTTTAGAAGCAGGCCGAGACGGCCTGATTACCTTTTTTGCTCAGATACCCCGACGAAGGAGGGGTGTCTGAACTGTTACAGAAAAATGTATATCTGTTGTAAAAAAGTAATACTGTATTACAATGAGAATTGTTAGGAGGTATTAACATGCAAAAAGCGATAGCACAGCTTACTTCAAAATATCAAGCAACAGTGCCTAAGTCAGTCCGCGAGGCATTAAAATTAAAAGCCAGAGATCAAATCGTTTATGAAATTCTGGATGATAATACAGTTATTATTCGCAAGGGGTACCCTCTTGATATTGAATATCTTAATGCTTTAACTTCCACACTCAGCGAATGGTCATCTGATGAAGATGAAAAGTCATACAGAAATTTTAGCTTCACATGAGTCATTTCAAAATTTATTAAATGAAAAATCTGAATGAAAATCCGTGCTGGGCTGTTGCAATTAGAGCCCTCCAGACTCATTCATAGTTGTGGCAAGCCGCGAAATGGTCCTGCTTGATTTCTCGCCAATGGGGCTTCACTTTTTTGCATACCGGCTGGGCATGCGGACAGCGTGAAAAAAAACGGGCAGCCTTGCGTCGGGCGGATGAGACTGGGAGTTTCTCCCATCAGAATGATGCGGGAGCGCTGCCGCTCTTTAACAGGATCAGAAGATAAAACAGCTGAAACAAGGGCCTGAGTGTAGGGATGGAGAGGCTTTTCATAAACCTCTGCACTGGGGCCCCATTCGACTATCTCTCCCAAATACATGATCGCCAGGTCATGTGTTAAATAACGCAGCACGGAAAGATCGTGCGATATCACCACATAGGTCAACAACTTCTCTCTTTGTAAACGGACCAACAGATGAATAATTTGTACTTGGACGGTCACATCCAAGGAGGCAAAGGGCTCATCGCAAATGAGCAGGCGAGGCTCGACGGCTAAAGCGCGGGCTATGGATACTCTTTGCTTTTGCCCCCCGCTTAATTGATGGGGCAGACGTTTGAGATAATCTTCCGTTAGACCCACTTCCGAGAGAAGTTCTGCCAGTCGTTTTGCCCGCTCCGCTCCCTTTGCTAAACCATGTATGGTCAAGGATTCAGAAAGGGTATCTTCAACGGTAAAACAGGGATTCAACGAGGCTGCAGGGTGTTGGAAAATCATCTGAATTTTACTGCGCCATGATTTGATCTCTTGCGAGTTGAGCCGCCAAAGATCCTGCCCCTCAAAAGCAATAGATCCTTTTGTAGGCTCAATCAGACGCATGAGCAATTTTCCAAGTGTCGATTTTCCGCATCCACTTTCCCCTCCTAAACCAAGAATCTTCCCCGATGCTAAAGAAAAAGACACATCTCTGACGGCATGCATCAAATGGCGTCCTATGCGAAACTGTTTAGATAAATGCTGTACTTGCAGGAGAGGAAGATTCATATCAGACCTCTTGGGTATAGAGGTTTTTCTAAGCTTTTTCTGGACTGCAGAAGAGCTTGTGTGTAGGGATGCTGCGGAGTTGTCAATACCTGGTCAACAGACTCCCGTTTCCACTAATTGTCCTGCATACATGACCATCACCCGTTGGCAAGTATGCGCCACAACTCCTAAGTCATGTGTAATAAGTAAAATGCTTATTTTTTCTTGCCGCTGGAGCAGTTGGAGAAGGTCGAGGATTTGAGCCTGGACAGTGAGATCCAAGGCTGTAGTCGGCTCGTCGGCAATTAACAATGTTGGCTGGCAAATCAGTGCCATCGCAATGAGGATGCGCTGCTTCATCCCCCCGCTCAACTCATGGGGATATTGGTGCATACGTTCGAAAGGATCGCTAATCCCCACACGTTGCAGCCATTCCATTCCTTTAGCAAATGCTTCTTTTTTGCCAATCTTTTTGTGGTAGCAAAGTCCTTCGATCAATTGTTTGCCAATGGTGATAACCGGATTGAGCGCAAGGGCCGGATCTTGAAAGATCGCACTTATACGGACTCCTCTCAAGCAGGAAATTTCTTCGGGCGAAGAAAGAATGTCCATCCCCTCAAACCAAATAGAGCCTGATAGCTGATGGCAAGGGGGAAGTAAACCTAGTAGGGCAGAGGCCGTCAGGCTTTTCCCACATCCCGATTCTCCGACAAGACCGACAATTTCTCCAGGATAGAGTGCAAAAGAAATGCCATGCAAGACTTTGTGAGGATTTCCAGCAGTATGAAGTGTTAAGTGTAAATTGCTGACTTCAAGTAAAGGAAGCGTCATGGGTATTTTCCCTTAGAAATTTATTTGTTTTCCCAAAAGATGCCTTTAAACCTTCTCCTATTAAGTTGAAGGCAAGCATAGTGAGGCTGATTAATAATGACGGAAAGAATAACCTCCAAGGGTAAAATTGCAGTGCAGGAAGCCCTTCGCTAGCCATTGTTCCCCAGCTGGCTAGGGGTGCTTGCAGGCCCAGTCCTAAAAAACTTAAGAATGCTTCAGCAAATATAGCAGAGGGTACTGTCAAAGTAAGGGTTACGAAAATAGGACCTTTGACATTGGGGAATAAATGATGAAATAAAATGCGCCCTCGGCCAGCCCCTAATGCCCGTGCAGCCAGGATATAGTCCATTTCTTTGAGCAATAAAATTTCCCCTCGCACAATGCGCGCCATTGTGACCCATCCTGTTAAAGTAATGGCGATTAAAAGGGAAGATAAACCGGAACCCAGGATAACGGTTAAGAGAATAACGATCAGTAAATAGGGAAGCGAATAGAGAATATCGGCAATGCGCATGAGAAATTCATCAAGGCGTCCCCCCCTGAAACCAGCTATCCCTCCCCAAAGCAAGCCGATCCCTAAGTCAATTGCAGCTGCAAGGAGGCCGACGGTTAAGGAGATGCGCGCTCCATACCACACGCGCGTAAAGATATCCCGTCCCAAATCGTCGGTTCCAAACCAAAATTGCGTGGAAGGAGGCTGGTTTTTAAAGGATAAATGGAGAGTTTCATAGCCATATCCACTCAAAGAAGGTCCTAAGAACATCAAGCAGAACGATTGGGCACAATAGGATGACTCCCATTCTTCCTAGTTTATAGCCAATTGTTTGCATTAGAAGGCT
Organism: uncultured Chlamydiae bacterium; assembly: GCA_963799115.1. Lineage (GTDB taxonomy): Bacteria > Chlamydiota > Chlamydiia > Chlamydiales > Parachlamydiaceae > CAWCVY01. The sequence goes on along the minus strand of CAWCVY010000068.1, from coordinate 110,526 downwards.
TCCTTTGCAATCAGACGGATGCGCGGATCCCAAACTCCATACAGCAGATCGATGAAAAATACGGCTCCCAAAAGAATCATGCTATAGAAAAGGGTCAGCCCCATAATCAATGGGTAATCGCGATGAATTACACTATTGACAAACCATTGCCCAAGTCCGGGAATACTGAAGATTTTTTCAATAATGAAACTGCCCACCAGAACATTTGCCAGGAGAGGGCCTAAATAGCTTAAAACAGGCAGAAGCGCATTGCGCAGGGCATGTCGGCAGAGCCATACGGAAAAAGGGAGTCCTTTTGCCCGTGCGAGTTTGATATAATCCGTTTGTAGTACTTCATAGAGATTAGTTCTCGTTAACTGAGTGATAAAAGCCATTGGAGCTGCCGAGAGGGCCAAAGAGGGTAGGATGCTTTGCGCAAATGTTCCCCAGCGGGCTACAGGAAAGAGGGGGAAATAGATCGCCAAAGCATATTGTAGAAGAGCTGCGAAAATGAAGCTGGGGATGGAGATGCTTAGGGTAGTGAGGACAAGGACACACGAATCCTGCCATTGGCTTGCTTTGAGTGCTGAGAGAGTTCCCAAACTGATTCCGCATACAAGCGCAAGGAAGAAAGCTTGCAGGCCCAGCTTGGCAGAAATTGGAAAACCCTCCCGAATAATGCTATTGACACTGCGCCCGTGATATTTAAGGGAATAGCCGAATTCTCCTTGCAAGAGCCCTTGGAGATACTCTTTATATTGGACAAGCCAAGGGCGATGCAACCCATAATGCTGGAGCATCACTTCATGCATGTCTTGCCGCATGGCTTGTTCTTCACTGAAGGGATCTCCGGGAGCCATTTTCATGAAAAAAAAGGTGAGGGTCGCGATTGCCAGTAATGAACAGAAAAAGGCTAAGCCTTTTCTGACAAAATACACGAACACTTTTTATTCCCTTGAGGGGTTAGAATCAATATAAGCATGCTTGAAATCGAGATATCCCAATTCGGAAAAATAAACCTCTTTGACTGATGGATGCTTAAGATAGTTATAAGAAGCATAGAATAAGGGCACCACAGGCATTTCCTGAATTAATACTTTTTCTGCCTGCATCAATAAATTTTCGCGATGCATGGGATGAGCTGATTCCGAAGATTGATCCAGAAGGGAAATGTAATCGGTATTTTCCCACTGGGTATTATTTGTTCCATTTTCTTTGTATTTAAAAACTTCTAAAAAAGAAATCGGATCGCGAAAATCGGCAAACCAAGATCCTATCCCGATTTGGTAGTTCTTATTTTTTAAATGATTGTAGAAGACTTTTCCGTCATGACTTTGCAGATCAACGTTGACTCCCAACACCTCTTTCCATTGTTGCTGAGCGACTTGAGCAATTTTATGCGCCCTTTCTCCTGTAGCATAATATAAAGACACTTTTGGCAAATCCTACCAAAGTCAACCCTTGTTCATTCAAAGACTCTTGGAATAGTTGGCGGGCTTGTGCGACATCGTGATCTTGGAAATAGGGAAGAGATTTAAGAAAAGAAGGGGGGATGATTTTAAAGGCAGGTTCTTGATTACCTTGCAACACATGGCTGACTAAATCGGATCGATGGAGGGCTAAAGCAAAAGCTCGGCGCATTTTGATGTTGTCGAATGGAGGCTGCTGAATATTAAAGCGAAGAAGGTAAACACCGGCTGCGGGAACGACTTTTAACTGTCCTTGCTCTCTAAGTGAGGCTAATGCATCGGTGGAAAGGGTAGAGAGGGGAGAACCCGTCCATTGTAAATCCCCTTTTTGGAATAGCTGTAAAGCAGTCGGGTTGTCTAAAACCACTAGGGCAATGCGATCCAAACGCACACTTGTTTTGATCCCAATAATAGGGATTAGGTACGCCGGTCAATTCATTTTGACGTTTCCAGGTTTCCAACTTAAAAGGGCCGTTGGTGACGATTTCAGTCTCTTTGACAGCTGATAAGCAAATGATTGTTTGCGGGCATCAACATGAACCGGATAAAAAAAATGGGAAGCTGTCAAGTGGAGAAAGTAAGGTGTTGGCTGTTCAAGTTCAACCACGAGCGTTTCCGATATCCTTCGCTTGAACACCCACATGCTCCACAGGTTCCAGCCCTTCTTTAGCATCTCTAGCACCTCGAATGACATAAAGCTGATAGGCATTTGGGCTGGGAAATTGGGGATCAAGGATGCTTTTCCATGTTTGTTCAAAATCATAAGCTGTAACGGGTTGGCCATTAGACCAAGCACTTGGACGCAATTTAAAAGTATAGGTTTTTTGATCGGGAGAAATCGTGATAGTTTCAGCCAGAGCCGGGGCAGGTTGTCCATTTCCTCCATTCCGCGTCAAGCCTTCATAAAACATGTGAATGGCAGTGGCTGTGGGCAAATCACGCACTTTTCGAGGGTCTAATGTTTGGGGGTCCCCTTCGCAACTCACATGCAATGTAGTGAGGTTTCCAGGTTTTTGTTCCTTTTGACGACAAGCTACAAGGGTGAATAAACAAACAGGAATGAGTAGCAACGAGGTCAATTTCCAATAGGCTTTCCCAAACATACTGATTCTCCACTAATATTTTGCCAATTGTTATAAACTATACTTGGTTAACAAGAAAGAAAAATTGGATATTCATGTGTTGGGAGGTTAAACTTATATTTTTTACGCGATATGCGATTTTCCTGAAGGAAAATCGCATATCGCGTTATTATGCAGAAAAATTTATTAAGACTAACATTCTGTGAGGTGAGTTATGGACCCAAGGGTTTCTTCTTCTGTCTTTTATCAATACTGCGATGTGAATTACCTTTATGTCTTTAAAAGCAAGGACGATCAGCATCAGTGTCTCATGAAAGTATATGATCTGGCTCATACTTGTATAAAAAAACACACTATCGCTTTAGAGGAATTAGCTAAACTTCCTTTAGTATCAACCAATTGCAATAACATTAAAGAGATGGTTGGTTGGCTAGTTCAACATAATTATACTCCCTCATTAGATTCACAAAATGGATTTGCTGGTTCTGAAATAACACAATCCGAAACTATTCCTAATTCTATTAGAATCGATCTTTTGAAAAAAATTAGTACCTGCACATCATTCCTCCGATCAACAATATCATTAGAAGATAAGGGGCTGGAGAATTTTTGCTGTCCTATTACGCATGAACTTATGCGTGATCCGGTGATAGATAACGATGGGCATTCATTTGAAAGAGAAGCTATCAAGCTTCATCTCCAAAAAAAACACCTCTGTCCCCTCAGCAATAAACCTATTACTAGTTTGACTTCAAATCTAATCTTAAAAGCTACCATCGAAGAGTTACAAGAAAAAGTTCAAGTTCCTCAATTCACGCTTTTTAAAAAAGATAACCTTAAGTTAGCTCTAAGGAATATGCAATGTGGTGATGATTATGAGGAAGAGGGGGAATTAGAAGAGGCCCTCGTTTCTTATACCAAGGCGCTAAGCTTTACAAATAAATGGGAAGATTATCAAAAAATTCCACCCTTGCTTGAAAAAATGGGCCGTTCTCAAGAAGCTGCTCTAAGTTACCTGTACCTAGTTCAATATCAATGGGAAAAAGACTTATGGAAAGAATCTCTTAACCATCTGATAAAAGCGAGCGAATTGCATGAAGACTCAAAAATTTTAGCGTTATTAGCTCAAATCTACTATGCATTAGGCGATAAAGATAAGGGGCATGAGATAAACTTTAGACGCGGGGCTGCTGCTCTTGAGAAAAAAAATGATGCAGAAGCAGCTCTTGCCTATCAAGAGATTATAGAATGCGATCCATCCTGCGAAGCGGCCTATGAAAAACTCTTTTCGTTAGCTTCTACTCCCTCGCAAAAAGCCCTTTTATATCTCAAAAGAGCCTTGCATTTTTTTTATCTTAAAGATCTGAATTCAGCGCAAGTTTGTTTTGAAAAAGCTTATTCGCTCTATCAAAAAAGTCCGCTTATCAATCATCTTCCTTACCTTAACCTGCTTGCACAACAACAAAATGAAGCTAAACTCCAAAAAATTTGTTTACAATTAGCTAAAATTTACGAAAAAAAACAATCCACAAAAGATCTGATCAATTGCTATAAAATCCTCATCGCATTTAGCAAACAAGAATTGTATTATGAAAAACTCATCAAGCTTTATCAAATGCAGAAAAAGTCAGAAAAAGTGGTTCATTGGACACTTGCGTGGATGGATGAGTTAGTCATCCAAAAACAATGGAAAAAAGCAGAAAAAATATGCTTGAATGCTTTGAATTCCTCGAAAGAAAACCCTGTACTCTTAGAAAAGCTGGAAGAGGTTTATTCTTCGTACGATGAAGAGAAATTACTTGATTTGTGGATGCGTTTAGGTGAGATCTATCAAGAAGAAAAGCAATTTGAAAAGGCAGCTTCGTTTTATAGGAAGGCTTACGATCGCTTCCAGGATCAGGGGAGTCTTTTAGCGTTAGCTGCCGTGTTGGTTAAATTAGGTCATACTAAAGAAAGTATCAAACTCTGTTTTAAAGCCGCGAATTGTTCTTTGCAAGATGGTAAAATTGATGAATTCAACAAATATTTGTCTTTTATTGAAGCAAATGATCCTCAATTTACTATGCTTAACGAGACACAGAAAGTGGCCCTTGTAGCACATCGACAAATCTATCAACTTACAAGAGAGTTGGAAATTGAAAAAAGGAAAAATCGAGAGATCGAAGTTTTGAAGAATCAAATCAACGCAGTAAAAAATGAAAGAGATCAACTTTCTAATAAACTTAATGCTGATAAATATGAAAAAGATAGACTTCAACAGAGAGTCAAAGAAGCAGAAAATGCACTCGAGAGGCACAAACAGATGCCCGCACGACAAAAGACAGCAAGCATATATATTACATCGAGTCAATATCCCGATTTAAGCGGGTATCGATCTCAAACTCTATTAGGAAATGCTCAAGGAGAAGATTGTGAATTTAATGTTAGCCACATAAACTTGGAACGTGGTTTTGGTAAAAGAATCCTTGTAAAGTATAGTTGAGATTTGTTTTCAGGAGGATATTGATCGAAAAAGCAATATTCATTTTCATAATACCAATAGTTGACAAATTTGCCAACTATTGGTATTATGAAAATATGAATACCTATAATCCTATTTGCTCTATTGAGCTATTTCATTTGTTGTTTCTGGACCAGATAGGACGTAAATTGGATAAAAATTTATATGCTTTAAAGGATGGATGTAATCTTCGATTTTTTCTGAAAAGCATTCGCTATTCTCAAGATATTGATTTTGATGTTCATCAAATTAGGGTCGACACTTTGGCGAACACCGTCAATCGACTTATTGAATCCATGCCATTTTCTTTGATTCTCCGTGCTAATGAAATAGAGATAATAGATTTTACCACTCCAAAGCAAACTGAAACAACACAAAGGTGGAAATTTCGCTTAAAAGTTCAGGGGTCCTCGCTGCCCCTTCATACAAAGATTGAATTTTCAAGAAGGGATACCCCAGACAACGTTATTTTTGAGTCAATCGATCCTTTAATCATAAGGACTTACAATTTGACTCCCATTTATATCAATCATTATACCCTTGAAGTGGCTTTAAAACAAAAAATTGAAGCACTTATTGGACGAAATCAAACTCAGGCAAGAGATGTTTTCGATATTTATCATCTTATTAAAATGGGGGTGAAACTAACAAAACTATCACCACAAACAGCATCTCGCATAAATGAAGCCGAATCCAACGCCCTATCCCTATCCTTTGATGTGTTTAAAAGTCAAGTCATTGCCTATTTACCTTATGAATATCAAAAACAATATGATGACGTTCACGTATGGGATAATATGATCTTGGAAATTATTGGCAAATTAAGAGAATGAAGCTGATATCTGTATACCAAATCCTTAAAAGAATGAAACAGCCTTTTTTACAAACGCGCGACGCTGCAATAATTCTTAATTTGAATACAATGCATACAAGCAAACTTTTAGGAAGATTGGTCGAAGAAGGGCTGGTGGTACGCTTAAAAAGGGGGCTTTGGGGATTGCCAGAACAGATTGATCCCTTGATGCTTCCTGAGTATCTTACAGCTCCTTTGCCCAGCTACATCTCATTACAGACAGCACTTTTGCATCATGATATGATTAGTCAAATTCCACCTGTCATTTATGCGGTTTCTCTTGCCCGAACGACCCTGATTCAAACATCAATCGCGACTTTTTCTGTTCACCATGTCGATCCTACTTTCTTCTTTGGATATGAGCAAGACGATAAGTCAGGAATTAAAATGGCAAGTCCTGAAAAAGCCCTTATGGATTATTTTTATTTCCAACCAGCAAAATCAAAATTATTTCGTTTTCATCCTGAATTGGAATTGCCGGAAAATTTTGATATTCAAAAAGCCCGAAACATCATTGAGAAAATAAGCTCCAAGGGAAGGCGTAGCATGGTTTCCAAATTATTCGAAGATTTTATGCAAAAAAGGACTTTAGAATGAATAAGAATAGTTTTGAACTGTTATTTTTGGTGGTAAAACACTCTCCAATCAAATCTTCGTTTATCCTGTTCATCATGTCCATCCTGACAAAAATATCTATCTTATTTTAGCAATGGTTAGGATTTTACACTCTATAAGAAAATATTTTTTCAAAATATGAATTTATCAGTGCGAATTTTTATTAGCAGGAATTGCTGTAGATAGAGATTAAAGAAATTAATAATCTTTTCAATTCTTTTCACGGATATTTTTAGGGAGTTGGGAAAAGCTACCTGCACATGCGTTCGAGCAAAAACCGAAAAAAGACTTGATAAGGATCTGCCACTCCCTTCTTTCATAATTGGATTAAGAAACTCTTCCATCCGAAAGAAAAAAATGCCGGATTAAACCTTTTTTCAGCTTCAAGGGCTTGTTGCAAATACTTTGCCGCAGGATCCTGTAGAAAAAGGCTCATAAGATGTACGATGCTTAATGAGACACAAAAAGCGACGCTTGTTGCCCATCGGCAAATCAGTCATCTCTCTGAAGAATTGAATAAAATTAAAAAAAATAAAGGAAATGAGGTTGAACTGCTAAGGAAACAAGTCAATAATATGTCATATGAAAACAGTTCTCTTAATCAACAACTTTACGCCCTCAAATTGGAGAAAGAAAACCTTTTAAGGAAACTAAGAGAAGCAGAAAACTCCAAACAACCCCCACGATCAATAGTGGGGCGTGTCGTCTTCGAAAGTAAGATGCCAATAAAAGGCTTTGGCTATCTCGCCGTCGAAAAAGATCTTGTATCTTTAGGATCTTTCACCACCGACTAAAATCGTGCTGAATTTTCTTTTCCTGAAACGCAATGCGCTGTAGGTTGTCAGCCCAAAGTTATTATAAGTTTTGATAAATAAGGGGCTGAACAGGGAAGTTGGAAGGGGAACAGGGATATGTATCTCTGCGTCTCCCCGACTCCCCCGTCTCTGCGTTAGCCCTTAGCTTCCGAAGGCTTCAAGAAACTAAACATGCTGATCCAGTTAGATCGCCATCTTTGAATATCCCTTTTCCAACTACTCCACCAGGCAGGGTTCGCTCTCCTGGGCCATCTAATTTGCCATCCTTAAATTCTCCTTTTTCTACTCTTCCATCAGGAAAGGTTCTCTCTCCCTGACCATTTAACAAACCATCTTTGAATTGCCCTTTTTCTACTTTTCCATCAGGAAAGGTTCTTTTTCCTTGGCCATGAAGCATGCCGCCCCTGAATTTTCCTTTTTCTACTTTTCCATCAGGAAAGGTTCTTTCTCCTTGGTCATGGAGCATATCATCCTCGAATTTCCCCTTTTCTTCTTTTCCATCAGGCAAGATTATCGTTTCTTTTTCGTTTGGTACATCAGCTTTTTTAAGATCTTCAGTTTGTAATTTATCCTCATCTTTAGCTTCTTTTTCAATTTCGAGTTGCTTTTCAACCTTTTCAGCTTCTGGTTGTTTTATAGCTTCTTCAGCGTTTTTAGCCTCTTGATCGGAGGATTCTGCATTTTTTTCCTGTTCTTTAGCTTCTAACAAGTTGTTACCATCTTCCGCCTTTTGAGTTGGTTCATCTACAACTTCTTTATCTTGTGGCTCTTTGGATTCTTTAGCTTCTAGCTGGTTTTTAGCTTCCTGGGCATTTTGAGGGGCTTCATCTACGGCTTCTTTATCTTGTTGCTTCTTGGATTCTTCAGCTTCTAGCTGTTCTTTAGTTTTTTCTTCAGCTTTTTTAATGGGTTCATCTACGACTTCTATATTTTGCGGCTCTTTGGATTTCCCAGCTTCTAGCTGGTCTTTAGCTTCCTGGGCATTTTGAGGGGCTTCATCTATGGCTTCTTTATTTTGTTGCTTCTTGGATTCTTCAGCTTTTAGCTGTTTTTTAGGTTGTTCTTCTTTGGCTTTTTTATCTTTCTCTGCATTTAGTTTAACGTCTTGTTCCGCTTTTTTAGGATTTACAGCTAATTTTGTCTTGCGGCAAACAAAAAAACGCACTGCAATAGCTGTCATTGTAATCGCTGCCATAGTCATTTTGGTTAAGGGATAATTTGTTGCTTTTGAAAAATAATAGTTTAAGGTGAGCACCGATCCACCCACTACACCACCATCTAGCAGAATATTTTTAATTATCCTTTGTTTAGATGTAAGTTGTCGTTTTTCAATTAGGGTGTCCAAGTAGGCTACAAGTGCATTAATTATAGTAAAAAAAACAGTGTTGATTGTCATAATAACAGCAACGGCTACATAGGGATTGTTTTGCATTTGCTGTGGAATGTTTTGGATGGCTCTCACCGTTCGGTTAAAAAAATCCCCTATGGTTCGAAAACCATTATTGAAAGTATCCGATAAAGACTCAGTTAGGCGATAAGTTATCGACTGAATATCATTCATATCATACTCCTTAAATGTTTTAATATGTACACACACAATCTGAAAGACCATGCGATTCTTATTTTGGCATAAGGCCAACCAACTTAAAGGCTGTATTCTAAATTGAAAAGGAGTGAAAATCAATAAAATAAATATTTTTAAGACAATAAAAAAGGTTATAATGCATGTATCTGAAATTTTTTAATATTATATTTCGACAAACATGAAAGCAAAATATTTAATTTAGTTACATTTCAGAATGGCTTGCTTGGTTAGGTAAATCCTGCTATTTTTCTACTGCGGCTTGTACTGCAGGTTGTAGTATAAATTGAGGTAGTGTATGTCAATCTCTGCTTGCGTTTGCAAGCCTGTCCTTAATCTCTATGCTTATCCCGATGGGATGAGCGAGGTCGTTTCCCAAGCACTCTATGGTTGGAAAATCACCATTCAAGAAGATCACCAAAATTTTAAATACATCCACACCCCTGATGGCTATAAGGGATGGGTCGAAGCGGAAGGTGTGGCCATCCCTGCATCCTTACTTTCCCCCTCATTTTCCTCCACGCAAAAAATTGTAAAGGTCAATTGTCTTTCAGCTCCAGTTTATGCCTCTCCCCAAGTCAATCGCTCAAAGCCTCTTTTGATTTTACCATTTGAAGTTGAACTAGCCATACTAAGTGAGTTGCCGGAAGAAGAGGGGCGATGGATACAAGTGGAATTATATGTAGGTATAACAGGATGGATTCAAAGAGGCCATGTGGAATTCACTCCCCCTAAATTATCTCTAGGGCAAATGCTTCAACTAAGCCAGCGATTTTTGGGGATTACTTATATCTGGGGAGGGATCTCGAGTTTCGGATATGACTGCTCGGGTTTTGTTCAAATGTTATGGCGGCAAATGGGAATCTTTTTGCCTAGAGATGCTTCCCAGCAGTGCGCACATTCAGCTTGCCGTTTTGTTTCGTTTGACGCTCTTGAACCAGGAGATTTATTATTTTTTGGATCTTCTTCCCTTAATATTACTCATGTAGGGATTTATGAAAGTGGCCAAAAATTGATTCATGCTTCGGTCAAGCCAATTCCGGCTGTTCAGCAATCTACCCTCGAGAGTTTACAGTCACGATACGCCTACCGTACTGCGCGGCGTTTTCATTTTAGCTCAACCAGCTAAGTTCATTCACGCGCTATATTGATGAAAAAAACGCAAGCTTTTATCCAAAGCTTGCGTTGTAAGAAGGTCTCTAATGATAAAGCTATTTATCGTCGATGATTTCAACTTCAGCTTCTTCAATATCATCAGGCCCTTTTCCGCCCTTCTGACCTTGCTGCTGCTGCTCTGTTGTTGTTGTTCTCTTTGACCTGAAAAAGAAGAAGCGCCTCCTTCAGATGGGCCGCCCGCAGGATGATCAGGATGAGCTCCGGCTTTAGCCATTGCTTCCCCAATGTGCTGCATACTGCGCTCAAGTTCCTCTTTAGCGGTGCGAAGGCGCGCCATATCTTTGTTATCCAAGGCTTTTTTCACGGCATCGATTTTGCCTGCTACCTCATCAGCTACTTGTTGAGGAATTTTATCCTTGTATTCAGTGAGAGATTTTTGAGCCCGGAAGGATAGAGCATCAGCTTCATTGTGCAGCTCAATTTCTTCCTTGCGCTTCTTATCCTCATCAGCGTGCAATTCAGCATCCCGGATCATCCGCTTAATTTCCTCTTCTTGCAAGCCGGATTGAGCTTCAATGCGGATTTTTTGTTCTTTCCCGCTGGCAAGGTCTTTAGCAGAGACGTGTAAAATCCCATCAGCATCGATGTCAAACGCGACTTCAATTTGCGGGGTACCGCGAGGTGAAGGCGGAATATCGGTAAGATCAAATCGTCCGATCTCCTTGTTGTCGTTGGCCATTTTACGTTCCCCTTGGAGGACGCGTATGGTGACGGCAGGCTGGTTGTCAGCAGCCGTAGAGAAGATTTGCTTTTTCTGGGTGGGGATGGTCGTATTGCGCTCAACCAAAGGAGTCATTACTCCGCCTAAGGTTTCAATACCCAGTGTTAAGGGGATCACATCCAGCAGCAACACATCTTTTACAACACCGGTTAGAACACCACCTTGAATAGCTGCGCCTACGGCAACGACTTCATCCGGATTAACTCCTTTATGTCCTTCTTTGCCGAAGATTGACTTTACCATTTCTTGCACGGCAGGCATGCGCGACATCCCTCCCACCAAAATGACTTCGCCTATATCATCCTTGCTTAAGCCTGAATCTTTTAGGGCTTTCAGGCAAGGCTCTCGGGTGCGCTCAATCAAATTATGGGTGAGGCTTTCAAGCTTAGAACGATTCAACGTCATAGACAAATGCTTTGGTCCTGATGCATCCATCGTAATAAATGGTTGGTTGATTTCGGTGGATTGTACGCCGGACAACTCGATTTTAGCTTTTTCGGCTGCATCGCGAAGACGCTGCAAGGCCATTTTATCATGACTAAGATCGATCCCTTGTTCTTGGCGGAACGTTTCGATCATCCACTTAAGAATCTCATTATCAAAATCGTCGCCTCCCAAGTGGGTATCGCCGTTTGTCGCGAGGACTTCAAATACGCCATCGCCAATTTCCAAGATGGAAATATCGTATGTTCCGCCGCCCAAGTCGAAGACAGCAATTTTCTTTTCGATTTTCTCCTTATCTAAGCCATACGCCAGCGCAGCTGCTGTAGGTTCAGGAATGATCCGTTTGACATCAAGACCGGCAATACGACCCGCATCTTTGGTTGATTGGCGTTGTGAATCATTAAAATAAGCGGGCACAGTGATGACAGCTTCGGTGATTTTTTCCCCGAGGTATGCTTCAGCGGTTTCTTTCATTTTAATTAAAATTTGTGCCCCAATCTCTTCAGGAGTCATCATTTTACCCTGAACTTCAAAGACTGCATCCCCGTTGCTATTGCTAGTGACCTTATAGGGAACGGTTTTAATTTCACTTTGTACTTCTTGATATTTGCGCCCAATAAACCTTTTGGATGAGGTTATGGTATTTTCAGGATTTGTAACAGCCTGGCGTTTGGCTGGCACGCCAATTAAACGTTCATTTCCTTTAAAAGCGACGACTGATGGCGTCGTACGTGTTCCCTCGGCTGAGGCAATGACTTTAGGCGTTCCTCCTTCCATGACGGCAACGCAGGAGTTGGTCGTTCCTAAGTCAATTCCTATAATGCGTCCTTTTTTTGTTTGACTCATGTCAAAACTCCCTATTAAATGTTTTTAATTTTCCGCATCTGCGGTTTTTTCATTAGCTTTTGCGACTTTAACGCGTGCAGGTCGAATTGTGCGATCACCCATATTATAACCCCGCACACAGACTTCAATGATGGTTCCTGGGGGATCGTCTGATGCGATCATTTCGATTGCCTCATGAAGATGAGGATCAAATGGCCTTCCTATTGAGTCAAAGGAAACGACCCCGTTTTGAGCAAGTATGTCTTTGAATTGGGTTAAGATCATTTGAAAGCCGATCGCCCAGTTTTTCACTTCTTCGGACATGTCTTGGGCAAAGCGCAAGGCATTTTCCAAGTTATCAATCGGATGGAGAATATCGATAACGATGTTCTCGATAGCATAGCGACTGATCTCCTGCCGCTCCTTTTGCAAACGTTTACGTGCGTTCTCTGCATCTGCTAACAAACGCAGGTACTTGTCTTTGTATTCCACTATCTCTCGTTTCAGAGATCTCAGCTCCTCATCCGTGACCATCACTTGTTTGGGATTAACAGTAGCCGATTCAAAAGCTACGCTTTCATCGGGTGGCAGTGACGGTTCACTATTTGGTGTGCTGGACTCATTTTGATCAACCATGTGATTTTCTCCTCTTAATAGCCTTGTGCAAGGCTTCTAATCTGAATTTTTAGCAGTATGCTTATCTTCTAATAAAATTAGGCGAGATTGCCCAATGAGACGATGCTCCTCTTTTTGCAAGTAAAGTTCACCCCTTTCTGGCTGACGAAAGCTAATTTTAAACTTATAAATATTTCGAGTCAGAGTCTCACTGACAATTTCTGAAAAAAGACGCAAGGTGCTGTATATTGTTTGGTAAGGCAAACGGATAGGACCTAAAAGCCCTACAGCTCCCACAGGCTTATGATTTATATAATAGGGAATGGCCACCACTGCACAATTGGGATTGGGAGTTGAATAAGCAGCTAAATCATCCCCAATCCAAAATTTTAGGCGGTCCAACGTTTTGCATTCTTTAAGCAAAAGCCGCATCCCATGAATATTTTCAAATAGAGCCAATCCGCTGGCTAATAAACTTGCATCCTGAAAATCGGTATACGTGAGGAGGCGGGAAAATCCGGTACGATAGATATCCTCGTCAATAAAATTGGAATATCCTACTATATATCTAAGCATTAATTCGTTATAAAAAGTTTGTCCAATTACTTCTTCCTCCTCTTCTAAATTTTCAGGCTTTCCCAATCCGGTCAAACGCCAATGAAAATAACCTTCAATGCGCTTGATGGCAAAAGTAGATAATTTAGAAGGCAAATGGAGAATCTCTGTTTGTACCACCCCAAAGTCAGTAATTAAGATGGACAAACAGCGAAATCCATCCAATGGTACCAACTTAACATCGACGATAAAATCGTGGTCAAAACGGGGAGCCGATAAAAAAACTGCACACTGGGTGATCTGACTTAGCGACTCGGCAGCCTCTTGTAAAAAAAGGGCGATTTCCCTGGAGTCAAATTGCCGCAAAGAGTGAAACAGGTCTTGTTTGAGGGGAAAGGGGTCAGATTGGAGAAAATTCAGAGCGTAGACGCGATATGCTAAAGGGGTAGGGATTCGTCCCCCTGAAGAGTGAGACTGTAAAAGATAACCATCTTCTTCTAAATGCGCAAAATAATTGCGGATGGTGGCAGAGCTTAAATCTCCAAAACCTGCATCCTTGAGAGAATTAGATCCAACCGGTTTACCCGTTTGAATGTAATAATCTACCAATCCCAACAACACTTTGCGTTCGCGGTCTTGCTTTCCAGCGCGCTTAACTGTGACTGGCTTTAGTGATTCCAAGCGACTTCCTCCTCTTTACTTTTAAAATTATATAATAGGAGGATTTATTTCGTCAACAAATTTAGCACTCGATGTTATCGAGTGCTGATTTATCTAATTTTGAATGCGGTAAATATTAAACTTATCGTCTCCTAAGTTAGTGACCGCAAGATAATGACCATCAGTTGAAATTGCTATTCCATGAGGAAAGCTTAGTTGTGAATGGGGATTGTTCAGTAGAACAGAACTCTTACCAATGAGCCCGCTTGACTTGTTAAACTTGTATAGGACAACGGAATCGTTATCCTGATTTGTGGCAATAAGGTGGGAAGAATCAGGAAAAAAAACTATATCTTCTGGAATAAAAAGCCCACTTGTTTCATCTACCACACTTACGGCATACTCATTTATAGTCCCCTCTTCACTATCAAAGGGAAAAATTGCCAACAGGCTATTGGTTTTGCTCCTACTGCCAGCATTGCCAGAGTAACAAATGGCAATGAACTTACCATCAGGGGTGAAATCTATCCCCTTAGGTTTCAAAGGGATAAAAATATTTTTAAAGTCCTGCGTAGCATTTACCTCAATTTCACCGTTCGATTTTTTTATCATTTTAAAAACGCGGACATAGCCTGGTTCGTCAATAGTTGTATAAGCTAGAAATTTAGAATTTGGGGAAAATCTAATTCCATGGACAGTAGTATCTTCTTGATATTTAATTATTGATATAGGAGTCGGATTGATTAAATGCGTTTGCAAATCAACTTCATAAATAGTGATGTTACCGTTTTTGCTGTTGGTGACTGCTACCAATGAGCCATCATGTGAAAATGCAAGATTCACAGGATAGGAAAGGTCCTGAGTGAATTTTTGAAGAGGTTTTATCGTGTTGGTAGTAGGTTCAAATTCGTAGGTAGCAAATGCATTGCCCAACAAGTTAACAGTCGCGAGATATTTATTATCATGAAACCATGCGACTCCGCTGCAAGTTGCATATCGCTTTCTTTCGTTAATAGATAAGGGATTGTAATCTTTTGAATGAGAAAGAATAGAATTAGGGGTATATACCGAGACAAGGGGAATTTCTGAAATGGCTACAGATGGTTCCAAATTCTCTTCTGAATAAAGAGACAGCTTAATGACCCCTATAAAAAGAAAAAAGAAAGGAGTTAATATTTTCATATTTAATATTTTTCCTTAAAACTTGTTAATTCATGATCTTCTTCAAATCCATCTAAAATAATCTTATCGAATTTATGCGCTTTAAAGCTCTTATTGTCACATGTTAGGCCTACTTCTCCTATGTGCTTTGCTCGGTTGACTACAGTTTGGATTTTAATCAACCCGGCCATCCAAAGAGCAAATCCCGTCATATGATCTTGATTAGGTTCGAATAATTTATTGGTAAAGATAGATTCATAATTGAGTCGTTTAGTTTTAAAGGTCCGCTGATCCACGAAAGATTTCATTGGTCTATCATTAATAAGTTCCCATATCCATTGTCTAATTTCTTCAACTTTGTCCGAAAGATTGGGTTTAGATCGTTGTTTAAAAAATTCCTCTGTTTGAGGAATAGCATCAATAAAACGCGATTCATATTCATATAAAATTGGAGACATCATGGCCCATGTTTCCTGGTCGATACAATAACTGACAAAACTCCACCAAAACGCTCCTCCTCCTACAACTTCATTTAATCTTTGTTTTTTTTCTTCATAATTGAGAAGACAGGAGGTCCAAGCTTGAACGACCCCGACATTATCATAATTTTCTTTGGCCCATTGATGCAATCTCAATAATAAACCAAGATACTGGGGAGTGATGACTAAATCATCCTCCATGACAATAATTTTTTCAAATTTGCACCAATCAAACATAAATCTTCGCGCATCGATGAGGTTTTTAGCACAGCCATAATTTCTTTCTCTCAGAATAATCTCCTTGTGTGCAATGGACGAAGCTTGAATCATCTTTGTATTTTCTTCTTGTTCAGCTAAGGGGCCGCCATCCAGCATAAAGAAAAAAGGAAGGTGTGCTGCTTCTGGATTTTCCTCAATGGATTTTATTACCTGAAGAAAATAGGAGGGTCGATTATAGGCCACCACCACCACTCCCACAGGAGTATTTTCTCTTATCGCCATATCTTGATATTTCTGATCGTAGACTTGAGAAAAGGAAAAGGAAAATGATAAAGAAAATAAAATAAGAACGAGAGAATAAATGAATTTCATGGAAAAAACCCTTTAATGTTCCTGTCTTCCTAAATTAAATAGACGAAAACCAAGTTTTCGTGCAAGGCAAGGATCATATAGATTGCGAGGATCGAAAATAATTTTGTTATGACATAAAAGAGCCACTGTTTTTAAATCTATACTTTTAATGAGTTCCCAATCTGTGAGAACAATGATGCAATCTGCTAACTTAACAGCATCATAGGGGGAATCAAAATAGGCAATATCTGGAAAAATTTTTTGCATATTCTTTATGGCTTGAGGATCATATGCCTGAATGAAAGCCCCATCATTTTTTAATGCAGAAATAATTTCAACCGCGGGTGCATAGCGAATATCATCGGTGTTTGCTTTAAACGAAAGACCTAGTATAGCAATTCTTTTATTGGCAACTGAATGGTTTAAAGAAGCATAAATGCTTTTGATTAAATTCTGGATATGCCTTTCGTTGGAGATAATGGCTTGATGAACCATTGATGATGCCATTCCCTTTTCTTCAATGAGAGTGGCAAAAGCTTTGGTATCTTTTGGTAAACATGATCCGCCATATCCCGGACCGGGATTCAACTCTTCAGTCGGTAAAAGTTTTTCGCTTAAGGCAATCGCCCCTATGAGTGTCGCAATATCACCCGAAAACTCATTACACAATACAGCTAATTCGTTAATATATGAGATTCGAATGGCTGAAAATGAATTCCAAGCATATTTAATGAGCTCTGCGGTTTCATAGTTCGTCTTTATTACTTTGATTCCGTTTTTAACTAAACCATCATAAAGCGATTCAATTCTATCGAACACTTCAGCAGACTCTCCACCTAGCACAATGGGATTTTTTTCCATCATATCTACAAGTGCAGAACCCTGGCGCATAAATTCTGGGTGATAAACCAAGTGATGAGTGACAGCGGCATTGTCTAAGACAGATTTAAGTTTCCGCATGGTTCCAGGAGATAAAGAGCTTTTAACGCAAATAATTTTTTGTTCCTTACTAGATTGAACGATAACATTTAACAACTCAAAGATTCCTTTAGAATCACACTCCCCTGATTCCATGGTAGGTGTCCCAATGCAGATGAATATGATGGGGGAATGAAGGGCTTCGAGTATATCGTTTGTAAAAGAACATTTATCAAAGGAGGAGTTGTTAAAGATATGCTCTTCAATTTTTGACTCAAAAATGGTCATTTTTCCTTGTTTGAGTTGATCAATCTTTTGAGTATCGATGTCAACGCAAGTGATTTCATGTCCACAATGCAAGAGGACAGAGGTAGTTGCCAAACCAACGTAATTTGATCCTATGACTGCGATTTTTTCTCCAAACAAAAAATGCATTTGAAGAAGGCAGAGAGAAAAAATTATTTTTTGAATGCATTTGATCATGATTCTCGCATGAATTTTTATATTCATATTCATTTCTCTTTTAGTCCCATCAACTGGAAGATGTTGAGGTTGGATTGTTGTTGATCCAGTTTCTCTATTAGGATTTTGGACTATAAGGTGGTAAATAATTAAGTTCAATGGTTTCTAATCTGGGCTAGCAAGATCAGCAATTTTTTAAAGTTGCGCGAAAAGCAGGAGTCGCGCAAAAATAAGTCCAAAAGTTGCGCGTAAATTATGAATTGCGCAAAAATAAGTCCAAAAGTTGCGCGAAAACATGAATCGCGCAAAATAAAGTTGCGCGAAAACATGAATCGCGCAATATTGAAGTCAGAAAGTTGCGCGAAAAGAAGCTATCTCACAAAGTGAGTTTGTTGGGAGAATTGTGAAATTTTCTAAAACGTTTTAATAAGAGTAAAAAAATGTCCAAGAATTTAAAAGTAGCTTAACTTGAAAATCTTGTTCAGAATTCAGGCTTCATCTCTCACATAGTTGGCAACACAGATTCTTCAAACTTTGTCTGGTCAAAGCAACATCGCTCTGTCGGGCTTGTCGATACGGAAGGCGCTGCGTTGAACTTGGATTTATCGATGAAGCCTATGGAATTTACAGCCCAAGAATTTGGCGAGTGCATGCTTATGTTTGATAAGGAGGGGATAGCATATGGCCTTCCTATTAAAGAAATTGACATACTGAAAGAGAGTTTTACCAAAGGGTATAATACAGTTTTTGCAGGACAACCTGCCATTTATGCCAATCATTTTCATGATGTTTTGGCTACGGCAGATTGGATCCTTGTTAATTTGCGGGAGATGGCTGCAGAAGGAATTGTAGATAAGGGGCTTTCGACTATATACTACGATCTTCTAAATAACAAAATCCAATCAAGAGCGGTAAATAGACTGTTACCTAGCCATACATCTATTTGCATGCCCCTTTCAGAAAGCACACCCCGGATCCTACAAAAGAAGACCAAACTGGTCCCTGAAGATATGGGCAAAATTCCCTTCAGAGGCTTTCTCACAAAATACAGTGCTAGGCAGACCTTTTCATAGAATTTTAGATGGCACAGTCTCTCTAAACAACAAAATACTAAAAGTTAAACTTTTTGAAATCCGTTGTGTAAAAGGGGAGCTGTTAGATTGGAGAATTCCACTGTCGCATCTCCTGAAATTGGCAAAGCATAATAACGCTAAAATCTTGCAATTTGAAGTACCTTTTTCCAATCCCAAATTAGCGCGCCTCATGAATCGTCTGTATGGTGAGCCGCAAATAATAATGAGAAAGGATGGTTGGGAATGGAATATCTATAAAATACCCGTTGATTCTAAAGTCGAAAAGTCCTTCTCATTCGTCAATAGAAATCTTTCTCAAGAAGAAGCCAAAAATTTTCTAGCCAATTTCGAATATTACAGAAACAAGAAGTGGCTGCCAAAAGAATCAGTAAGAAGGGTGACGGCGGGAAGTTCCTATCGTTCATCTGACTTTTATAACAAATTAGGCAATTTAAAAAAAGGCGGCGCCGTTCGCATGGAATTTGTGCATGAAACTGCTAAAGCTTTCGGTCTTTCTGCAGAAAAAATGCTTGCGAAACCAAAAAAAGAGCTTTTACCTTGCAGCCAAGCTTTAATTACCGAGATGCAAAAAAAGGGTTTATCTATTAAAAGAGTTGCGCAAAACTTAGATATTTCTGAAGAAAAATTGTATGGTGTGGTGAATTTAGGACAAGGAGGATTTGATGCAGATGAGATTCTTAGTCTTTTTGAGGTCATGGGGGATAAACATAAAATCCATCTGCTTGCCCCTTTTGCTTTACCTGAAGTCGATATGATAGCCTATGTCAATCGACGTTTAACTCTTCATCGTAAAACGCTTTCCTCAAGGCCAGCAGAAGGATGGCTTTTTTATAAGCGAAATGCCCTTAAGGCATTAATGAAAGAACAAAGGGTAACGGTAAAGGAATTAAGTCGAAGAACAGGAATCGAAGCTTGGGAAATAGAAAACATTTGGGAAAAACAAGCCTATCCTAAAGAATGGCAAGCGATTTTATCCTCTCTGGAGACATCGGAAGAGGACTTACTGCTTAGGGGATTTTATTCTCTTTCAAGCAAGGATCTCACAGAGTACCGTCAATGTGAAAAACTTTTAAAAAGCCAGCTTGAAAAAAATAAGATAAGCATCAGCAATCCAGAATACTGGGATTGGCATGCCTATAAATTTTTCGTCGGGCTAAAGCAGCTTTATGCGAGCACCCCCATAGGAGAACTTACAGCAGAGAGTATCAAGAATCTCATCACAAAAATTGGAATTTAATAGCGCGAGTGGGGGAGGATGTCCTTTTAATTGCAACTCGTGTGAAGCTAAGGGCCAGGTCAACCGCATTTTCCTTTAGAGGTACTGCTACCCCAGTACCTCTAACTTCTACCGTTTTTTATAGTAAAAAAATGCTTGAATCCGGCATCATATGATGCTCTCTTCACACAGATAGACCGCCGCCCAAATATAGGTAGATCATGAAATGTTTGAAGTGTAGTAATGATAAATTTAAAATTGGAAAGGTTCAGTTTAGCCCAGAAATTAAAAATCAACAGTTGGAGGTTGAAGTACCCTGCTTTGTTTGCAAAAATTGTGGGGCAACTTTGATGGACTCCGCACAAATGAATGTCTTACGCCGTGCTGCTGCAGATCGCTATCGAGAATTAAACGCACTCTTAACCTCTTGACAAATTGTCAAATACCGTGAGTGTTTAGTTATGAATACGCAAATGATTTGAAAGTTTAATTCGTTTGAATGAAAAAGTATAGAAAACACTAGGCTGAATAATACTCGCTATAGCTAGTTAAAGTCAAATATTAATTCTGACTTGAAGTTTACTCGATATCTAATGAGTTTGAAATACTCTTCCGGAAATTGATATAATTCATTATACCAAAAATACAGAAAATGATATATTCCAGTATATCAGTATGAGCTATTCAGAGAGGGAGTGTGTGAATGCGCGAAGAAATTCTCAAATCACTTTACGACTGGAATCCCTGGATTGAGGGAAAATTTCCAAAAGAACTTGCAGGATATCTCCGAAACTATGACTTAGATCCCTATCTTCAGATCCCTGAAATCAAAATAGTGGAGGGAGCTCGCCGGGTTGGTAAAAGTACTATGCTTTATCAACTCATCCAAAAAATCCTAAAACAAAAAAAAATGTCCTCTACATCAATTTTGAAGATGAAATTCTGAAAAAATATCCATTAAGTGAAATCGTCTCAGCCTTTCAACAAATAGCCTATACAAGTCACTACAACTTTATATGATCCAGAAGTAAAAAAACGTGAATTTCGTGGACTTCTAGAAGCAATGCACTTGCATAAACTAACAGAGGGATTGATTCTCACAATGGATGAAGAAGATATTGAGGAATTTGAGGAAGAGGGCCGGCGCGTGCAAATCAAGATTCTTTCAACCTGGAAGTGGCTTCTTAATACCAATGTGATTAAGAGTGTACAAAGCTAAACCACTATTTGGAGAAATGAGGGGATCTAAGATGAAATTGACTTATTTCAGTATTTACGCTATAATCAAAGCGTAAAGGAGGTGCTCTATGAAGAAACAGCAGCACAAACAAGAAACCGTCAGGTTGACTATTGACTTCCCTGTTGAACAGCATGCTTATCTGAAAATGCTGGCTGCTAAACAAGGAATTAGTATGCGCCAGTATGTTATCGAATCTTTATCTGAAAAAGTTGAACAACAAGAGGCTCAACACATTAATTTAAGCGAAAATAAGTTCAAAAAAGCTTTAAATAAAATTATCACCGAAGATGATGATATATTAAAAAGATTAGCTGATTCATGATTGAATATCTAACAGTCGAACAAGTTATTGAAATTCACGAAGTGATGTTAAAAAAGTATGGTGGTTTGCCAGGATTCAGAGATAAAAATTTATTGTGGTCTGCCGTAGATGCTCCAAAAGCCGCAATGTTTGGCCAAGAAATGTATCCTTCGCTATACGATAAAGCAGCTGCTTATCTATATCATCTTGTCTGCAATCACCCCTTTAATGATGCAAACAAAAGAACTGGATATACAGCAACATTGTTATTTTTAGAAGTGAATAATGTAAAAATAAATTTCAAAAAGAAAAATTTAGAAAAGTTAGTTATAGAAGTTGCTAAAGGAAACATTGAGAAGGAAAGCATTTCTAATTTTTTTGAAACAGGAATATGCCAATTAAATGGTCAATAAAAACTATACAGTGTACTAGCTAAGTAGTAAGCGCAGTACCGGATAAAATGAGAGGCAGGATATCGACAATTGAAGGAGACCAGTCTATGCCCTTCTTATAAATCATATAAGAGGCTAGGTGACAGGCAATGATTGCTTTTTTATGGTGGTCGGGAATTTCATGAAGAAGTTCAAGGGAAAATTTGTTGCGTAAAGTGGGAAGGCAATAGTTTAAAAAGCAGCGTATCATGGGGTCCAGAGTACTCGCAGGTAGGAGTAGGAGATTAAGGTAGTCGAGCAGTTGATAAGTATATTGGTTAATACGGTTAGATAAGCTCTCGGAAATGGAGGTTAAATATTCTCCTGTTTGTTTATGCGTGCGCAATAGCAAATCAGCTTCAGAAGAGGCGTATTGTTTTAGGCGTTCTAGAATTTCTGAAACTAAAGCTTCTTTGTTTTCAAGGAAGGTTTTTTCATCTAAAGCTAAGCAGCATAGAACTTCAAAAGAGGAACAAATGACACCGCACTTGTTGGCGGAGCTATCTTTAATGATTAAAACGCCCCTATCCTCTAAAAAACGGCGGGCTTTAGGATTAAGGTAAAGATTAGCTCCCTCAATAATGGCTCGTGAAGTAGGTTTTCCCGTTTCATCCAGAAATTCTTCAATATTGGTTTCATTTAGCGCTCGTGGACGGCCGCCGGCGGGAATAAAAACATCTGTTTTGGTTTTATGGACATTAAAGCGCAGTAAATGGTTTGTTTCACTTCCCGATAACCATTCTTCATGAACTTGATCACCCACTTTGCGCAAGCATAATGTCTCTTGAATATATTCAGAGGGAAAGCGTTTTATTTGTTTATTCACCAAGAAACTTCCAGGGGAAAGTTTTTCTGGAGGATAAAAACAAATTCCTTTGGCTTGATAAAATAAATCTTTGAGGATTGACAAGTCAAGCCCTTGATCATCATGGATGGTTCCTGTGATATCAGTTAAGGCAATGACTTTGGCAGTGTTTGGATAAAAATGGTAAAGATTGAGCAATTGATTACCAGCCACATCCCCATCAGGCCCTCCTGACATTTTTACGGTAAAAATATCTTTTTCAGGATGTATCCCCATATATTCAAGGACTTGATGCATATAAACGTTGATTCCTAATGAGGTCACACCATACTCTTTATGATTAATCCCTACCTTAGGTTTGCTTGAAATAAATGCTCCGCCAGGTTTGTAGTGATGTTTTTTACTATAATTTGCAATCCATTCGATCATAAAATCATGCATATTTTCATCAGGACCTAAATAGATATATTCCGGCCGCTTCCAATAGTCGATGATGAATTTAGCCCGAATTTTTCCCTCAGGATCGAAGTTGACAATTGTAACAAAGCTTTCTACAAAAGCGCGTTGAGCTTGATAGAGTAATTCAACTTTTTGTTCTTTTCGGAAAACTTTAATCCGACTATCGATTTCAGAATGGTCGGTGGTTAACAATTCAAGTTCTTTTTTGAAAATGGGGGAATCAGAGTCCATCTGAGAGAAGGGTTGCAAAAAGATGACCCCTTTAGCACCACCTTCAGGAATGTCTTTATTTTTTTTCTGCTGAGTCCAGGCAAGATTATAGCATTCGGTAAACACATGGTTGCGTTCGGCAATCATTTGTTCGACTTGTTCAGGATAGATGGTGCGCAAACCACCACGTGCGAGGTCTTTGAAACGAATGTGAAAAGCAAAAAAATGCATTCCCCGGAAAAAGAAAATGGCATACGGGAGTTCAGGAAATTTTTTTGCGCGGTCAAAAGGAATTTCATCGAGATACTTGGGATCTAAACGGAAGCATAGAGCAGTATAGTTGACCTGGTAGAAATTGGTCTTGAGGGAGTGGACGATGAAGTTCATCCCTTGCTTCAAGACGTTTTTCCGACGGAAATCATTGTACTCCTGCCCTGTATCTAATTGGGCAACATCGGATAGAAAAGCCTTTCTAGCTTCAATAAATTGATCTAAATTGTAATGGTCCGGATCAAAGCGTAGTTTAAAGGACTCGCAAAGTTGTACGGTCAATTCAGGATGGCGGCAGAGAGCCTCTTCTATATTCTCTATGTTATATAAATTAGAGTCGATATTCACCAGAGCCTGATGTATAAAGGTGACCATGGCTCGCAATAAATTGCCCATATTGCCTGAAATGATTCCCGGATTGACTAAATTCTCTTCAATACTGTCAAAGGCTTCAAAATATTTAATGGTGACAAGTTCATGGAGGAAATCAGGTATATCTGCTACATCCCAAACAGCTTGGCCATTGCTGCCATGTAAGCTTAAAGCCATTACAAGCACACTTTGTTTGCTATAAGGATCTGTGTAGGTAGCATTGACCCGCTTCATGCTAAGACCATGACGGAAGACAACCTGGGCTAAGCGATAGAGAAAATTATGCTTGGGGGTATTTCGCCAAGCCAGGACAACGTACATGGAAGCTGTTCCTTTCTCTTGCCAATTCTCTTCATAACGGACTTCGTATTGACAATTATCGCGTGTTTGAGCCCGATATAAAAGGTTGATGGCAAGTGCAAGCCTCTCGAAAGGAAGAGCTAGCAAAAACCGGATATTCATTTTCGAAAGAAAGGTTTCAAATTCTTCATTGGTAATGGCGGGATTTTCTTTTTTGAGCAAAGTGAACAAAGTCTTTCTAGGTTCTTCCGAGAAGACTTTTTTATGATCTTCCACGATTTCGGTAAAATCGAGAGCTGCAATGCGCAAAGGAGAATTAATGCCCGGAAAAGGAACGGCTTCTTTAGACACATAAGCTTGATAATTTTTAATCCCATAAGAAGTATAGTTTTTTAATATGCGGAGATCAGCGTTCGGGCTATCCAGGCAAAGTGCCATAGCAGCACTCTTAAGATTGATCGTAGAGAAAAAGTTTTGCAGGTCAAAACCGATCAAACTATGGGTAATCAACATCAAATTTTCCGGGCTTACCTCTTCAAAAAAAACTCGGGGCATTGCCCGTTCTAACCATAAATAATATTCCTGGAATTTTTCTCCTTCGTGTTTGACGGCTGACATAAGGTCAATAGGTGGGGCGCCTGCTTGAGAAGAAAAGGAGTGGATGGGGTCAGAATTTTCGGTCTCATTTGCCATTTTTTTTCCTTATTGCTGATTTCCTGACTATGGCAAAAGAAGCGAAATAATTCACGTATAAAGATGTGCTTTTTGGGAATACCGAAAGAAAGCCCAGCTAAGTTCTCTATCTGTTGAGAAAAAGGTTAGAAGAGTTCACTGAAATCAACAAATATTTTTGCAAATTTATAAAAAATGTGAAGGAAGAACAAAAAGTTCGGGTAAGTTGTAAAAGGAGCTGTTGAATGAGCCTGAAGGGCTCAAATTGAAAGTGGGTTAGGGACTGGGTTTCCCAGTCCCTCCCCGTTGCCGCAAAAGGGTCAATTCCCTTTATTTACCATTGTGCAACTTTCTAGCAATGGGCGGCGCCTCGATCCTATCCTCAAGTAGAGGAACAATGCTAGTACCTCAATCGCATTCGGCATAGTTCAATGCAGTTCAACACTCCAAGTTTTGTGATGTGTTTATTCCTAAACCGGCTGTTATCGTAGTGCGATATCCGTTTGTATTTCATACATCCGATCTGTTTTCTGATCCTTTATCCAGTTTCCTGAATTGACCTATCACATTGGTAGTGCGTGTGCAAAAGTAATTGACAGTTCCTCTTATGACTTGATTCAGCTTTTCAACTACTTTCTGATCTAGGTCATGACACCGTATGGTGATTTCTTTCACTTTGGCTTAAATTTCTCCACTGATTTCTTTCGCATCTTTGCTCCCCAGCTATTTATTTCGAAACCCAGGAAATCGAATCCATCCTTAGCACGCGTTATATGCGTTTTTTCTTGGCTGAGTTCGAGTCCTAGTCATTGAGGAAAGATTGCGCATCTTCCAGCGCCTTTTCGGCCTGTTTCTGGTCTTTGCATAATATGACGAAATCATCCGCATAACGGACAAATTTATATCCTTTTTCATCTAGTTGTTTATCTAAATGATCGAGGACCATATTTGAAAGTAGGCAGGATATGACCCCGCCCGAGGAGTGCCTTTTGTTGTAGGTCTGAATTCACCCTCTTCCATTACTCCAGACGTGAGAAATCTTTCGATAAGTGAGAGAATATTACCATCCGCTATCTTGGCTTCGCTGATTCTACGATTACTCGTAAAGGTATATTATCAAAGAAACCCTTGATATCTGCATCTACGATATATGTGTAACCTTGTTGAACTCGAGAGCTCTACACACTCAACAGCTTGGTGACAGCTTCTTCCTGGCCTAAATCCTGTATGAGTTGTCATGAAATTGACAGTCAAAAATAGGGTTTATCAATCTCCGCACAACCTCTTGTGCAATTCGACATCGCACAGAAGGTATTCCGAGAGGTCTTGTTTTTCCATTCCCTTTCGGGATATGGACTCTTTTTAGTGGGATGGGCTTATAAGTTCCCTTTTTAAGTTCATTCATCAAGGCTTGCTAAGACTTCCTTCTAGGTCTCTTTCGAAAGCCTTGATCGTAGATCTTATCAATTCCCGCTGCCCCTCGATTCTTCTTTACTGCTTTGAACGCTTCATGCATAAGCTTTGTTGTGATTCTCCCAGTGAGAGAATGCACTTTTTGCTTATCGTGTGTTATTTTCACGGATTGGTTTCTCCTAATACTAGTGATTGTTGGATAACTCTTCGTATCAGTTCATAGGATTGTTCCTTAGAGATCTGCCACCTTTCCTGAAAAAGGGAAGAGGATAACCTATGCGGTTTTTCTCAGCGTGACGTCTAACTTATCCGAACCTGTTACGTTCGTTATCTCTGATTTTCGGTGTCCCTTATGATTACACTCATAATCATCTCCGGGACGCTGTGGACCTCAAGAGGTTGGAATTGAAGTTAATTCTGTTCCTCCCATCCTATCATCTTCGCATTTCGGACTGGCCTTATAGCTAAGACTCGATACTGGCGTATCAGGAAGTAGGCCCTCCTCGGTAAGTATGCAATGCCTTTTTCTTCAGGCGAAGTCACTTATAACCCCTATGATCCTAAAAGGACTTTGTCGTCTATTCCTTCCAGATGGAATCTTTGGATTCCAGCGCTTCATTAGGCCGTGGAAATTAGCGCAGACATAGAGGCCAGAATGTGGCTCCTCCCAAAATATCATGACCTGGCTCCTTCGTCATAATCAATTGCTTGATTACGCTAGCTGATCCGTACCTTGTTCTCACAAGTTCGAGTCATGATTTCTACACGAGGACGAACTCGCATAGGTAGGCTTAGAGTTTATATTTATTTCATATCTCTCTATTCCGTTTAAGACTTAGTATCGCATACCAGCGATTCGCACACAGCCCAGGGCTGGGGTGTCACATTTGAAGGTTTTTTAATGCAATTTTTGAGTTGAGACTTCGCTCTACTTCTGAAGCTAATTTACGATAAAATATGCAAAAAAAAATTAATTGGTGTATACAAACAGGTCTAAGCATTAGTTTTAGGGAGTTGTTGTTATGTCACAGGAAGGAAAACGAAAGTATAAAAAGGATGAAACCACCTCAGAAGTACGCAAAAAATCTAAAGTGATGGAAAAAAGCAGAGACGACTGGAAGACGAAGAACCGAGAAAGTCAACAGAACCTCAGATCACTTAAAAAGCGCATGAATGAAACAAAGGGTTCACGAGAAATGTGGCGAGCGAAATTTTTAGAGTTCGAAAAAGAGTGCGTGTTAACAAAGAAAAAATAGCAGATTTAGAAACTGAGCTATTTAAAGAACGGTTGGAAAAATTGGTGCTAGAACAACGGATAGAAAAAATTAACGAGGTATTAAAAAAAAAGAATTAAAAGAGAACCTATATAACCCCACGAAAAGAAGGTCGGTAATACTACCTACTCATCGCAGTTCAAAGCTTTATGCGTTATTCTTATAATATCTACTGCAATAGCGGTGCGCAGCCTTTCTACAGTGTTAAAGTCATTACAGCTATATGTGGGTCTATTCGGTAATAAAACGCCTTCTCATACAAGTTGTCGGCGCTGGCTTAACCAAGCAGGTTATTATATGCTTGAAATCGTTTCTGTGGAACAAGCTAAGGACTGGATCTTTATTGTTGATAATTCAATCCGCATTGAGAATAGAAAGTTATGTCTTGTTTTAGGAGTAAAACGTTCACAATTGAAAAAAGGTAAGAACCTATCATTCAAAGATATGCAAGTAATATCAATGAGGTCGATTGATAAGAACAAGGAAGTTGAAAGAATTTTAGAGGAAGCAGTCAAAAAGCGGAAAACCAGTTTCAATTGTTCCGATCTTGGCCCGGATGTGATGCTAGCATAAGAGCAATAATGAAAAAATATGAGGGATACAAGACATGTCCAGACATGATGGACAAGACAGGTAATTTATTGAAAAGGCAACTGGAAACATACAAGAACTGGAACGAGTTATATGGATGAAATGTTTCAAAATAGGTGAAGAATCCTTCATCCCGTTTCTCTAACGATTAACGTTAGTATAAATTATATTTTTAATTAAAGATGTATTGTTGCAACTTTATGTAATTGTGAAATGATGAATCTATGCATAAAAAGTAATGTCACTATGAAGAGTTATAAATTAATGAAATGAACAGAACAATCTAGATTTGGAGCTGTTTGCATGCAAATTGCAGAGCAAAGAACTCACTATAGATGGATATCCATAGAGTAGGTGTGAACATTGAAGTACTTTTCAAGGAAATGATAGAACAGAGGAGGAAGAAGTTTGCTATGTTGACGGGATTTTAGAGAGCAGGAAGAAGGCAGGAAGATGTGTTGCTGTGGATGGCAGTGAGATCTATCAATTAACTAGTAGAATGAAATGGTGATTTATAGGAATGTGGGACAGCTGGGCATACATGTGGTTGACGACTGGACACTGTTGCATGCATTGATGAGCAGCTATTGCAAGAACATTTAAAATTAGGAAAAGATATCACTGGCTGGGCAAAAACTATATTGGATAGAGTATCAATAATAAGTGTAATACTATCCAAATAAATAACAAAAAGATTGGTAGAGTAATTAAATTATTTTAAATAAATGATGGCTCATGGAGGCTAATGTTATTACCAGTGTATTGCCTGGGTTAGGTACATATAGCTGTAGGGCTGCAAGAAATTGTAGGGGGATTTATGAGTAAAAGCATGGGCGTCTCCCTGGGTTAGATTATGCTTAATATTGCAGCCTGTAGGGCTGCATGAATACAGTCTGATTAAGGAAAAAATAAAGATTCGGGGGCGGCGCAAGGGTTGAATACGACGACAGAGCAGCTAAGTTATTTTTTTTTACCCTTCAAACCTTTTTTTGATATTATTAGGACACAAATAGGAAAGTTTATGAAGAATTTCAAAATTCGCTTCAATTTAACTGATTGGTTATTGAATTTATCTCCACGTCATCTTAATTTTTCTATTTTTATCTTATTTTTTTGCTTAATCAGCATTACTTATGTATTTGCTGAAAAAGATGATGATATTATTTATCATAAAGGTATTCCCTGCTGTAAATGCTTTGTGCATTGTCGTTGCTTTGGAGAACATGTTGTGCCTGATATTTCATGCAAATTTCCCGATGATACTCCCAAACACCCCCTTAAAGCGGTAGATAAGGCATGGCATGAATTTATGAGGGGATTCTTAATAGTAAAGAGAGAGGGCCCTTTTTTAATTTTTGGCAGTCATTGTCCAAAAATTGAACGATTTGTAGAGTATGATGCTTCTTCTTGGTGTATGTGGCATATCCATACTTTATCAGATTATTTAAATATTCTGAGTAATCTTAGAAAGGTAATAAAAGAAGCTAGGGATAGAAATATAGCAAATTCTAAAAAATGGTATCCAAGTCCAAATGAAAAACAAAGATTAGATGCAGAAATCAATCGGATAAATAAAGAATTTATTAGAGGAAATGAAATTTTAGACGAAATACCTAGTAAGGTGATTTTTTATTATAAAGAAACCTTGAAGGCATGCACTCATTCCGATTCTTTGATTTCTTTATACAATCAAGGTCTTATTAATTCATGTGAAAATAAATGGGAATGTGCTGTTGATAAGATGTTTCATTTTATAGAACTTGCAAAAAAATTAAATATGCCAAGGTTGTTAGATTCTAAATTTTATGAAGATTATGGGGAATCCTGTTTAGAAGTGAATTCTTTTCATAAAGCTATTGAACATTTAACCAAAGCCATTGAGATTGATCCACAAAATAAGCGAGCATATTTCAAAAGAGCGGCTGCCTATTTTGAAATAGGCAATTTTGATCAGGCTCTCGCTGATTATATAGCCTCTGATAATACCGCAAAGTTTCACGATTTTGATATTTTAGGTCCATTTGAATCAGTATGTGAATTTGATAAAGGGTTTTCACAAGGCTTAAAAACGGGGTTAAAAGTAGCAGCTAATGATTTTTCAGCCTCGCTTTGCAATAGTATTCATGGATTAAACAGAGCTTTTTGGGCTTTAGTAGAACATCCCCTTCAAGCATCCTTAGATTTTTCTTTGATAGGCTATCGAACGACTGAAGCCATGGTAGATTGGCTTTCTAAGGTGGATAAAGAGAAGTTGCAAGATCTAGTTCTTATAGATGAGTTCAAGCAATTGTATGACGGAGCGGATCAACTTAATTTCCATGAAAAAGGTGATTTGTTCGGACAAGCAATAGGTAAATATGGTATTGATATCTGCCTTATGGTAGGTGGCGGAGCTGTTTTTGAAGAAGCAAAGGCCGCCCTCACTGGAGCGTCAGTTTCCAAGGCTTTAAAAGAAGCTAATATTGCATGTAATCTTGAGGCTATTGCAGTTTCAGAAATCAATAAAGAAGCAATACTATCATCTGCCTTAAAGCATGCCGCAGAAAGAGAAACATATTTAAAGAATGTAAAAATTCATTGGGATAGACAAAATAAGCATATACCGGATAAACATAATTTTAATGTAGGCAAAGGAACAGTTTTTTTAGAATCCTCCGAATTAGAAATTTTAATAAAAGAGAATGTTGGCAAGGGACAAAGGATAGTAGGAGAATTTGGTACGCCAGGTTATAGAGAGCGTATTGATTTTGGAAAAATTATAGGAGAATATGCTTTAGAAGTTAAAGGACAACCAACAATGTATCTTCCAACTACTAAAGGGATAATTCATTATGCCAAAGATGGGAAGGTGCACTTAGTTCCATCTGATCCAAATGGGGTGATTAAATGAAAAATATACAAGAGCATCTTATATATATAACGCAACTAATGATTCGAGATCTTTATAATCCTAAAATCAGAGGGATAACAGCAAAATGGAAAAACGAAGAAAATACAGCTGTTATTTCCTTTTTTCTGGATGGTGAACCTACAGAGGATGAACTAGAAGATGCTTCTGTATCCTGCACAGAAATCATTGCTCATTTTCCAGATGGTTTTTTAGAAGAGAATTTTATAAGAAAGGATTATCCTGAGATTTTACCCGAGAGTCCATTTTGGGTTTATAGACGTGATGAATCAGGTTTTGATAAACAAAAAGTTTCATGATGTCTTGTAAGCTAGGATAGAAAATTAATGCAAGTGGTGAGCAGATGCATCCTAAAAGCCTGTTTGCAGATTTTGTTTTTTTTGAGGTCTTTGGAGCCGGTATGGAATTATTAGATGAAAATGCAAGATTATCTTCAATATTTAACCGAGTTAGAAATCAACAGGGCAAAATCCGCCAAAATTAGGGGGGTTATTGCTATTTGGAAGGAAGAAATTCGCACTGTTTCTCTTTCGTTTTATTTTGATGGTGAAATATCAGATAATGATATTGATGTTGCTTCTGATATTTCAGTTTATGTTATCGCTCATTTTTCAGATGGATTACTAGAGGAAAGCTATGTTCACTTAGATTATCCTAAGCCATTACCAGAAAGCATTTTTTTGGCTTATAAGCGAAAAGAATAATGTCAATGTTAGTCATTCAAAATCATCTTTTATATATAACTAAACTTATAGTTGTTCGTGATCTTAAACAGCCAAATCTTAGAGCTATGTCAGTTAAATGGAGAGAAGAAGATCATACTGCTTGTATTTCTTTTTATTTCGATGGTCAAATTAAAGATGAATACAATGAGGAAGCCTCTGATATTTGTGGAGGCATAATTGCACATTTTCCAGATGGACTATTAGAAGAAAATTATATTAGATGGGATATTCCCAAGCCCCTCCCGGAAAGTTCTTTTTGGGCTTATAAGCGAGAAGAATAATGAACATGCAGGAACATTTAATTTATATATCAAAATTAATAATTAATGATTATAAATTTCCAAAAATTAGAGGTGTAAATTCTGTATGGAATGAAAATGAGAATACAGCATATATAACCTTTTTTTTTGATGGTCAGGCTACAGAAGAAGAACTTGAAGATGCTTCTGTCATTTGCACAGAAGTTATTGCTCATTGTTCCAACGGTTTATTAAAAGAAAATTTCATTCGTTTAGATTATCCTAAGCCACTACCAGAAAGCACTTTTTGGGCTTATGTACGGGAAGAATAATGACCTTTTGCAAAGTTTCATTGTGGAATGCTGATGTACCCAACCTGTCCAAAAAAAGATGTATATGAGGCCTTGGGAAAAAATAATTTAAACTTTTATTGCACTAAAGGCAAAGTTCTTTAAAATTAGACTTTTGATTAAATCGAGGATGGCACAATTTATGGTTGAATACGACGACAGAGCAGCTAAGTTATTTATCTATCCTGCAATCTTCTTTATGATTATCGGTATGATCGTGGGGGTATATATTGCCTTCAATGGCTTCCTTTTTCCCGATTATTTTTCCGGAGAATACGTAGCTTTTGGAAGAGTGCGCCCTGTGCATGTGGGAACTGTGACTCTTTCTTGGCTATTGTCCGTTAATATAGGCCTCATGTTTTATTTTATTCCTCGGCTATGCGGCGTTCCCCTTTGGAGTACGAAATTAGCACTCTGGGCTGGGGCCTTGTGGTGGCTAGTCCTCATTTTAGGCGTCAATTCTTATCCTTGGGGAACTAACTTTGGCTGGGAATATGCAGAGCTTCCTACCTGGATTTCTTGGATTCCAATCAAGTTCTTATTTGCCGTCGCATGGGTATTGATGGTCATTGACTTTTTTATGACCATTGCTATACGGCGGTTTGAAAAGTTGTATGTATCGTTGTGGTATAGCATGGGAACCCTCATTTGGACTACTTTTACTGTTTTAGTTGGTTTTTTTGCCATTAATTGGGTGCCAGAAGGGATTTCACGGGTTAATGTCAGCTGGTTTTATGTGCATAATTTGGTGGGATTGATCTATACACCCATGGGACTGGCTACGGCCTATTACTTTCTTCCCAAATTAGCCAATACCCCCATTTACAGCCATCGCTTGTCGATGATTGGATTTTGGTCGATTGCCTTTATCTATGCTTGGGTGGGGACCCATCACATGATTCATGGGCCTATTTCACAGTGGCTGCAAACGACCTCGATTGTATTTTCTATTTGGTTGTTTATCCCTGTTTGGACAGTTGTCTATAACCTCTTTGCAACCCTTCAAAAAGATTGGTCTAAATATCTGCAAAACGCTGCTATTCGTTTTTTGATGATGGGCAACATTTTCTACCTCATCACATGTATTCAAGGGCCTATCATGGCGCTAAGAAATGTGAATGAAATTACTTCCAAAACCGACTGGATTATTGGGCATTCTCACATTTCCCTTTACGGAACCTTTACATTTTTTGCCATTGCAGGCCTTTATCAAGCCATTCCGGTGATGTCAAAAAAACCATTATGGTCGACTAGACTGGCCGATTGGCATTTTGCACTGAATTTGTGGGGAAGCCTTCTTTTTTTATTTTCCCTTTGGGTAGGGGGTTTTTTACAGGGACTCATGTGGGCAAATTGGGCAGATGGTTCTTCATATGCAGAGTTTCATGATAATTTGACTCGCCTCCCTTTTTTGCAAACCGTGGCAGATATGCATTATTGGTGGGTACTTAGGGCTATCGGAGGGGTTGTCATTCTATTTGCCAATATTCTTTTTGCCGTTAATATCTACAATACCATTGTTCTAAAACCTGCTAAACAACCCGAGGAGCTGGGTCAAGTGAGAGCTGCTGTATGACAGATCCAGCGAACAATGCACCCAAGCACAAGGAACTCAAGCAAAAGCCTGCTCACACCCATTTTGTGCACAAAATCGATGCTTCAGCCGTTCTGACGGTAATTGGCGTGATCTTGCTCTTTTCTACGTCGATTATTGTGACCTTAGTGGCTCCCCGCTAT
This sequence comes from uncultured Chlamydiae bacterium, assembly GCA_963799115.1. Classification (GTDB taxonomy): domain Bacteria; phylum Chlamydiota; class Chlamydiia; order Chlamydiales; family Parachlamydiaceae; genus CAWCVY01. The sequence goes on along the minus strand of CAWCVY010000068.1, from coordinate 76,438 downwards.
GTAGATTCGACTTGGACTAGTCCTTCCAGCCCCTATCAAGTCCAAATGTATGAAGTGGAGGATCCGAACCTCTATATTAGCAGTACTTCAACGAGAGGCACAGATCTACAATATGTGCATCATCTAAAGCAGGATTTTACACTGCTAGCATTTAAAGAATCTGAAAACTTGCGTCTTGTAGCACCAAAGGAGTTAGATAAATTTGTCACTCGCGAGCAAGATAAACAACTCAAACTGACCTCGCGGCTGTTAATGCTGCGCTTGCCTGAAGGGGATATGCAAGCTGAAGCCGAAAATTTGCGGCAGGAATTGCAGAATGAATGGCAAGCAAAACACCCTCCGCAGCGAGCCATAGAAAAAGTTAACTATCAAATTTTAGAGCTTTACGATCCCCAAGTGAAAGAAGCTTTTTCATTTTCTCCTTCCAGCGGTATTTTGCAAAATTGGGTAGATCAGGATTTTGTCATTTTGGATGAAGGCATCAAGCACCCCTTTCACCAAGATTATGGGGTTGTTTATATACAGAATCCCCGTGAATTCCGGCTTAGCACGGTACGCTTTGGAGGCGAAGAGCATTGGCGCTACGACCCCGATGGTCGCCCCATCCTGAATCTGGATGAACTTGAAAGTCCGGCTTTTGGATTTTTCTCTCGGAAAGGAGCTCATCAGTTTAGGTGAGCATATATATGCCATAGAAGGTTGCTGGTATTGCCATACCGATCAAACACGCACTCTGGTTGAAGATATCGTCCTCAATGGGTCAGATTCCTTTCCGGCGCCCCCTTCTTCCCCGAACGAATATATCTATCAAAAAATTACTTTTCCAGGTACGCGGCGCATTGGGCCCGATATATCGCGAGTCGGAGTCAAAAGGCCAAGCCGCGATTGGCATAAAGCCCATTTTTGGTCTCCCAAGACCGCCAGTGTCGGATCGATTATGCCCTCCTTTAAACATTTTTTTGATAATGATCCGCGTGGAACGGGGAGAAGCCCCATGGGAATTCCCAATCATAATTTTGAAGCGATCTATCAGTATTTGATGACAAAAGGGACTCGTATCACCCCACCCACTCAAGCCTGGTGGCTGGGTAAAGATCCCATCCAAACGAAAGAAATAATCCAAGGAAAGAAAGTATTATAATGAATCATGCGGCTATTGATGGAATGGGTGTTTATGGAAGCCTTTTGCACTATATGTTAGTCATTGCATATGTAGGGAGTGCTTTTTTTATATTCATTTATTTGTGGAACAAAAAGCGTTTGGACATGGATGAAGAACCTAAATTTCAGATGATGCAAAATGAAGAAGGGGAGGATGACTATGGTTGAACAAGGAAAAGATGAAATAGCCGATCCGCATATTATGGGAGAAATTGAACTCTACGGAGATCCAGGAATTGCGAGCTTTGATGCCAAAGTGCCCAAATTTTTGTTAGCCACCTATGTCATTCTCCCCATTTGCGGTTTATTTGCTCTGTATTATTTTTGGAATGGAAGCTATGGTTGGTTTGATCGGGGGTATTGGCACCAATTACAAGTGGCGGCTAATACCACATTTCCCATTGAAAATCAGAATATGGTCTTGGAAGAAACACAAGCTAACGGGGAGAAGTAGTTGTTGGGGGTTTAAAGGGGTACAACAAGATTGGACATGGATGGGTTGGACTATTTGGACGGAATTGGACATATTGGACTTTAGTCCAATAAGTCCAATTAGTCCAAATAGTCCAATCTTTTCTTAAGTTGATGACATCGTGTGTATGGCGCGAGCCCTCTTAAACACCCAATTAAAAGCATATTTAAGGATTGCCAGCTTCTAAAAGTAACCTTTCAGGCGGGGCTTCTAGCCTAAGAGGTGGTTCTAAAGGTATATTAAAATTCAAATAAGCTTGCCATAATCTTTGCAAATACCCTTCAGGTATTTTCGGATTCACATAAATCACAGAAAAGCCGCCAGGAGGTTTGGGTGGTTTGGAAAAATGGTTCATCATATCTTCCCATGCCTCATTCCTTTCTTGTTGCCTTCTCCAAAATTCTTGTAAAGGATCTTTCTTAAGTCTCTCTTCTTTCATGTGCTTTATCATCTGTAAAAACAATTTTTTTTCATCGGTTTTTTTAATGACTGCAGGCGACCAAGAAAAGATATTTTTCCCCAAATTCTCTTCTTTCCATTTCCGTGTTATTTCCTCAATGCTATCTTTCATCCCTTGTTCATCCCAACCAGCTAATTTAATTTCTATTTTTTCTTCTTCCTTTGCTTCTTCTTTCTTTGGATCCTCTAACTTTACTGGCTTCAATACGTTACAAAACTTCGTATAACATAATAGCAAACTAGCAAAAGCCACCAAAGCAATAGCACAAATAATCTTTTGCTTACGTGTTATGTGCAATAAAACCCTTTCTTGTAATAAAATTAAACTAGGATATAAAGATCTGGAAATTGAATTAAAAATCATGATTACCTTTTAATTTAATATATTTTATTATTTTTTAAACAATGATCACATATTAAATTAAAACAATAAAATAATCAATCTTTTTTATTACGATCAAACTATCCACTTTTTTCTGGCTCTAAAACGGCATGCCTTTTAAAATTGCCCTCTTAGTTTTTCTCATGAGGTTATCTGATGCCTTTTCCACATCCCGAGAGGGCAGAGTTGGTGAATTTTCTTAAAAACTTACGCGAGGAAATCATCACTGCATTTCAACAATTCGAATCCCATAACCTCTTTGAAAGACATTCTTGGGATTATCATCAAGAAGGTGGTGGAGAAATTGCAATTTTGCGGGGCCAAGTTTTTGAAAAAGCAGCGGTTAATTGGTCAGGAGTGGGAGGATCCACCTATCCTTTGGCCCAGGGGAAAGGTCCTTTTTTTGCCACCGGGCTTAGTTTAATTACCCATATGGCCAATCCCCATGCTCCTACAGCCCATTTCAATATTCGTTTTATCGAAACAGCTGAAGAATGTTGGTTCGGAGGAGGCTATGACTTGACCCCCATGGGATTTCCCTATGAAGAAGATACGCATCATTTTCACCAAGCCGCCAAAGAATCACTCTCTCCCTTTGGAAGCGACATTTATCAAACGTTTTCACAGAATGCACGAGAGTACTTTTATATTCCTCATCGAGGGAAAGAGCGGGGAGTAGGCGGAATTTTTTTTGACGATTTCTATACTGGAAACTTTGCACAAGACAGACAATTGTGGGAGGCTGTAGGACATTCTTTTTTAGGAGCCCTTTTACCCATTTACCATAAACGTGTGTATATGCCCTTTACTCCCGAAGAAAGAGAGCAGCAATTGTGCTGCCGCGCGCATTACGTGGAATTTAACTTACTGTATGACAGGGGAACTCGTTTCGGCTTCCAATCGGGTGGGAATCCTGAGGCTATTTTGTGTTCCATGCCTCCTCTTGTCAAATGGTAATTTTTTTTTAGGAATTTTTATGTATTCGATTTTGGTTCGTTTTTTTGGTTTATTCTTTTTTTGGATACCTATCACTCTTTCTGGAGGAATTAAAGGCAAAATTGACTTAGGCCCTACCCTGCTTGATGTGGATATTTTAAAGTCGGGTAAAACGGAAGAAACCCTTCACATGATAGGGGTAAAAGGAGATGCTACTCTTTTGATCTATCAAGGGCTTTGTATTAAGCCTGGTTTTCTATTGGGATGGAGGGAGGGGAAATTGGCTGCTGGAAGTATAGCTGTCGGCTATTATGTTCCTTTGACAGATAAATTAAAGATCCTCCCCAATGTGGGAATTGCCTGGAGTTATTTACATACGCGGATTGATATTCATGAGCTGCAACTCTTCCATCTCAAGGAGCGTTTTCGTTCCAAAAGCCCTTTTATTGGCATCGATATTTGCTATGCCTTGACCGAAAAATTAACCTTGATTGCCCTGTATCAATATGCGTGGAGTAGTACCCATACGAAAATTAAACCTATTGTATCTGAAAAAAGCCATTCCAAAGGCCCTAACTATTCTCTGGGGATTGATTACAGCCTCAATAAACATTGGTCAGTAGTTTTTGGGGTAGGTTATAATATTACCTTATCTCACGAAAAACATGGAATTCGTGGCAAAGGAGCCAAATTAGGTCTAGCCTATTATTTTTAACCCCATAAAGGTAAATGGAAAAAGAGCAAATTGTACATTATTATGAAACTTGCGAGTCAGATTACCGATTGTTTTGGGATTTGAAGCATAGCCTGGCCATGCATGCAGGCTACTGGGATGAGCATACCCATTCCTTGCGCGATGCTTTAAGGCGGGAAAACGAGATTTTAGCTGAAATTGCGGGAATCAAAAAAGGGGAGTATGTTCTCGATGCCGGGTGCGGAGTAGGGGGCAGCGCAATTTTCCTTGCTAAAACACTTGAATGCCATGTGGTAGGCATAACCTTAAGCGCCAAACAAGTTAGCACCGCTGCGCAAAATGCGGCTCAAGCAGGAGTGCAGGAGCGGACAACCTTTTATGCTATGGATTTTACCCATACAGAGTTTTCCTCTGGTACTTTTGACGTTGTATGGGGCTTGGAAAGCATTTGTCATACAGGTGACAAGAAGTTGTTTATTAAAGAAGCTGCCCGGCTTCTAAAACCCGATGGACGCCTCATTGTTGCTGATGGCTTTGCCCAACAAATAGTCTATTCTAAAAAGGATCAGCACAAAATGGGGTATTGGTTAAAGGGGTGGGGAGTGGAACAGTTAGAGTCGGCTGAAGTTTTTGCCGCATGCCTCAAAAATGAAGGATTTGAAGACATTCACTTTCGGGATATTACGGTGCATGTGATCCCCTCCTCACGCAGGTTGTATGGGATTTCTTGGTTTGCCATTCCTTTATCCAAAATTGGCGAATGGCTAAGTTTGCGCAGCCCCTCGCAAACCGCTAATCTGTATAGTGCCCGTTATCAGTACCAAACGATGAAAAAAGGGTTGTGGCATTATGGGATCTTTTATGCTAGAAAATAACATCCCTAATTACTCTTAAGACCCTGCAAGAGCCTCGGTTATTTGCAACTCTTGAGTCATTCATATTCTCTTTCCATTTAAAAGACTGCCATCTCTGTCATTCATCGATCAAATAAAAGATCCTTATCATTCAGGATGGCTGTTTGAATTTCTTATTAGACTTCTTGCGTAATTAATTTTTCTTTAACGCTGAGACGGGGAGTCGGAGAGACGCAGAGGAATTCTCTGCGTCTCTCCGACTCCCCGTCTCAGCGTTAATCATTAAGACATCATTTATAATAATTCTGAAGATTTTTCCAAACCAAAAAATAAAATCTTAATTACGCAAGAAGTCTATTCTAAAAAATAAATTTTAGAGAATGGAAAAAGGATCCTACTGTATGAGTTTGGACTTCCATCGCACCAATCCAAGTCGCTGAAAGAAAGAGAGTTCTTATCAAAGAGTTTCCAAGATCGAATAGTGTATGAATTTATTCTGTCTTCTTCTTGTGCCTTTGAATCTGTGGTGATTAAAAATTCCTCGCATGTTGGATAGGTACTTGATCCTGCAAAAAGTTGCACATCATCCCCGATTTCTGCTGGTATCTTTATTTCGCCGAGTTTCTCAAAGCCTCCCTTCAGGACCTTCCATGTTCTGAGTTGACATTCTCCAGTCCATGGGACAACATGTCCTAAAGTTAGGGCATAGAGATCATCCCCTCTTCCAAATAGAGTGAACCTAAAAATACTGCCTTCCAATATAAAAGGCGGTTCTCTCTCTTTATTAAGAGAATAAATACATAATTTTTCATGATCCAAGGTTGATGCCTCGTACAGGATAGCAATCAAAGGATTATCCTTAAATCTAAGGAATGGTGCAATTTGTAGGACTTTTCCCTTAAAAGCAAAGGAATTGATCATTTTCTTCGTCGAGCTTAGATCTATCATAGCTAATATGTTAACTCTGTTAGAGATTACTAGGCAATCTCCGCTTTTTCTTGAGACCACATCCATAAAAGGATTCATTCTAAGAACGGCTCCATCAACCCAGTGTTGAAGTGTGGGATAGGGATTGCAATGAACCGAGGGATAGGGGTTGTCGCTGTCAAGGTTCCAGACGTTGATCTTTCCAAATTCTGTTATTTCTGCCAAAGCTGACATACCCTCGAGTCGACATCCTTTCAAGATAGCGGGCATGGCACAACTACCTATAGGGAATCTCTTCAGATGGCGCATCGGGGGTTCTTTATTAAGCTCATTAATCTCCCATACCATTACCCCCTCACGATCACCTGCGGCAATAAAGCTTTTCTGATCCTGCGAAAAGGCTGTCCAGGTGGAACAAGGATGACCTGGCCTATCCCAAGTCAAAAAGGGCTCTTCCCAATGACCATAACGCCAGAGGTGAATTTTTCCTTCATTCGGCCAAGCGACAACCAGGGCATCGATGTTATTGAGAGCACCAATGAAAAGGGGTGGGGAACATTCTAGCTGAAAAGGAGCAACAAGAGTATCCTTCCTGCCAGTTTGCGTATTCCAGGCTATTAGTTGCCAATTATTGATAAATGCCCAACCGACAAAATCCCTTCCTTGCATGCAAAGAGGGGAAGGACTTTTTGGTTTTGGAGATGTAAGCACAAGTTTGAGCCCATTCAGATGCATTGTTCGAAGGGGAGCTTCATAGCGGATCAGTTCGCCCCAACCCTTTTTATTAAGTATTTTAGTTAGCGGTTGTTCCCTGTAGTGTCTTGTAAAATGATACCACCATAAAGAATCATCGGATGCAACTGAATTCCATAATTTGGAAACCCTAGAAGCAAGTCCAAGTTCGCTTGGAGAAAGGAAACTAAAAATGTATACGGAGGTCTCGAGAGGGAGAGAATGCCTTCCAAAAATATTGTCCATAGATTTCCAAATTGCTTGTTCATTTGCTTAAATTTTAAATTCAAAGAATGTTTTGATAATAAACATACGAAAGCTTTAGATCAAGTAATCGCTTGTTTTTGTTAACACCCCTCACTGAACGTGCGTTCGAGTCTTCGCTTTGTCTTGTCATTATCAATCAAATACTTATCCCATTCTTGCTTAAATGACTTGCTAAAATCATCCACGCTGCAATATAATCCAGTTAAAAACCCCTCATGCTAAACATTTGTTTTGATGAACAAATGTGTTTTACATCATGTAGAGGTCTTTTGTCATCAAATTTGATCTAACATTACTATATGTCAATTAGATAAACTAAAATCTAGCTTATAAATGGTACCTATGAAAACAAAACTGTGGTTATTGCTTCTTTTGATATTTTGCTTTTTTTCTTCTGTAAATGCTCGGGCTTCAGATTTAGAAAAGGATCAACAAATCATTTCTATCATGAGCTCCGATCAATTTGTCAATGCGCTCTTTTATTACCAGTTTGAAGATCATCAATATCCCCTTCGTATCATTCACAACCCAAAAGGGGAAATGTTATGGGGAAATGATTTGTTAACTCCAACCTCTCTATCATTGATGCTCATTGCAGATACTCCCATCCCTCTCGCTCATCATTTAGAAGATCTTGTTTTAGAACTGAGAGGAAGCTATGAGGGGTGTTATTTTTCACTCAAACAAGAAAATCCCGAGCGGGATTGGGATTTAATTTGGCCGGTATACATAGCAAAAAGTGTCAATGATTCGATCAATGATGAAATGGTGCAAAACACTTTTAATTCAGCTAGTTTTGTTAATCGAGTGATTTATTACGATCTGAATAATAAATATTATCAAGTGCGTCTTCTACATAATCCTGAAGGTCAGAATTTTTCAGCGTCTAAAAGATTTCGGCTCGAACCCCATGATTCTTTAAGGAGCTTTTCTATTTCATGGAATAAAAAGTATGCAATTGCAGTGGATAAAAAAGCACCAAAAGCATTGATTGATCACCTTTCTACATTTTTGCGACATCTTTCGTATTGGGATTGGTACTTTAACTTTAGTCTCGAAAATGGGACTTATGTGGAATATTGGATACAGTCAGGCAACATGACAACAACCTACTCTCTAGATACTTGGTTTAATTTCACGGAAAGCTTTGGCCAAGATTGAAAGCAAAGGTTTGATGTCCTGAAGCAAGAGGCTGAGGACAGGATAAGTCTTTACAAATGAGCAAAATAAAATCATGATCTTTTATCATTTTTATGATATCACTATAAATAAAATTTATTTTAACTTGGGCAGGCTGTTTTTAAAGGATATCAAATAATGATAAAAAATGATGCTACTCATAGCTCTCCGAATAATGTAGAAAGGGTCCCATTTCCGATTTTTAGCGAGAAAAAATTATTTAAAATAAATCAAAAAATTAAACAATTTGAACGAAGAATTCATAATTATAACCCAGTGGAGGATCGGAAAGAGATAGGCCAACTCAAAAGAAAACTTCTTAATAAAAGATTGAAAGTATTGGGTTGCCATTATGAGCAAAAGCGGGTTAAAGTTCAGGAACTTGCTGATCGAGTAGCAAAACTAGAAGAAAGTTCGAGGGGTTCTGAAGATACTAAAGTGGATATTATAAATTCTTTGATAAACAAACTAAGTCGGTCAGCAGAAGAACTAAAAGAGTCAAAAGCAAATTTGGAAAATGAAATTCAAAGAACTGAACATCAACACACTTTACTTAAACAAGAGCGTGAGGAAAGTGATAAGCAAAAATTGAGGTATAAGGATCTCGAAGATCTGTTTTGTCGAGTAAAAGAAGATCTGAGAGATAAAACTGTGCAAAACAAAAAACTGGAAGAATCCAACAGCGGTCTAAAACGTAAGTATCAAGATTTGAAGAATGAGAAAAGACAACAAGAAACGAATTTTGAAAACAATATTCAAATTGAGAGAAATAAGTGCGAGAAATTAGAGAAAACGTGTAAGCGATTGAAAATTGAACAAGATGAGATTGAAAGAATTGCAGCTGAAAAACTCCAAAAATCCACTCAAGAAATGAATGCAATGGAAGCTAGATATTCTGCACTTGAATGGTTAAGAACTAATGACAATGAGAGAGCAGCTGTTGAGAAAATAAATCAAGACAGGGATGTTGAAAACAGGATTAACAAGATGAGAAAAATTTGCCTGGAATTTGAGTTAAAATTTCAGCAGATGGAAGCTGAAAAAAATAAAATTGAAGAAAATGCAATTGAAATTTCCCAAAGATGCTCTCATAGAATTAATGAACTAGAAGCAAAATGTGCATCACTTGAAAAATCAAATACCGAAGAAAAGAAAAGAGCGTCCCACTTATCTCAATTGGCTCCCTCTTTAACGCAGCATGCAGCGCCGAAACCGTTTTTGGAAACTTCTGATTCTTCTATAGAGTTTGCCTCTCCAGCTAAGATAAAGCATCCGACACGACAGCATACGTCAGAGGAAAAATCTAAAGATTCTTGGAGATGCTTAGAATTAATACCCGTTACTAAGCCTTTAATACCTGCCCTCCAGAGGCAGAATTTCCAGACGTCCTTGTCCTCCCAGCAAATAAAGTCTGAATGAGAATAATCCGTCACGAACCTGATTCTAGCAAGATGGTCAATTGTGTTGAAGGTTTGATCTTTACACACCATGAATGAAGAATGGTAGGTGCCCGTGCACTTATAAATAATACAAGAAAATTTTACGCCAAATAAATCAGCTATAGTTTCAGCATAGTATTTCTTATAAGGTCCAAATGTGGATTTCTTTGCCATCTGAGATGACTACTTCGTTTGATATTCTCTCTTCCCAACTTTTTTTAGAGTTCCTGTCCACTATAAGAAGGTGTGCTTCGGTGGCTTTGCAGAGATCAAGGTATTCGGCGGTTTGCTTGAGACCTTTTTTTAGAGTATCTTCCCCATGCTTTATTTTAATCTCGATAATGTAGCGCTCTTTCTTTTTCCATTCGATCAAGAGATCAACTCGTTTTCTTCCCACACCATATTCTCGATGAACAATTCCTCCTCCATTGACCACGCGTTGAAGATAGGACATAAGCAAAAGGTGTGGGTAAGATTCTAAATAGGGTGTCTTAGCTCTATAGCCTTCCGCGTTTTCTCTGAAGAAATCGGTAAAGCTTTCAAGCAATTTATTCATGTTAAGCTTACCTGAACCATCGACATACCAACTACAGTCTACTTTGATCAATCCTTGTAAAACCTGCGTTAATGCTCGTGGAATGATTTGTTGATAAATGGGGTTAGCTATCTCCCAGCTGTCAACCTTGACCAGCCCTAGGTCTCGAACGTACTGGATGTCGTCAGGATTTAAAGAGACTGCATCGCTAGAGCCGCTGATAATGGCGTCGATAATATTGCATACGCGAGGTTCATTGAGTCGTTCAGTAAGAGAGCTTATATGGGTATCATTTCTTAAGATGAGCTGCTCTTTTGCCACTTCAATGACTTCTTTTGTGATGTACTTGGAATGGTCTGTTACATCTCTAAAACATGCTTGATAAGCAAGAGCATTGGTAAGCCAGGGTTGGCCTTGCGTGAGGAAATGGGCATATTCAACTGCTTCAGAGGTAAACTGTTGACCGGTTTCCTCAGTATGCTGATTATAGAGATCCTGAACCTGCTCTAAAGTGAGATTTCGCAAAAATAGGGAATCGGCAACTATATTAAAGGGGCTGAGTAAGATGCCTTTTTCTTCATCTTCCATTGAGGTAAGTTTGTAATCTTGCAAATTTCGAACGCCAATAAGACATATCGACTGAGGAAAGTGCTCTGGGCGGTTTGTATAGCCGGTCCGTAGCTGTTTGAGTAATGAGATGAGTGTATTCTCAACGAGGCCGTCAATTTCGTCAAAAAAAAGCACTAGTGGCTTACCATTTATTTCAGCCCAATGAGTCAAAAAGCGAAAAAAAGCATCTTCGCGAACAGGACGTTCTTTGAGAATTGGGTGTAAAAGATCGCGAGCTGTTTTTTGGTCAGGGAGTTGTATGGCAAGTTGAGATTCACATTGTGACAAAAGCCAAAAGAAGGCTCGTTCGATGTCGTTTTTTGCTGGATGTGCAGGTTCTGTAGTAATATATAGAGCCGTACATTTGCCTTGATCATTCAAATGCCTTGCAAACTCTAAAATAGAGGAAGTTTTTCCACTTTGTCGTGGTGCATGCAAAATGAAATAGTGCATTTGATCGATTAAGGCATCTACTTGCGGCCAGTTAAGCCGTTTAGAAACAAAATAATTCCTTGCTTCACTTATAGGTCCAGCAATACAAAAGCTTCTCATTTTCATCGACCTCTTTGCAATACTTCAGCATAGGCCAAACAATAGAAATACTGCTTGCATGATGTAAGCTTAAGGTTAAATTAACATGTACATATTGAAAATTCAATCAATATTTTCTGTGCTGATTCAATGCGCCGCGATCGGGAAAATTTCGTCTAGATTAGGAAAGGTCGAATCAAACGAAAATCCCAATCGACAAAGCAATAATGCTTGCTGCCTCTAAGAACCTGTTCAAAATCTTTTAAATAGACAATTTCTCGAAACTTTCTTTGCCTAAAAAATTTTAGTGTTGAACACTTCAGCAGTTAAAACTACCACAGAGCCCACAGAAAACACAGAGAGGGGGGGGGATATCTTCATTTGACAAATGCCATCTACTAATCGCTTTACATTAAAATTAATAAGCAATCCTCGAGTACAGGTTCCATAAAGCCGTAAATAAGACAGTAATTGTGCTTTATGTATTGGGGCTATCGCATTCACTGATTTAATTTCTATAATTACCTGATCCTCTACAACCAAATCAAGACGATAGCCACAGTCAAGCATAACATCTTTATAAAAGATGGGTAGAGGCTTTTGCGCTTCGACCTTCAATCGTCTTAGCCTTAGTTCATAAACGAGACAGGCTTCATAGGCTGATTCAAGAAGGCCTGGTCCCAACGCACGATGTACATCAATAGCGGCCCCAATGATATTACCCATTAAAGGATCAGTTTCACGCCCGTCTATTTCTTCAGATATATCTGGATTAATTAAATAATTCATAAGACCCCTCTCTGTGTTCTCTGTGGGCTCTGTGGTAGTTTATTGTATCTAACAACCTACTAAAAGTCTTTTCACTAGCAAAACAGCAAAAGCAAGGATTACCATATGTAAGCTGGTATTGAGCTTTCTTTCGCAATTTTTCCATAACCTACGGCACTTTTCTAACCAAGCAAAGGAACGCTCTACAACCCATCTTTTGGGAATTACCTTAAAGGTATGAAGTTCGCTTCGTTTAGCAACTTCCACCTTGCAGTGAAGAAGCTCCTCTACATCATTTGCAAATGGATTTCCGCTATAACCACCATCTACAAGAACGTTTTCTACATCCGATAAGGCGTCTTTATGCAATGAAAACATTTCCAAAGCCCCACTTCGATCATTAATATTCGCAGTCGTGATATGAATTGCGTGTGGCAATCCTTGCGTGTCTACAGCGATGTGACGCTTAATCCCAGATATTTTCCAGCATCATAACCTTTATTTTCAGCGGTATCAGTATTTTTTACGCTTTGAGCATCAACAATTATAAAACTACTTTTTTCATTGCGATCGTTATTTTGTCGAATCTCTCCGACTATTTTTTTTTTAATACCTTCTCAAGTATGCTCTCTGATGAATCGTTTATTTTTTCACTCCAAATAGTAAAGTAATAATGACAAGTTCGCCATTTGGGAAATTCTTTAGGCAACATTCGCCATTGACAACCACTTTTTAAAACATACAAAATACCACAAATAACATCATACAAGTCGATTGTTCTAGGTCGTGTCTTTTTTTTTGCAGATTCCAAAATAGGCTTAATTTTGTTAAACTGTTCACGATCAATATCACTAGGATAGGAATAAGGCATAAACACCTGTAATTATTTTGAAAAATAATTACTTATACAAAATTAGAAAGATTTTGAACATGCTCTAAGCCTAATAATCTTTAAGCTTAACGTAAATATCAAAGTTGTCTCCCCCAATCCAATTAAAACCAAAAATAGCCCCTTGATCTTTTAAAAAATTGAGAATTTTGCCAAAGTAGTTTTTGTGCTCGCCTTTAAATACCCCAACGAATTGATAAGGGCCCTGTGCGATACGATGATTTAATTGAGCGACCAAATCGCGCAAGGCATCTTGTTCTTCGGGATTCAATCGAGAAGCTGCTAAAGCCTGTTCAGAAACAATCACACAGTTTTCTCGACGAAATTGAGCTTCTCGTTCAAATTCTGCATGATCTCTCCAATATTTAAACTTAAAGATTGAGGGGTCTTCGGGAATTAAATCATTAGCTTTGAGTTTGGCAGCAATGAAACTATTTTGAGAATCGATATTCCAAGAATGAATCACATCCTGCTTCACCATCTGATCCATAAATTGATACAAAAAAGGATAACGATGTAGTTGCGTTTGAAGATTACAATAACTCCACTCATCATGATCCTTAAAAAACCTTCGATAGTAATCGCATTTAACCAAATTAATAATTCTTTTTGCTGCTGTTCTATTCTCCTCGCCCTGAATATCTAGGGAAGGAAGAACTAATGATCCAATAAATGCATCAGCTGCTTCTAATTTTTGTTTTGTATAACAACAATCTTGTTTTATTTTGACTTGATTATCATAGGATTCCTTATTCAAATAAATGCAAAAACCTATTCTTTGAGGGTTATTAATAATAATCGGCGCATAGGCGAAAGCTTCTTCCTTTAAGATAAAGAGACGGATTAAAGCTTCCAAATGACCCCCATTAACTCCTAGTTCTTTTCCAAGGTCATAGCAATTGAGGTAAAACAACGAAGGATTGTCATTGTTATAGTCTTGTTGATAGGCTCTATTTTCAATAACAATTTTCATTTTTTGCATGTGTGATTCCAATTGGATTTCGCTCAATTGATCTTGAAAAAATAGATCTGCATAAGCTGCACGGATAAAATGAGTATCTTTTCGTTCGTTGACCAGCGGCTCTTCTTGTAGGGGTTCCTCTCGAATTTCTTGATCTTTTTTTTCTTCCACAATCACTCTTTTTTCTGCAGGAAGGTCTGAAGCTTTAACAAAAATGTGGTAAATGTTTTTATGGAAATTGTATTGATAATCAAAAATTGCTCCTTGATTTTTTAAAAACTGCAGAATTTTATTCCATTTAATATCATTAAAAAGCTGATAAGAGCCTGATTGGACACGCTGATTTAGTTGTTCAAGCAGTTCGGAAAGTCTATTTTGTTCTTCAACATTTAAATTAGAAGAGGCCACAGATTGCTCTGTAACACTCACACAATTTTCTTTACGAAATTGAATTTCCGCTATCAGTGCCTGTTGATTTCTCCAAGTTTCAAATTTAAAACTTGCAGGATTCTCTTTGGTTAAATCCTCGGCTTTAAATTTAAAGCTTACTATATTATTTTCAAGATCGGAATTCCAAGAATGAATGACTCTGGACATAACAAGCTGATCCATGATTTTTGAAATGCTAGGAAAAGTAGAAGGAAAGATGGGAATGTTAACACTTTTAGCTTTAATCGAATTTCCAAAAGCTCTTCGGTAACAAGAACGTTTAATGTCCTTAAAAATTTCTTCCGCCAAAGCTTTTTCGCCTTCGCTAAAATGATCAATAAGAGGAAAATCTAATGATTCAACTAACTGTTCAGCTTCTATTAACTTTTCTTTCGTGTAGCAAGGTTGATCTGTTTGTACCTTGTCATCAAAGGATTTCTTGTTTAGATAAATACAAAAACCTTTTTCTTCCTCACTATAAGCAAACACCTCTTCTTTCAAGATGAGATAGCGAATGAACATTTTTAATTGAATCTCATCGATTCCATTTTTTCTTCCAAAATCTTCAACATCGACGAAAAACAGTGAAGGGTCATCATTGTCATATTTTTTTCTTGATAGAAACCTTTTGCAATCCATTTTTTCAATTTTTTGGCAAGCAATTCTATTTGAGGTTCGGTCAACCATTTGCTTTCGTCCCATATTCCAAGAAACGTTAGATAAACAGATCGGCTGAGGCTTAGGTGTTTATTTTGAGTTTGCTCTGCGATCTTTGGACTGTCTTTCTTGATAAAGTTGTTTTTTTCTGGTTCTGGTTGAATTTGCTTATTCTCTCTATTGTCTTGCACTATATTCTCTTCTGGTTGATTCACTTTTAGAATCCCACCTTTTTTTAATCCATTATCTTTTTTTCGGAATACATATTGATAAGAAACATAAACGAGGGCAACACACGCAAATGCTGCTAAAGCAATTATAGTAATGATTTTTTGTCTAGGGGTTATAGAAGGACTTGTCCTTTCTTTTAAAGAAGAAAAGGTAAGATAGGAAAGCGATGAAACAGAATGTAAGAACAAATTCATTTTAATACCAAGTTAAAGTTGAATTTCAGATAATATTAAATTATAAGTTTATTGTAAAGTATTCATGGATAAATGCGAGAGCCATTCTGCTAGAAATTACAGCAGAATCAACCTATTAACTTGAGTTTTGGGTTTATCTGCTTGAAATTCAACTTCCAAGCAGATAAACCAAAAACTCAGGTTATTATCAATGTGAGTTCAGAAAAACAATTGATAGATCAATAAAAAATCAGTAAAAGCATAGGGTTGGTGTACTAGTAGGGCATCGTGGGGCACCCGCACTGGGGAGTTGCAATTAGATCTCTTATCTTTACCGATTACTTTTCTTCATCGAGTTGGTCTGTTTCCTTAACCCAGATAATGTAGTCATGATGGAAACTCTTTTTTTGATAATCAAAAATGACGTTTTCAGTTTTGAGAAAATCTAAGATTTTGTTGGTTTGATATTTTCCGCGAAATTTAAAAACTCCTGGACAGGTCCGCTTATTTAGGTCTTCAAGCAATTTTTGCAGGTCTTCTTGTTCCCCGAGGCTTAAGCCTGGACGAAGCAAAGCTTGTATTGAGACACTTACGCAATTCTCTTTACGGAATTGAGCTTCTCGTTTTATTTCTTGTGCATCCCTCCATAACTGCCATTGGAAACTAATATCTTCTTGAATCGAGTCTTCAAGTTTAATTTTAGCGGTGATAGTGCCAATTCGTTGGTAAACATTCCAAGAGTGAATCAAACCTTGTTCTACAAGGTTATCCATTAGTTGTTTAAGAAATCGATTAGGAAAAAAGGGAAGATGAAGATCGCAATTTTGATTTTGGACCCTATCATCAAGAACTCTTCGATAATGATTATTTTTAATTTGTTTAATGATATCCTCTGCCACAGGCCTTTCTTTTTCATTATATGCATCGAAGAGAGGAAAAACGAGTGATTCAACGTAAGCGTCAGCTTTTTCTAGTTTTTGTTTTGTATAGCAAATATCATGTAGTTCGTGATCCCGATTGTCGTGAGATTCTCTATTTAGATAAAGGCAATATCCTACTCTAGCATGACTATAGGCAAACACCTCGCCCTTTAAGATGAGATAACGAATGAGAGCTTCTAACTTAATGGCATCAATTCCATTTTCTCTCCCAAAGCCATTATAATCGACGTAAAACAAAGAAGTATTGTTATTTCCAAATTCTTTTTGATCAGAGCCTTGTTTAATGGAAACTTTCAAATTTTGCGCAAGTAAATCAATTTGTGCTTCATTTAACCATTTATTTTTATCAATTCCTCCAAATAGTTGCTGATAAGAAATGCGGATCAAATCTTCTTTTTTTAATTCTTTTTCCTTCTTTTCACTTTGTCGTGGCACCTCTTTCTGGCCCTTTAAGAGGATATTTTCAAAAACATTGTCCAGGTTATCTTGGAGGGGATTATCAGGTTCTTGAACTAAATTTTTCTCTTGTTTCTCATTTATTGGTATTCCTTTTTCAGGCTCTTGTTGTGGGAGTTTTTGTTCTTTCTTGTTGCCGCCGTTCAATTTATCTTCTTCAAGTTTTTCGATGTTTTGAGCATTATTCTTATTCTCATTTTGAATATCGACTTTCTTGTCTTGTGAATCAGATTTTTTGACATATTTATAAACCTTACAGCAAACCACATAGCCAAGTATCAGGCTAGCAAGAGCTGCTAAAGCAATTAAACTAATAATTTTTTGGCGAGTAGTTAAACGAGGTAAAATCTTCTCTGTCAAAGATGAAATCGTAAAATTGTAAAAAGAAGATAAATTGATTTTCATATGTTTTACCAAGTAAAAGTTAAAGATAAGCGTTATTGTAGATTAAATTTAATAGATCTTCAAGTTTTTTCATCATCATAATCATAATGAACAGGGGGATGGTCTTCTTAGAACCTGTTCAAAATCTTTTGTTAGATACAATAAACTACCACAGAGCCCACAGAGAACACAGAGAGGGGTCTTATGAATTATTTAATTAATCCAGATATATCTGAAGAAATAGATGGGCGTGAAACTGATCCATTAACGGGTAATATCATTGGGGCCGCTATTGAACAATAGCCCCAATACATGAAGCACAATTACTGTCTTATTTACGGCTTTATGGAACCTGTACTCGAGGATTGCTTATTAATTTTAATGTAAAGCGATTAATAGATGGCATTTGTCGAATGAAGATATAAACCCCTCTCTGTGTTTTCTGTGGGCTCTGTGGTAGTTTTAACTGCTGAAGTGTTCGACACTAAAATTTTTTAGGCAAAGAAAGTTTCGAGAAATTATCTATTTAAAAGATTTTGAACAGGCTCTTAAAGCCAGCCATTCAACAGATTGCCTCAAAATCCGATAGAAACTGAGTGGTCTATTTCTTATTAGCCTCTTAGGGCTGTTCAGGAGATATGCCTATTTTTAACTCCCAAGCATCATGAGTAAACCAATTATCTTTATGCAATAAGTTTTTCGAGGTTTAAAGAGGTGGGCTTAATTGGGGTATAGGAGAGCTTTTGGGTTTTAATTTTAAAACTAAAGGATTGTTATTTTCGCTGTAAGCGGAACTACCCATAGGACCTTGATTTTTTCCACTCACTTTATAAAGAATATAAGTCCAAAGATGGGGCAAATAATAACCTAATTTGGCTGGATAGCGTTCAAATTGGAACCAACTAACCGTTCTCGAAACGCCTTCCTCATCAATTAGCTGTTTGCGAGAGAAAAGACATTCCCTTGCAAGAACTCCTTCGATAGCAAATTGAGTAGCATCGGAAACATGCGATGAAATACGGCTCCGCTTTGTTTCAAATTTTGACCATGCCTCATAAGTCTCCCCTCCATCATCCATTATTATATAAGCGCCCGTAAGAATATGAAAGAATAATTGTTTTTCATCCAATCCCGTCATATCTATGCGCTCGCGTAAGAAATTAAATAGGTTACGCTCATACTTCGATGCATTTTCTAATTGTCGAAGTATCCCTTTTTGAAGGTATTTAGGCAGATTGCCTACTATTTCCCTAAATTCGTGGACGATTTCTTTATTAAGAGGAGAGCTTTTCCCGAAGATAATATTAACAAATGCGGTAAAAATTTTACCAATATTATGTAATAACGAGCTTTCTTTAATATGTGAAAGCTCTAATTGAGGAGTGTTTGAAGTGGAATTAGTTTCTAATTGATCAAATAAAGATTTTAGAGCAATATGTTTAGTTGTAAACTCTAGATGTTCAAGATCACCTGTTATATCGTCCTTTTGTGTAATATTTATTTCAAATTTCTCGTTTTCATTAATTGAAATGCTGAATTTTTCAAATTCTCCTTTTGTCAAATCAATAGTTTTCTCTTTAAAAAAATCTGCAAAGAAAATCTTTAAATTTTTACGCTGTGTTTTGCTTAAAAGTTGCTGCTCACCGGAAGCCAACTTGACTTGATAATCTTGACCTGATACATGTAGCCTACCATTTTTGTTAAGATGTATTTTGATTTGATTCGAAGGAACAGAACTTAATGAAATTTCTATAGCCATAAAAAAACCATAAATAAATCTAAATTGATAACCTAAGATAATTATATCGTTAATTTTATTTTTTTGGTACAACAATTAAAAACGTTATTTTCTTAATTTGAAAATTTTTGCGAGATTTCCTTGAATGGTAATTACTTATATAAACTTCATTTAACTTTAAACGTTGACTCTTCGAAAATTTACTGCTATATTGACTACTCAAATTTAACAAAGGTAAAAGATGATGCAAATCCTTCCCTTTAATACAATTGAGGAGGCAAGTGCTGCTTATCCTAATTATAGACTGGCCGGAAAGGAAAAAAACCGCACTTTTAATCAGACTGAATACCTCCGACTATCCCAATTAAGGGTGACTTTTCAAAATTTTAATTAGGTGGATCAATGATAAGAGGAATACAAAATTTAATCCCTCCATGCACAGGACTTATTCAAGAAAGAATTTGGGGTACGCTTGGTGGTACTCAAAAAAAAATCGCTATTGTTGTTTCAGTAGTGTTTGCTTTAATTGCTACGTATTTTATTTTTCAATCTGCATATCGAAAGAAGGGGATAAATGCAAAGAGAGCTGATGCAGAAGCAGGAAAACCTGATGCAGATAAACTCGATGCAATAAAAGTGTTGGACAAAGAAAGGGTAGTGGAAGCACCCCCATCAAAGATCCCCTTTTCTATTGGAGGACATGGGATTCAAAACTATCAAAGGGATAGTGCCATAAGATTATTTGAAATGCTATATGAAAAGCAATTTTTAGATGCTGACAATGAACTGGAAATCGATAAAATCTTAAATAGCTTTGCACAACTTACTCAGCGTCATGATGACGGTAGAGTGCTGGTATCAGTAAACGATGATCGCGTAGGACCAATTGAGGAGAACGGTTGTTATTTTCATATAGTAAATGGACAATTTAGTGATTATAGGGAAATTGCTGTAAGTGTAAAATTCCTAAAAACTTTTGATCGCCTATGGGATGAAAATAAAATGAGTTTAGATATGAGAAAGCTCTTGTTACAAGTTATGCAAGAAATGAAGAAAGCTGTGGAGCTTGAAAAAAAAAGATAGGCTTCTAAGTAAGCTTAAACCACCTTCTAATATCCTGTTTTGGGCTTAGCCCATACGCGCCATGTCATTAACTTAAGAAAAAGATTGGACATGGACGAGTTGGACTATTTGGACGGAATTAGACTGATTGGACCAGTTCCAACCCGTCCAATCTTTTCTTAAGTTGATGACATGGCCCTATGGGGCGGATGCCCTGAGTTGTTGCAATCCATTAGACTTCTTGCGTAATTAATTTTTTTTAACGCAGAGACGGGGAGTCGGAGAGACGCAGAGGAATTCTCTGCGTCTCTCCGACTCCCCGTCTCCCAAGTAAACTTCCCTAAATTGGGACGTTATCGATGGGTGTTATTTAAAGATTATTAACCACAGAGCCCAGAGCTCACAGAGGAAGATCTACGTCGTATAAGAACATAAACCTCTCTCTGTGAGCTCTGTGATCTCTGTGGTGGATATATTTTTACGAGTAAAGTTACTTCCTGAACGGGGTTCCACCAGGGATAGGGCAACTCTGCGTTAATCATTAGACCTACTTATTGTAACTCTGAATATTTTTCCACACCATTTCTCTTCGTTAAAAAAAAGGCAGTATATAGAAAAATTTTAATTACGCAAGATGTCTATTGCAGTTTCAAACTTTCATTCATGGTGTACTTTAATTTGCACCTTAGCAAAAAAGGTGCCCTAAATAGCTTTCCATTCTACTTTAAGACTTGGAATACTCAGGATGAACCTCAATTTTTTGTATACGATCATTAAACTTCCAAATAAAAAAAGCTTGGATTACATGTAAAGCTTCTATCAGCTTTTTGGGATAAAAACAACTTCCATATTGACCTTCACTATCTTCCCCTCCATTTGGAAGCTTTATCTCCCAATTCTTTGTGTTTTTTCCAGAAATTTCAAACATATGAATTAACCCTATTCGTGGTGGGTTTGGTCCTAAAAGTTCTTCTATGGTAGCTTTCAAGTGATTAAGCACTCTATCAAGTTTTTTTGGATTGACGACGACCTCATTTTGATTTTTCAATCTTTGGTAATCGGCTTCAAATTGAAGCTCATTTTTTTTTGGGTCTACTTCATTATTTTGATTTTTTAGTCTTTGGTATTCACCTTCTAACTCTTGTTTTTGAATTTTCTGCTCTTCTTTGTTGTTGTCGTTCAGTTTTTCTTCTTCAAATTTCACGTTATTTTGAATATTCTCTTTCTTTTCTTTTGCTGAATCTGATTTATTGAACTTACATATGTATTTACAAACCACATAACCCAATGCCAGACTGGCTAATGCTGCTAAAGCAATTGAAACTAATGATCTTTTGACGAGAAGTTAAGGTAGGGAAAAATTTTCTCTTTAAATCGGAAAATTGTAAGATTGCAAAAACAAGAAAAATTAACATTCATTTTTTTCACCAAATTAAAAGTAAACATTAAGTTGCAAGATTCAACCAAGATGAACGATTTCATGCGCAAGCGCAACCCCTTGAATGAAACCTCCCATACCTTGAGTGTTAGACCCTAAATTAACCGCAGCAGCAATTAATGAAATACCTAACTGGCGATGAATATGACGCACACGTTGTATAAAACTGCCGTTTACAAATTGATTTTGATTTTTTCTCTCTGATTAGGGGAGAGGATAAAAATCCGACGACTGTAGAGATTTCATTATAAACCGTCCATAAATTACCCCCAGTATCACCTCATTGCAAAATGTACTTAACCATCTTGTGCCGGGAAATCCAAGGCGTTTTAGAACAAAAAAAGAACTCCAATGGCGGACGGTGCCAATGCTTGGTGGGGGTAACCAAATGGGCACACGAATAAGCCCTGTATTAATGAGCCGAAATACAACTATGTTCACCTTTTCAGAAATTCTTCTTAAGGGTGTGTGGGGTTGATTACCCCCATTAGCTTCAATGACATCCGCTTGAATGGCAGCAGGAGCTAATGGTTGTTTAGGTGTGTTTTCAATATAATGTTTTAATTTGGTGCGAATTTCCTGTTTAGAACGGGCGCCTTGATGAAGTAAAATGCCTTTTGCATACAGATCTTCTTTTTTTACCAATCCAATTTCGGCCATTTTATTTTCTAAGTCATGGGGAGAATGCGCTCCGAACCACATTTGCAAATCTTCATAATCTCTCTGCACAAATCCATTTGCTCCTAAGTGAATTAGGGCCGTGTTGCCATCATCTTCCGGTATTAAATCTCCTCCATTTAATTGATTGATTTTATTGCCAATAAATAGAAGGTTATCTGCTAAATTTGATCCGTCAGCCTGTCCAATTCCCATCATAGAACGAAAAGCCGTATCGATCTGCGTCAATAATGCTTGGTTTTGCAAAATAATTAACAGAGGGTTGGCTTGCGCGAAAGGCAAGGGATGATTGGCTAATTGCCATAATTGAGCAAAATCTTTCCATTTGCGCTGTTGGATATATATTTTTTCAATGCTTGCATGTAACTCGTTTAAATTCTCGATTAAGCTGGTTGTGGCGTTGAGACAAGATGTCTCTTTTGTTGAGGTATTGCTGTTCTCGCCTCCACAAAAAGTTGATAAATATTTTGTTCTAATTGTTGATGTTGTTAGGGCCAAAATTATTCCAACCGTACATTAGGTTCAAAAATTGCTCAATGACTTGATTTGTTGAATTGAGAATCTTTTCTTCTTGAAAAAACTCCAAATACTGTTCCCGCGAAATAATCCGGGGAATAAGCGATGGGACGTCGGATATGAGTATAGTGATTGCTTGGAGCGAATCCTCATCCCTCAAACTACTTAGGGTAAATTTTAGGCGTTGATGCTGGATGGCCGCTCTTCAGCAGCTAACAACAAATGTCCTGCATCAATTAGAGCAGCTTGTTGAGCCATTCCATTAACCATTTCTCGGAAATCCGCTATTTTCACCTTAATGGTTCCACCTGCCATAGACCATATGCTTTCAGATATGTTTAAGCGTAGTATTTGGAATGTTTTTAACAACAACTCAGGATCAAAAAGTGCAAACTGAAGCAGAAAATTTTTGCCATAAATTACATTGTAGCAGTCCTAAGCCAACTTCAGGGAGGCGATGGAACTGAGTTTTCAAATGCAAGAAGTTTTGCTGCCAATCAGGTTTATTAATAAAGTCATACCCTTTTTGTAATCCTTGATAAAAAAAAGGCATCCCATAACCAATTAAGGTTAACACATAAAAACATTGAAAAAAGCAGGTGCAAACTGATGAGTCTTGAAATTATTCAATATGGAATGGCTAAGGGAATAACTGCCGACAGCCATCCCTCCTAACAGCAAACTACTTATGGTAATTAGATTAATGGTTAAAGTTGCTCTGATCATGGTCGCATTGCCATAATGCAAGATCTTAGGTAGTGAATATAAACTGATGAGACTGGTAGAAGTTGTGATCAACCACCAACGCCTTGGATTTTGATAGGCCAATATTCCAGCGGCTAAAACTGCAGTAGCCATGGCTGTAATGGTGGTAATTGATTTAACGCCCCTCATAAAAGATTGTCCATCGAGATGGAAGGCTTGGTTTTGGCCTGGTGCTATAGCAGGGCGAAGAGGATGCATAGTTTAACCTTATTTATTCATTCGTTTTATAATTAACAAAAGATCTTATCAGATTTAATTAAAAAAAACCACAGTAAAAATGGAATAGTCATTTTCAATGAGACGGATTTTAACTAGAGGGTGGTATAAACCACATTTTGGTTCTCATAATTGCCTTTCCCAGTTGGTATCCCCAAAATTTAACAAGAGCTTGCAATAGAGCATAGGGAATCAGTGAAGGCTGTTTTTGAATGAGTTCCTGTAAAAGTGCTCGGATATATGCCTTTCCTCTTTGGCTATCTTTGCCGGCTATGGCTAAAAGGTTGTGATTGGCATAACGAGAAAAACCGATGTCAAAATGCCGGACAAATTCTTGCTTGAGAGAATAATTATGGGAATGATGTACCTCTGCTTCTGCGATATAGGCTATACGATGATTTCTTCTTAAGAGTTTAGCGACAGCGATCGTATCTTCTCCAAACATGGTTGGGGAAAACCCCCCCACCTCATCGAGCGCGGTATTAAGATAAGCTGCGCATGAGTTGGAACAAAAAAAAGTATAGATTCCATAAATAGCCGTATCACCGAGGCTGCGCACGTGGCTCTGTTCGGGATAGTTAAATCTGCGTGCAAAGGCTGCAAAAAAATCGGCTCCTTGATGGGGAATTTGCCGGGCATAAGCAATGGAGGCTTCCCGGCAGAGAAGAGGCTTAACGAGATATTCAAGCATGGCGGATGAGGCTGCATACGCATCTTGAGTCATCATGACGACGATGGAAGTTTGAAGGATTTGGCGCCCTTTTTCTCGAGTCGTTCCATGATTAAATTCGCTTTGCGGAATCACCAGTGTTTCCGCTCCCATCGAATGAGCGAGACGAGCTGTTCCATCGGAGGAAGAGGAATCGATGATGAGTATTTTAGGTTTGAGAGGAGAGTTCAAAAGGGGGGGTAAGCAATGGGGAAGATGCTTAGCAGCTTGAAAAGTGGGAATGAGAATGCCTATTGAAGAATCCATGACTACACTACTTTTCCTTAATCCATTGTCTCCTGATCGGTTTCGTTCTCACGGGAGGCAGAACAAAAACTAAAGCCAATTCCTCAAGGGCACCGACAATGGGCCTAGCCTCCAGATCATAAAAATAATCCCCTTCTTTAAGCAGCCCCACGCTGCTGACCGTTGCTACTTGAAACCCCGGGGGGAAAATTCCATCCATGCCTGTTGTAATGAGAAGGTCATTTACTTTTAAAATAGGAAACGCTTGACCTTTAGGGTTTTGCGATCGGCTTCCCTGTACGCAGATCTCGCGCTTCGCCCTCCTCATCATTAAAATCATAGTTAAAACCAGATCCTTTTAACCTAACCTCTTGACCTCTTCGACAGAATGCAGGAGTGCCGATGAGTTCCCCTTTGGCAAGATACCATGATTTTTTTAGGGGAGATAGAAGTGTGTTGGAGTTGCTCTAGGAGTTCTGAGAGACTTTTAAGGTGATCTGAAGATAAGCGAGGGGATTTTTTGCGCTGCAATTGCTGCAATAAACCTTCAATATATTCACTAATTAAAAGATCTTGCTCACCTCCTCTTGAAGCCCTTACTGAAGGAATGAGGCGGCTATCTGAAATCAAACGCACCCTTGATTGATGTTCTCCAACATAATCGACTACTCCTACAATAGCTTGTCCGAGAACAACAGGACTATTAATGGCTATGATTGTACCTTGATCGGTTTGGTTGATGTGGTTTCCTACATTAATCCACAAGGAGCTGTTCCAAGTATCGAACGAACGGAAAATAACACGTGCAGGAATAGCTTTAAGCCGCCAGTTCAGCTGTGCGAGAATTCTTTGCAAAGCTTTTTTCCGCTCTGATGAGAGTAGGGGCACGGGACTGGAAGAGGTAATTGTTGCAAATTGAGAAGAGAGGCGTATTTGTTCATCAAACAATCGCTGCAAAAAGGTAAGTTCTGTGGCCAGCAGCTGATTTTCGATCTGTAAGCGCTGCATTTCTTCTTCAAGTGAATAGGAACTAAAGGGAGAGGGTTGAGCAGGGTGGATAATGAGGTGTTTAATAGAGAGAAGACGTTCCCATAAAGGGGTTAAAAGAGCGATGGAATTTCCGCGCATTTTTTCACTTGTTGGGCGAGAAATGCTCATGATGCTAAGGAGAGCTCCAAAAATAAGAAAATAAGTGATGATAATCTTTTTCTTCACCCTTTGCCAACACTCTTTATTACCGACAAAAGAGCCTCAGTAACATAAGCTAGATTACAAGTGTTCAGACCAGCAATATTAATTCTCCCGTTGCTGGGCACATAAATAGCCTTTTCTTCCCGTAAAGCGCGAACTTGTTCGGGATTAAGCCCTGAAAAAGAAAATAGTCCTTTTTGGTCTTGCATGTAGTCAAAATTGTGATCGTGTCCTTTGACAAGTAAAGCTGCAATAAAGGCTTTCCGCATTTCTTTTATTCTTTGGCTCATATTACTTAATTCTGTTTTCCATTCTAAGGTTAACTCACGTGACTTCAAAATGGTGGCGACTATGCGCGCTCCGTGGAGAGGAGGGTTGGAATAATTACTCCGGATTAAATATTTAACCTGGCTTCCAATCTTAGGTATCTCCTCCCGTTTCTCGGAGACGATGGTCAGAAAGCCTACCCTTTCTCCATAAAGACCGAAGTTTTTGGAAAAAGAATAAGCAATCAACATTTCATGGTTTTCCGCTGCAAAATAGCGAATTGCCTCTCCGTCTTTTTCGAAATTTTGACCAAAACCTTGATAGGCCATGTCAAATAAAGGAATCAATTTCCGTTGCTTAATCACTTTTGAAAGCTGCTGCCATTGGTCAAAAGTAGGATCAATCCCGGTGGGGTTATGGCAACACCCATGTAGGAGGATGACGCTGGCAGGAGGCATATTTTCAAAAGCCTTGCACATTCCCTGAAAATCTAGCATGCAACTCTTTGGATCAAAATAGGGATAGCTTCCCACGTTAAGACTAGCTCTTTCAAAAATTTGTTTGTGATTGGACCAAGAAGGTTGGGGAAGAAAGATCATTTTTGAAACAAGTTTGGCCAAGAATTCTCCTGCAATGCGTAAAGCGCTAGCTCCACCCACTGTTTGCGCGGCGAAGTAACAGCCTGATTCCAAAAGAGGAGAGTCGACGCCAAACAAAAGTGGAAGGGCACATTTGAGAAACTCACTATCCCCCTCAATAGGCAAATATTCTTTGTTCAGGTTTTTTTGCAATAAGTGGCATTCAGCTTTTTTCACACAGGTTAAAACCAGAGGGTGCCCTTCAGCAGTTCGATAAGCCCCTACTCCCAAGTTAATTTTATTAGGGCGCGGATCTGCGGCAAAAGCAATCGGAAGCCCGAGAATCGGATCAGGGGGCAGTTGTACAATCTGATTAAAAAAAGGCATGATGTGTCTCTCTGTCAATAGTCCTTTGCGGAATAACGTAAGAGGTCTAATAAATCGAAAGGATGATTTTCTGTTATCTCAATTTATAATTCAAGCTTTGAGGAAGGGACATCAGGAGCTCCCGCTAATTGCCGGCGAAATGCCGGTAATTAGCGGGAGCTCCTGACTAAACATCGCCAAAGCAGACATTAAACAATCTGCTAGAGTAATATTTTGCTTCTTCCCTCGCTTTTCCAAATCTTGTTCCTTAGAAAATGGAATACTTATTCCCAAAAACACCCCTCTTACTGTATTCAAGAGGCCAGGCGCTGATAGAGATTTCTTCTCTTTGTGATGCGGGCCACGCTTCATATCTTTTCTCTAAACATCAGTTTTGTGATCATTTTTTAGCAGGATGGACATGATGGACAGGATAAATCAAGATGTGAATTTATAAATTTAGGGTGTTGAAGATGCGCAGTTTGTACTTTTGCTTGTTCAATATAAAAGTTGTTGACGAGTTGATAGAGCTGTTATTTTTGGTGGCAAACACTCTCCAATCAGATCTTCGTTTATCCTGTCCATCATGTCCATCCTGATAAAAAATTTATATCTCATTTTAGCAATGGTTAGGATTTTGCCCTCTTTACGAAAATTTTTCTTCAAAATTTGTATTTATCAGTGCGAATTTTTATTAGCGGGAATTGCTGAAGGGACATTAGATAGGAGATATAAGCAGTCATAGCATTTCCATTGCTTGAAAAAGAAAAGAGTTCTAAAATAGGCACAAACAACCTAAAGAATTGTTTGTGTATATGAAACTCTTGGGGCGTTAGCTCAGTTGGTAGAGCGCAACAATGGCATTGTTGAGGCCAACGGTTCGAATCCGTTACGCTCCATTTTTAGACGACCTCTTCCATCGTTTGGCAAGACTTGGCAAGAGTATTAATTCCCTATAACCCGATCTCTTATTTCCTTTGGCAAGGCTTTAGTTTCTGACTTTAGAAGAGATATTATAGATCTTTTGTTATCTTCAGAAAGATCGTGAGGAATTGCTTCATAAACAGTTCTTAATTGCTCTTCTGTCTCAATATTAGAACATACTCTATCTCCAAAATAAGAGTGTTGAAGCTGGGAGTAAAGGTGAAATGTCTTAAAACGACACCAAAAAGGCTCAAAAGTTTTAGAGATTTTTGTTAAATCATGGGTTTTTAAAATTGCGATCATGATCTTTTCTACCGTCTCTTGATAGCGTGGGTTTATGAGGCAAAGAATTTCATATAATCTTGTAGGTGAGCATTGTTCTGCTAAAAAGGAGGAAAACAAAAGGAGAGCATCTCCATCTTCATCGCTTGTCATGCTATATTTCAAACCATTTTCAGCCTTTTCCATTTTCATTCCCATGTTATTTCCCGGCATTTCTAATTGGCGCATCATGTAAAGGGCGCAAAAATAGGATTGGCTGACTTCACCACTATGCCGATTCATCTTTATTATCCACTCTATGTCAATCTTGGGATTTGCACTCAAGAGATTCTCAATTATTCTAAGCCACTCTTGAGGAGGGTCGGTTTTAAACAAAAATAAAAATTCTGAAATTTGTTCGCGGAACTGTTCTTTCCTTAATTGCTTATGCCAAGCTTCAATCAACATCTGCATGTGTTCTAAAGATAGCTGTTCACAAATCAATTTATTTAAGCTTGCTTCACGTCCCTTTAGCGATTTTGCTTCTTGATAGAGCTCTTCCAACTGTTGTGCATCTTGAAGGGTTGGTAAAGCAATTGCAAGAAGTGATCTTGTATTATTTATATCTGGGCGGTTAGGGTTGAAGCTCTTCAAAATGAGTGTATGGAATAAATCCCAAGGTTGGTCTACCTGTTTTAACAGGAGTTTTCCGACTAAATCTAAGTTGCACGAATTAAAAATAAAGAATGGGTGCCATGAAAGAGGGTCCAATAAAGCATCATTTTTTAAAATTTTTCTTACGAGGGCTATAAAGGTTGCTTCATTGTTGTCAGTTTTAGATTGAACTGCAGTATTTTCAAGATATTTGAATATTCCCATGATGTTGTTGAGAATGAGATTTTCCTCTTTGAAATTTATCCTCCCCGTTTTACATAGTTCAATACCAGTATCTGCAATCATTTCCACAATTTCAGGTTGTCCTGTAACCATATAGGTGCAAAAATCACCGCATATTTTCTCTTCAGGCAGTAAAAGAGCTCGTTTAAAGTAATCTGTAAAAAGAGTTTTTAACTCTTGTCTGTTTCCTTTCACATTATTGAATATGTCCAAGGCCTTCTGGAAGCCTTGTTCATCAAAAGGCAATTCCATCAAAGTATCTTTTAGAGAGGGTTCAGTTGCATCGTTTATATCTTGATCTTTTGGACCTTCAATCGGCTCCTCTTTCGGCTGTTTTAAGGGGGTCTCATCTTCAACCACTTTTTTTTCTTGCTGATCAAAAGCGAGAGGAGAGAGAAGCTTCTCGAAGGGATGAATGGGAAGATTTTCCTCTTCCTTCTTTACTTGCACTTCTTTTTTAGGTTTACAACAAAAGAAATAGATTAAATAACTCATTGCCAAGCAGCCGAATGCGAATAGGGCTATTCCTGTGACCTTTTTTTGCACCGTGCTGGAAAATTTTAGAGTCTCATTGGTAATAAATAATGAGTATAAAGGAAAAGAATTAAGTGGGAGAAAATTCATTTAAAAATCCTGTTTTATTTTTAGTTAAATATTATTAGGTTACACAATAAATTTCAATAATAATTTGTTGTTGATTTCCGTTAGATTACAAACATACAAAAAAGACTATGACTTTTAGGGCACGCCTAAAAGGGATGTTCTTTCCGGTAGAATGCATTAATTCCTGAGGTAAAAGAGAAAAAAAAGAGGAATTTTCTTTGTGGAAGGAGAGACTCATTATTTGGTTTGGGCATAGGTGTTGCTGGAGCCGCATGGCAACTAATGACATTGTTTGTCGTCCATTGATTTCAATAAGGGGATAGAGGCAAATAGATTTAGTTTGATCGCAGCGATAAAGCAAAGCATCTATGCCAACGGAACCAAATTTCACAAGTGGGCATTACGGCTACTTCTGGGGAAGGGTTGACAGATTTTGGCTGTGGAGACGGTGTGCAGGCCTTTGCAATTGTTACTACTGAAGAAAAATGATAACGGTTCAGATGTCCCTCAGAAGATATGAAACTGTTTAATGAGCCTGAAAGGCTCTAATTGCAACAGTTCAGGGCATCGCCCTGGGTAAAGTTTAGAGCGATATTGCAGCCTCGTAAGGCTGCCAGAGAACGACATTGTTTAATGTAAATTTTTCTTGTGATTAATGAATCTTTCTAGCGGCCATACGGGTTACAAATTTATTTTTATCCCTACTCACGGCGATGCCTCATATGCGTTAAGCTAAGCTTAAAGCCCTAAAAATAAAAAATCTATGCATTTTTTTTAAGAAAAGGATATAAAAAACTTCTCCATCGAAACCCCTTCAAAAAGTACGATGGAGAATAAGATGCAAGATCTTGAAAAAATATTAGCAAAATTCGAAGAATTTGTTAGCCCAAATTTTTGTAACGACCTAGCAAAAAAGCATCGGTTTGTACAACGTTCAACGAGCCAGTTGCTGTCTCGTTTACATATTTTTTAATTTTAAAAATTAAAAATGACTATTTAATGTATTATTTTAAATAAATAATTTATAATAAACATATAGTGGTAGAATAATATAAATATTATGTAGAGGTAATTTATGCAAGTTACCCCAACCCCTCCTGATGGTTCAATTCCTCCATCAGAGCAACCAACTGTTGAAGCTCCCACAAGTGAAGGTATGCTTGAGGGGCGGGTTATTTCAAAAAAGGAAGAATCCCTTCCAAGTACACCCTCATCATTAAGTCAAACACCAACAACTTCTACTCGAACAACCAAATCTACATATTCGAAGTTTCAATGGCTATCAAAATTAAAAAATCTTGTTCTTAAAATGTTTGGTTTTCCCATAGACGAGGATAAAATCATAGCAGATAAAATCAGAAAACATCTCGATATATTAAAAGATTTTCTCCATAGGTATCAAACGGAAAAGAAAACCAATACAATGCAAAGTATCCAAATGGAATTAAAACAGTTAAAGCAAAATGAAAGTGAAGCCCGAAAATTGGCCCAGGTCTATTATCGTTGTAAATCCCTTGATACTGAAATCATAATGGTAGAATACCAAACCAATCACTTGGATAAAGAAGAAGGAATAGCTACGGCCTTAGAAAATTTTAACCAACCCGTTAATGAAGAAGAGATAATTAGTAGAAAGTTGGAAAATTTCGGAAAAGAGAAAGAATTATTGAATTTTATAGGAAAAATAATTCAAGAGGATCCCTATTTAAAAGAAAATTGGCAGTTAAGAGTTCAATTGAAAAACTTAGGGCAAGTTACAGCAAAGAATGTTCTTCAGATCATGCAAATTGCTTATCCAGATTTAGCTGAAAAAACTAGGTTGATCTTAGAACCACATCACACCTCAATCACTAGTTCATTATCTATTCTTGTGGGTGACATGAATGAAAAATGGAATCGTCTTCAAGGAGAAATTTCCAAACTTAATTTACAATTTTATTCTCTCTCACCGCATGAACAAACACTTCAAGCGGCATCATTCCTTGAAAATCTTGAAACATTACAAACACAAGTTCAGCACTTGCTTAACAATGAGGATTTAAAGCTATTAAACAAAATACAAGAAAAGAATACCCCATGGCAGGAATTATTAGATCAAGCTAATAAAATATATTTAAGCATAGAGAATAATCGACAGCAGTTAAAAATGTTTCATGATTATTTGAAAATAATAAATTCACCTGTGAATAATGAATTAATCCAATCTAGTAAACTTGAACTGATGAGTTTAGGAGCTTTGGATCTAGAGAGAAAGGAAAAGAAAAATTTAAAAGTTGCCAGAATCCATATATTAAAGTCTTTCGAAGAGTTCGTCAAAAATGAATTGTCATTTAATGATCGACTCTCTGACCTTTTAAAATTCAAACAAGAAATAGACAGTATTGTTCAAAATCCTACCAAGCTTTCTGAGTTAGAAGTTAATTTATCAATGGATGTTATAAAAGAAATTAGGCTCATTTTAGAGCCAATAGAGAAGATAAAATCAAGCAATGATAAATTTGTTAAAATTATTTCGGAATTAAAAAATATTAATCAAATTCCAGATTTTATTCAGGCTTTTTTGAGTGCAGATTTTTCTCCCTTTTTAGCTGCAAAGAATATGCAAACTAAATTTAATAATCTATTCTCGGAAAACTATGACGATTTTTTTAATTTGTTTAATAAAATTAGAGATAATGAATTAAATAATTTTAAGAATAAAACATTAAATTTTGATATGATGATTAGTGGTATTTTTCAACGCGTGACCCGTTATCCTGTTACTTTAAAAGAATTAAATGAAAACATCGCAAAAATCAATGATAATAAAGACACTATTCAATATTTGCGAGATACCCATCAATTGACGAACCAAGCCCTCTTTCAAGCTCGTAGAATAGGAGATGCGGTTAACGCTAGTTATATCCTCTAGAGGGTTTTCAACGGTGGTATAGAGACTATTACTCTATTGAGACTATTAGAGCACGCCTAAAAGGGATGTTCTTTCCGGTAGAATGCATTAATTCCTGAGGTAAAAGAGAAAAAGAAGAGGAATTTTCTTTGTGGAAGGAGAGACTCATTATTTGGTTTGGGCATAGGCGTTGCTGGAGCCGCATGGCAACTAATGACATTGTTTGCCTTCCATTGATTTCGACTAGGGGGTAGAGGCAAATCGATTCGGTCTGCTTGCAGCGATAAAGCAAAGCATCTATGCCAACGGGACCAAAAAAGCCCAGTTCGGCCATCTCTTTTAATGCTTGCATAGCAATTTGCTTATGTTCTTCCAAGAAAGTTGCATAACCGGAAAAGAGAATTTTTTCAGGACCGGCTAAAGTGCCTTGGTAGATGCCCTTGGAATCTGTTTCAAACCGCGCTGCCCCAATCCATTCTATTTGCTTATCAGGATGTATGTACCATTGTGTGCTAAAATCAAAAAGACGATTAAGCCAAGGTTCACCAATCAGAGGGCGTCCTTGGTGCCATTCCTTACGGCAAAAAGCTAACTCTTCAGAGTTTGGATAAGAAACATCGATCAGTCGATTACCTTGTCCAGATAAACCAAAACAGGTTTTAATCACTTTTACCCCTTCGACGCGCTGAAGCCAATCCCTTAATTCTTGCTCGTGATGAAGTAGCGCAGCTTCAGGCAGCCGTGAATAGCGAAAGCTGAAAGCTTTGCTATTGATTAAACGAATCGTTTGCCAATCACTAGGAATGTCATAGTCCATTTGCCTCATTTGCGCCCAAGTTTGCACTCGGCGGGATGGGCCCCAGGAAAGGCAGCGTGTGCCTGGCAAGGGATCGGCTGGTTGCAAAAGCATTAATTGTGGAAATCCGTTAGGCCACCATCCTGTGCGTTGTAAAGCAGCAAGATATTCAGGGTTTGGAAAAGCCGTCACAGCCACGCTATCTTCAGGTAGCGCGTATAGGAGGGGAAGGAATTGCAGTTGGAGGCACAAAGGATGACGCGTCCAGCTCTTTTCCAGAGGCTGTAGCGAAGAGTTTGCAAACTCATATTCCACGTCAGTATTAGCAATATGAACGATTGATGGCATACAAAAAAGTTTAAAGAATTTTCTTTTCCTTTAAAAGATCATTTTGTCAAAATATGCCCATTAATTGTGACTATTAAAGTAATAGGAGGTTGTATGTCTGAGAACTACAAGAAACAGGGAATTGTGCGAACGGGAATTGGACAGGACAGCCATCGTTTTCTTCCTCCGGATACTTCAAAACCTTGTATTATGGCAGGGATTATTTTTGATGATGCGCCTGGTTTTAATGCCAATTCAGATGGAGATGTTGTGTTGCATGCCATTTGCAATGCCATCAGCTCATTAACAGGTATATTGATTTTGGGGGATATTGCAGATGTTCTTTGCCTGAAAGATGGGATCACAGACAGCGAAGTTTATCTAGCTGAAGCCATGAAAACTCTGGGCTTCCAGAAAGTCACTCATGTGGCGGTCACTATTGAAGCCAAAAAGCCAAAATTTAAACCCCGCCTTTACGAGATGCGCCAAAATATTGCTCGCATCATGCATCTTGAAATTTCACAAGTGGGCATTACTGCTACTTCAGGAGAAGGGTTGACAGATTTTGGCTGTGGAGACGGTGTGCAGGCCTTTGCAATTGTTACTACTGAAGAAAATTGATGCACCTTCTGAGGATATGCTTTTACCCATATGTGGCAAAGCTCGTCGTTGCAGCTAGCCAAGCTTCCCGACATTGCTCCGCAGAAATATTAAAAATATTGCATAGTCGCAATGTATGTTATTTTGGCTGCCTCGCGATGATCTTTTTGCCGCTTATGGACTTAAAAGTATGTCCTGAGGTCGGATCATCCGAATGAGCAAAATAGTAAAGTTTATTAATTGTAGGTCTTTTAAATTTATGCTAATATAAGAAGAGAGAAAAGATGCCAGAAATTAGCCGATTCCTTGGAATCATCATAACGATGTATTACAAAGACCACCGACCACCACACTTTCATGCAAAATATGGAGAATATAAAGCTTCTTTCTCCATTAATGAGTTACAGTTATTAGAAGGTTGTTTACCCACGCGGGTAATATCTATTGTTCTTGAGTGGGCTTTTATTCACAGAAATGAATTGGAACAAAATTGGAAGCTATTGGAACAAGAAGCTCCCTTAAACAGTATAGAACCTTTGGTTAAATAAGAGGTAGTTTATGCACTTTGTTAAAAATGTCAAGTATATGAGAGACTATAAATTAGCCATCACGTTTGAGAATAATATCACTAAGATTGTTGACCTAGATGGGCATTTAGACAAAGGCATTTTTAAACCCCTGAAAGATATTTCCTATTTTAAAACGGTGCGAGTGGATGAAGATTTAGATACCATTGTTTGGAATAATGGGGCTGATATTTCCCCTGATTTTCTATACGAAATAGGACAAAACATTTTGGAAAACAAGATGATTTAAGAATTGAAGTAGGACTGGCTAGTACATCAACGCACTTAAATTGACGTATTTGAGCTATGCGAAAGCTCCCGCGGTTGAACGATCGCAAGTGGGTCAATATTAAGTCAATATGGACCCACTTGCGGATCGTTCAACCCCGGGGCTTTGGCATGCTCAAATACGTCAATTTAAGTGCGTTGGTGTACTAGTTTTCGGCAACTATAACAGGCTTATCCCACCTAATATACGTCTCTTTGATAACGTTTTTGCTGCCGCAATGACTTCAGGTAGTCTTTTGCCTCTTGGCCTTCTTTCTGACCAAATTCTTGAATAATCTCCAGCAGGGTTGCTTCGACATCTTTAGCCATGCGTTTGGCATCGCCGCACACGTAAAGATAAGCACCCTCTTCCAACCAGCGATAGAGCTCTTCACCTTTTTCTTTCATTTTATGTTGAACGTAAATTTTGCGTTCTTGATCACGCGAAAAGGCTAAATCGAGCTGCAGATGTCCCCGTTTATTAAAATCAATCCAATCTTGTTCATAAAAGAAATCATGATTCCGGTTCCGCTCCCCAAAAAAAAGCCAATGCCTGCCTTTTGAATGATGATAAATACGTTCTTGTAAAAAAGCGCGAAATGGGGCGATTCCCGTTCCAGGACCTACCATGACAATGGGGATGTGGGGATCTTCCGGCAAGCGAAACCCATGGGCAGGTTGTATAAATACCGGTAGAACAGGTGCATGCAGTTCGGCAAGTTGGCAAAGATAGTGTGTGCATACCCCTCGCCTTTGATGCCCATTTGATTCATAATCAAATGGAGCAACCGCGATGTGGGCTTCTTCGCCCACATATTTTTGAGAAGAAGAGATGGAATAAAAGCGCGGAAGCATGGGCATCAGCAAATCGGCTAAATCTTGAGGGGGGAAAAAAACCTCGGAATGGGCAAGCAAGAAATCCCAAACCTCATGTTTTTCTAAATAAGCTTTTAAAGCTTCTCGATTGTGCTCTTGTTGAAGTTCCTCAAGTTCTTTCTTTTTAACTGCGTTCGATTGCCTTTTGACAACTTCACGAAGAAGCTTGGGGCTAATAGTAGTAAGATTGGCCATGCTTCTTAAAAATTCGGCAAACGGAGCTAGAACTCCGGTTTGTTTAACTAAAACCAACTCTTCTCCTGAAGCACCCAAAGCATGAAGTGTTTTAGCTATAAGTTCTTCTTCGTGCTTTGGGAAAACTCCGATACTGTCACCGGCTTCATAAGTAATTCCGGAACCTCTTAAATCCAAGACAAGGTGCTTTGTCTTCCTCTCGGATCCTTGCTTTGATAAGGTGTAGCGGTCCCTGATCGAAGCTAAAAAAGGCTGATGCCTGTGATAGGTTGAAGTGTGCATGCTTTTTTAACGCTTGAGGTTCTGCCAATTTTCTTCGGGTTTAGGAGATTCTTGTCTTCCTCCTAAATGTTGTGCTAAAAAAGCCTCAACTGCTGCATAAAATTTCAGGCGGTTCTCCGGCATAGCAAAACCATGCCCCTCGTCAGCAAACAATAAATATTCCACAGGCAATTGGTTTTGTCGCATAGCAGCCACGATTTGATCGCTCTCTGCTTGTTTCACACGCGGGTCATTGGCTCCCTGGGCGATGATCAAGGGCTTTTTTATTTGATCCGCTTTAAATAGAGGAGAGCGTGATTTTAAAAAATCGGCTTCGGTTTCCAATTTTCCCACCCTTAAATCCATAATAGACTTTAAAGGTCCCCAATAGGGAGGGAGAGTTTGCATAAGGGTAATTAAATTCGAGGGGCCTACAATGTCTACCCCACAGCAAAAGGCATCTGGTGTAAAGGTTAGGCCAACTAAAGCGGCATATCCCCCATAGCTTCCACCAAAGATCGCAATTTTATTCGGATCAACTTGACCTTGGCGCACAAGCCACTCTTTGCCATCTAATAGGTCGTCATGCATCTTGCCGGCCCATTCACGGTTCCCTGCATTTAAATAAGCTTTGCCATAACCCGTCGAACCGCGATAATTGACCTGCAAAACAGCATATCCACGACTTGCCAGCCATTGTACAGTTGGCTGTAAGCCCCAAGTATCCCTTACCCAAGGGCCTCCATGAACAAGTAGAATTGCAGGAAGCTTATGGGACTTTTGGTCAACCGGAAGGGTTAAATATCCATACAAGGACATCCCATCGCGGGCTTGAAAGCTAATGGGCTGCATAGGACTTAAACGAAAGCGTTCCAAAGCAGGCTGAGTGCTGAATAGAAACTCCAGCGCTTTAGCTTGACGCCGATAAATGTAGTAATGAGCGGGTCGTTGATCAGATTGTGAAGCAACCACCCAATTTTGATCTTTTAAATCACGGCTGGTGATTCCAAAGGGGCCCTTCAGCGTTTCGCTTAAATACTTAAAATCTGCTTTTAATTGAGGATCGAGCACAATCCAATCATAACGCTCTTTTTCCAGCCCTACGGCTTCAATTGCATAGTTCATGGGATTAACGAGAA
This sequence comes from uncultured Chlamydiae bacterium, assembly GCA_963799115.1. Lineage (GTDB taxonomy): Bacteria > Chlamydiota > Chlamydiia > Chlamydiales > Parachlamydiaceae > CAWCVY01. Next base: position 39,000 of record CAWCVY010000068.1, on the reverse strand, counting down.
GGTCGGAAATATCGTATTGAGGGTCTTCTATGACAAGTGTGCGTTCTCCGTTAGCAATATTGGCTTTAAGCAAACGTTCCCTATGGCCTTCGAGGCTAGTCACTAGATAAAGTGATTGATTATCTGAAGAAAACAATTCAACATTACCTGTTTCATTGGGATCGATAGTCAACCAATCTCTCCAAGGATCAGATGCGTTATTGCGCACGCGAATGAGCGTTGAACCATCAGAAGTATAGGATTCAGCAACTCGGATCTGAAGATTGTGGTCAGCCACCCAATGAAAAACGCCGCCGGGATTTTCTATTTCCAGCTGTATTTTCCCATTCAGAAGATTAAGACGGAATACGTCGAATAATGATTCGTCTCGCTTATTCATTTGAAAAAGGATTTCATTGGGGAAATGGGGATCATATTCGATAAGATCGACTTTTACGCCATTGTATGGCGTTAAGTTTTTAGTTGTCTTTGATTCAACGTTGGTTTGGTAAAGATGCCAATTTTCATCTCCATCACTATCTTGGATATATAAAATATGTTCATTGTCAAATTGCCAAAAAAAACTGCGGATTCCCCGCTTCTGATCTGAGGTTATTTGCCGGTCTTGTTCCGGATGTTGTAAATCCCGCACCCAAACATTTAGAACATTGTTAGCGTCAGGAGCTAAATAAGCTAGCTTAGTTCCATCGGGTGATAATTTTGGGGATGTTTTTTCCGGATTGCCAAATAAAAGGTGGCGTGGGATGAGAGGAACTTCTTCGGAAAGCGTTGTTTTCTCTTCAGCATAGAGGAGAAGAGCTAAAAAAGACCACCCCATTAAACTTATTGTCCATAGAAGGGATTTAAAAACCATCATACAAAAACTTCCTTAATTTAATCAGATGAATGGAAATTACTCTATTTTAACGCTTAGGAAATTAAAATGCAGCTTATTTTCTAGGACCTAAGGAATTGAATTTTGTCGTGCCCGTGTGCGGGCATTTAACAAATCCTACATTCATGAGGTGATGTCTATTCAATAGATCTTTCCCTAAAAGCTCGACTATATTATAACGAAAGTTTCAATCTTTTAAAGGATAAGGTATGCGTGAATCAATTCTTTATTCAGCGGTTCGAGCGCTGTTTGTTGCTTTTTGCGTTGTCATTGGGCTCTGTTTAGGCTTTGTATTCTTTTCCGTTATCCTGGCGGCCTTTTCGGGTACTTCCGGAGATAGCAAATTAACGACAGTTAATACGGAAGAAATTCTCCCAAATGCTCATGGTCAACGTGAAGTCCTTTCCAGTGAAGCTCCGGTCATCTTGCAAATCAATATTGAGGGCATTATCGGCATGGAAGACCTGGATTCTAAAACGGTGCGCCAGCTACTGGTTGAATCTAGGGAAGGAACTTTTAAAAGTAATCGGGTTAAGGGCATCCTCCTTTATATCAATACCCCGGGAGGCACTGTCAATGATGCCAATGATATCTTTCATGCCCTTTCAGAATATAAGCAAAAATATAGCGTTCCCGTTTATGCCTACGTCAATGGTCTATGCGCTTCTGGAGGCATGTACGTGGCTCTGGCAGCCGATAAAATTTTTGCTAACGATTCCAGCTTGATCGGTAGTATCGGCGTGATTGCCCCCACATTCATGAACGTCACCAAATTGTTGGACAAAATTGGCGTTGAAACATTAACCATTTCTGCAGGAAAAGACAAGGATGCTCTTAATCCCTTGCGTCCTTGGAAACCTGGAGAAGAAGACAATTACAAGCAGATCATTGACTATTACTACGATCAATTTGTGGAGTTAGTCGTTACGCATCGTCCAGAGGTCAGTAAAGAGAAGCTTATTACCGAATACGGTGCGCATATTTTTCCTGCACCGGAAGCCCATAAAATTGGATTCATTGATGTGAGCGGAGCAAGACTCTCTGAAGCTTTAAATGAACTTCTTAAGACTGCAGGAATTACGAATGACTTTTACCAAGTCGTGCGTTTAGAACACAAGGGATGGTGGAGAAGCCTTTTCTCTAGTCAAACAAGTCTTCTGACGGGTAAAGTTCAACATCAGTTGATTTTTCCCCCTGGAGTGGACGTCTTAATGACTAACCAATATCTTTATTTTTACTGTCCATAGGATGACTGTTTAAGAAAAGATTGGACATGAACGAGTGGGACTAATTGGACAGAATTGGACTAATTGGACCAATTCTGTCCAAATGAGGTAATTGCATAAGTGAAAATAAATTATTTTAAATATTTTTATAAATAAATGATTCACAATGAATTATGTCTTAAAATTAGCAAAAATAGCCAAAATGACATAAAAAATAATAATAGCCCTCAAACCATATCCAGAACTGGCTTAAAATAATTTATTGTCACTTATGCAATTACCTCAAATAGTCCAATTGGGCCAACCCGTCCAATTTTTTCTTAAGTTGACGACATTAGTGCAAATAAAATCCTACTCCTTTATTCTTTTTCTTATCATTAAATAAATGTTTTCTCCATGGATAAATTATATATTCTCGATGCCTCAGGCTATCTCTATCGTTCTTATTTTGCCATTCGTCAAATGACCAATGCAAAAGGGGAATCGACTAATGCTTTATTCGGCTTTATCCGGTCTGTCTTAAAGTTATTCAAAGATTTCCAACCCACATATGTGGTTTCTGTTTTTGATGGTCCTCACAATGCTCGCAACCGCATTGCCTTGTTCCCTGAATATAAAGCACACCGCCGAGAAATGCCTAAAGATCTGCTTTATCAAATTATGTGGGCGCAGCAATTTTGCCAATTAATGGGAATTCCCGAACTGATGGTTCCCGAGGTGGAAGCAGATGATACCATGGGAAGTGTTGCCCAATGGGCAGCCCAGCAAGGAGCCGCCGCTTATTTATGCACAAGCGACAAAGATATGTGCCAATTGGTGACCGATCGCATCCTGGTCATCAACCCCTTTAAAGAAAATCAGATCCTTGGCTCAATAGAAGTAGAACAACAATTTGGCGTGCGCCCTGATCAAATGATTGATTTTTTGGCCATGACAGGTGATGCATCTGATAATGTTCCCGGTTTGACAGGGTTTGGTCCCAAAACTGCAGCAGACTTGCTCAAGCAATTTGATACTCTTGATTCTATCTTGAACAATGCCTCAAAAGTGTCTGGACGAAAAAAACAAGAAACTCTTGTACAAGAACGCGATAAAGTCTTGCTAAGCCGGCAACTAGTGACTATCGATCTTGGTGTCCCTTTTCCGAAAGAGGAATCTTTTTTTAAACTGGGCAGCCCTCCTTTGGCACCCTTGCGTGAATTCTATGCGAATATGAATTTTAGTTCCCTTCTTCGCGAACTTGAGATGCAGCCACAGAGTATCCAAGAACAAAATAATGCTACCGAATCCACTTCCTACATTTTGATTGACGATGAGTCACGTTTAAAGGAACTAATTGATTACTTAAGCACTCAACCCACGATATGTTTCGATACTGAAACAACCGGCACCCATCCTTTACATGCGGAGCTGGTTGGTATTGGGCTCGGTATTGAACCCTTAAAAGCATGGTATATTCCTGTCAATGGCAAACTGGCAAAAGAGCTGGTTTTAGATGCGTTAAAACCCCTTTTTGAGCACCCTCAAATCGGCTTTTATGGACATCATGCAAAGTATGATTACCATATCTTATATAATGAGGGGATCAAAATAACAAATCTTTGCTTTGACACCATGTTGGCTTCCTATTTGCTCAATTCTCATAGTAGACAGCACTCGCTCGATCATTTAGCCTTAGAATTATTCAGCAAAGTCAAAATCCCCATTCAAGAACTGATCGGTAAAGGAAAAAATCAAATCAACATGCGGGATGTCCCTATCGAAAAAGTATGCAGCTATTGTTGCGAAGACGTGGACTATACAGTTCGTCTAAAGGAAGCACTGGCTCCGCAGATTGAAGAAAGAAAGCTCTCTTCATTGTTTTACAACTTAGAACTTCCTTTGCTGCCTGTCTTAGCCAAAATGGAACGCAAGGGAATTTTCGTTGATGTACCTTATCTGGATAAACTTTCCCATGAGCTTAAAAGTGAAATCGAAACAGTCTCAGAAGCGATCTACCAAATGGCGGGCGAGCCCTTTAATTTGAATTCTCCTAAACAAATGAGTCAAATTTTATTCACCAAATTAGGCATTCGACCCCCCAAAAAAACTGCTACGGGGCATTCAACAAGCGCCGATGTATTGGAAAGCCTTAAGGGGGACTATCCGATCGCAGCAAAATTACTTGAGTATCGTACCTTAGAAAAATTACGTTCGACTTATGTGGAAACATTGCCTCAACAAGTCCACCCTCACACGCAACGCATTCATTGCCAATTTAATCAATCGCTAGCCGCTACCGGTCGATTAGCCTGCCAGGATCCTAATTTACAAAATATTCCAGTAAGGACAGAAGTGGGTCGTAAGATTCGCGAAGCCTTCCGCCCCCAATTTAGCGGCTGGAGCTACTTGGCAGCTGACTATTCTCAAATTGAATTGCGCCTTCTCACGCATCTAAGTGAGGATCCCATCTTAGTCAGCGCTTTTCAAGTAAATGAGGATATCCATGCGTTTACAGCTTCACAGATCTTCAACGTTCCCCTCGAAGAAGTGACGAAAGAACAGCGTTATCAAGCCAAAACCGTTAACTTCGGCATTATGTATGGACAACAAGCATTTGGATTGTCGCAGGAGTTGGGAATTGATCCCGAAAACCGCAGCTGCTTTTATCCAAAAGTATTTTCAACGCTATGCAAAGGTTAAAGAATTCATTGAAAAATGCAAACACTTGGCCCGAAAAACTGGCAAAGCAACGACACTTCTTGGACGCGAACGACTAATTCCCGAAATTAAAAGCCAAAATGCTATCATTCGCTCCATGGCCGAGCGGCTGGCAGTCAACACCCCTATTCAAGGGACTCAGGCAGATCTTATCAAAATGGCCATGTTGGAAATCGATCGGGTATTGACTAAAAGAGATTTAAAAGCATTTATGATTTTGCAAATTCACGATGAATTACTTTTCGAAGTTCCCGATGAAGAAATCGAAGAGCTTAAGCAAATTGTTCACACAGCCATGTCGGAAGTAATGCCGCTTTTAATTCCCTTAGTAGTTGACATCAATATTGGCAAAAATTGGAAAGAATGTTAAAATTAAAGAAAGTAGCCGTTACAGGCGGTCTTTCTTGTGGCAAATCCTTGGTTTGTCGTATCTTACAAGAATTAGGAGCTTACGTCGTAAGTGCCGACAACATCGTTCATCAATTATTGTCTTCCGATACAAACCTTGGTCAAGAGGTCATTAAGCTGTTAGGACCGAGATTTTGGTCGTAACCAGAAATTGGATCGATCTCGCATTGCACGTATAGTTTTTCATAGATTCGGAATTATTGCGGCTTTAGAAAAGCTTATACATCCAGCGGTTTATAGAGAATTAGAAAAGCAATTATCAAAAACAGCAAAAATAAAGTCTGCCGCCTCTTTTTGTTGCGGAAATCCCTTTACTTTTCGAAAGTGGGGGAGAAAAAAATTTTGATTATACCATTGCCGTGGTAGCAGATCCGGAAATCTGTTGTCAAACGATTTACACAAACAACAGGTTATGAGCGAAAGGAGTTTAATAGACGTATGGCTAGACAACTTGTCCTCACTAGAAAAGGCCATAACGAGCCGATTATGTCATCATGAATAATGGCACTCACTGATCTTCAGAAATAACTACAGAGTTATATCAAGAACTAATAGAAAGCTATCTGCATTTCCAGCTTCAGGATAAAAACTTTCAGAGGAAAATCACATAAACCCTATTACAATTGGAGTCTGATTCTTTAATGGATCCTGAAAATACCATTCAGATACCTCATCATTGAGGACAATGCTTCTGAAGAAGCACAATCTTTATCAAGAAAGCCTGCACAGGCTCAAGACAAATCTCAACCCGAAATCATTACCAAAATCGCCGACATCCAACGGATGAATATCGATCAGCTGAACCAATACGGGAAAAAAATTGGCCTTAAACATCTTGGCTCTTTGACTAAGTCTCAAATGGTTTTTGAAATTGTCAAAGCCATCTCTGAAAATCCCAATGAAGTTCTTTATGGAGAAGGCGTTCTTGAAATTCTACCCGATGGATTTGGCTTTCTGCGCTCTCCGAATTATAACTATCTTCCTTCCGCTGAAGATATTTATGTCTCTCCTGCTCAAATTCGACGCTTTGATCTTAAAAAAGGGGATACTCTTTGCGGAACAATCCGTCCTCCAAAAGAAAAAGAAAAATACTTTGCCCTTTTAAAAGTCGATAAAATCAATGGAAGATCCCCTGAAAAAGCCAAAGAACGGATTCTTTTTGAAAACTTAACTCCTCTTTATCCCAATGAACGGATGGTGATGGAAACGACAAAAGATAAACTTTCTACACGCGTTCTCGATTTAGCTGCACCGATCGGTAAAGGACAGCGCGGTCTTATTGTCGCCCCTCCACGTACAGGTAAAACAATTCTTTTGCAAAATATTGCCAATGCGATTGCCATGAATAATCCTGAAGTTGTTCTGATTGTTCTTCTTGATCGATGAGCGGCCTGAAGAAGTCACCGATATGCAGCGCATTGTCAAAGGGGAAGTCATCTCTTCCACCTTTGATGAACCGCCGGAAAGGCACGTTCAAGTGGCTGAAATGGCTATTGAGAAAGCTCGACGCCTTGTTGAGCATGGCAATGATGTCGTCATCCTCTTGGATTCCATTACCCGTTTAGCCCGTGCCTACAACACGATTCAACCCCACTCGGGTAAGATTTTAACCGGTGGTATTGATGCCAATGCCCTGCATAAACCGAAACGCTTTTTTGGAGCTGCGCGTAATATTGAGCAAGGCGGATCGCTGACCATTATTGCCACAGCATTGATCGATACCGGATCTCGCATGGATGAGGTCATCTTTGAAGAGTTCAAAGGAACAGGCAACATGGAACTCGTGCTCGATCGCCGACTTGCCGATCGCCGCATTTATCCAGCTATCGACCTGATTAAGAGTGGAACTCGTAAAGAAGAACTTCTTTATCATCCGAATGAGTTGGAGAAGATTTTTCTCTTGCGTCAAGCCGTGGCACGACTTGCCCCCGGCGATGCGATGAATCTCTTATTGGGACGACTTAAAAAGACGAATAGCAATGTCGAGTTTTTGCTTTCCATGAAAGATTAATTCGTTGGATACGAGAAAGCTTCATTGTCCTTCTCTGTGTACTCTGTGTTCTCTGTGGTTGTAAATTTTATTTTACCACCGAGATCACAGAGATCACAGAGATTAACACAAAGCACCAAAATGTTTCTTACAACTGACCGCTCTTATGTAAGAGAATTTAAAGTATCTGATCTCGAAGAATTTGCATCTATAGTATCCGATGAAGAGGTGATGCGCTTTTCCCTTAAAGGCCCCCTCAACAAAGAGGAAGCGCAGGCATATTTACAAAAGCGCATTTTGGATCATTATAGCTTATATGGTTATGGTCTTTGGGCATTAACTCATAAAGAAGATCAGTGTTTGATTGGCTTTCTGCCGGTTTGAATGCAACAAGTGATTGATGACGAACCAAAGGTTGAGCTAGGCTATCGGCTTGTTCCCTCTTATTGGGGTCAAGGCCTTGCCACAGAAGCAAACGTGGCAATTATTCACTATGCTTTTACAGAGCTTGGTTCAAAGAGTTTAATTTCTATTATTGATCCGGCAAATAGGCGCAGCCTGGAAGCTGCTAAACGGATTGGGATGCATTACCTTAAAGAGGCTGTCTTTTACGGATTTTCAGTTCAAATATTTGAACTAGATTATAAACCAACTTAGTTATAACGCATTTTGCAATGGTTTAGTTTTATTAATCGAGGCAATTGTTCAATAAGATAAAGAGGGATGGTCAGGACTTTATCCTCTACTGCCAAATGGTTTTGCGAAATGCGGATTCCAAATTCGCTATATGAACTTACCCAGAAGATAATAGTTTACCCATTATTACAACCATTTTCTGGTTCTAAATCAAGGCATTTCATGACAAAATTTGGTTCAAAAGGACGGTAATTTAAATTTTGAAAAGCTTCTCTTCCCTGCACAATTGATTGAAAATCAATAAAATTTTTCCGCTTAACAGTTCAGATACCTCTCCTTCGTCGGGGTATCTGATTAGAATTAGGCCGAGACGGCCTGATTACCTTTTTCGCTTAGATTATAAGAAGGATTTATTGGTTTCAATGTATACCGAATTCACCCCTAGAAAAAAAGGCTCTAGCATTTTTTGTCACAGAACACACCCCAAAATCCCGCTCTCGGGCCAGCTACATCACCCATAAGTGGCAAAATATTGCCACTTATGGGTAATAACATGGCTTTGTCAGGATGTTATTTTAGCCCAACTCAAAAACATTGAGAATAAAGTATGGCAAAGCAAGATCGAACAAAAACTTCTTCACGCAGTATTCAGGTCAATCGTCTTTCTCGTTTTCATTGCAGCAGGAGGCTGGTGGCTGTGGCAAAGCGCCATGGATGCGATTGGAAAGATCGTGCTTTACAATATGTTGACAACCGCGAAGTTCTCACCCTCGAGGCACGTTACTTGCCGGAACAAATCGCCGCTGCACATCGTCAAGGGCTTGTAAGTGATGATCAGCGAAATCTTGAAAATACCGTGCTCAAATATTACCCCTACCTTTTGTTGGATGTTAAATATACGGACGGCAACAAAACCCGCGAAGGGGTATTGCTTTGGGGTCTCAGCGATGGGGAAATAGTGTTGAATACAGATACTTGGGAAATGACCCATGGTTTTAGGGATTGTCTTGAGTGTCAAGCCAACCGCAGCGATTTCAAGATTATTCAAACCTTGGCTCAACGCCATGGGGCAATGGGTGTGGAAGAGTTGCGAAGAGAGTTGCAACTTGAGCCTGAAGTCATAGAGCAATGGATTGTTGGAGCAAAACAAAAAAACCTCATCGTACAAAAGGGAACTCTTTTACAGCTTCACTTTGAAAATCCCAAATTGCTCGTCATCCCTCAAACACGCATCAACCAGCATTTAGTATCTAAGCCATTAGGGGAAGGTCAGAAGATTCCCAGAGCCTATAGTCGCAACACAGTCATAGCAACAGCTAAAAATGCTTTTGTGGGTAATAATTTTACCATTCGCAGTGAGCAGGAAGTTTTTTTGCCTGTTTACAGTTTGGAAGTTCGCAATCCCGATGGCTCTTCACAAAGAAGTGAATGGAATGCCATTACCGGTCAGAGAATTATACCCTATTATCTAACGGGAGTTTTGGATCAGAATACAGGATAAAAAAATGATGGAGAATGAGCATGTCTTTTAGACTCAAAACAGTGTTAATATTATTTTCTGGATTGTTTCTCTTTTGTTTTTTTCATTTATCAGCCGAAGAGTGGCCTTTTAATACACCTTCTCCGCAAACTAACTCCTCGCAAACAAACATCAGCAAATATACCATTGCGGCTAGTAAAGATCGTTTTATTCTCGTAGACACAGAAACTGGTGCTTCATGGATATGGTGGGTTTGTGCGTCATTGGCAACCTATCACATTTGATGAACAAGGCGCCCTTTTCAACCGCAGCGACGGCAGCCCTAATTTGAATAGACATCTTGCATAACCTCAATTCCTTGCCCGTGCCTTTGCCCCTGCCCTTGCCCGAAAAAGTTCTGGCACGCAATTTTATTTTTTAATATAAGGGTCTGCTTCTTAAATCCATCGGCCATTTATGCAAAAAATACGAAGCTATACAGAAACTTTCGCCCACTGAATTTAAAGTTAAGATACGAAAGGAGACCTTTATACAAATGATTTCAATAGTTAAAGAGGCCGAGAAGCAGAGAATGTCCCAGGGAGGAAAGCCTTCTCGTCTCGTCGTCGAAGATAAATTACTATGGGCTGAGTGAGAGACATGATTTTAAGCTATTCAAAGACAGTAAGGTACGTTGGGTTCAAACGGTTCAAGGAATCGTTGATTCTGGGTATACCGGAATAAAAAAACTTCAAAATACGAGTCTATTGCCCAAAAAACGATCAAGAGGCAAAGCTCTTACAAGAGATGAAAAGCAGATGAATCGTGATATTTCTTCAAAGCGAGCTTTAAATGAAAATGTAATAGGGCGCTTAAAACGATTTAAAATTTTGAGTGATAAATATCGAAACAGAAGAAAAAGATTTGGATTGCGATTCAATCTGATCGCAGGGATTCAAAATTGGGAGTTAAAATATGACAATCGCCATTTCTCCAGTGCAGAAACGAATTCTTTTAGACCATGAAAAGTTAACCGTATACCAAGTGGCAATAGAATTTGTTGTACTTGCGGATGTTATAATAGAACATTTACCTCGGGGTAGGGCCTATTTAAGCGATCAGCTTCAACGTGAGGGTTTGTCAATACCATTGAATATTGCAGAAGGAGCGGGAGAATATTCCATCGATGAAAAAGCTCGATTTTATCGGATGGCTAAAAGATCTGCTACAGAATGCGCGGGAATTTTGGATGTGTGTCAACGATTGCAGCTTGTGAATGAAGAACGATATACCAAAGGACGAGAACTGCTGATTAGCATCGTGTCTATGCTGGTGAAAATGGCTCAAAAACAACGCTAATAGGGCAAGGGCAAGGGCAGGGGCACGGGCAAGGAATTGAGGTTATGCAAGATGTCTAATGAGCCTGAAGGGATTTAATCACAACAGCCCAATCAGTGCGATACCCATTTTTACCTACAAATCTGATTTTAATGGGGGTTTAAGGGGGCTTTCCCCCTTTTTGGAGTGCGGTACGGCCCCTGCAAATTTTTATGGAAGCAACTTTGCCGTACCGCTTTGAGTTTGGCGGCTTTGCTTCAAAACAAATCCCAATCCTTTTTCAGCAACCCATCGATCGATTCAAAATCAATAACATTCGGCATGTTTCGCGACTTTTAAAAAAAGCGTACGGCAAAATCGCTCCATTCAAATACGTGAGGGGCCGTACCGCAATCCAAAAAAGGGGCTAGGCCCCCTTAAACCCCCACTAAACTTTACCTTATTTTTCTTGAAGAAAGTGTTGTATATGACTTTTAATAAAGATCGGAATTCAAAGGATATACATTTTTACAACCCTCACAACGATAAATAAGGGCTGCTTTGACAATTGTCGTTCCCTCATAAACTAACGGAGCCAATTCCAAGAAATCTACCCTCTCAAAATAACGCTGTAGTTCGGATTGATAGAATTCTCTCTTAGCTTGCGATTGGCCCTTCAAATAGGGTGTATTCTCTACCCAGACAAAATAGCCTGTGCCTCCTTTCTGTTCTTCCTGCAAACTGGACCAATAGGAAAACTGATTGTTCCTCACCCCATTCAAATTGAGAAAATAAGCTCTTTTGCGGCCTTGGCTATAAAAGCTTAAAATACTTGTAGTTTGATATTTATCGCTAAATAAAAAATGCTTGTGCGGCTCATACCCAAGCTTTTCCAGAGTTTGATGAAGCTCTGTCCATCCTAAATTATGTTTAAGGGGATTGTGGCGAAAGGCAAGGGCATAAGAAGATAGCCCGGGTATGGAGGACAACGAGGGGAGGGCTAAAAAAAAAAGAGTTAGACCAATTGAAACTGCCAGGCCAATTTTTGTCCAAATAACTCTCTTGGGGTGTTGCTCAAAAGCATACCATCCTAAAATGATCAGTCCTGTAGGATAGGCGAAGACAATCCAATTTCCCTGCACCTTTTGGAAACAGGCTGCGATGGCAGTGGCTCCTAAAATGGTAAAAGTAGTGAATCCACAGAAAAATGAAAGGTGGGGAAACCTGGTCCTTTTTCTTCACCCACTGCCAAAGTCCCAATAGGAGCAAAATAAAGAAAAAGGGAGATAATAAAAGAGCTTGCCCCACTAAAAATTCTGCGAGATTACCCGAAACTTGATGACCATTTCCTCCTTGCAGGGTTGCAGAAACATGACGGAAAGTTGCCCAATTATGAGTCAAATTCCACCAGACACTTGGAAGCAGTCCCAGTAGAGAAAGCAAAAAACCTTTCAAAACTTTGGTTTTGTTTTGATCAGGGAAATACCAATGGCGGCTGAATAAAAAGAAGAACCAGAATAGGTAAATAGGCCATTTAAACACAGCCCCCACGAGAATCCAGCCTCCGATTCTAAGGGGATCGGGAGCTTCCTTGCGGTGTAATGCAGAAGCAACTGTCAGGCAAGCTCCGGTCCAGCAGAGGAGCATGCCCCCATCGGTAATGGCAAATAGAGAGCCAATAATACCCAATGGACAGAAAGCCATCAATATGCCACACCAAAAGGCAGTACCTGAGCGAAGCCCAGCCCCTAAGCCAAGTCGGTTGACGGCTAGCGCTTGAAGAAAAGCAAGAAAGACAGAAAGTGAGCGTACTCCCCATTCTGTCTGGCCGAAAATTTTCGTCCCTAACCAAATCTGCCATGCGATCCCAGGGGGCTTACTATAATAACCCCAATCCAAGGCTTGGCTCCACGTCCAGTATTGCGCCTCATCGGGTCCCAAGCCAATTCCAGCATATATGATCACCCCCAACATTGCTAAGGCTTTAATGGTCAGCCAAAACAACAAACGATTTGTCAGGAGATTGGGAAAAGTGGAAACGGGATACACTGGCCTGCTGCTTTGCTTGATGGATAAATGGAACAATATAGCGTTTTAAGCCTTAAAATCTCAACAAGTCCTTGAGTAAACAAGTCTCAATCATAAATAAACAAATAATTTATAACCATTTAATAAATACAGTTTAAAATAAATAAATTAACTAATAACAAGGATGTTTATGTTTATTTCACAAAGCTCCCCTCATCTTGTAAATCGAACCAATTGTTTTATAAATAATGCTCAGCCTAATAATATACAAAAAAAAATCAATTCACGAATATTTAAGAATTTGGAAGAGGGATTTGTTAATAGAAATGAAAGTTTGAATTTTTCACCAAGATCGGTGCCAAAAGCACAATTTGAAAATCTTCCTCAACCTATAAAGAAACAGGCAGAAACAACGAGCCGTCTGACATCTTTTTTTCAATTTGTGCATCAAAAATTTCAATCTTTGATAGCCAAAATCGTCCATTGTGTGAAACAAGTATTTTCTTGGATGAAGAGCCTCTTCCATGATTCAAAAGCTTCTAAACCTCAACCTAATCAAGCACGGAGAAATATACCTCTTCAACATATGCGAGAACCCAATGGGCTTCCAATTGTGGTTGTCTCAAAGGAGGAACTAAATAATGCCTTAAATAAAATGAAGGCCGCGGCAAATGGCAGACCCAAAGAAGATCGCATAGAGGTCTTGAAAAAGGAGAATTCAAATTTTTCAAAGAAGATTGAGGAACAGGAAGAAATCATCGATCCTTTAAAAGAAGCATCAGCAGTGGTGGTAGCTCCTCCCATAAAAGGAAGAGTAGTCCCCTTATCAAACCCCATTAAGTCAGTTAATTTTCTAAGGCCGCTTCCACCTATGCCCTCCCCCACTCCAATTTCAATTCAGCAGCATTTATCCCCTCTTCCCTTGCCTGAAAAGGATGAATATATAAAACTACCCCGTCCTTTAACTGAAAGGGATGAATGTGTAGATCTACCCCCTCTCCTGCCCGAACGGGAAGAATATGTAGAACTACCACTTCCTCCTTTACCTGAAAGGGATGAATGTGTAGATCTACCCCCTCTCCTGCCCGAACGAGAAGAATATGTAGAACTACCACTTCCTCCTCTACCTGAAAGGGGTGAATACCAAGATACTCACCTATTTTTTGAGGCGTATGATGATAGGTCGTTTCCCGAATTACCCAGAGAATTCCTTGAAGAGGATTCCGAAATTAATCATAAAGAGGACCTTCCCCTTGAAACGACTGACGATTTTCAATTATTGACTAATACCTTAGCCTCAATTAGAAGCGGGGTTTATGATGAAGATGACGAAGAACTTGAAGAGTATGAGGAAGAAGATGTACAAGAAAATCTGTCTCCTGCTGTCGATAGGCAAAAAGAATCACAACAAGATGCTGAGATACAGAATGAAAAAACGCCTCCTTCTTCTCCTCAAAGGAATAATTTGTTAAATGAAATTTCTCGTTTTGACAAAGATAAGCTCAAAAAGGTAAATGAAACCGAAAAAAATAGGGGAAACACCCCCTTAGAAAAACAGCTCATGAACAGCATGTTTGAGCAATTTTTACAAATGAATAATTGATTAATGGCATAATAATTTTAATTAAGCTTTTAAGGAAAATATTCATGCGATTATCCTAAATATGCTTTTTGCTGGTAGTCTAATTAAAAATATTTTAATTTTAATTTTAATTTTGATGATCCATTAAAAAGAATCTTTTCGATCAGGGAAGCTAAAAAGATCTTCAAGAGCTTGAAGGGTCACACTGCGGCTGATATCGGCAATAGAATCTGTCAAAGGAATATTTTTGGGACAAACTTGCACGCAATTTTGATTGTTGCCACAGTCGCTAATTCCCCCCTCTTCCATGAGAGGGCGTAGGCGTTTCCCTTTTTGAGTGCGGCCTACCGGATTGGCATCGAAAAGGCGCACCTGGGAGATAGCGGCAGGCCCAATAAACCTGAATGATCATTTACTTGCGGGCAGGCTTCCAAGCAGCAGCCGCAAGTCATACAGGTTGAAAGTGCGTACATGATCTTCTGTTTTCCGGGCTGATCTTTGGTCCGGGCCCTTGATCATGGATACCATCTACATCTATCCAAGCATGGACTCTTTTGAGATCTTCAAACATGCGGCTGCGGTCAACGATGAGATCTCGAATAAGAGGAAACTTGGTAAAGGAGCTATCCGAATAGTAGAATTGCCGGTAGAATTGATGATAGGATCGATTAGGGCCGTACAAGCTTGGCGGGGATAACCATTGATGAGCATGGAACAAGATCCGCATACTTCCTCCAAGCAACCTGATTCCCAAACGACAGGCGTGACTTTTTCCCCCCTTACGGTTAATGGGGAGCCGCTGTATTTCCATCAAGGATGAAATCACATTCGCCATCGGGGTGAGCTTTAGCTCGAATTCTTCCCAGTACTGGCGGCCGGGATGCCCCCTTAAAATCTTTAATATATAGATCTCGTTCATCACTGCTACCTCCTTCAAAACTTTACTCATTAGACACAGACTGCTCAAATCTAAATGACATTTTCTACATTTTCAGGAATATTTTCCAAAGTGGGTTTTATTTTATTGGTATGGCTATAATCTCTAGGTATGGGCTTTAGATGCCGTACATCAACCGGTTCGTAGGTAATAATGGGTTCATCAAAGGCGGGATTATAAGTTGCTAACGTTGTTTTGAGCCAATTTTCATCATCTCGATGGGGGAATTCAGGCTTGAAGTGGGCCCCGCGGAATTCATTACGCAGCAATGCACCTTTAGTAATCACCATCGCCAATTCAAGCATCGGCCCGAATTGATTGGCAAAGGCATAGGTTTGATTGGCAAATTGACTATGATCATCCAGTGAAATATGCCTGTATCGTTCCCTCAGCGCTTTTAGTCCATCAAGAGTAGCTATTAAATCACGATTATCGCGCTTAACAGTTACATTCCGTACCATCCAATCAGATAATTCATCGTGTAGCCTATGGATATTCTCAGGGCCATTTCGTGATAGAATATCTTTTTTTAGATCCTCTTCTTGTTGAATAGCTTCTTCATAGATCGTTGAAGAGATCTCTCGATAGGAGGAAGTTAGTTGGTTAATGTAGCGGGGTACCTCTTTTCCCACTAGTAACCCGCTAAAAATGCAAGCTAACAAGGCATTGGCACCCAGCCTATTGGCTCCATGGTATTGATAATCCGCTTCACCAATGCAAAAACATCCCGGCAAATTGGTCATTTGTCGAAATCGCTCCCTACGGTCAGGATCGTCAACAGCTGGCCAATCCACCCATGCTCCACCCATGGTATAATGCATGGCAGGGAAAATTTTCATGGGCACATGTCGTGGATCTTCGCCAGTAAAGCGGTGATAGATCTCTAATATCGAGTGTAGTTTTTCTTTCTTTTCTTCCGGCAAATGGGAGACATCAAGATAAACCTGCATGCCGCCGCCAATGCCTAATCCCATTTCACATATTTTGAGAATTTCTCTAGAGGCGATATCACGAGGGAGAAGATTGCCATATACCGGGTATAGTTCTTCAAGGAAATACCATGGCTCTCCTGTTTTACCGCAAGGAATTTCGTGTCCCTCGGGAGTAACCATGGTTTTTGAGGAATCGCCATATACCCAGATGCGTCCCCCTTCTCCCCGGGCAGACTCCGACATCAGGCGCATTTTATCAATACCGGGAATTGCTGTGGGGTGCATCTGGATAAATTCACCATTGGCATACATCATTCCCTGCTTGAAGAGACGCCCATCGCCGCGCCATGTACAAAAGGTGGAATTCGTCGATTTCTTGAAAATCATTCCAATTCCCCCAGTAGCCATCACCACGGCATCTGCCTTGAGTACCATCAACTTCATGTTGAACAGATCCATGATGACAATTCCGCGGGCAACGCCCCGTCCATCCATAATTAAGCGCATAAATTCATGGGACTCGAACTTATCGACCTGCCCCAACAATCTCATGTTTCCGCACTTGCTCATCTAGAGCATAGAGGAGCTGTTGGCCAGTTGAGGCCCCACAAAAAGCTGTGCGATTATACAGATGTTCCGCCAAAGCGGCGAAAATCGAAATTCCCCTCCAGGAGTGCGATTGAAAGGGCAGCCTAAGCGGTCCATCAAATGAATAATTGCAGGAGCTGCTAAACACATCTCCAAAACAGGAGGTTGATTGGCTAAAAAATCCCCCCCTTTAATTGTGTCATACGCGTGAATCAAAGGAGAATCATCCTCACCCTTTAAATTCATAGCCGCATTGATACCCCCTTGAGCACAAACAGAATGGGAACGTTTGACTTTAGTCACAGATACAAGTTTTACATGGCAGCCATTCTCGGCAAGCCGCATAGCAGCAGATAAGCCTGAAAGGCCTCCTCCCACCACGATGATAGTTTTATGATTTTGGTTTTTGGTCATGATCTTAAATTAATCCAAGTTCCCCAAATAGCTGCCAACCCCAAAAAAGTGATTAGCATCATCAAACCTGTTGCAATTTTACGCATCCAGCGCTGAGAATAGGTTGTTAAGTTCACTCCCCAACTTATCATAAAAGTCCACAAACCATTAAAAGCATGAAAACAGGCTGCTAATACCAGACCGGTATACAATAAGATCATCATGGGACTTTTGAAGGTATCTCTGACCATCAGAAGCTCAGCGATGCCGAATGAAGGCGAAAGGGCTAGCAATTGATGTTCATTCATTGGCCTTTTCTCCAAAGTCTCTAGCCATTGATAGTCGTTTTGAACGTTCATTTGATCTTCTATTGGGGAGTGAAAGTCCTCTTTTATCTTCTGAATTTGTTGCCGGTTATAAATGGTGAATCCCAAACGCCTAGAAAGGGGGCGAAGCCCTGGATCATCCTCCAGGCTTACAATATAATAATGATGGCCATTAAGTTGAGCTGAAAGGGGATATTCTATAAACCGCATATGAATGACGTGCGCAATAATGCCGACTAATAAAATCCAAGAAGTGATGCGCTGCCAGGTGTAGGCATGATTGCGAGGGTACTGACCAAGAGAAGGCTTTGAACCATCAGAGGGCCAAACATTATAACGGGCAGAAAAAAGATAGTAAATGCCCCATATGCCATGGATGAGGAGTGGAATGCCCAATAGAAAAATTTCAATGAAGGGAAGGTAAGGCAAATCTTTTAAGGAGTTGACTGCCTGAATGAATCCACTGCCATCCTCCCCGAAAAATAGTGCTGCTTGAGAATTTACGAATAAATGCTCCATCAAAAAGAGCACTAACCACAAACCGGTTAAGGAGTGGGCCCTTCGCCAAATAAATGCCTGGGGGATTGGAGGAGCGTGATAAGCATTCGCCATAAGTAATACCCAATTCTGCTACATAATTGGGTATAAAGGAGAGAGACGAATTTTACAAAGAAAAAGAGCTGCTTATCATTTAAATCTTGTAACCATAGCATCTCATATGGACTAATTGGACGAATTGGACGGAATTGGACGGAATTGGACGGAATTGGACGGAATTGGACAGAATTGGACGGAATTGGACAGATTGGACGAATTGGACCAATTAAACATGTCCAATTAAACATGTCCAATTAAATTAGTCCAATTAAATTAGTCCAATTAGTCCAATCTTTTCTTAAGTTGATGACATTGACCACTTTAATCGATTTTTCTGCCTTGCACAGCTGAATGTAGATAATAATCTCGTTGAGAAATCCAATTACCGTTGCATCCATAATCAGGATTGATTAATGTATAGCAGCATTCTTCGGGTGAGCTGTTAATGCTTTGGCTGACAAGAATCCGATCCCCAACTCCCCAATGGGTTACCGAATAATCATTAACGATCCAATTTGATCCATCATTTAAGGTAATCGAAGCGTAATCAAATAAAATTAAATTCAAAAAACCTTTTTTCCTATTAATAACAATATTTTCAATCTGATAGGATAACCACTCTTCTGTCTGCGTAGAATAGCTCGCTCGAATTTTGCTGAAATTTCGGAGGTTGATTATATAAAAATGCATGTAAGTATCATCATTTTGACCGCGAACTTTTTTAGCATGATAAATAAAACAAACTTCATCATCTTTTTGCCAATGATCAGCTAATTGAAAGGAGGGTTTGATCAGATAAGCCCAATTCCAAACAAAGCCATTATCCATTTTAAGGGTTGATGGACCCACCTCAGTAATAAAATGTCTGTATACTAATAAATCTTTGTTAAAACATAACCTCAGATATTTAGTGTTGCTGTAAAAAAAGCTATAATCATCACTGCTAACTAGATTAATCAGATTATACCCTAACAAATCAGGTGATTTAAAGGTGAGTATTCTGTCACCTTTTTTCCAATCATTCGTGCTAAATAATTTTGATAAAAAACCATATCTCCAAACTGAGTTGTCGCTTAATGACAAATACTGGGGATAATTTATCCCTTCTATAGTATAAACAATGTGGTCGGGTAATTGCGAATCATAAAGATGCTTAATTTGAAGCGAGGTATTTAAGCGTAGGTTCTTAAAAAAATATTCATTTCTTTCAAATAGATAAGATTTCACATCTAAAACAATAGAATCACCAAACTGCCAATTTTTTGCTTCTTCGAAATCTTCTTTGATTTCCCAAAAAGACCCATCGCCTAATTTAACGGTGTGTCCGTTGTTTAATACATTTTCTACGTGATGTTCGTAAGGATCCGGATAAACCCAGGATGGGATTAGAAACAACAGCAAGAGGCAGCGTAAGAAAAACATATATACTCAAGTCTAAAAATTAATTGATGTCATGTGAATTTGATCATCACGGATAATCTACAAATGTTAGAGTCCTTTATCTTATAAGTCACCAAAAATTTTCCTACCAGGCAAAAAAACTTGCTAAAAATTAAAAAAAAATTAACAAGAACAACACAAAGTCGCTAAGTGCAAACCTTTTCCTTTTAGGGTTCTTTTGCACCCTTTTTTTTTAATTTCGGCACTTAATATAAAAAAGTAAACATTTAAAATTATTTGTTGTTATTTTATAAAAATTATATTATAGTATAGATAGTAATAAATTCAGTGATAAAGGAGTTTTTATGGTGAATTTTAATAGCGATTTTACTAAATATTATGAATCAGAAGTAACAAAACATAAAGATTTAACTGAAAAGGGAACCGTTGACCCTAAAAGGCGTGGTGAATTAAATAAATTAATTGAAGGAAATCTCGGGACTTTAAAAAAATTAAATGAAGCAGATTATAAAGGAAGAAATTATAAGTTGTTATTCGATAAAGAAGGTTCAATCAAGATCGATCAAAGTTATAGAATCACTCGTTTGGTTATGAAGCCTTTATACTCTCAGCAACAAGATTTAAAAAATATCACTTTTTTTGCTAAATATTTAAAAACATATTATGAAGAAACTCCTGTTAAAAATAAAGAGCAAGTTCTTGAATTATTAGATGAGGCTGCCAAAGGGGTACAAGATTTAAAAGAAACTTATAAAGACAATCCAGACCGCTTGGCAGAACTGGCAAAGATTGATAAAATATTTAAAAAATCAGAAATATGCGTTGAAGAAAATGCTGAGAATAAATTGAAGGAAGGATACATCGCCAATAGCATTCAAGCCAAGAAAGAGCATGGGGATGAACCGGGAAAAATTTTTCATGATATTTATGAATCGATGATTGATTTTTTACCAACTTCTCTGCAATCAGATAGTGAAAAAATTAAAGAATTATTTCAATTGCTAAAAGGTTTAGATAAACCAGATAGGGAAAGATTATATGCTGACCTTTCTATCGCCCGTTATGATGCACAGAAAGCAGGAAAGATAGAAGACTTCGAACAAAAAATTTCTGAAATAACTGAAAAATTACAGAATATAAGCAGTAAAGGTTTGAAGCATGCAGAAAGAATACGTTTAATGAAAGGAACTCTTTTAAATAATTATCCTGAAATTTTTTCCAATACGATTAAACAAATAACCATAGATAAAGAGAATAAAGATAAAATAGAACAAGAACGGTCTGAGCAAGCAAAAGTTTCTACTATTAGATCGAAAAAGATATGGAGCGCTTTCCAAAATTTACTTGGTGCTGGAGTTTTCGTGGCTATAGGGACGCAAGTTCCTGCCGTTGCTGTTCCTATATTGCATGGATATGCAGCTGACTTTGGCAAAATTGGGGCAACGAATTTAATGGATGCTTATTTCCAAGTAAATAGAGAATTAGATCCTGGTCTTATACAAGATTTAAAAGTTTTTGAAGAGCAAATTAAGAAAGATCCTATGGGACTTAAGCAGGTCATTGAGGAAAATTTTAACAAAAGGGCCAAGGAGGGAAAAGCAGCCAGAGAAGGTGTACAGCCGGTATTGAATTTGATCGATTATTTAAGCGAGCAATTGAAAGCTAAGATGAAAGCTGAACAAGGTGAAGGCAAAGAAGAGAAAGCGATCGAAGAGTCTGCAGATGTGGCCAAAGAGGCTGAAGAAGGTGAAGGCAACGAAGTAAAGGAGACTTTAGAAACAGAGGCTAATAGTGAAGAGTCCTAAAGGCAAACAAAAAACTTAGAAAATTAAACGCAAAGGAACAACACAAAGTCGCGAAGGTGCAAAAGGCGCCTTTGCCTCTCTTTTGATCCTTTGCGTTTTTTGTGAAGAAAGAGGGAAAATAGCTCTAGTAAGCTGTAAAGATTGTTTTGCAAATCCAGTCTTTTACCATTTCTTTCGATTCCTTCTATCATTTTTTGGTAAAATGGGGTATAAGTTTGTCTCTTATGACAAACAAAAATTCAGAAATTCAGATCCTTATTGATTCGAACCATTGTCAAAAAGAATATTTTAAAGATTTATTTCGCTTTCGAGAACTATTTTATTTTCTTGCTTGGCGCGACATTGTTGTGCGCTATAAACAAACTGTGTTGGGTGTGGTTTGGGCTCTGATCCGTCCTTTGCTCAACATGGCAGTTTTTGCCTTTGTATTTGGTAAAATTGCCAATTTGTCCTCTGATCACGTCAACTATCCTCTATTTGTACTTGCAGGGATGCTCCCCTGGCAGCTTTTTGCTGGGTGCTTAATTGATACGAGTAATAGTTTACTCCATAATGCTCCGATGATTTCTAAAGTTTATTTTCCGCGTATTATACTACCGATTAGTCATATCATGGTACACTTTGTTGATTTCCTCATTAGTTTATCACTGTTATTTTTTCTTTTTTTAATTTTCGGCTGTCTCAACCATTGGACTCTTTTTATTTTGCCCTTTTTTATTATGCTTACCCTCATGTTATGTTTGGGGGTGAGCTTATGGCTGGCTGCAGCGACCGTGCGTTATCGCGACCTTCGCTTTATCGTCCCTTTTTTAGTGCAGTTTGGCATGTTTATCTCCCCCGTTGGTTATAGCAGCTTTTTACTGCCTGACCCGTGGCTGTGGGCATATTTTTTAAATCCGATGGCGGGAATTATCGAAGGCTTTCGTTGGTGTTGTTTTGGCAGTTACAATACTCACTTGCCTCTTGCACTGACTCTTTCATGCGTAGTGAATGCTGTACTCCTTGTTACCGGGTTTCGCTTTTTTCGCAAAATGGAGCGAATTTTTGCCGATATCATTTAAATAGGTCTTATGAATATTGTTGAAATTGAGAATCTTTCAAAAAAGTATCTCATTGGAAATGAGCGCCAAAATCCGTTCGCCTCTTTAAAGGAAATTGTCACAAGTCGAGCTAGAGAATGGATTAAAAAATTCACCTTTCGCCAATCACCTTCTAGTGAATTTTTTGAAGAATTTTGGGCTTTAAAAGATTTGACTGTAAACATCAAGGAAGGAGACAGGATAGCCATTTTAGGGCGCAATGGAGCAGGCAAGTCAACATTACTCAAGCTCATCTCACGCATCACTGAACCCTCTTGTGGACGTATCAAGATCAGGGGGCGCGTCTCAAGTCTTTTAGAAGTGGGGACCGGATTTCATCCCGATTTAACCGGAAGGGAAAACATCTTTCTCAATGGTGCAATCATGGGGATGAGTTATCGCGAAATGAAACGGAAATTCGATGAAATTGTCGCGTTTGCCGACATCGAAAAATTTCTCGATACACCCATTAAACGTTACTCGAGCGGGATGTTTATGCGTTTAGGCTTTGCTGTAGCCGCCCATTTAGATTCTGATCTTCTTATCGTCGACGAAGTCCTAGCCGTGGGGGATGCTCAATATCAGGAGAAATGTTTAAAAAAAATGAATGAGATGGGAGTAAAAGGGAGCACCGTTTTATTTGTCAGCCATAGCATTAATTCTGTCCTTTCACTTTGCAATAAGGGCATTTTGCTGGAAAGAGGGGAGCTCAGAGCTTACGGGTCCATTGAAGATTGCGTAAGCCTTTATATGCGCAGTTGTCCCTGTGCTGGTTTGCATTGGCAAGGCAATGCGGGGGATGAAAATGTGCGCATGTACCACGCAGTACTTCGATCGCCGGGTTCTGATATGGACTTTTTTTATCATGGAGAAAAAACGTATTTGGAGGTTGATTTTGAAGTATTTCAGCCCCATCCTAACCTCAATTTGGGTTTTAGCATACTCAATTCGCGCAATCAAACGATTGCGCGTTCCCGTTTATACGATCATGCTTGCCATCGAGCAGTAATTGCAGCTCCGGGGCGTTATCAGTTATCCTTTCATATGGATTTAGACCTTTTTCATCCGGGAGAGTATCAAATCAAGTTGGAATGTTCTCTTCTCAACATTAAGAAAATACTTCAGGATGAGGTCATGCTTAGATTTGGGGTGTATTCGCAAAATAAAGATCTTAAATATGAATTGGGAGTGGAAAAGGACGGAATCAGTTTAGGCAATCAGTGGGAAATAGCAAGAAAATAATTCTAAAACCCCTTATCTTTTTAGGCTGCTGATCGCCATCCTTTCTTGGTGTCTTCAAAGAGTAGTGGATTGTCAATAAATTTTTCTTCCAAATTGGCTATCATTTTAAGCATCTTTGCTATTTTACCATTTTGATCCTTGAAATGGTCTATATAAAGAAGACGTAAAAGGGATTCGGTTGGTTTAGGGATTTTAATTTTTCCATTTTCCCAACGTCGGATCGCTTGTTCACTAACTCCTAATAATTTAGCTAACGTACTTTGTGACATAAGCATTTCATGCCTTAGAAAGCGTACTTCGTCTCCCGATAAATCCCTTTGACCTGTTACAAAAAATGAACCAATCGCTTTATGTAATCCATCTATATTATTAATGGAAATAGATTCCCCCCTAGGAGTTTCGATAAATTGATACCCATTTATAAGGTAAATATTATTTAAACTACTTTCGGTATAATGATAAGGATGGTTAGCCATAAGTACCTGTCAAGATGATAGGTCTAAACTGATTAAAAAATAAATTATTTCAATATTACTGTCAAATTGATTATCAAAATGACAGGAGCTCCCGCTAATTGCCGGCATTTCGCCGGCAATTAGCGGGAACTCCTGACTAAACATCGCCAAAGCAGACATTAAACAATCTGCTAGAGTAATATTTTGCTTCTTCCCTCGCTTTTCCAAATCTTGTTCCTTAGAAAATGGAATACTTATTCCCAAAAACACCCCTCTTACTGTATTCAAGAGGCCAGGCGCTGATAGAGATTTCTTCTCTTTGTGATGCGGGCCACGCTTCATATCTTTTCTCTAAACATCAGTTTTGTGATCATTTTTTAGCAGGATGGACATGATGGACAGGATAAATCAAGATGTGAATTTATAAATTTAGGTTGTTGAAGACGGGCAGTTTGTACTTTTGCTTGTCCAAAATTGATAATTAGCCCAACACCTAATTCATTCATTACCTCATACGAAATCCCAATGATTTTTCGGGTAAGATTTTCATATAAAAGTGGTTGACGAGTTGATAGAGCTCTTATTTTTGGTGGCAAACACTCTCCAATCAGATCTTCGTTTATCCTGTCCATCATGTCCATCCTGATAAAAAATTTATATCTCATTTTAGCAATGGTTAGGATTTTTCCCTCTTTACGAAAATTTTTCTTCAAAATTTGTATTTATCAGTGCGAATTTTTATTAGCGGGAATTGCTGTCAAAATGATAGGTCATATTGATAGGTAAAATATATAATACTCATTGAAATTAAAAAATTTGAGGTGAGGCAGGTTGAGTTTGTTCTATGCGTAGCGATGCTTCTGCTTTTTCATACTGCCTGATTTGTGCAGATCGCTGCTGACGCTCAAAAGCATACCCACACAGGAAAAACAGTAAACTCATTGTCTTGTAAGCCAGATAAGCATCAAAAAAGATCATATTAAGTAAAAAAGCAACCATCATCCACTTAATTTGTTCATTAATCCGATATAAACAGCGGAAAAATTTCCAAAACAGAAAAGTGCCTATCACCCCATACTCTACTAAAATGCGAAGCAGCCCCCCATCAAGAGCAGCCCAAGCAAAGCCAGGCCCTAATCCTTGCAGGTAGCATTCAGGATGCGTAATATAAGCTTTTAATACATGTACCCACTTATGAATGCGCATCCACCAGCTCATATCGTAATCGGTAGCTGAGATGATTTCATTGCCCACAGGGCTTTTGCTTAAATCAATCTGCTCCCAGACCATTTGTGCAAGTCCCAAGTTTTTATAAGAAAAAAGGTCAGCGCTCCGTTCATAGACCGAGGCAGTTTGCACCACTAAAAAAAATACTCCCGCAATTATGAAAGGAATGGAAATCATGGCAAGAACCGCAGAGCCTATTGAGCGCAGGCTAAATTCTTCTTTGAGCCGCCATAAAAAACAAACTAATAACGCTACAATGGAGACGCGATTGCCGGTAAAAATGACAAGGGTGCCGCATAGGGCAAACATCCAATAAAGATAAAATTTACCTAAAAGATAGCGAGTCCATGGAGAAGAAAATAAGCGGACGAACTGAGAACGTGTGGTGCGGTCAAAAATCAGGTAGCAAAATATTAAATTGATCAGCAAACCCATTTCGGAGGGAAAGGAGGCAATTCCATGCACGCGTGTTGAAACGTCCGTGCTATAGCCTGTTACGGTTATTGCTCCGGCTAGATTCAATTTTTGCAAGATCATGAGAACTAGATTCCAAAGAAAAAAAGCCCGCACAATTGTACTATCTCGAAAATATTGGGAGGCAATGGCTCCAATGTAGAAGAAAATAAAATATTCTAACAAACGGATGGTGTAAAAAATTTTAGCATCCATGTACAGAATGTGAGAGGAGACCAAAAGCCGATTGGAAAAGAAAGAGAGGAACGAAAAGGCAGTGAGAAGCAGGAGCCACCCTTCGACTTTGTAAAGGCGCTGATGAGAATAGGCATGTGACCACATGAGCAAGGCCCCTATGAAGAAAAGAACCATATCATCAATGCGCAGCCCCGCCGTTTCGCTGTTAAAACTGATTAAGTTGATTTTGGGTAAGAAAAGGAGTGGCAGAGCGATAAAGACCACGCCTAAGGAAAGCTTGTGTTCAAAAAAACGCATGCTGAAAAACTCTTTTTAGATAAGGAGCATAGAGGTTGTCAGTAAATTAATGAAAGTGAGAAAATGAGCAATTTTTGACACTTTTAATTGCATCCCCAAGCAGAAAGGGAATGCACAAGCACCCTAAGATGAAAATTTTTTCTTCAAAAAAACAAGGTTTTCCCAAAAGGAGAACGTAAATGGCCAATGTTATTTCTCATTTTTATGGAATGACAATTTTCATGTCTGAAGATTCTAACGATATAGAGAGCATCCTCCTCCACATGTCCATGTCAAATATAACGAATATGAAGCTTGCCTCGATCTAAGAAATGGCATCGGCAATATCAATGGTTTTCTCACTGTTCTCGTATGGGTTTTTTTACTCTGCTCAAATATTTATCTTCTTAAATCTTAGTCTAAGCCACTCTATTGGGATGCTATAACGAAGAGGGCAACTAAAGAGTTATTTTTTTATGTACACAATAGCAGAACAAGTGGCAATTTTCTTGTAATAAATGTTAGAATATTGCTAACCAAATATGCATCATAGAATTAGCTTCATAGCTTAGTCTAGTGGTAACATTCAAAGATTTTCGGCTAAGTTAGTCTGGGGATTGTCTATTATGAAATTAAAATTATTGAGATATAGAGAAAATTTTAGCAAAAGTAACGCAAACCCTTGGGAACTTAAAGAACTTTCTCTTGGACAGCACAATTTAATAATTGGGAAAAATGCTACGGGAAAAACTCGCATTATCAACGTTCTCAATAACTTGGCTAGATTAATTCAGTTTCCACAATTGGTTCTAAACGGTGAATGGTCAACATCTTTTATCGATGAACATAATCAAGAATTTGAATTTTTCGTGGCTATCGAAGATGGTAAGATAACGCAAGAGCTTATTAAGATAAAGGGATCGGAAAAGCTTAAACGGTCTTTTAATTCTGCAAAGATTTATTCTGAAGTAACCTCGGATTGGCAAGAAATATCTCCTCCAAATGATAGATTGGTTATTCATGTCAGGAGAGATAAAAGTGAATTTCCCTTTCTCGAGAGTCTCTTTACTTGGGCCAGCGGTGTCCGTGGATTTAGTTTTGCAAATACCTCTCCTAATCTAATTGAGATACCCGGAAATCCTTTTCTTTTGATGAGCCTTAATGCGGTGCCTTCAGTCTTAGATAAACTTTCAAGTCAGCAAATTAAAAAAGTTCTAAATCAATTGGAAAGCATTGGTTATGAGATAGAAACCGTTTCAACAGGTCTAACGGAGGGATTACCGCCTTCAACGAAAATCGCATTTCTAAAAGAGAGGGATCTTTGTATTCCACTAAAACAATTCGAGATTTCACAAGGGATGTTTCGCGCTTTTTCCATGCTTACAATCATCGAATTTCTCCGCTCAAATGAGGCTATTGGATCCTTTTTAGTGGATGATCTCGGTGAAGGACTTGATTTTGAGCGCAGTAACAAACTCGCTAAAATAATTTTTGAAGAAAATTCTGAATCAAAAATTCAGGTTATTGCAACTTCAAATGATTCTTTTATGATGAATGCCGTTCCTTTGAAAGCTCTGACTATTTGCTTTCGATCAAAGCATATTGTAGAATGTTTAAACTATTCAAATTCTAAAGATAAATTTGATGATTGGAAACAGCTTGGTTTAAACAATTTTGACCTTTTTTCATCGAATTTCCTGTTAGATAAATAGCATGTACAGAAAGAAAATTGCAATATATGTCGAAGGACAAACTGAGCAGATTTTTCTTAATCATCTGATTTTAGTATGGTGGTCTTATTCTGGTATCCGAATTAAAAATATCAAGTTGTTAGGAACTTGTCCTTTACCTAATTTTAACCCCGATACAGAATCAGACATTTTTATTTTGATCATTAATGTAGATGGCGTCGGTTCCCTCGCCTCTGCAATTGGAAATCGTGCAAATGAGCAACATAATGAAGGTTTTGTGATCATTGGTCTAAGAGATCTTTTTTATAGAGAGGATTGGGATAACAATTTAAATCCAGATGAAATATCTCAACAAATTGTTAATCATTTTTATAAAGCACTTAAGAAAATAAACTGTAAAAATCCTAATAAAATCGATCTTTTTTTTGCCGTGATGGAAATTGAAGCCTGGCTGCTAGCTTTTACAGATGCTGTATCTAAATGGGCTCGGGTGGATGAAAAGAGAATACAGCAAATAATTGATAAGGAAAGCCACAATATTGAGAAAATTAAAAATCCGAGCACTCTTATTGAGAAAATCGGTAAAGAGGCTGGGAAAAAAAGCCACAAATCCTATCATGGTTCCAAATCGATCGTAAATTCTATCACACAAGAAGAAATCCAAAAAGTCTACAGTTCAGATAAAGTTCCCAGTTTTGTCAAGTTTTGGCAAAATTTCCTATCGTTGTGCGAGCAATTTCATGAAGAGAAAAGACTTCCGATTAAATGCAAAATCAGTAAGAATTATACTCCTTAATTTATGAGGCATGCCCGGTAAAAACTTTCCAGAGCATTTTGTGTCTTTCCTCATACTTTACCTCCAGGATTTCTTAGCCATATTTCATCCAATATGGCTTTCGAAAGCCTCGGGTAAATTGCGCGCAAATTCATCAAAATTCTCTTGTAAAATTTACACCGGGAAAGCCTCTTCATGCTGTTGGATGTTTGAATGAAGGTGATTTCTGCCTGCTGGGCGATTCTTTTTTTGCTCGCGTTTTGCTCCTGCAGCCATCGGTGCCATCAGTACGGTATTTATGGAGCAGATGAATTTGTCATCGATTCTTACACAATTCGTCAAGGCAAATTAGCAATCCTCGATATGGAAGGGGAAGATCTCGGGGAACTTCCCTGCGAAGCAATGGAGGAATATCAAGATTCCATCTCCGAAGACGATATCTTAAATATTGCCATTTATCATCCCAAAAGACGCGACGTCATGGACTCTATTCAATTTATCAATCAGCAAGTAGGGTTTCGGGTTTGCGAAGGGAAAATCGATCTGCCAGATATCCCTTCAATTGTTGTGGCTGGATTGACTCTTGAAGAGGCTCGTCTAAGAATTCAAGATTGCTATCGCGAACAGATTCAAGATATCGAAGTGTTTCTCAATTATCGTGATCGCTTGTCACGCAAAGTGGAACTTACAGGGGCAGTCAGTACTCCTGTCATTCCCGTAGATGGGAAAATCCGCCTCTATGAAGTTTTAGCGTTGGCTCAAGTTCCCAATAATGCCAATTTATTCAAAAGTTATGTGGTTCGCGATGGAGTACAGTTACCTGTAGACTTCTATAAGTTGATGAACCAAGGAGATATGTCACAAAATATCGTCATGTGCGGTGGGGATCGCATCTTCATCGCTGATCCAAGGGATTCCAATGTAATGGTGATGGGAGAAGTGGCTAGTCCGCGTGCAGTCAGTTTGCCCTACGGCTTTATGTCTTTGCGCGAGGCGTTAGTATCAGCAGGGGGAATTCCCTTTACTGGGAATCGCGATTGCATTCAGGTCATTCGAGGCAATTTGCAAAATCCCAAAATTTATGTTTTATCATGGGATCACATTATTCATCTGCCTAATGACAGTTTACTGCTCATGCCGGGTGATACTGTCTACGTTTCTGAAAAACCCATTACCCAATGGAACCGCTTCATCGATCAACTCTTGCCTAGTTGTTTAGGGATACAGACGGCTTATGGAACCTATCTATTATTTAAAGATTAACGACGGTTAAGTATGAAGGGCGAAAATCCTAAAGAAGATAGATTACTCATTTGTTTCGCCGATATTTTAGCTATCTTTCGGCAATCGAAAAAAAAGATCTTCCTTTGGGCGTTTTGCTTGGGAGCTATGGGGGCTTTTCTAGCTCTAACTAAACCCATCCGCTACCAAGCGGAAGGCTCATTTCGGGAAAAAAGCACGAAGAGCGGCAACGTTTCCAGCTCCATGTTGCAAATGTTGAGCAACGGCACCTTAGGGTCTTCAGAAAGCGAAGCCATGTCTTTAATCAAATCACGTAAACTTTTAAAAGGGGTGGTAGAAAAATTGCATTTACAAGCACGGTTAGAGGGTAAAATGCATCAAGAAACGCTATCTAAGCTCATGCAGCATAATTGGCAAATCGCCTGGGCATCATTTATTAATCATCCTCGTCCTGCCCTTGAAGATCCTTTCAGTTCCATCAAAATCGAATCTTTGCGTTATGATGGCGAAATCCCCCTATGGTTTGATCTTGACCTGCAAGAAAATGGAATCTACAAAGTTGTTAATAAATACGATCCCACCCAAATCATGGGAGAGGGGCATTTAGGAGAACGCTTTCAGTTAGAGTTATTATCCTTCACCTTGATTCCGAGTCTGCCCAATGATCCTGTTCAAGCCCAAACTTTCTCCTTAAGAATCGATTCCCTAGCTGATACCGTTAAATACATCGGCAGGAATTTAGAGGTGGAATCTTTAAAAAATGATAAAAGCATGCTCAAACTAAAGTGCGAGCATCGCAATCGCCATATGGCCAGCGAATTGATCAATGCGATTATGAATTCCTATCAGTCATTTTTGAAAACCAACCACCAAGAGTTAGCCATACAACAATTGGATTACTTAAATTTGCGCAGAGACCATTTAACACAGAATTTGACCCAATTGTTGAATTCTCACGCTGAATTTTTGTCTAAGGATTTGAATAGTGTTGGCTTTATCGACTCAAAAAAAGAAATGGAATTTTTGGCTGCCAGGCAGCACGAATACAAACAAAGGCTCTTGACAAATGAACTGGAAATTAAACGACTGAAAAATATATCTCCAAGTCATTTTTCCTATTATGACCGCTATTCTTTTCATGAAGGAGATCCTCATGTCATCAATGCGATTTTAGGAGAAATAAGAAATCTCAGGCAGCAGCGTGATGCTTTGGAAATCGAACTTCAAAAGAAGGCTTTGCAAGGTAGTCAAAACTTCCAGCAGTCATTCGATCACCAATTAAATGAAATGAAAGTACTGCAAGAATATCTGTTAGAATTGAAAGTGATTGCTGATCAATTCCAATCAGGAAAATTGCCTACAGCCGATTATCAATTACTTAATGATCCTCGCTATTTGCTTAAGAATTGGTTTGATAGGCTGCAAAAAGCCCAATTAGAAAATCCTGAAAATGTGAAAAAAATCCAGGAAAGTTTTCATTTATATCAGGCCAACCTTGAGAGGTTGTTCGAAGTGCATAAGCGAATTTTGCAAGAACGGTTGACTCACCAGCAAAATCCTTCCGAAGACTACCAGGGAATTAGCCTGCAGATAGCCACCGAACTTTATCTCAATTATTCTAAAGAATTGATACAGATTGAAGCTGATATTCGTCAAAATTTATTTTTTATCCATCAAATTGAAGATCCTGAATTTGAAATTACTTCCCTTAGTTCAGGGTTAAATGATTCCGTCAGTAGCGATATGATTCGCAAAGCAAGCGAGCTAGTCCTCAATTTGCGGGATGAAAACAATCAAAGCTTGCGCGAACAGCAGCGGATTAAGAATGAACTTCTACTTCAAAGAACTTTTTTAAGCATGCATCTCAAGCAGATGGTACAGCTAATGGAGCTTAATAAAAAATTGATCGATGAGAAGATTTTTGCCCTCCAAAGCGTCAGTTTGGAACTTGTTCATCAGCAGCTTTCATTATTAGAGAAAAACTTCCAAGATTATGTCGCATCGCGCCTTCAGAATTTGGAGCAAGAAAGGGCTTTAGTCAAAGTACACCTAGAAAGCATTCACGGCGAAATGGCAATTCTTCCCAAAAATGGGCGGCTGAGCAGCTGATCGATCAAGAGGTGGAGACTAATCAATTGATAGTGGAAGAGATTGCTAAGATGGTGGAATCAAAAAACATTTCGCATAATCTCGAGGTGATCCAATCTGCTCCGGTTGACCCGGCTCTTCCTCCTGTTCATCCTTTGGCTCCCAGTGTTTTTCTATGGACAATTTTAGGATCTTTTGTTGGAGCAGTCTTGGGCTTTGGGATGGCTTTAGGAAAGACCTTAAGCAAAGGGATTCGGGTATCTGTCGATAACTTGAAATTAGCAGGCTATCATGTGTCAGGCATCCTTGCGCCGCCTTTATATCTATCAAAGCCAAATTTGTGGCGGGATGTCAATTTGGAGACATTGCGCCGTCTGTATGCCTACTTCGATAAACCTACCTCTACACAAGAAGCCAAGTTCTTGTTGCTTCTTGAAGGACAGGGGCCTGATTATGCCCCGCTCTTGGCTGAATTACTTAGCCGAAAAGGATGCCGTGTTTTGATAATGGATTTAAACTTTACTGAATCCCAAGAAAATTCTCCTCAGGGGCTTTTGCAGTATCTGCAAGGGGAAATAAGTTCTCCTCCTATTCAAAAAAGGGAGCAATGGGATGAGATGAGTGCAGGGGGAAGCTGTCCTTATGGCTCTGAAAAAATCGGTTCTGCAGTTTTCCTTCGGCTGATCGAGCAGTTGAAAACCCAATATGACTGGATTTTAGCAGTTTCGCGAGCTCTGCCTTGCAGTGCAGAAACAGAACATTTGGCCCTTTTGTTTCCCTATCTTGCTGTCACACTGCAACGTGAAACGATAGAAGAATTAGATTTTTACTCACGTTTTTTGGAGCGGAGCACGCAACACAAACTCACCTTTCTTTTGGCGCCTTGTTCACCTTTACGGTCAGTTTTCGGTCGGCTGCAAGGGGATTATATGGCGCGTTTTGTTCCTCGGCAATAGCTAAGGCTATTACCTCGTCACAAAACGCGCCATCTGACCCCTTTCGCCTGCCCGAAATTCTGCCCGAAAAGGTGAACAAGGCGCCTGGCTCCTTTGGCTCAGGAAAAGGGAAAGAAATGGAAATAGACATCTTGCATAACTTACTTTTTGTGCCCGTGCCCAGAAAAGGTTATTATCAGCGCCATTAAGATATCGTTAGTCAGGCACGGGTACGCGTACGCATGCTATTACCAATAAATCCTTCCCAGACTTATCTTTTAATTGATAAAGATGCTGAAAATGAGCCTGAAGGGCTCTAAGTGCAACAGTCCGGGGCGCCGCCCTGGATAAGGTTTAGAGTGAAATAGCAGCCTGTAGGGCTGCAAGAAATATGGGACGGTTTATGGGTAATAGCATGCCCATACGGACACGAAAAAGAGGATGCAAGAAGTCTAATGAAAAGGAAAATCATATGCCCTGTGCTGTGATCATTGTCACTCACAATAGCCAAAGCTGCATTAGTATTTGCTTAAATGCTCTTAAGCAGCAAACAAAGGCTCCACATAAAATCATTATTATCGATAGCGGATCCGAGGATACTGCTTATTTAAAAGCTTATTCGGAAGAGGCTGAAGTGACTTTATTAGCAGATAATATAGGCTTTTGTCAAGGAAATAATAAGGGGATGACCTGCGTGCAGAATGATGTAAGGTACGTTTTGTTTTTGAATCCCGATGCTTTTTTGACCCCTACATTTATCGAAGACGCTATCTGCCTAATGGAGCAGCCCTCTGCAAATCATATTGGGGCATTGTCGGGCATGCTTTTAGGCTATAGCCTCCAAGAGGATAAGCCTACTGGTCTTATTGATTCAGCTGGCATTTTCCGTACCTGGTATGGGCGGTGGTATGATCGTGGACAGGGGAGACCCCAAGCTTCTCTTTGCGTCCCTCGAACAGAAAAAGTTCCCGCTTTGTGCGGTGCCCTGATGTTTTGCCGTTTACAAGCTCTGCGAAGCATAGAACTAGGGCCTAATATTGTAATGGACCCCGACTTTTACATGTATAAAGAAGATATTGATCTTTCCTTGCGTTTACAGCAACAAGGGTGGTCTTTACTCTTTGTTCCTCATTTGATTGCCTATCATTGCCGTGGATGGCAAGACCGTTCTAAAATGGCCCGTCATTTACGCTTGATGTCTGCAAAGAATGAAATGCGTCTCTATGCGCGATTGAAATCACCGTGCATCCTTTACTCTGCCTTAAAATATTTTCTTGTCAAAGTCTGTAATTATTAATTGATTGGTAGAACAAACGCCATAAAAAACTTGATATTTAATTTAAATAATAATAAAATTTTATTATTAATACTTTTATGCAGCAAAAATGGTAATCTCGAGTTCAGCGTGGTAGCAGACTCTAATATATACTCCGATTCAGGACTACCCTCTTTTGAAATCGAAAATGAATATTTTAAAGGTCAATAATAGGTCAAGCAAATATGTTAAACGTAACTAATTTTAGACCTCAAGAATGGTCACCAGGCCAACTAACAGAGGATTATTTTAAACCAATAGGTGCGGATTCAGAAGAAGCATTGATGCAAGAGGTCTCATATACCTGCAACAAAAACCCAAAAAAAAATTGGCATGCCGGTGAACATATCAACCCGAAACTTTTTCAAATGAAACTTAGGGCCTGTTTTCCAGAGATATCTTCAGCTCTGAGTTTAAAGGGCAAGAAAGTAACTCATAAAAAAAGTCATTCCTTTGTTCGAAAGAGAGTTTGTGAACTCCAAAAAAGAGCTAGGAAGAGCTGCCCTAGTACTGTCCAAATTTCTGATCTGCCCCCTGAATTAAAGGAGATGATATTTTCACTATTGAATATCGAGAGTTTCATCAAGTGCAGTTTAATCAGTAAGGAATGGAAAGCCATCACCGATTCAATAGCACGTGATAACCCCCAATTGTTGATTTCATTAAATATTAAAAGGAGATTGTGTTCTTTCAACTATCTTGATATTAAAGTTTTTCAGAACTATGACTTTTGGGATTATAGTAAATACGCTTATAGTTTTGCCTTTGGCGAAGGAAAGCTTTTTGCATCTTTTGTAAATGGCCGGATCAAAAGCTGGGATATCGAGACTGGTGAATGTCTGCTTAATTTTAAGCGCAATATTGAATTTTGTCTTACTGATTTAACTTATGTTGATGGAGAGCTATTTTCAATGGAAAATGGTCAAATCCAAAAAAGTCCTGGAATGCAAACACAGGTGAATTGCTACGCACTTTAAAAGAGGGCGAAAAAAAGCAGAATATTCGATCTATGGGGGTGGAAAGTTATTTAAATACTTTAAGAATGCTATGAGGGGGAGGTTACAGTTAGCGATGCGAACTCAGGCACATATCTATTCTCTCTAGAGGGTAAGGAATTCTCACGAATGAAATATAAACCTGTTTATGGCGACGGGAGATTTTTGCAATAATCGAGAGATGGAACTGAGTGTAATCAGATCATAGCCTGGGATGCAAACACAGGCAATTACCTGTTTCTCAAAACCTCTACATCATTGGAAAACTGCTACAAGGGTTTTTGCTCTCAGCCTATGGTGCGGGGATGCTTTTTGTAGGTTTTTATAACCCAGAGATCGAAGTTTGGGATGCTAATATGGGGGAATATTTATTTACACTCCAAAGAAAGCCATCTGACGAGCCTATATTTAGCATAATGTACGCTGAAGGGATGCTTTTTACAATGGAAGGGGAACCGAAAGAGTTAAGTAAAATTAGCGTGTGGGACGAAAGCAAAGGAGTTGCTTATTTACGTGGGACATAAAAATTCATAAAATTCATAATCATTGTACTATTCACGACATGATCTATGCTAATAAGCAACTTATTTTTAGCTATTCTGGATATAACTCTTCTTCCCCCAGCACTAAATTCACTAACATCCAGGTCTTGGATTTTATGAATGTGGGGACATAGTTAATAATAAACCCATGCCACTCCAAGTTTTCTTCAATAAATTTTTGAACGATATTCCTGATTCACTCTATGAAACGTTGAGAAACGAACCCCAAACTCTACCTATTTCTGATTATTTCCGTCTTCTTGGAATCAAAAATTGCAAAAGTCTTCATGTTTATAAGCCGTGTATTGCTTTAACAGGATCTTAAGACATATCCTGATCTATTCCAGCTAGAATTGAATGGAAGTAATCTACTTCGCTTAAGAGACATTCGCGCTGCTCTATTAAACTTCGATCAGGTCTTAGCAGAAGAAGGCAGTCAAATTCTGCTCTAAAGAAGTCAGGATGTCTAATGCCAAAATAGACTATCTTTTAGTAATGATGAGAAGCTCACCTTGGCTTTTGATTCTTTAAATCAGCTATGCGATTTGTTAGAATCAATAGACTGTGATAAGTGGGAGTTTTTTGAACAAACCATTCAACAATTGATTAATTGGAAGGTCAATACTCTAGAACACTTATTACTCGAATTAAGGTCGCAGCTCTTTTCATTTTCTTCGGATCAATTGGAGGCAGCCTCTGGTAATCTAAAAAAAGTGGTGGAATGGACTATAGATTTATTGGAGACCGCTATTGTATGCGAGGCGAAGATGCAGATTGAAGTTTTGCAAGATTTTTTTCAAGATTATGCAAATAACGACGAAGATATAGTGTTCGGAGAGCTATAGAAGCTAAAATAACCCCCTGTTCAAATAGAATTATTTTTAGCTTTTGTCTAAATTTGTTGTTGATTTTATTTCGAATCCTTGTTATTCTTTTTCCTTTTTTAAAAGGAGTAAGAAATAATGGCTGACATTGACTATTTACAAAATCTTCCTGCTAATCAAGTATGGCATCTGGCTAATCAACGTCTTGATTGTCAAAAAACACCAGGGCATTTGAAAAATGTCATCGATTACATTCAAGTGATCAAATATGCCAACGAGACCTTAAAAAAAGATGAAGGGCATTTATTGTATTCAGAAGCAACAGGTCCAACTGATTTCCGATAAAGTTTTACTCCAAGCAGCTAAACAACAACAAGCTTTAGCAAAAAAATGTTTCCTGATGAAGATTGTGATCATCACGTACATATGGCTGAGAACCGGAACAACCTTAAGTGCATCTGTTAACGGGCTTAAAGACACCTTACTTTCCTATGGGATTGAAAACAATCAGGCAGCCCGTTTGAAGTATTTAAAACTCATGCAAGATGGACAAGTTCTGCAAAGCCTAGACTCCTACAAAGCAGTTGCAGCAAAGTATGCTCTGCCCAAATATGTCGTCTTTATTCTTCCTACAATCCCATCTTTATGCATTCAGACAAGCCATGCTGGTACATTGGAAAGAAGCGCGGCGCTTAATAAAGCAAGGAAAAACGATAGAAAATGCTGAGGTCATGGAACAATGTGACATCGCCATGCAGCTGGGCCGCTTAGCCCTTGAACTGACCATTAAACATGAAACTGCATGGGCAAGCGAAATCAATCAAGAAACCAAAGAAAAGAATATGGCTTTTCAGCGGGAGTATAGTTGGGTAGTTAATATTACTTTCAACAATTTTTACTTATGGCTGCGCGGCATCCCTATTTATGATCCCCAAGGCAATAGAAAAAATGGCGCTATAGACCATCCTGGCATTGAAGATAAATTCTATGAAGCTCATTCGTGGCAAAATGCCTGGTTAGAAGCATATAATGCTACCCAAGATTGTTTGCACCAAGAGATAGATGTAGCAAGAATGTTACAACACGACAATAGATATTATGTGCAAAAAAGACACTAGAGTAAATTTTAATAAAGAGAACCCGGTCCTAGAAGCTAGAGTCATTTATGGGAATAATAATGACATCGAGGATTATATAAACACGCAAATTTTCTCAAAGGATTATTGAAGATCGTACGGCCATCCAGCTTAATGGAACCAAGCAATTCACCTAATCTTTATTTGAAAGACATACACATCAAGCTAATTCAAAATTTCAAAACATAAAAATTTTATAATCAAGATGTTAAATAAAGAACAGAGGATCCGCAGGATTGGCTAACGCCGGCAGGATAATTAAGACGGTAGATCATATTCTATAGGGAAAGTTAGTCTCTTTTATTTATTTTGTTTATCCTTGCCACAGGCGATCATGCCTATCCTGTTTTTTTAGTTATAGCTTGATGCATATGCCTTTCAAAAAAAAGATTAGGTGAATAGCATGAATGGAATAGATTGGATAGGGACGAATTGGACAGATTGGACCATTTCCAACATGTCCAACTAGTCCAGCCCATCCAATTAGAGCCAATAATTAGCGAGAGCTACTGATAAATGAGGCGTTTATATCGTTGTCTCTATTTATTTAAATAATTAAATTGAGAGGCTACCTACAGATGATTACAACATTATAAAGCGCTTAAAGCGTTTTTTTAATTAAAATTTATATTGCTGACATTTCCGTTGTACCTTTTCATGGATATTCGGGATCTTTTCGTCGGCTTTACCCCTCTCCCGCTACTCAGCTATAGGATAGCACATATTTCATCGGGGCCGGAAGGGAAAATCCAGCGAAAATCTCTGAAATTTTAATACCGAAAAACGGCTCCCCCAATTAATTTTTTTCCGTGTTCGATTAGAGGTTAACACATTATGTCAGCAGAATCAGCCATGTATAATGCAACGGATTATAAATATGGCTTTGTCACGGAAGTGGAAACCGATTCTCTTCCTAAAGGCCTTAATGAAGAGATTATTCGTGCTCTATCAGCTAAAAAACAAGAGCCTGATTTTTTGTCTGATTTCCGATGAAAAGCTTATCAAAGATGGCTGGAAATAGA
This sequence comes from uncultured Chlamydiae bacterium, assembly GCA_963799115.1. Classification (GTDB taxonomy): domain Bacteria; phylum Chlamydiota; class Chlamydiia; order Chlamydiales; family Parachlamydiaceae; genus CAWCVY01. Next base: position 306 of record CAWCVY010000068.1, on the reverse strand, counting down.
GGAGCCTATTTGGGCTAATGTAAAATATGATCCTATTAATTATCAGGATATTACCTATTATTCTGCGCCTAAAAAGAAGCCGGTACTTAACAACTTAGACGAAGTGGATCCTGAGGTGTTGCGCACGTTCGAACGTTTGGGCATTCCAATCGAAGAACAAATGCGTTTGAGCAATGTCGCAGTCGATATGATTTTCGATTCGGTTTCCATCGGCACCACATTCAAGAAGAAATTGGAAGAGGCAGGAGTTGTTCTTGCTCCATATCCGAAGCTATGCATACGCATGCCGATCTGATCTACTGCTAT
>CAWCVY010000067.1:0-17500 GCA_963799115.1 uncultured Chlamydiae bacterium | reverse complement strand
AAAAAGATCTTTACCATAAAATAATTCAAAAATACATGTATCCAGCCCAAACGGTTTTATGAAAAAATTCTTCCTCGGAAAGCTGACCTCAGACGCGATTCCCCACCATTGGTATACGATTGGAGGGACTCTTTTTATTATACTGACGGCCATCGCTTTTGCTGTTTATCTCACTAAAACCAAGCGTTGGGGCTTGCTCTGGCATGAGTGGTTGACCTCTACTGATCCTAAAAGAATAGGGACCATGTACATGATTTTCGCAACTGTTATGTTTTTTCGTGGCATGGTAGACGCGGGCATGGTCTGGCTTCAGCAATCAATTGCTTCAAATTCACAAGGATATCTGACTGCAGATCATTTTCAACAAATTTTTACCTCGCATGGCGACATCATGGTCTTTTTTGTGACAATGAGTTTTTTTTTCGGACTCATGAATTGGATAGTGCCTCTCCAAATTGGAGCTCGTGATTTGGCTTTTCCTTTTATGAACTCCCTAGGGCTTTGGCTCACTATTTCTGGCGGGATACTAATAAATTTATTTTTTATTATTGGAGGAGATTTTGCTAATACAGGATGGCTAGCCATAGCTTCCTTCTCCGAGCTTGAATTTAACCCCACTGTTGGAGTCGATTATCTTATATGGAGCTTGCAGCTCTCGGGGCTTGGCAGTCTGCTTGCTGGAATTAACTTTCTTGTTACTATCATTAAAAAACGCGCGCCTGGAATGACTTTGATGAAAATGCCTCTATTTACCTGGAATTCTTTATTGGCTATGGTGCTTATTATTTCGGCATTTCCTGTGCTCACAGCAACTACCCTTCTTCTTTGGCTTGATCGTTCTTTTGGAATGCATTTTTTTACGAACGGAGGTGGGGGAAATCAAATGATGTACTGGAACCTCATCTGGATGTGGGGTCATCCAGAGGTTTATATTCTGGTCATCCCTGCCTTTGGCATGTTCTCTGAAATAGCCTCTACATTTTCACAAAAGAAAATTTCCGCCTATACATCCATGGTGTGGGCTGCTATTTCAATCACGGCACTCTCCTATTTAGTTTGGCTACACCACTTTTTTGTCATGGGTGCTGGTCCAGGTGTGAACTCTTTTTTCGGCATTGTGACCATGCTAATTGCCATACCTGCCGGTGTTCAAGTATTTAACTGGATTCTTACTATGTACAAGGGAAAGGTAAACTTAGCTTCCCCCATGTATTGGTTTATCGGTTTTTTAATTATCTTTATGATAGGAGGGATGGCCGGAATATTTATGGCATCTCCGCCTGCCGATTTTCAGGTGCATAATAGTTTATTCTTGGTTGCCCATTTTCATACGATGATCGTTGGAGTGGCCCTTTTTGGAATTTTTGCCGGCATCACTTTTTGGTTTCCTAAGATTTTTGGATTTAAACTCAATGAACGGCTAGACAAACGGGCATTTTGGTTTTGGTTTGTCGGATTCTTTGTAGCTTTTATGCCCCTCTATCTGTTAGGATTTATGGGCGCGCCGCGGCGTATTGATCATTATGATTCCTCGACCGGTTGGCAGCCATTATATATTACTGCAGCGATAGGATATATCCTCATTGGATGCGGAATTATCACACAAGTTTATCTGCTTATCGAAAGCATTAAGCAAAGAAAAAAACATTTGGATACCACTGGCGATCCCTGGAATGGTAGGACGCTGGAATGGGCATCCCATTCTCCCCCCCCCTTTCTATAATTTCGCTGTGATTCCCCCAATCACGAGTCATGAGGTTTTTTGGGACATGAAAAAGCAGGGATGGCAGCCGGATAAAAATTATCAAGATATTGAATGTTTTAGAAATACAGGGATGGGACTCTATCTATCAGGTTTCGCTTTCTTAATGGCTTTTGGGATTGTGTGGCAAATTATTTGGCTTATCGCTATTGGACTAATTGGTGCTATTGCTTGCATGATCACACTTTCGTTTGATGATGAGTTGGAATATGTGTTACCGGCTGCAGAAGTTGCTAAGATTGAAAAATCTTACGTACGAGGATAAAATTTTATGGAAGTGAGCCATACGAATACCGTGGAAGTGAGCGATACGAAAATTTTTGGGTTTTGGGTTTATTTGATGACGGACCTTGTAATTTTTGCAACCCTTTTTGCCTGTTTCATTGTTTTGCGCGGAAATACTTTCGGTGGGCCCTCAGCTAATGAGCTTTTTCATTTACCCTCTGTGCTTGCTGAAACACTTTTCCTGCTCACTAGCAGCTTTACCTGTTCACTGGGCATGATTGCGGTTCATAAGCTATCAAAAAAGTGGGCTATAATCTGGTTCATCATCACCTTTCTTTTAGGGGCAGCTTTCCTTGTCCTCGAAATTTCTGAATTTACCGATTTTGTAGATAAAGGGGCGAGCTGGCAACGGAGTGCCTTTCTCTCCTCCTTTTTCACATTGGTGGGTACGCATGGACTCCATATCACCGTAGGTCTTTTGTGGATGGTCGTCATGATGTTTCGCATTGCCTTGCGCCCTCTTGTAGAACATAGTATCTCAAGAATTTTTCGCATGGCCCTATTTTGGCACTTCCTTGACTTTGTCTGGATTTTTATTTTTACTGTTGTCTATGGGATAGGCTTTTTACTATAGGATTTTTATGGAGCATGCATTAGCGTTAAGGATTACAGGCTTTATCGCGTCACTCATATTAACTCTCGCGACCTACTTTATTATTGTCTATCCCGAATTCTTTAACTTCACTATTAAATCGGCCATTATTGTCATTTTTGTTCTTGCTCTCATTCAAGCCTTGGTGCAGCTCATTTTTTTCATCAATGTCTGGAAAGAAGAAGGACCCCTTTGGAATTTATGTGTTTTTATTTCCACCGTTTCCATCATTTTCATCATTATCTACTTCTCGATTTGGATCATCAACCATCTTAATTATAATATGCGCTGACTTAACCAATTCTATGCAATTTCATCTTAAGTACTTGAAAAAGCTCAGGGAAAACAAGTTTTTTATAATCCCCTCCAAAATGTCCTTGATCAGTGAATTCATAATATTCTGTATTCAATCTGTCACGAATAAAACGAGCTTCTTCAATGGGAATCCATGGATCGTTTACTGAAGCAAATTGAATAATCCATTCTTGTTTTTGAATGATAGATTCCCAATCCCATGGACGATTAAAGTAGCCGCTTTGTTTTTCCGTAGGTAAACCCAAGTCAGTATGATAGGCCCCTACAAGCACTGATCCCAGCAATCTATTGGTTTCAGCAAAACGCATGGCTGCAATTGCGCCAGAAGAATGGCCAATAAGAATAGTTTGCTCATCAGCTTGGAGAGTATTTTTTAGGAACGGAATCCAGAAAGATTCTCTGGCTAGGTCATTATCGGGGAATTCTGAAGCAACGACATTTATTCCCAATTTCTCTAACTCTTCTTTTAAATATGGGAACCAATTATCTTTTGGACTACCCCCACCATTTCCAGGAATAAAAATTACTTTCATGTTAGCCGCCTTTAATAGGGCATATCTTTCTCAGAGATTTTCGAAAATCTTATCCAAAAAAACAATAAAAAAACAGGAGTATCTTAGTGTGGAGTTTGGCAGCGGTTTCCTCTTGGTTGATTGGAATCTGCTTCCAAAGAGGAATCTCTTAAGAGACCTTTTAAATAAGATTTAGAAGGTACAGAGGCATCCTCAAATACGTCAATTTAAGTGCGTTGATGTACTAGATCCATCTCTCTTGGGTTAACAAAATTCTTAATTGGTGCAATTAAGAAAAGATTGGTGCAATTGGTGCAATTAAGAAAAGATTGGTGCAATTGGTGCAATTAAGGTATTGTTAGTAGTATCAGGGAGGAATGAGGTGGCAAGATTGAAAAATACGTTTTCTTATGAAAGAGAGTCGAAGACCCTAGAATTTAAGTCTGCGCTTCCTAACTTTAGCAGCCTAATTAAAACATGTATTGCTTTTGCTAATGGCGTAGGAGGAAGAATAATAATTGGTGTTGATGATATGACAAAAAAATTACTGGGTGTTACTGATAAAGAAAGAGACAGGCTCTATGATGAATTCCCTAATAGCCTATTTGATAGTACCAGCCCATCCTTGCTTGCTCAAATTTACGAGAAGAGACTAAATGACCTTTCTGTTCTAATTATTGAGATTCCCATTAGTCCGAAAAAGCCTTATTTTTTAAAAAGCGAAGGGATCCCCAAAGGGGTCTTATGTTCGTGTAGGCTCTAATACTCGAAGAGCCAGCCCAGAATATATCGAAGATTTAATTCGAGAAGGTTCGCGAATAAGTTTTGATGAAGAAATTGTCCAAATAGATAGGAAAAATTTGTCTAAAGAACTCATTCATGAATTTTATGGCAAGCAAGTTGACATCAAAAGAATGATTACTGATAAAATCATTGCCATTTCGCCGGCAAATCGAGACAAATATTTTCCTACTGTTACTGGGATTCTTTTTTTTTGCGAAAATCCTCAACATTTCATACCAGAAGCTACTGTTATTTGTAGCAGGTTTAAAGGAGACTCTGGAAGAAATATTATCCAAACAGAAGAACTTTCAGGGCCCCTTGGTAGACTGGTAGAATCCAGTTTTAGATTATTATGTTCATGGATGGAAAAGGACTTTAAACTTTTAGGAACGCAGTTACATGGGAATATTCCTATTCCTAAAGAAGCCCTACGTGAGGCTATTATTAATTCATTAATTCATCGAAAATATTCTATTCCTGGTCCAGTTAAAATTGCTTTATTCGATCATCATCTTGAAATTTTTAATCCAGGTTCTTTTCCAGGATTAGTTGATTTGGAAAACTTAGGGGATGGGATCACTTATTTGCGAAATCCGCATATTGCCAGAATAGCACATAAAATTCGGTTAGTTGAGAAATTGGGTTCCGGAATACGGCTGATTTTTGACAGTTGCAAAAAGGCAGGAATTGTCCCTCCTCAATATCAGGAGGGAGGAGATTTCGTGAAAATTATTTTCAATTTTGAGCCTTCACGACTTCCTCAACAATCCGATGAAGACGCTATTCTTTCCTTTGTAAAATTGCGTGGTGAGATCTCCATTGGAGATGTAACCCATTTGCTAAAAATATCTAGAAATACTGCTACTCGAAAACTTAATAATCTCATCCTGCAAGAAAAATTAATTCGTATTGGTAAAGGCCCTTCAGTTCTTTTTACTGGAAAATAGTCTGTATTATCAAAAAAAAATTGTTCGACTAGAAATACTACTTTTGACTTTGACCAATACTCTAACCTCGATACTTTTAATAAATCATTTGTTAATTCTTGAAATAAATAAAATCTATTAAAATCTGGTTATTTTTTACCGAGTATTTTCTGGCCATCCTCACGATTATGCAATATATTTGTGCAACACTCAAGTAGTTTCTGCTATCTGGCTGCAATAAGCTAGAGGCTTGTTGCTTTAAAACTTGGACCTAGGTAGATTTTTACTCTGCCGTTGTTGAAGATGACGTGCCGTAACCTAAATTGACTGCATTATTTATACTATTTTTAAGAGATTTTTTATGCGAGAAAAGATTCAGATTTTGTTAATTACTTTCGCTTATAGTTTTGTGTGCTTTGGTAATCAAAACCATGAAACTTTACAATTTGCAATAGGCATGTTTGAACAACAAGTTGTCCAGAGCATGGGGCAAGGTCAAATACCTGGATTGGCTGTAGTAGTAACTCATGATGGACAAACTATCTACTTAAAAGGTTTTGGATGTAAAGACATTGAAAATTCAGACCCTATAACAAATGACACGCTTTTTCGTTTAGCTTCTAATAGTAAAATGCTAACAGCGATCGCAATTTTGCAGATTTGGGAAAAGGGATTAATTGAGATTGATGAACCTGTCATCAAATTTTTACCCTGGTTTAGACAAAATGATTTTAAAAACCGATGGAAAAAAATTACTATCAGACAGCTTCTAAACCACTCAGCCGGTCTTTCACGTTGCGAAGGATCAAATATCTGGGAAAATATAACGGGCAATCTTTTAAGTAGCGAAGAGATGCTCCCTGGTGCTCTCAATCAAGAAATGGTGTTGGAACCTGGGACTCGTCTTAAATATTCCAATTTAGGTTATTGGGTTTTAGCTCAAATCATTGCTGAATATGGAGGGGCGCTTGGACAAAATTCTGATGAAAAATATATTAATTATATTAAGGAGAATATTCTTATACCACTTCATATGGATCATTCTGGATATGTTATTAATCAAGGGGAAATTCATGAATTTGCAAAACCTTATGGAATTATAGATAAAAATACAGGCTTTCGATCATTGTTACCATTTATAATCAATCCAGGTGGATTAAATTCTGGATGGGGATTTTATTCTTCAGCCAGTGATATAAGCAAGTTCCTGGTTTGGCTCAGTTCTGCTTTTCAAGGATGCAGCGTCCCCTTATTAAAACAAGGTACGATGTCCATTATGACCTCTAATCGAGTTAAAGATCCTAATTCTTCATTTCAATATGGTTTGGGAATCATGATTAGAGAAGGTTCAAATGGCCCAATGCTAGGTCATACAGGATCATTTCCTGGATACATGTCACGGATAATGACTGATGTAAATACAGGAATTGGGATAGCCATCCTTTTGAATGTGGTAGATGAAGACACGATGATATACTGGAATTTAGCTTTTAAAACCATCGGTAATGCACTTCAAGCATTAACACCTGAATTATCTATTGTAGAACGTTCTAATTTATCGCCCAAATCGTCAAATTCATCAGCAAGATTTAGAAATATTGTGGGTTGCTATAAACATGACTTATTTGGTGAATATACTATCTATGAAAACTCTGAAGGAATTTTAATCTATGATCTTCTAGGCAGCGCATTATCCATGCACCTTATCAAAAAGCTTCCTAATCGGTTTGATTTTAAATTGGGTTACGAAGGATCTTACGTTAGCTTTAAAGGTGAAAATCTTTCCATTTTTTTAGATAATGAAGGAAAAGTGGAATATTTGATGTTAGGTAATACCTTTCGAGATTATCGAATCGGGGATTTATAGAACACGATTCAATCTGCAGGTTAACACAAAGGGGGCTACAAAGAGAACAGTAGAGTAGAGAAGAGGGTCTATCCCCATACGCATCAGGCTAACTCAAAATAAAATTCTTCTTATAATCAACATATTAAATAAATAACAGGATATACATGATCAGCTAACGCCGGCAGGATAATTAAGATGATAGGTCATATTCTGTATTAGTCTGGGACATTAATAAGATGCTTAGCCTCTTTTAATTGTATCCGAGTTTATCCTGCTATGTGAATTGTCAAGCCATATCGATCACTCCACCCAACTATTTCTCTAATTAGATTAAATCCTATTAATTTAAACGACCCTCCATCATTTATTAGTCCTAATGAAAGTTATGTAACCCTTCCTGATAGATTACCCAATGAGGAAACAAAATTTCCAGCTAAAGAGATCGTCGATGCGGGCTTTTTGGAATTAGTCCGCTATGGAATTCGCAAACCTGACGACTCTCTGATAGTTGATTCCTTACAAGTGATCGATCAAGTTTTAAAAGTTAATACCCCCTATGGACCTTGTTGGCGCCGTTATACTCATGATGGCTATGGTCAATGTGATGATGGATCTCCCTTTGTCAAGGCGGGAAAAGGAAGGGCGTGGCCTCTCTTAACAGGAGAAAGGGCACATTATGAATTGGCCTTAGGAAAAAACATCGATTATTTGGTCAAGGCCATGGAAGGATTTTCTGATGACACCTGTCTATTACCGGAACAAGTTTGGGATGCTCCTGATCTTCCTCAAGGTCACATGTTTTTAGGAAAATCAACAGGGTCGGCAAGACCCTTAATGTGGGCGCATGCGGAATACATTCGCTTGCTTCGATCCCTTTATGACGGAAGGGTGTTTGATAAAATAGCTGAAGTTGAAAATCGATATCTATTAAGAAAAGAAAAAAAGAAGAACATAGAAATTTGGCAACAAAATCATCAATTTCATTCTATCAAAAAAGGACATAATTTAAGAATTCAAATGGATAAGCCATTTAAATTAAAATATGTTTATAATGGGCAAGAATCAGAACAAATACCCTCCTCTCAAATTTTTGATATTTATTTTATTAATATAAATTTGTCAGAAAATAAAATAAATGATTTTAAGTTTAAAATTTTTTATGATGGCATATCTTCAGATGAAGAAAAATACCACGAAATAAAAATTATCGATGGTTATTAAAGTTAAGATATCAACCTAGAAAAAAACCACGGAAGAGTCAACACGAGAATAGACATCTTGCATAACCACAATTCCTTGCCCGTGCCTCTGCCCCTGCCCTTGCCCAATTAACGAAAAGATGTTTTCCTCTTCGAGAAGTCCTTTTACTTTCAGCCTCTTTGATAACCGCTCTTTTTTGATTTTTTTTTGGGCAAGGGCAAGGGCTGGGGCAGGGAATTGGTTATGCAAGATGTCTAATATCTCAGGATTCTAAATTCGGCCTAGGAGTAATAAAATAATAATAATAATCAATATAACCCCTAAAATTCCACTGGGTCCATACCCCCAGGCAGCACTATAAGGCCATGCAGGAATTGCTCCAACTAGCAAGAGGATCAAAATGATTAAAAGTACTGTCCCTAACATAAATTTTCTTCCCTCTTAAAATTAATGATGCTAAGAAGATGCAAAAGAAAACAAGGGCTTACTTTTGCATCTTCCACATTTATTTTTCAGTTTCTAAATCATTGCTTACACTTCTTACCCCTTCAACGTTTTTTACCATATACTCTATTTGATTTTTTTCATTCTTATTTGCCGTTTTTCCCTTTAGAGTCACTTTCCCATCTTTTGCCGTGACTTTTATATTTTTAGCAGAATCGGAAAAATAAGGGGTACTTCTTAAATTTTGAATGACTTTTGTTGTGATAATATCATCAGGTACTTTTGGAGTATTATCACCATCAAACCAGTTAGACCAAGAGTTTTGATCATTTGAGTCTTTTGCTGTCCCATTTCTATATTGACCTTGCTGGGAGGGTTGAGAAGAGGGGTAAGATTGCTTGTATCCTTGCTGAGATTGGTTAGACTGGTCATATCCATAATTTTGTGCACAAGCTAATGAAGTGACAAAAAAGGTTGAAACAAAAATCAATTTTTCGAAATTTTTCATAAGATTCTCCTTATAATTTATGATTGTTTTTTCGGAACTTTTGCCCCTTTTTTTCTCGCTTCTGAAAGACCAATTGCAATTGCTTGCTTCCTATCGGTGACCTTTTTATGGCTTTTTCCTGATTCAAGGTTCCCTTCTTTCATTTTATGCATTGCTTGTTCAACTGATTCTTGTGCCTTTGGTCCATATTTTTTCATGATGTTCTCCTAAAAAAATGAATAGAAATTTGCCACCATTTTCTGTAAAAAGGACTAAGTAAATAGCTTTTAGTCATTTGCTTTTCTATTGACACCAGTACTCATCAAGCTTCCTTCTGCAATTTTTGTTAAAGTTTTATCAGCATTGCTTTCTTCTTGAAGCGTTTCTTTCAATAAGTCAATAACTTCATCCTCTAATTCAAGTTCTTTGGCAAAAGTACGCAATGTTCCATAAGCTGAAATTTCATAATGCTCAATTCTCTGTGCTTTGGAAATCAATGCTGCATCTCGTAAAGCTGATTTTGGAAATTCATGTATGGTTTCGGAGCATTCTTGGATTAAGCCTTGCATAGCTTCACAATTTTCAGATTTAGGAGTGATATCTAATATTTCAAAGATTTTGTTAAGACGCTCAACTTGTTCTTGAGTTTCTTCTAAATGAGATTGAAATGCTTCTTTCAAATCTTCAGAATCAGCTGCTTTTATCATATTGGGTAAGGATTTGACAATTTGTTGTTCAGAGCTATACATATCCTCTAATTCATTGACAAAAAGATCTTTGATATTTCCCTTTTTTTTCATATTTCCTCCATTATCAATGGTAAAATTCACAACATTTGTTTTAACGCACTTTATGCTTCTCTCTTTCATGCTTCCAATTGCGAATTTCCTCTTCCGCCTTCTCTCTTTGATAACCATATTTCTTTTCGAGATGTCCAACTAATTGATCATATTTCCCATTAATTTGAGTGACCTCATCATCCGTTAATTTGCCCCACTTTTCTTTGATTTTACCTTTCAGCTCTTTCCATTGTCCTTCAAATTCTTCTTTGTTCATATCGTCTCCTTTAAATTTCAAATTATTCCCAGAACTTTTAGAATAATCAAAACAACTATTGGAACACCTAATAACCATAAAATGAGCATTCTCATATTTACTCCTTTTGATTGACTTGTTGCGTATTTATTTTCTTCCACCGATCAAATCCAAGATCATTAATCCAGATTCTTAATGATGGCTTAAACACGATGCAAAAAAGTCGGTTCCTATAAGCTCTATTGATTCCTAAGCACTAAATCAAATAAATACTCGTTGAAATAGATGACGTCAAGTATTTATTTTAAAATTATTTTAAGTTGAAAGTGAACCGCTTATGAATTGAGTCAGTAGACGGTATATTTGATAAGGGGTACAAGGGTGGTAGATAAGATCATGACGGATTACTTTTCTCCGAAATTAGCCCCAAATTTCGGAGAAAAGATCAAGCTTGACAAACGAAATAGTTTCGAAAACCCAAAAAAACAAACTGAGAAAGAAGGGACATGGCCCTCAAAAGGCATAAACCGCTTCGACTGAGAATGAAGAAAAACGGTGAGGTCCGCCAATTCTTTTATCTTCTTCAACAGAAAACTGTCCAACAAAATCAAGAATAAAGTTATCGGTAATGTTATATAAAAATTCGGCTCTTGCGCCTATAAAGTTAGCATTTCCGCGGCGGGGCATATAACCATGTATCCCCGAAGAGGGGGCATTGTAGGGATCGACATCATTCATACTTTGATCTTGCATGGAAGGGCAAATAAATGCCTCATCTATTATATCACCGATCCGTTCCTGAAAAACATTATTGCGTCCAATGCTTCCTATATCTTCATCAGACACTGCTAATGCTTGTATGACAATGTACTCAATATCGAACGCCCAATCCCCTTTTTTATTCGATTCACCAACGTAGATTCCTGCATACCAACCTAAGTTCTTCTTTTTATTATGAGTAAATTTCGTAGGTTTGGCAGCATGGTTGATTAAAAACCCGGCATAAAGCTCAAAGGGAATTTCATAACCACAAAAGGTTTGCTTGGATGTATAAGCCCCTGATACTTGAGAAATTTGAAATTCAGCTCCCAAGGGATTGCGAATAAAACAGCGGTTGCGCCCCCGTTTTACCCAATCAATAAAGGAATACCGCAGATCCAAGCCGAGTTCATAAATATTGAGAAAACCAAATTCTGTCACATAACCAAAGTGATTAACCCGTTCATCGATCAGAAATACTCCGCTATTCCAATAGAAATCGGAATATTCTCCAAACTCACCAGCATATTTTAAAGCGATCCCATCAAAACGATTTGTAAATTCTAGTTCGGATTCAAAGAGATCATCTAATTTTCGCCGGCCAATTTCAATATCGACCCGCTGTTTTCCATTAGCCCAAATGTTATAGCCTATGTAAGCTCTTTTGAGGGCGATTGAAAAAGCCTCGCCACTACCTTTAAGTGCCCTTCGGGTATCGCGATCAGCATTGTCTTTAACCTCTTTTCCATCTTTATCTAAGATCGCCAGCTCTCCGAAACATTGATTGCGCCCCTTAATCCCTGCCGGATTGTCAAATTGCAAGTGTGCAAAAGCCCACGCATCCTCAAAGTTATACTTAATTTTGAGGTTGAATTCGACATCAAAGTCATTATTAGAAATAGGGATGCCATCTGTATCGACATGCTGTCCTCCTTGAAAATATCTATATACTTCGTGCAATTGGTCTGAAGGAATTTTTCTAACTCTAACTACCGGAGCATTACTTTCAATATCGGAAGGTTCTCCTAAATCAGCCATTAAATTTTCTGTTTCTTCCTCTGATATTATGATATGCGGCTCATGGATAAAAAGGGCGATTCCTTTCTCCCTAATAAAAGAATACTCGAAACGGACATCACCGCTAATCTCAAGGTTCTGTGCTTTTTGCTTAACATCGATGTTTTCTTTAGATTGAACAAACTCCCTTAGAGGTTGGTCATCGCGTGATCTGAGCTCGCGTTCAAAAGAAGTTTCTTGCCCAAGTAATTGTCCATAAGCATTTGCCGTCGTTAATCCTGCTGCCACCAATAAAGGCATTAAATACTTTACAAGCTTCATGGAGTCCCCATTTTTTTATTAGAATCAGAAGTAAAATGCTTTGAAATTTTTCTAGAGAAAGAATTTTTTTAAAAAAAATGACTTGTCTTTTTTTCTGGAATGAACTCACAAAGCAGCTAGAGTTTTACCCTCTTTTTGTCTTAAAGTCAACTGGCTTATGAGGCAAAAAAAACCTTTACAAAAGCTTGTAAGGGGTAACTCATTTGTTATGAAAGATTTATGGGGAGATACTAAAGAATTGAAATTATACTCGTGAATTGAGAGAATTATACTTGCCCATATTCATAGGGCTTAACGTAAATCCCCCATTTAAGATCAGGTCGGGAACCATCGACCCATTGTTTCCAGATAGACATAGGATGGCCACACGAACCAATATAATCGATCCGCCAAAGCTCTAGCCTTCCTGTACCGGGATTGACCACAAATCCAAATTCATCTTTGATCCAATTGGTATCAGCAAAAATCATGGGTGGCGGCATGGCAAATCCCATTTTTTGAGCAGCCATGCTGATATGCAAGGGATAATCATAAGCCGCCGTGGTAGTAGCTTCGCTGAGGCATAGGAGCGCTTTGCAAATATCCTGTAATTGCTGAGCTCCCATCAAAGAGGAGATGCCCCTTGTAGGAATTTGATCGAATAGATGGAGGATATTATCCATTTTTTGCGATGTAAGTCCAGGAAGCAGAATCAATATTTTACTCATTCGATCTTTTAATTCATAAATGGGAAAAAGGGGAAGTTGAGAATAAAGAAAGCTATCAATTTCATCAGCTGGAAGAATGGAACTGCGGCCATAACGAAGGCCCTGGTCGCGAGTTAGCATGTCAACAACATATTCGCGGAAAAAGATGGGATTTAGAGGTCCTCTAAGGTTTCCAAAAACCGATTTAAAACGCGGTTGAAAATTTTCTGGGACTTTTCCGGCAAGTTGTTGGATGAGAAAGCTTATCATTTCATCATTGAGCAACAAACTTTCTACAAAATTCTCAGCGGGTCGGACAAAGCGATCTCGAATGTATGTATAAGTAAATTCTTCATTTTGCCATGCCTCTTTAAAGGGAGATACCATGGGCTTGAGGAGGAAGGCATGTGTAGGGGATTGCATCAACATGCAATGGCGGCGTCCTTTGATATAGCCATCAAGCAAAGGGGGGGGGGATCTGTTTCATTGCATCGGCAAAAAAAACAAGCAGCTCCATTTCATTCTCTACCCACTTCTCCACTTCTTTTGGCTTGTCCTCAATCTTGTAGTAACAACTGACTAAAGTGTTCATTGTTCCCCCTGAAGTATATACCCAAGGTTTTTTTTCCACTTGGTCCAAATGTTCTAGAGGGTCTTTGATCAAAGGTGCTTTATGGGCCACAGCCATGCGATGAAATGCAGTTTCTAGAAATTCTCTTGTTTTAATATGATTAATAATAGCGGTGACAACTTCTGAAAGTTCCTTCTCCACACTTTTGCCCTCTAAAGCATGGGCTATTTGAGGCTCAGTAGCGATAAAAAATGAGGCCAACGAATCTATAAAATCATGTTGGTTTTGAATGCGAGTCCACTGAGAGATATTACTCCTCCCGTGTTTATAAAGGAGGCGGAAACCGGCAGGACTGTCATCAAAAGGCCCCGTAGTCACTTCTTGCATGTCTGCATCGTAAACTTCTTGGAAATAATCTTTAAAAAGTTCTGAATAAAGTTTGTATAAGGTGTCATAGAGATTTACAAGGGCATTCGCCTGTTCTTGAGCATCAGCACGCTCATCTTGCAAAATATAAAACTCGCTTGCCCGGGTTTGATACTCGACTTTGAGCCATTGGCCTTCCTTTTCAGTCGAGGCATGACGCATGCGCGATTCTAAGGTTTTTACCTGGGTATAAACCATCTCGTATTCGGCTTGGGTATCTTGTAGTTTTTTATTTGCCTGGTCGAGTTTACGTTGAATGATTTGATAAATGCATTGTCCAATTCCACCTGGCTCATTGGATCCCAATCCCAGGCTTGCATAGAGGTTCCAACGTGTAAATTCATACTTGGTTTCTGAAAATGAGGCTAAGGTAAACTCCCATGCTTTTAAAAGAGCATTATCAGCCAAAGCTTTAAAGGCATTTTTTGCATTTTCGAATAATTGAAGGAACTTCGCGCAGCGTTCCCCGATTCCCCCCAAATTTTTTGAAGCATGAGGAATATGCATGATAAGTTGGGTTTGCAACATTGCACGGGGGCGATTTTCATATTCCATGAGCTGTTCTTCCGTTAGACTCAAGGCATGCATAACAGTTGCACGAATGATCTCTTCAGCAGTTAGCACACATAAAGAATGGTGACAGAACATTTTTTTTGGATGAAAGGTTTGATCCATCCTTCCATTTGCTGAATTTTTTGTTTGAGGCGATTTCCGGGCTTTAGAAATCCTGCTGCTTCAAAAGCAGCCATTAAACCGGGAGAATACCAAATTTCCGGTGATAAACCTTGACTCGATAGTCGGAATAATAAAGGTTTTTTAAGATCGCCGCTACCCCAGCTTGCACTTAAAGGGACAGAATACTCAATTCCTCCGAATGTACGCTTGAGCTGGCCTGTAGCCACTAAATCCAACATATCCTGTAGAAAAAGTTCGGGCTGTTCATCGATGCACAATCTCAGCTGGAGCTGTTGCAAAACATGACCCCACATTTTGCCTTAAATAGCAAAACCAAGCAGCTAAAGCAGCTTGTTTGGTATGGGCATCGGTGACAACTGCAGAAGGAGAAAGCAGTAAAGTTTGACGAATGAGATCTTCAGCCCATCTATTAGAGTAAGGACGGCTAAATTTTTTGAGTAAAAAGACAATGTCTTTATGAGTATGCAAAAGCTGTAAAACCTTCAAAATATGCTGCTGGCGTTTCACATCAAATTGCCGAGAGGGACCTAAAGAATACAGATGTTTTTCGAAGATAATAATGAATCCAGGCAAAAGTGAGTGTTTAATTTCCCCTTTATCATCAATCAGCAATTGAGCAAGCCTGCGAGAACGGTAAACATTTCGCACAGCACAGCTTTCTTGGATTGTAGAGCGATCCAAACGACGGGACAACTCCTCATATTCTTCCGTCGCGATTAGGGATGCTTCATCGGTAGCGGATAGTCGTTCCGTGCGCTTTTCTTTGGCTGCAAGAGCAAAAATATGTGCATAAAAAGCAGGGTGATCTAAAGGAGCCTTAACAGAAGTTAAAATGCGTTCAGCCTTTTTCTCGTACACAGATCTCCTCAAAATACAAACTTAATTGTACCTACTACATTATAGCATCGGGCAGTGAGTCCTCAAGCTTTTTGTGAGATAATTTAATGTTATTTTTCACTAATTTTAACAAACGCTTAATTAGAAAGTTTTATAATAGTGAGATCAATACAGTTTGATTTGCTTTTTAATACTAGACTTAATAGGAACATTTATGAACGTTGATATGAAATTAGGGGCTGTGAAATCCCCTCAAAAACTAGCTGAATATCTAGATACCGCAGCTGTGCAGGAAATCAGCAAATCAAAACTAATTGAAGAAATTGTCCAGCACCCAAGTTTTACTAAAACAACAAATCTAACTTCACCGCTTAATGTATTTTCTTCATCTTCTCTTTCTAAAGTCAACAAATCTCCATTTTTTACCATTCAAGGAAACCCTAGAGCTGGTGTCCAAACAGAAATAAAGATAGCGATAGCAAGATGTTCTCATTTAAAGCAGCTAACTGAAAAAAACTAAGAATTAAAATCTGATTTGGCCAATCAATACACACTGAACACCACTTATGCTGTAGCTGCCTATACATTGCGTTTGTTTGCAGGAATAATGGTCCATAGGCCAGATCATAACGGGACTCATCTGGCGCGTCAAGTCCGCTTTTTAGAGGCCATGTTTGATCTTATCGAAAGCAAAGGATTACCCGAGGCTAAAGAACAATTACAAGCTCTTGAGACGAAACGCTTAACTTAAAATTAGCAGCTTATTTTTTAAGAGCGGGAAGAGTGGATGAAAGTTCGCATAAAGACCATCCGGCCGATGATTATTACGCACGATCGGCACTAATTTATGAGTCTTACGCTCGCCAGCTAGGTGTGAAGGAAGAGACCATCAATCCGATGAAAACACTGATTACCGATTCTTGCAAACCCATGCATTTATGCAGTCAAAGAGGTGAACACAAATCCAAAATCAAGGCTTTGCTACGATTTGTTAACTACTACGCATGAATTAGATCTTGTGCGCGTTTATTCCCATGATAAAATTACGAGTGATGGCAAAGAGACTGCAAAACGCTTAGGATCCCTTGTAGAAAATGCTCAAGTTAATACCCAGAAATTATATGATTTTGCAAAAACATTATGCGAAGCAACGGGTTGTTACAGAGCAGTTGCAATCATCCCGGAAATGATACTTTGTTTGCAAAGTACAGTACATCGGGAAAATCTTGCTGGCAAAAAGTTGAAAGTGTACCTCTTCCGAATTGGAGCGGCCATCTTCACTCATGAGGGCTGGTGCCCTGTCTCATCGAAGGTTTATGCAACATGGATTTTCGCTCGAAGACAACCGTTCATTTCTTCAATTCAAATCTTTATTTTCATGTAAAGGGCGCAAAGAAAACAAATTTATAGAGACTAAAGTTTAATGAAAGTGAGCCCCAGGGTTGACAATTGAAAGTGGGTTAGGGACTGGGTTTCCCAGTCCCTCCCCGTTGCCGCAAAAGGGTCAATTCCCTTTATTTACCATCGTGCAACTTTCTAGCAATGGGCGGCGCCTCGATCCTATCCTCAAGTAGAGGAACAATGCTAGTACCTCAATCGCATTCGGCATAGTTCAATGCAGTTCAACACTCCAAGTTTTGTGATGTGTTTATTCCTAAACCGGCTGTTATCGTAGTGCGATATCCGTTTGTATTTCATACATCGGATCCGTTTTCTAATCCCTTTATCCAGTTTCCTGAATTGACCTATCACATTGGTAGTGCGTGTGCAAAAGTAATTGACAGTTCCTCTTATGACTTGATTCAGCTTTTCAACTACTTTCTGATCTAGGTTATGACACCGTATGGTGATTTCTTTCACTTTGGTCTTAAATTTCTCCACTGATTTCTTTCGCATCTTTGCTTCCCCAGCTATTTATTTCGAAACCCAGGAAATCGAATCCATCCTTAGCACGCGTTATATGCGTTTTTTCTTGGCTGAGTTCGAGTCCTAGTTCA
>CAWCVY010000066.1:0-6906 GCA_963799115.1 uncultured Chlamydiae bacterium | reverse complement strand
GCAAGTGGGTTAGGGACTGGGTTTCCCAGTCCCTCCCCGTTGCCGCAAAAGGGTCAATTCCCTTTATTTACCATCGTGCAACTTTCTAGCAATGGGCGGCGCCTCGATCCTATCCTCAAGTAGAGGAACAATGCTAGTACCTCAATCGCATTCGGCATAGTTCAATGCAGTTCAACACTCCAAGTTTTGTGATGTGTTTATTCCTTAACCGGCTGTTATCGTAGTGCGATATCCGTTTGTATTTCATACATCGGATCCGTTTTCTAATCCATTTATCCAGTTTCCTGAATTGACCTATCACATTGGTAGTGCGTGTGCAAAAGTAATTGACAGTTCCTCTTATGACTTGATTCAGCTTTTCAACTACTTTCTGATCTAGGTTATGACACCGTATGGTGATTTCTTTCACTTTGGTCTTAAATTTCTCCACTGATTTCTTTCGCATCTTTGCTCCCCAGCTATTTATTTCGAAACCCAGGAAATCGAATCCATCCTTAGCACGCGTTATATGCGTTTTTTCTTGGCTGAGTTCGAGTCCTGAGCTTCATTGAGGAAAGATTGCGCATCTTCCAGCGCCTTTTCGGCCTGTTTCTGGTCTTTGCATAATATGACGAAATCATCCGCATAACGGACAAATTTATATCCTTTTTCATCTAGTTGTTTATCGTAAATGATCGAGGACCGAATATTTGAAAGTAGGCAGGATATGACCCCGCCCTGAGGAGTGCCTTTTGTTGTAGGTCTGAGTTTCACCCTCTTCCATTACTCCAGACGTGAGAAATTTTTCGATAAGTGAGAGAATATTACCATCCGCTATCTTGGCTTCTGCTGATTCTACGATTACTCGTAAAGGTATATTATCAAAGAAACCCTTGATATCTGCATCTACGATATATGTGTAACCCTGTTGAATGTAGAGCTCGACACACTGCAACAGCTTGGTGACAGCTTCTTCCTGGCCTAAATCCGTATGAGTTGTCATGAAATTGACAGTCAAAAATAGGGTTTATCAATCTCCGCCGGCACAACCTCTTGTGCAATTCGACATCGCACAGAAGGTATTCCGAGAGGTCTTGTTTTTCCATCCCCTTTCGGGATATGGACTCTTTTTTAGTGGGATGGGCTTATAAGTTCCCTTTTTAAGTTCATTCATAAGCTTGCTCAAGATTTCCTTCTAGGTCTCTTTCGAAAGCCT
This sequence comes from uncultured Chlamydiae bacterium, assembly GCA_963799115.1. Taxonomy (GTDB): domain Bacteria; phylum Chlamydiota; class Chlamydiia; order Chlamydiales; family Parachlamydiaceae; genus CAWCVY01. The sequence continues at coordinate 5,711 of CAWCVY010000066.1, read as the reverse complement.
TGATTGAGATCTTATCAATTCCCGCTGCCCCTCGATTTTTCTTTACTGCTTTGAACGCTTCATGCATAAAGGTTTGTCTGTGATTCTCCCAGTGAGAGAATGCACTTTTTGCTTATCGTGTGTTATTTTCACGTATTGGTTTCTCCTAATACTAGTGATTGTTGGATAACTCTTCGTATCAAGTTCATAGGATCGTTCCTTAGAGATCTGCCCCACCTTTCCTGAAAAAGGGAAGAGGATAACCTATGCGGTTTTTCTCAGCGTGACGTCTAACTTATCCGAACCTGTTACGTTCGTTATCTCTGATTTTCGGTGTCCCTTATGATTACACTCATAATCATCTCCGGGACGCTGTGGACCTCACGAGGTTGGAATCGAAGTTAATTCGGTGCCTCCGCATCCCATCATCTTCGCATTTCGGACTGGCCTTATAGCTAAGACTCGATACTGGCGTATCAGGAAGTAGGCCCTCCTCGGTAAGTATGCAATGCCTTTTTCTTTTTTCAGGCGAAGTCACTTATAACCCCTATGATCCTAAAAGGACTTTGTCGTCTATTCCTTCCAGATGGAATCTTTGGATTCCAGCGCTTCATTAGGCCGTGGAAATTAGCGCAGACATAGAGGCCAGAATGCTGGCTCCTCCCAAAATATCATGACCTGGCTCCTTCGTCATAATCAATTGCTTGATTACGCTAGCTGATCCGTACCTTGTTCTCACAAGTTCGAGTCATGATTTCTAACACGAGGACGAACTCGCATAGGTAGGCTTAGAGTTTATATTTATTTCATATTCCTCCATTCCGTTTAAGACTTAGTATCGCATACCAGCGATTTGCAACAGCCCAGGGCATCGCCCTGGGTAGGGATAAAAGAAAATTTGCAGCCTGTAGGGCTGCCAGAATGATTCATTAATCTTAAACAAATTTACATTAAATATTGTCGCTCTCTAGTAGCCTTACAGGTATCTATATTATTCTCAACCTTACCCAGGGCAATGCTCTGGACTGCTACTCTTAGCGCCCTTCAGGCTCATGCTAACTGCCCAAAACCAATTCTTCAGGTTGTTTATATATACTTATTCATGCCAGCCATTTTGATCTAAAAAGTCTTCGTATGTTCCGAGGTGGAGCTCTTGCTTTCTTTCGTGACAGACAACAATTTTATCTAGAACCATCCGCTTTAAAATCAATTCACTGTGTGTCACCATGATGACAGCTCCTTGAAAATCTTCAATCGCGTCAATGAGCGCTTCTATTGACTCCATATCCAGGTGATGGGTAGGTTCGTCTAACAACAACAAATTACAAGGGGCTGCCACAATTTTCCCTAGTAAGACACGGCTTTTCTCTCCGCCTGATAAAACAGAATTTAATTTGTTGATTTATCGCCGCTAAACATCATCAAACCGCAAATGGCTTTGATCTGAGTGCGATTCAACTTAGGATTTGCGGCTGAAATTTCCTCTTCAATGGTATGCTTGGGATGTAGCCTATCAATGTTGGTCTGCCCGAAATAACCAATTGAGAGATTATCTGAACACTTAACGAAGCCCGAGTTCGGAGGTAATTCCCCGGCCAATAAACGCAATATCGTCGATTTACCCCTGCCATTTTTCCCGATGATTGCAATTCTTTCCCCCTTTTCTACTTCAAGTGAAATTTTTCAATGAGGGGCTGTGTAGAAATATCACCATAAGAAAAATAAAGGTTCTGTGCTTCCAGCATTTTTCTACCTGGAAAACTGGCTTCATTAAACTGAAAATCCAGGTGATATAGATTTTTTAAGTTTTCTAGCACCGGAATCCGGCTTAACATTTTTTGTTTGGATTGAGCTTGTGTGGCCTTTGAAGCCTTGGCACCAAATCGATCGATAAACCCTTGGAGATGTTCCCGTTTCTTTTCCAAATTTAGACGTGTTTTTTCATGGATCTCTTCTCTTTGCATGATTTGTTCAAAAAAGTCGATAGTACCTCCCGAACTTTACTTACTTTCTGTCGATGAATGCCCATAGTATGCGTTGAAACACTATCTAAAAATTCTCGGTCATGGGAAATTAAAATAAACTCCCCCTTCCATTGCTTCAAGAATTTTGTAAACCAGCGAATAGATACAATGTCAAGGTAATTGGTTGGTTCATCGAGAAGCAAGCAATCTGGATCCCCTACAAGAACTTTTGCTAGATGAAGCCTGAGTTGATATCCGCCAGAAAAATCTTGAGGAGATCGCTCAAGATCTTCTTCTTTAAAACCTAATCCGAAAAGAATTGCTTCTGCTTTATAAATGCAATCTTTCTCTTCTTGCCTCAAACCTAAGGCTGCCTCTTCAATTAAAGTGGGACAAGAAAAAACAATATGTTGATCAAGGGTGCCTATCAGGTAATTTTTGCGTTTGACAATAGTTCCCTTATCCGGCACTTCTTTACCGGTCAGCAAGCGAAAAAGCGAAGATTTGCCCGAACCATTGCGTCCAACCAGGGCACAACGTTCTCCAGGCTGTATGCTAAAAGAAGCATCTTCAAATAAATGTTCGCCATAATATGCAAGAGATAATCCCTCGACTTGAATCATAAGTACAACTCTATTAATACATTAATATTTAATGGCATTTAATCAAGCTCGTTTCTTTCTTTAACTTAGCCAGTTTTTATGGTGAATATCTTTATAGTATTCTACTATCATCATCACAATTTCATAACAAATTATTTTATTTTTTTTGATATCAATATAATTATAATAGACACTACTTTTGTGTTTTTAAATAATTATATACATGAAAAATTTTTTATTCAATAAAATTCTTATTGTTTTGATCTTCATTAAAAATCAGGAAAATTAGGAATCCTAAAAGATTATGTGTGCAGATTTATTTTTGGGATTTGAGCGTCGAAAAAAAAATTAAAATTAGCCGCAGAATAACACGATTTGGATAAGCAAAGTATTCACCTCTTAGCTTGCGAAAGAAAGGGGAATGCTTTTTGCTTATCCCATTTTTCACCTCGTGATAATTGAATTTTTTTCTGAATATTTTAATAATGATCATAGGGGTTTTTTAGAATTGAAATAAGAAACCAAGCACGGAAACTTGCCAATAGTACTGTTCCCAGGGTGTCAATTAGTTTCAACTGCCTCAGTACTATTATTTCGATAACTCCAACAATGCTGGCTGTAACGCCATAAAAAAATATCCGCTCGTGATGTGAGAATTTAAAACAGGGATCGGCTGCTAAAATGAAGATATCATGAGCTAAAGCTGTTATGACCGCCACTTTTGCCCATGTAAGGACAGGTCCTTGGGCTATCACTCCGAAAATACCTCCAACGACACCAGATAATATTGCTCTAATTGGTAGGGTTTCAAAAGTTGGTAAAGTCTTCATTAGTTCCTCTATTTATAATTAAAGCTTAAAAAGCCATTTTTTTTATTTACAGTAATAGTAATCAATTAAGAGATCCTTGTCAACTTTTAAAGTTATCTTTATCAGTAGTTTTCTTTGATGGAATCAGGTTAGTGTGAATAAAAATACTTGTGGCTAAAGTGCCATCCCTTCATACTTCATTACTCTATCAATAGAGTTCTTTACGTTATGGTTTTCGTTTTCTACCTGAAAAAGTACAACGTAAATGGCTCCAATAGAAAACGCATGGGTGGATATGTTTTCTTCTTTTTTTAATCGATTTTCGTCTTTTACTTATTTGAATGTCACTCAATTTCTGGGGGCGCTCAATGACAACATTTACAAGTTGTTAATTGTCTATTTCTTTATTCAACTTGAAGGCATTGAATATAGCCACGAAATTTTAGCGCTTACTGGCGCCATTTTTGTCATTCCCTTTTTGCTCTTTTCTGCTTTTTCAGGCACCCTGGCTGACCGCTTCAGCAAACGCGACATTATTGTGACGACCAAAATTTTAGAGCTGGTGATTATGGGACTTGGAGTATGCGCCTTTGCTTTTCAAAGCAAGTGGGGTTCTTATGCCATTCTCTTTCTACTTGCAACCCAAAGTGCTATTTTCGGCCCTTCTAAATATGGCATCGTTCCCGAGCTGGTTACCTCGGAAAAAATTTCAAAGGCCAATGGATTGATGACTTCATTGACATTTTTGGCCATCATCATGGGAACGTTCTTGGCTTCGTTTTTGATCCAAGTAACTGGACGCAACTTTATTATTTCTTCGATTTTTTGCACTTTCATTGCCTTAGCAGGAGTTGTGACGAGTTTTTGCATTGAACCTACCCCTCCATCCGGATCCTTGAAAAAATTTCATCCCTTTTTTTTGCGAGAGATTTATCGAACCTTGAAAATTGCTCGGCAAGAAATTTCCCTGCTTCCTGCAATCTTAGGAGCAGCCTACTTCCTTTTCGTTGGGGCCTTTACCCAACTGAACATCATCCCCTTTACTGTCCAATCCCTCCAGTTATCTGATGTCGAAGGGGGATATCTTTTCTTTTTAACAGCTCTGGGAATCGGAATTGGTGCGCTCATTGCAGGTAAAATTTCTGGACGCATCGTCGAGTTAGGCCTGGTTCCCTTTGGGGCCTTGGGCATTTCCATCTGTGCATTTTTCCTGGATATTTTTTCCGCTCAATTTATTTGCCGTTATTCCTTTGGTTACTCTACTGGGTATATTCGGCGGTATTTTTGAAATCCCCTTGGACTCTTATATTCAAGTGGCCGCCCTAAAAAATCCCGTGGGCAAATGGTCGCCGCGACAAATTTTATGGGTTTCATGGGAGTTCTAATGGCTTCAGCCCTCATCTATCTCAATTCGGAGGTGTTTGGCATCAAGGCAGATCAAGGCTTTTCCTTGATAGGTTTTTTGACTTTGGGTGTAATGACAGCTTTTACCTTTCAATTTTTTGATTACCTAACCCGCTTTGTTGGTATGATTCTATCGAAACTCCATTTTAGAATCATTTGCACAGGGCGCGAGAATATTCCCGACTGTCCAGCCTTATATGTTTGCACGCATACAGCTTGGAACGACACTCTACTTTTGATGGGGTCTCAAAGACGCCGCATGCGTTTTTTCATTGAACATGAGCAACACTCTCGTTGGATGAGGAGGCTTTACCGCCTTTTGCGGGTGATTTTTATTCCCGATATCGAGCCCTTGGAAAAAAGCCAAAAGCATTTCGCGGCTATTCAAAATAGTTTGAAAAAGGATATTTCGGTCTGCGTTTTCATTCAAAGCTGGGATATTTACTCCGAGGTCGAAAAGCTTCATCAATCGGCTCCTTTCAATCAGATTATTGAGGCTGCCAATTATCCGAACATTCCGGTAGCATTCAAAAAGGGATCAAGCTTCCACGCTTTAATTTTTTTAAACGACTGTTAAAAAAATTCCGCTTCCAGCCTCTATTGCTTTCGGCGGTATTGTCTATAGCGGTCATCAATCGTTGTTGGAAACACCCATGAACATGAACTCTGTTATCAAGTTAAACTCTGCTAGTTAAACTCACAAGAGAGGATGATTTTATATTGACTTAATTCATTAAACATTTTTTGATGTAAGCCATGAAAAAAAATCTTTTAATTGGCTTACTCGTAATTGTAATGAGAGTGGTCGGTATCGTCCTTGTGCTTGCAAGTGAAAATGCTTTGGTATTTCATCCCAAAGGGATCATTGCCCGTAAAGAACTGACACTGCAACTTATATCCAACATCCTTCTCATGTTGATCATCATGGTTCCCACATACATTCTTTTGTTTAC
>CAWCVY010000065.1:0-38330 GCA_963799115.1 uncultured Chlamydiae bacterium | reverse complement strand
TATGGCAAGAGTCAGCGCCATTGGCGGCACAAATTGTCAAAAAATGGCGAGAAATAAAACAAAGGTATGAGTAGGGGTCAATCTTTGTGTCTTCTTGGCCATGCTTTTACCCGCAAATCTGGCAGCCCTACAGGCTGCTATAAGTTTTTGATCCTGCCCAGGGCGATGCTCTGGGCTGTGTGCGAATCGCTGGTATGCGATACTAAGTCTTAAACGGAATGGAGGAATATGAAATAAATATAAACTCTAAGCCTACCTATGCGAGTTCGTCCTCGTGTAGAGAATCATGACTCGAACTTGTGAGAACAAGGTACGGATCAGCTAGCGTAATCAAGCAATTGATTATGACGAAGGAGCCAGGTCATGATATTTTGGGAGGAGTCCACATTCTGGCCTCTATGTCTGCGCTAATTTCCACGGCCTAAATGAGTGAATGGAATCCAAAGATTCCATCTGGAAGGAATAGACGACAAAGTCCTTTTAGGATCATAGGGGTTATAAGTGACTTCTGCCTGAAGAAAAAGGCATTGCATACTTACCGAGGAGGGCCTACTTCCTGATACGCCAGTATCGAGTTTCTTAGCTATAAGGCCAGTCCGAAATGCGAAGATGATAGGATGGGGGCAGGAAAACATGAATTTCTAAATTCCCTCAACCTCTTGAGGTCCACAGCGTCCCGGAGATGATTATGAGTGTAATCATAAGGGACACCGAAAATTATCAGGAGATAACGAACGTAACAGGTTCGGATAAGTTAGACGTCACGCTGAGAAAAACCGCATAGGTTATCCTCTTTTCCCTTTTTCAGGAAAGGTGGGGCAGATCTCTAAGGAACGATCCATATGAACTTGATTACGAAGAGTCTATCCAACAATCACTCAGTATTAGGAGAAACCAATACGTGAAAATAAATACACACTAAATAAGCAAAAAGTGCATTCTCTCACTGGGAGAATCACATTACAAAGCTTATGCATGAAGCGTTCACTAAGCAGTTAAAAGAAAAATCGAGGGCAGCGGGAATTGATAAGATCTTCAATCAGGAGCTTTCGAAAGAGACCTAAGAGGAAATCTTTAGCAAGCTCTATGAATGAACTTCCGGTTGAAAAAGTGGAAACTTATAAGCCCATCCCACTAAGAAAGAGTCCATATCCCGAAAGGGAATGGAAAAACAAGACCTCTCGGAATACCTTCTTTGTGCGATGTCTGAATTGCACAAGAGGTTGTGCGGAGATTGATAAACCCTATTTTTGACTGTCAATTTCATGACAATCTCATACGGATTTAGGCCTTGAGGAAGAAGCTGTTCACCAAGCTGTTGAAGTTCGAGCTCTACTAATTCAACAGGGTTACACATATATCGTAGATGCAGATATCAAGGGTTTCTTTGATAATATACCTTTACGAGTAATCTGTAGAATCAGCAGAAGCCAAGATAGCGGATGGTAGTAATACTCCCTCGACTTATCGAAAAATTTCTCACGTCTGGAGTAATGGAAGAGGGCGAATTCGAGACCTACAACAAAAGGCACCCCTCCTCAGGGCGGGGTCATATCCTGCCTACTTTCAAATATGGTCCTCGATCATTTAGATAAACAAAACTAGATGAGGAAAAGGATATAAATTTGTCCGTTATGCGGATGATTTCGTCAGATTAAACTCGGCAAAGACACAGAAACAGGCCGGAAAAGGCGCTGGAAGAAATGCGCAATCTTTCCTCAATGAACTAGGACTCTGAACTCAGCCAAAAAAAAACGCATATAACGCTGTGCTAAGGATGGATTCGATTTCCTGGGTTTCGAAATAAATATGCTGGGAGCAAAGATGCGAAAGAAATCAGTGGAGAAATTTAAGACCAAAGTGAAGTAATTATCATACGGTGTCATAACCTAGATCAGAAAGTAGTTGAAATAGCTTGAATCAAGTCATAAGAGGAACTGTCAATTACTTTTTCTGCACACGCACTACCAATGTGATAGGTCAAATTCAGGAAACTGGATAAATGGATTAGAAAACGGATCCGATGTATGAAATACAAAACGGATATCGCACTACGATAACAGCCGGTTTAGGAATAAACACATCACAAAACTTGGAGTGTTGAACTGCATTGAATCTATGCCGAATGCGATTGAGGTACTAGCATTGTTCCTCTACTTGAGGATAGGATCGAGGCGCCGCCCATTGCTAGAAAGTTGCACGATGGTAAATAAAGGGAATTGACCCTTTTGCGGCAACGGGGAGGGACTGGGAAACCCAGTCCCTAACCCACTTGCAATTAGAGCCCTTCAGGCTCATAAGAACCGCCAATCAAGAATAATAAGTTAGCACTTATGGGGGATGCCCCTGTTGCAATTAAAGCCTTACAGGATTGTTTTTTAATTATTGAAGACGCTGAAAATGAGCCTGAAGGGCTCTTAATTGCAACAGCCCAGGGCATCGACCTGGGTAGGGATAAAAATAAATTTGCAGCCTGAAGGGCTGCCAGAATGATTCATTATTCACAAGATAAATTTACATCAAGTCAAATGTCGTTCTCTGGCAGCCTTACAGGCTGCAATATGTTCTAAACATAACCCGAGGCCGACCGCTGGGCTGTGTGCAATTTAAGAGCCTGTTCAAAATCTTTTAAATAGATAATTTCTCGAAACTTTCTTTGCCTAAAAAATTTTAGTGTCGAACACTTCAGCAGTTAAAACTACCACAGAGCCCACAGAGAACACAGAGAGGGGGTTATATCTTCATTCGACAAATGCCATCTACTAATCGCTTTACATTAAAATTAATAAGCAATCCTCGAGTACAGGTTCCATAAAGCCGTAAATAAGACAGTAATTGTGCTTCATGTATTGGGGCTATTGTTCAATAGCGGCCCCAATGATATTACCCGTTAATGGATCAGTTTCACGCCCGTCTATTTCTTCAGATATATCTGGATTAATTAAATAATTCATAAGACCCCTCTCTGTGTTCTCTGTGGGCTCTGTGGTAGTTTATTGTATCTAACAAAAGATTCTGAACAGGTTCTAAGCCTTACAGGCTTATTTTTTAATTGTTAAAGATGCTGAAAATAACCTGAAAGGCTCTTAATTGCAATAGCCCAGGGCATCGCCCTGGGTTATGTTTAGTATGTAACAGCAGCCTGTAGGGCTGCAAGAAATGGAGGGGGATTTGTGGGTAAAAGTATGTTCGTGACTTTGTGTCTTCGTGTTGTCTAAATTTATTTATCCAACGCCAAATTATAAATTTTAATGATTGTAGCTTTTGTTTTTTTACAAAATGATCTTGCATGATCTCCCAAATCCTGATAATTTTTATACCCAACTAAGTTGGGTAATATCAAGATGCAGCCTTCCAGAATTCGTGTTTTAAATGACCAAACCATTAATAAGATCGCAGCAGGAGAAGTCATAGAGCATCCAGCTTCAGTGGTCAAAGAATTAGTCGAAAATGCGCTTGATGCCGGAGCAAATACTATTTGTGTGGAGATTCAAGGAGGAGGGCGTCAACTCATTCGTGTGACAGATAATGGATGGGGATGGCACGCGATGATGCTATTCTTTGCCTTGAGCGCCATGCCACCTCCAAAATCAGAGAAGTCGAAGATATTCAAGACCTTTTAACGATGGGATTTCGAGGCGAAGCCATCCCTTCCATCGCAGCGATTTCCAAATTTTCTTTGTTGACCTGTCCCCGTTTGGAAGGGAAGGAAAACAAGCGGAAGGGACGCTGCTTATTATCGATGGAGGGCGCCTTCTTTCCTGCGCTTCTGTTCCTCGGGATCCTGGCACAACTGTAGAAGTTAAATCGATCTTTTTCAATGTCCCTGTCCGCCGCAAGTTTCAAAAATCCCCTGCTTTTGACACTCATGAGATTCTACGCATCCTTACCCTTCTTTCATTGGGATATCCCGCTATCCAATTTGAACTGATCAGCGACCAAAAATCATTATTAAACACTCCGGCCAGCCACCAAGCCCTTTCTTTTCACGAACTGTTAAACAAACGTTTGGAAGTAGTTCTGGGCAAAGACTATGCCTCAAGCCTTATTCCGTTAAAATTTCAGCAAAACCCCTACGAGTTGGAGGGCTTTATTGGCTCGGCAGTTGCGCATAAACCCAACCGCACCGGACAGCATCTTTTTATTAATCAGCGCGCCGTCTATTCTCCCTTAATTTCTTCAGCCGTACGCGAGGGATATGGAACCATGCCGCCCAATCATCGCTATCCTGTTTTTGTGCTTCATTTGCGGATGCCGGGTTCTTATTTGGATGTCAATGTGCATCCACAGAAGAAAGAGGTGCGCTTGCGGCAAGAACAGCAGCTGAAAGAGGCCATTATTCAAGCCGTACAAACTGGTTTACGAAAAGATCAACAACCTGAATGGCAAACGGAACCAGAAGTTAAAACTGTTGAACTTTCTTTTCCTTCCCTACCCTCACCCTCTATATCTTTTGAGGCTGCTTATCCGGCCCCTTTTTTTGGTTTTCCAAAAACGCCTGTTTCTGCCGAGGTTCCATGGGAATACAAACCGGTTATCCCCTCTTCTCCCGTACCTCAAGCGGAGCCTTCTCTTTTAAGACAGATTCCAACTCCTCCCCGAATCCTTGCTACCTTCCTAGGATATTGCCTATTGGAACCCTTCCATTTAGACGAAAAATTATTCGGGAAAGCTGCAAGCAAACGGGAAGGCGGGCTAGCCCTTCTCGATCAACATGCTGCATATGCGCGTGTGCATTATGAGCAATTACTTAAAAACACACCGAAAGGAGCAGTTCAAACCTTGCTTATCCCCTTGACTTTACAATTCTCCTTTTCTGAATCGAGGGCAATCCAAGAATACCTCCCTCTGCTCAATGAAATGGGGTTCGGCTTGCGAGAATTTGGAGAAAATACCTTTTTGGTCGATGCAATTCCCCCTTTTTTCAAAGAGAGCCAGCTGCAAACAGGTCTCAGTCTAATACTCCAGGATTTATTGGAGATGCAATCGACCCGTCGCCTCCAGATGCAGAAGGAAGAACAGCTTGCTCTGGCGGCATGCCGCGCCTCCCTTCCCACCACCAAACGTTTATCACTAGAGGAGGCTCAAGGCCTCGTCCAACAATTAATGAGCTGCGATTTACCAGCTCAAAGTCCAATGGGCAAGCCCACATGCCTCTACTTGGATCCAGAAGAGGTCTCTAAATGGTTTCACAAACAATCTTTATAATACTATTAGGCTATGAATTACGCAGCACGTCTGAATCGTTTAAGGCAACTCATGCACTCTGTGCCTTGTGATGCCCTCATCATCGAATATCCAATAGACCTCTTTTACTTAACCGGAATCGAACTTTCGGCAGGCAAACTTCTGGTATCCCAAAAAGAAACTTGTTTCATCGTGGACGGCCGCTATTTTGAAAGCAGTTGCCAACAAACCCTTTATCCCGTACAACTTTTGAAAGATCATTCTTTAAAAGATTGGTTGATAACCCACTCCATTCACCATTTGGGCTTTGATAAAAATCAAACCACCTATCATGGTTTTTTGACTTTTAGTCAGCTTGCTGCAGATCTCAACGCTGCATTCTATACTTTAGAAGTTGTTCCCGTAGCTTCTCTTGTACAACAATTACGCATGGTAAAAGACCAAGAAGAAATCAATTGTTTGCGAACTGCAGCCAGCTTCTGTTATCGAGGTTATGAGTTCGTTGTTTCCCAATTGTGCGAGGGAATCACAGAAGCCGAGCTAGCCTTTGAACTAGAATTTTTCTGGAAAAAACAGGGCGCGAGCCGGCTAGCCTTTGATTCGATCATTGCTTTTGGTCCTAATAGTTCTAAACCGCATCATCGGGCCAGTTTAACAAAATTACAACCTTCAACTTCGATTCTCATCGATATTGGCGCCGTTCTTTCCCATTACCACTCCGATATGAGCCGTGTAGTGTATTTTGGCACTCCTCCAGATGCAATTCAAGCTATTTATCCCATTGTAGAAGAAGCTAAAAATCGGGCATTTGAGTTGTGCCGTCCGGGAGTGTTGATTGGAGAATTAGATCGTGTTGCACGCGGATGGATCACTTCACAAGGGTATGGTGAATATTTTACCCATAGTTTAGGGCATGCGGTTGGTTTGGAAATTCATGAACCGCCTATTATAAGAGAAAAAGGACCTTTCAGCACACAACTCTTACAGGCTGGCATGGTATTAACTATTGAACCTGGAATCTATTTACCCGGAATCGGGGGAGTACGGCTGGAAGATACAATTTTGATCACGGAAAATGGCTACGAGAATCTTACTCTCTGAGTAAGATTCTCTAGTAATAGGATGCAAACTTCCTAACCTTCGTTTCTTTCTTCACTCTCATGTGAACAAGAAGAATGTTTGCCAATAGGCCTGATTCTCTCAACGGTTATGATGGGAGGTCCAATTTCAGGATTAGGAGTAATGAGCAATTTAACGCTATATCGATGTACCCTATGGTGATGTGAATGACTTTTTCTTCCATTACATTCTTGGCTTACCGCACATTTTTGAAGTTCAATAGTATTTTCTATATCTTCTATTCCCGGAAATACCCGTGTTTTAATTATGTAAAAAACAACACTAGCTTCGATATTTCTTGTTATTCTTCTGATATCAAAAATAAATTCAGATTGAGGGATGACCTCATCAATGAGCATGTCTGCATTTAAAATCGCTTGATATTCCCGAATGCTTTCATTGAGATTTGAAGGTGCTGCGGGGAGAGCATGCGCTGACTGAAGGCATGCCAGCGAAGCAATAAAAGAAACAATAATTTTTTTCATTTCTACTCCTGTTTATAAATGAATTCTCTGCAATATGCAGGGAATTTCTGAAACACGGAGATTTTATACTTCTCATTTCATCTATTGTCAACAAAAAACCTCCTAAAAACAGCTATCGCTAATTGCCGGCTTTTCGCTGTCAATTAGGGAGCTCCCTGACTAAACATCAGTTTTAATCATTTTTTAGCAGAATGGGCAGGATTAATCAGGATGGGAATTTATAAATTTAGAGTATGGAAGAGGCACAGTTTGTAGATTAGGACTTTCATATCCTATCTGGAAGCCATATAGTTTGCAAAGACTCTCTTAAACTTATCCAGGGAGATGCCTGGGTGTTGCAATTAGAGCCCTTCAAAGTCACTAAACCTCATTTCTGATTTTTTTCCGACTCCGTAAAACAATGAAGCGAATATTTTAAATCTCCTTATAGGCTTCGAAGATTGATAAATACCCACTTCATTTTTTTCTATGGCTTAAAAGCACCCACTCTCAGAATGGTACTCATGATGAACAAAGTTTTTGATCATCAATCCATATCTCAATCCTGGTCTTTATTTTTCTTAAGTTTATTAATCAAGCTTGGTTGTGATAAGTAAACGGGATAGTCAGTTGGTATGTTGATTTTTAACGTATTAAGCATTAAAGATTCCATTCTATTTGTTGTTAGAGAATGAGAGTCGAGAACCCCCACTATCTGATAATCCCTTTGTGGTGTTGCGTTTGGTGTGTTCCTTGAGCTCCTTTGTATGCTTGAGCCCTTTGTTAACTTTCTTGCGTTTGCTCTTCCAGTGCTTATATTCTTTCTATAGTGTCTGCTCCTTCTTCCGATTTTCTCTTGCAAAACTCTGTTTGTTGAGATTCTTGTGCTGACCTGTCTAGTTTTTCTTGGGCAGGCCTGTCTAGTTTCCATGATCATATCATTTATAATTCTGCGTGATTCGTTTCCTATTTCGTCACTTGGGGCATTGATGATTTCATTGACTAGATCACTTATGAGTCTAGCAGTTCTGTTTGACCTGTCTCTATTCGTAGTGTTTGTTCTATTTGTTGGATTGGTTGGATTGGATGTGGTGGTGGTGGTTGTTGTTGGTGGTGGTGTTGTTGTGCTGGGTGTATTTAATAGTGGTGAGCCCATCAAGTGTGACTTTGCATTTAGAAATACATTTGGGTCATTATTTGAAGATACAAAAGCAACTATTTCCTCCAGGCAGTTACTAAGTTTGCGACTGGAACTAATCTGAGTTCACCAGTACGAGAATTCCATATGACCCACCTGTCTTTAATATTATCATTTTTGTGTTGAAGCAGGTGTGCAAATGAAGCCTCTAAGGCAAGAAAGGCTTCTCTCCATCTATAGACCACAACTTGGCCAGTATTCATTGGCAATTGAGAGGCATGAGTCACGGGTACAGACGGGGGGTTTAAAAATTGCGCAGCATGTGATTGAGCATCATTCGTAATATTATTCATAATTCTCCATATTATTGTATTTTTTTTCTCTGGGTCGAATATAAACCAGAGCTTAACATGAGAAAGATACGAATTTCTTGATTAAATAAGCAATAAAAAAACTAAACTTTATATAAATTTTAAGCTATCTTTAAATAAACTTATTAAATGAGATTTGTAAAGGTTATGCATAAGGCTCAAAGAAAGACATGAAAGGATTTAATTTCTCATTCTCATTTACCTGATGATTCCAAATAATTTACTTTATTAAAATTGAAATCTTTGTTATAATAAATTCAAAACGTTTTTGGACAAACACTCTATGTTTAGCTTTAGGCAAAAGATATTCATTGGCTATCTCTCAGTCTTTTTAATATTTATTGTTCTGATGTTTCCTTTTGTCACGCCATGGGTACACCGAATTGTCTTTAACTCAATGGAAGATCGCGCCTCAGAAATCATTGCTAATATCAAAGATGCACCCAATAATGAAGCACTGGTTCGGCGGTTAAAAGACCAAAAATCCATCATGTTTTTCCGAACCAGCGTTATCTCCAATGAACATAAAATACTTTACGACTCTCACACCAAGCGTTTATTAGGTCCCAAGTTCAGTCAAAACTACATCGTGGACCATCCCGAAGTACTCCAGGCTTTTCAAGAAGGAGTTGGCTACAACGAGGATTATTCTCAAATTCTCAATCAAAAATTTGCCTATTTTGCCAAAGCTTTTGATTTTCATGGACATACTTATGTCCTTAGGACGGCTTTCCCCCATCCCTATATGGTGGAGTTAACTCACGACTTTGAGATGGGATTTTTAGGATTTTCCACGGTCATTTTGCTCATTTTCAGTTTGATGACTTGGGTTGTCTTGCATCATTTGACGAAACCGATCCAACGAATTATTACAGCTGTGAGACCCTACCAAAAAGGCACCCAAACTTCACTGCCTGCAATTGAGATCAAAAAACTGAATCCGAATGATGATTTCAGTAAATTAGCCCTCACCCTCAATAGTTTGTCAGCTAAGATTCAGAACCACATCGATACAATTACTAAAGAGCGCAATGAAAAAGAAGCAATTTTGGAATCTTTAGTTGAAGGGGTAATTGCCGTTGATGATGATATGGTCATCGCCTATAGTAATCACATGGCCCTAAAGCTAATAAACTGCTATAGCCATTTCATTGGAAAAAAATTCTCTACGCTGCGTCAAGAGTCTTGCGAAGCTCTTCTAAAACGCTGCCAGGAAGAAAAAAGACCGCTGACAGATACATTAGCGATCTATCAAGATGGCAAGAAAATATATTTAGACATTGTCGCGGCGCCTAAAAAAGATAATGCAGGGGCCATCTTAGTACTTCAAGACAAAACTGCCCATTACAAAATTTTTGAAATGCGGCGTGATTTTATAGCCAATGCTTCCCATGAACTTAAGACGCCAATCACGGTTATCCGCGGCTTTGCTGAAGTCTTGCAAGACAATCCTGGCCTTCCTCAAGAGATGCAGAATGAAATGACGGGTAAGATTGTGCGTAGCTGTAAACGGATGACAGCCCTCATTAAAGATTTATTAACGCTGGCCGATATTGAAAATATTCCTTCATCCCGCTTAAGCGAATGCGACTTATATACTTTGTCCGAACAATGTATTTTGATGCTTTTAGAATCCTTTCCCGACACCCAAATCCAAATCGAAAAAAACAAAGAAGACATCTCCCTTATCGCCGATTCAGAATTACTTGAATTGGCAATTATGAATTTAATTGAAAATGCCGCCAAATATTCTCAGCGTCCCGCGCACATCAAAGTTCATTTGGATGAAGGATTGGACAACGAAGTGATCATTCAAGTTTCCGACAAAGGAATTGGGATTCCCACCGCCGACCAAGAGCATATTTTCGATCGCTTTTATACCGTCGATAAGGCCCATTCTCAAAAAATGGGCGGTTCGGGTCTCGGACTTTCAATTGTAAAGACAATTGTAGAAAAACACTTCGGTACAATCTCGTTGCAATCTGAGTATGGCAAAGGTACGACCTTTACCATCCGCCTCCCCAAACCGGCAGCCAAAAGCCTAATAGAGCTGCATCTGTCATCTGATTAATATACCCAATTTATAAAGCTAATTAAATCCTAAAAGTGCTTTCAGGCAACGCTCAATATCTTCCATTAGACATCTTGCATAACCACAATTCCTTGCCCCTGCCCTTGCCCTTGCCCGAAAAAGTTCTGGCAGGAGGGAGCGGGAATTTTAGATGCGTGTCAACGACTACAACTTGTGAATGAAGAACGATATGCCAAAGGGCGAGAATTGCTGATTAGCATCGTGTCTATGCTAGTGAAAATGGCTCAAAAACAACACTAATCGGGCAAGGGCAGGGGCACGGGCAAGGAATTGTGGTTATGCAAGATGTCTATTATTTATCCTCTAATCCGTCTCCAACTGTTCCTTCAAACTCTTGACGTTCTTTGAGCTCCTCTTCCCATGCTTTTTTATCTGCCTTTAAACGGGCATAGCCTTCATTAATCTCTTTGAGCAAAATTTGATCTTCATATTTTTTCAACGCCAAATCGATTAAGACAGTTTTTGGCTTATGATAACGGCTTTGAAGTCGTTCAAGTATACGAGCAGTTTTCGGACTTATTTTTGCTGTAGTCATCTTCTCCACCTCTTATTAGTATACTATGCATTATACTAAAAGGTATAAGAACTTATCAACTATTTGATAGATTTAATGATGGAGTTGGCCCCAAGGGAAAGGAATTTCAAGCCGGGAAGAGGGCTTTTTTCTGGATAGTTGTAAAGGGACTGAAAATGCTTTTAAAACCTTTGGATTTGGTGTTGCAGCTATCTTTACTGGATTTTTAATTGCTTATTGCAGGTAGGTGACATCGGAGATCCGCATATCGATTGCGGTAGGCGGAACATTCTTTTATAAGTTTAGAGGCTCTTATATCTGATTAATATATTCAATTAAGTGCAAGACTTGTATATACTAGATCTAGTAACCCAGAGCAACCGCATTTCTTTTAAACACAAAGACTCAAAGGCGCTAAGACACAAAGTCTTCCTGTCAATTGGGAGCCCCTAACGTAAGACATGGCCTTTCCTTTGAGTCTTAGTGCCTTTGAGTCTTTGTGTTTAAGAGAATGCGTTTGCCCTGCCTAATAACCGCATAACAAGAGGGACTATGGCCATTGAAGCACGTTCCATTCCCACTGAAATCAAAGGTGCTCAAGAATTATTAGACAAGATTAAGCAAGAGATCGGAAAAGTCATCGTTGGACAAAAAAACCTAATTGATAGCCTCCTCATCGGGGTCTTAGCAGATGGGCATCTGCTTCTTGAAGGGGTTCCAGGAATTGCTAAAACTCTCGCAGCAAATACCTTGGCACGCACCATCAATTGCGATTTTAAACGCATTCAATTCACACCTGACCTTCTTCCCGCTGATCTCACTGGAACTCCGATTTATAATCCCAAAGAAGGCACATTTGAAATCAAAAAAGGGCCCATTTTTACCAACATTCTCTTGGCAGACGAAATTAATCGCGCCCCGGCTAAAGTACAAGCTGCCCTCCTTGAAGTGATGCAAGAAAAACAAGCCACCATAGGTGGTCAAACTTATCCAGCTCCTTCCCCCTTTTTAGTCTTGGCAACCCAAAATCCCATTGAGCTGGAAGGAACTTATCCTTTAGCTGAAGCACAAACAGACCGTTTCATGATGAAGGTTAAGCTGACCTATCCTTCACGCGAAGAGGAAAAGGTCATTTTGCAACGCATGGGAACTATTGGCCCCCTTCCACAAGTCAAACCTGTATTAGAGATCCCCGCCCTCATTGAATTGCGCCAACTTACAGAGACTATTTATTTAGATGAGCGCGTGATCGATTACCTGCTCAATATCGTCCAGGCTACGCGCCAACCAAAAACTTTGCAAGTACCCATTGAAGGACTGTTGGAATATGGAGCTTCCCCGCGGGCTGCCTTAGCCCTCAAACAAGCTTCCAAAGCCAGAGCTCTGATGGCCGGCCGTTATTTTGTCACCCCTCAAGACATCAAAGAGATTGCGCCTCCCATATTACGCCATCGTTTACGTCTCTCCTATGAAGCTGAAGCCGAAAATTTGACGACTGATGATGTAATTGCCCGCATTCTTGACAACCTTCAAGTTCCATGAAGCCCATAACGCCTATGCTAGCACCCTCTGAAGCTTTTCAACATATTCGACGTTTACAGATTAAAGCCATGCGCAACGTCGATGATTTCTTTGCCGGAATTTATCGCTCGACTTTCAAAGGGAAAGGGCTAGAATTTGAAGATGTCCGCGAATACCAGCCCGGAGATGACATACGCAGCATTGATTGGAATGTGACTGCCAGGTCTCAACATCCCTTTGTCAAAAATTTTCGCGAAGAACGGGAACTCACCGTAATGTTGATTGTCGACGTCTCTGCTTCCTCGCGCTTCAGCCATACGGCTCGTCTCAAAAGTGAACTCATTGCAGAAATAGCTGCCCTTTTAGCCTTTTCAGCCATTAAGAATCAAGATAAGGTGGGCTTGCTTCTTTTTTCGGATGAAATTGAACTTTACTTAAAGCCCAAAAAGGGTGTGCGACATGTGCTGCGGGTGATCCGCGAACTGCTTTATTTTACCCCCCAGCATAAAGGGACCGATTTACAAAAAGCTTTAAGCTTTCTAGGACAGGTCCAAAGACGCCAAGTTATTTGCTTTCTCATCTCCGATTTTTTGACGGGCTATTTTCAGCCAGCAGGCAGCTCACATTGCTAAACGCCATGAATTCATCGCCATTTATGTATACGATAATTATGAAACGCTATTCGCCCCTCAAGCTCTGTTTACTTTGCATGATTTAGAAGCAGAGGAGCAAGCCGTGGTAGATACTCAAGATCAAGCCGTACAAGCGCATTTTAAACAAAAAGCGCAAGCACATCAAATGGCTTTAAAACAGCTCTTCGAAAGGATCGGTGCCGATTTAGCCTCCATGCATACGGGAGAGTCAACAGCTGATGTACTTTATCGTTTCTTTCGTTTAAGAGGGCGCAAACGATGAATTGGGTGTGGTTTTTTTTTATTATATCTCCCGCGCTTCTCATAGGTGAGTTGAACTTGAAGGCCGACACTGCATCTTCCTTTGACTTTACCCTCTCTCTATCCGCAAGGGGTTCCGTCAGCTGAGCAAGTTTCTCTGGAGGAATTAGCTTATGCTCCTCTTGCACCCTTAGAAACACAGTTCCCCTTGGGGTTGACCCAAGCGAACCGAGAGTTTTTGATTGATAATCCCCAGCGTTTGCAGGAAGAAATGCAACGCAACCGCCTGCAATTAGCCGCACACAGCTTCCCCTGGGTGGCGATAGTGATCTTCATCCTTGCGGGCGGGATCGGCTGGATCGCCTACCTTTCTACGGGATTTTTGGCCTAAGAAAGAAGCAGAAAAAATTAAATCCCCTGGTCCCGAAAGAACTGTTGGAGATTTCCATCAAGAAATTACAAGGGAGTCATCCTATCAAAAAAGAGGAGTTAAAAGCCTATTATGGGGAATTAACCACTATCTTGCTTATTGCCCTTCAAGAACGTTTAGGCATACGTGCCGCCAGTCTCACTACCCCCGAACTTGTACAAATATTGAAGGATCAACCTTCTCTTGCTTCAGGGATAAAAGAAAAAATGCTCTCTTTTTTTAACAGAGGCCGACCTGATCAAGTTTGCTAATCAAGATCCTTTGGAAGAGTCAGCTCAAAGGGAATATGAAAAACTGAGTTCTTTAATCTCAGAATTAAAAATATGATAAAAAATTTGTAACAGTTCAGAACCTGAGCGAAACCTCATTAGGAATCAGGCCGAGACGGCCTGATTACCTTCGCTCAGATACCCCGACAAAGGAGGGTATCCGAACTGTTACAAAAATTTCTATTTCCACGTAATCTTTTTTATCAAGAAAAGCTATTCAAAATCAATTATTTAGTTGACAAAATTAAATAAAATATTATAAAATTTTTTTTTGCTTAAAAATAAAATAAAGGAAATATATGCATTTAAATATTCAGAATAATCAGCAAATTCACGCCCTTACTGATCCGAATTTGTTCAATCATATCCTCTCTTTTTGTGATCACCAAACCCAACAAAGCTCGATACCCTTGGTATCCAAACTTTGGCTGGAAGCAGCAAAAGGAATCAATCAAGCCAATTTTCAAAATAATCCTATTCCGAATCAGCTCTCAGGCACAATTACTTCTTCTCCTCGCCTTCTAGGCCATATTTTCTCTTTTTGTGATCCCTTAAACAAGGCAAAAAACATTACCTAAAGTTGCAAAGTCTTGGGAAACTACTGTGCGTTGTACTTGCCAATCAACCGAAGACAAGAGAGAATTTAAACAAACCTGCCGCGATTTAATAGATTATAAAATTAGTGGTTTCAGACACTCTGGAATGTATGGTCTTCCCTCTTGGTGGAATAGTCAGTTAATAATAGTGGATTATCTTCAATCAATAGCTTCTTCTTTGCATGGAAAAATTCAAAAACATCATTCATTTGTTCCTTACACTAAAGAACAAGCTGAATATTATTTATCTGCGATGAACACTTGGGATAGAGTAATTATTCGACCAGATGAGGGCAGATCCGATCGTTGTATTCTTTCCTATTATGACTCTCGTGCTCGTGAAATCGTAGAACATGGTATAAAACTAGATTATGCTAATAATTGTTTTACACTGATTAAATATGAGGAAATCGACAATCAAACTTTAGAAGTAGAGTGTGAAAGCTTTGAGAAAGTTAAGTATCTCGTCAATTATATGCATGACAGAATTAATGAAGGAATGAATATTAAACCAGGGGAGATCATTTACTCTGAAGATTCGAATACGCTCGCGTGGCCTGAGGAGCCGGTTGATTTCCCGTCCTCTGAGGAATCGGAGGTCATACCCTCGGATGAAGACCTTGAGACTGAGGTCATAACCTCGGATGAAGACCTTGAGAGTGAGGTTATACCCTCGGATGGAGACCTTGAGAGTTTTGAGGAGGAGCCCTTAGGATTAAAATCTCAGCGCATTGAGCGTTTGAATACAGTATTACAAGAAGTTTCACAAAAAGAAGCCGAAAATATAAAAAATTTAGAAATATACCTCCGCGCGAAATTAGATCAGTTCAGGAAAAAATAAACCTATAAATCCTGCCCATCTTGCCATCCTGTTAAAAGATCAGGATGCGCAAGGTTGGAGCCTCTCAATTTGCATGACTTCCTTGAACCCCAGAATTAGCATAATTTGAAAAATCCACGAAGAACTCGCTCCCAGATCTGAATTGATTAAAGTGTATAATTTATCACGATCATTACTTCTAAAATCACGGCATATAAGAACGTGATTCCCTTCTTCCCAGCTCTGGATGATCGGATCTTGAATTTTCCAACAGGAGCCATCATTCAAAGTGATTAAGGCATGATCAAAAAACAAATAGGAGGTATAAATTTCGATTTTTTCGATCGTATAAGAAACGCATCTCTCCTTTTGTTCTTTATATTTTACAGGGATAATGCAGAGTGTGCGAAGATTCGCTAAATAAAAGTCTAAACTTCTTTTGCCCCCATCCTCAGAAATAGCACAATAAAAACTCACTTCATCCCCTGTTCTCCAATTACGTGTGATTTCCTCAAAATAGGTAGCTTGAAAGGAGTTTTTTACTTTCCAGATAAAACCATTATCCAATTGGATGCTGATGTGATTAAGTGATAAACCTTCTAAAGCAATATTCGAGATTAAATGGAGATAAGGGGTTTTCTCTTTATGGGAACAATAGTTTGCATACAAGATACGCTTATCGAATGGCTGGTCAAGATTGATAAGATAACACCCTATCAAATCAGAGGCTGTAAAAATGATGACTTTATCTCCCGATTTCCAATGATAAAGAAAGTTCCGATTTTCTTGGCAACTAACCCTCCAAATAGAATGATCACTAAGAAGCAAGCAGTTTTCTTGGAAAGAAATGGCTTCTGCACGATAAACTTCTGCTTGATAACCACAGTTGCTAATTTTTATAGAAGTTTTTGTGCGTAAATTTTTTAAACAAAATTCGGGATCGAAAACAATAGGGTCCCCATGCTGCCATTTTTCAATTTCTTTTAAATTGCCTTTAACCTCCCATAATGAACCATCGACTAGTTTAACGGTATGCCCATTATTCAAAATCGAGTCTAAAAACCTCTCATAAGGTTCTGCATAGGCGCTCTGGCTGAACCATAACATAAGAAATATAACATAACGTAACAAAAGCATAAAATTCCTTTTGGTCAGGCAGAATTTTGAAAAAAAACTGACCGAATAAACGAACACGCCCCCTTTTGTTAGAGATTCTCTCCTATAATCCCTTCTAGCGTGTTCAAAAAAGGATGTCAATCAATAACTTTTATCATAAATTAGTAAAAAATATTCCAAAAATAGATTTAATAATTTCTGAATAAAACATTAACAGTAAATGTTGTATAATTATGTAAGATATAAAATATTAAAAAAAAGTGATTTTATGAGTTCATTTAATTATTTGAATTTGGATAATATTGTTTTGCGATACAAGCCTAACGCAATCCCTAATGCCAACAATTCTGCTGTTAAAGAAAATAAAAAAATCGCTTTGTTCACGCTCAGAAAGTGGAAGGTCGATCTTTAGACAACAGTATACCCCTTTGGGAAAAAGGAAATTTTTACTTTCTTAGGGATTATTTCAAAGAGGAATATGCAAATGGAGCGTCAAATACCAAAGTTAAAGCGATTGATCCCAGCACCCTATTTCGGAAAGCCAAGAGAAAAGAAGCAGATAATCCCTAGTACAGTATACTAGTCTTTAATTAAACAGATTGGACATGGACGAGTTGGACTAATTGGACTAATTGGACGGAATTGGACAGATTCGACCAATTCCAACATGTCCAAAGTGTCAAAATAGTCCGACCCGTCCAATTAATCCAATTGTCCAATTTCGAAAGAAGTCTAATGTTCTTTATTAAATAGTAATCAGTGTTAAGAGTCATTTTCTCCGTGAAGAGGGTATTTAAGCTTCTTGTTGTCCTCTTTGTGCTTCGAGACCCGTTGGATTAAGAGCTAAAATTTCCTGGGGGCAAAGAGGCCACTATTAAATTATTATTCTCTAGTTCAAAACCCTCTAAATGGGTTAAATTACCAAGTTCTGAAGGCAATTCCACTAGTTCGTTATCGCCAAGATAGAGCTTTTTGAGCATCGTTAAGCAACCTAATTCTTTTGGAACTGTTATTAACTTATTGCTACAACAGATAAGCTTTACTAATTCTGTCAAAGCGCCGATTTGTGAAGGAAGTTTCTTTAGGCAGTTATACCCAAGATGTAACTTTCTCAGCTTAATTAAATGAACAATTTCAGGGTTCAGATCAATTAACTTGTTTTCACACAGCTCGAGATTTTCAAGGTTCCTTAAATTTCCAATCTCAGAAGGTAATGAAATCAAGTCATTATAATTTAGAGTATATTGTTCTTAAATTAATGAAATGTTCAATTTCAGGAGGTAATTCTTCTAACTTTGCTGAGGTAATTTCTAATACGTCCATTTGCCCTAGAAAATCTTTATTATCGGTATTTTCCAGCCATGCTCTAATCTCTTCTGCATCTTGGAGAGGTGGTAAAGTAA
The DNA here is from genome assembly GCA_963799115.1 of uncultured Chlamydiae bacterium. Lineage (GTDB taxonomy): Bacteria > Chlamydiota > Chlamydiia > Chlamydiales > Parachlamydiaceae > CAWCVY01. The sequence goes on along the minus strand of CAWCVY010000065.1, from coordinate 20,397 downwards.
TTTTTTGGAAATCTCTTGGATAACACGAAGCCTTATTCCAAAAATTGATCAAATGACGATCGGCTGCTTTCTGTCTTTCTAGAAAAAAGTGAATAGTTTCTGAAAGAACGGGGGGGTTGTCATGAAAAGCATGACAAGTTTGAAAGAGCTTTTTGAATAAAGTTATATATCTATCTGTTCCTGGAAGTTCAATTTCCTCCATTCTATTTTTTAATGAGGGACAACCCTCTTGGATTGATAGATCCTTTAGCTTTTGCCATATTCTTTCTAGCAAGGTTTCTTGGCTGCCATTCCATCCTTTACAAACTTCAGGAAGTGGGTTAGAATCCAATTTTGGATCGACCATGGTAAACATATACTCAACTAATTCATGTGGCAAACTATTAAATAACATATCAAATTCTCCTACTTAAATTTAAAATTAGATCATTAATTTTAAATGATATTTTTATTTTAGTAAAGATAATTTAGTGGAATAGTCTTTTTGATACAATATCATATTCATTATGCTAAGAAAAGATTGGACTATTTGGACATGTTGGAATTAGTCCAATCTGTCCAATTAGTCCAACCCGTCCATGTCCAATCTTTTTTTTTAAGTTAATGACATTAAGGTATGAGCCTGGGGCGCTCTAATCATAAACAGATTTATCGGTGCCCGAAATCTTAAAATCGAGCAGGGCATCTTCAATCCCTGGACGACGCTTATCTAAAAATTCACTTTTAAAACCGGCAGTATCTTTTTCTTCGGCCAGTTCATTGCGTTTCAAAATAATAGCCTCTACCACCTCGTCATTCACAAAGATTGCCTTTAATAACTCACGTGGCGCATGTTGTACTTCAATAATTGGTGCCCTGTCATAATTAATAAACTCCAGTAAAGATACATAAGCCTTTTTTTGCATCTCCGGTGAGAACTCTTTCACCTCTTTTCTTGTTCCCAACTGATCGTGCCTTTAAGCATGTGATAAAAAGCCTCTTGGAGTGCTGGATCCTTTAATTTTAAACGGGCGATATCCTCAATGCGTTTAATCAGAGCTTTAGGTGCCACATCGGCTGTTTCTTGAATGGCATTCAACATCTCTTCTAAAAAGTCTTGCGACTTGCCCTCTAATTCTTGGTAAAATGTTGTATGTCCGTAAACAATCTTTAGAAACTCCTTAATCAAGTCACGATTTTGCTTAGGTATCTTCTTATCTTCGCGTACCTCTTTATCGATAAAAAAACGAAACGACAGTTGATGGTGATCCTTTTTTCCGGATGATTCGTCAAATAACAATTTTTGCCTTACATTAAAGACGTTATTCTCCTCAAGCTTCAAAAAATTTTGATAGTGGTGCTGCACAATGGTCTGATTTTTATATTTTGCTAATCTCTCAACCGTCAGAACAGAGAGCATAAGCATGAGAGCGAGGATTAAGGGTAAAATATTCATGGCTTAATCCGGGGGATAGTAAACGGGATTTTGACTGCTGGGAAGCACAAACCTATAGACAAACTGTTCTGTTTCGACTTTCATCCCTTTATTTTGTGGCAAGAGTGCAGCGGGATTTTTAGCAACTTCGAGGCTCAGCTTGATGAGGGATGGCATTTGTTTGTGAGTCAAAAGCCATTCTGTATGCCATTGATCTCTTTCAGGTTGTGTTTGACCTTCTTTAAGAGTCGCTGATTTTCCCCCAATCGCTTTGGAGCTCATTTTCTTTTCAGGTGAAGCATAAAATTCAAGGTTGATACCCACAACATTATCGAGTAAAATTTCTTCTTGCATGAATTGATGAGGTTGAGGGATTCTTAACGGCCACATGGCTAAATGCAGCCGATGATCGGTATCCAGGTAGAGGCGGGCTAAAATATCGCCTGAAAAATGGGGATCGATCCGTACACCATTATCAAAAGTCAAAATCAAACTCTTAAATTCTGAAAACTTCTGCGGCGGCTGAGTATAAAAGAAAAAAGGACGCATTTTTGGTAAATTTTCATTCACCACGCGCGAAAAAATAAAAAAGAGGCGCGATTCGACATAGCGCATCTGAAAAGTGTCTTTTTGCTGTTTTTCCATTAATAGAGAGAGGTGGGATAGTTCGCGAAAAAAGCCAAAGGCCACCATTAGAACCATGGAAAGCAGCGAAATGGCAATCATGGTTTCAACTAGGGTCATGTAAACTTTCGCACATTACGGAAAATTCTCATTATTTATTGGCCCCTACTTGAGAAGGGGCCTTTGCTTGCAATAACGCCTTGGTAGGGTCTTTATCTTTCTTATCCTTTCCCCCCCCTCCGTGATCGACATAAACGTGATAGATATATGTCATTTCTTCCGATTTCTTGTTGACTGAGCTATCTTTCATCTTGATGGCCAATTCCAATAGGTACTCGTTAGGCTTCTTCTCATTTTGCGCCTTACTCTCGCTAATGACTCTAAAAGCAAAAGAGCACTCATAAGCTAAATTTCTCAGTTTTTCTTCTAGTTCACGATCATGCAGCTGCATAGGCGAACCTTGAACCATATCCCCTAAAGCAATGGTGTTTTGGTAAAGTTGATTAGTGACAGATGCATGCACAAGGTGGGCTAGATGATCCCGTCGATTTTCCCGCACAATTACTTCTTGTCCAAGATACATGTTGGTATAGATACGCATAGTGGGAGCAATGCAAATCAATAGAATGAAGACCGCCACCATCATTTCTAAAAGCAGAAAATGGCGCTTATGATGGCTTTTCTTGATCTTTTTCAGAATGGAGGGCTTCATTAACTTCATTTGGATAAAGTATTTGGCTTAACGCAGTTTTATTCTGCTTTTTAATTGTTTTCCTTTGACCCCCAAAGGGGATGGGGTAACCGGTCAATTCAATGGTGAATTGCCTTTTATCTGATCGATGGGAATCTTGTTTTCCCTCAAATAAAACCAGCATGCCTTTACTCATCCCTCCTAAGGTAAATTCAAGGGTCAAAGGATTTTTATGACGTCTCTTAAACTCATAGTAGCCTATAGAAGGGAGTAGCAACTTGTGCTCAAGAATGTGAGTCCATCCCTTCTCTAAAGGTTTTTCAATTTCCAACCAACAAACGACCTGTTTCGTATCAGGATCATGCGAGAACTTAATTTGTACATCAGCATCGAGTATGAGCATGAGGTCTTGAGCCAAGGCAAGTTGGCTCAAGACCTTATGAGCATCCGATTGAAAGCGTTGTTCAGTGTAGGCTTCATGAATCTTTACTCCAGTCAGTGCAATACCTAATGAGATGATGAGTAAAACAACCAGCAGTTCAAGAAGGGTAAAAAATGATTTTCTAACAATACAAAATATGCTCAATGATTAAGATCCCTTGCTATTAAACATACTGCCTTTTCCCTTTGAACTTTGATAGGCATCGTACTTTGAAGATTTGATTTCAATTTCATTGTCTTGACCTCTGGAAACTTCATATTCTTTACCCCAACCATCTTTCTTCAATTCCCCGGCATTTTTTACCAATTGCGAATCTTCCAAAACTCCTTGCCATTTGCTCTCAATACTATCGACATCATCTGGATGAGTAGCCAAATGGAGGTCCAATACGGTACGTATTTTTTCAATACCGGCTTTGGTTTTGAAGGCCTTTCCTTCTTCCAAACTCCCGGTATAGTTGTAAGCGATGACACCTGTAATCATGGCGATTAAAAACATCACGATCATCATTTCAACGAGTGTGATGAAGCGCTTTTTAAAAAGATAACATTTCATTTTTTCCTCTCAATTTTCATAAACCACATATCTGCGGCTATTTTTTTATCCTACGGAAAAGGAACTAACGTCCGTCAAAGGCAATAAAATTGCCAATAGAACTGTCCCGATGACTACTCCCATCACGATTAAAATAATCGGTTGGGAAAGGGCCATCACCCTATCTAGGGTTTTTTCCACCTCTTGTTCATACATATCTGCAATGCGATTAAGCATGCCCACACTTGTTCCCGACTCCTCCCCAACACCCAGCATGCGTGCCACCAATTGAGGAAAATAGTCCGACCGTCCTAATTCTTGACTTAAGGAACGGCCTTCAATGATTTTTTTTTCGGCACCCTTGATTTCATTTTCAAGCACCACATTGCGCATCACCCCCCTTGAGATGCGCAAAGCATCCATCATGCTTAAACCACCTTGCAACAAAGTTCCCATGGTTAGGCAAAAACGGGAGACGGCTGTTTGAATCACTAGGGTTCTAAGTACCGGAATTTTTAAAAGAGTTCTCTCTAACCACAACCTGCCCCGCTCAGTTCGGATGTTCCAAATTGCCCACACGCTGCTTCCAATGAGCAAAGGCAGATAAAGCCACCAGTAACCACGAAATAGACGGCTAAAGGCCATCACACCATTAGTAAAGGCATTGAGCTTTCTATCTGCGAAGAGCCCTTCGAGGGAGGGGACGACAAAACCCAATAGCATACAGATAATCAATAAAGAAAATCCCCCTAAAATCCCCGGATAAATCATGGCCGTAACAATCTGCTTTTTAAGCTTCATTTGGCGGGTTAAGAAGTGGGTGAGCTTTTCCAAAACAGGTCCTAAAGCCCCAACAGCTTCACCGGCGGCCACCATGCCACAATAGAGCTTATCGAAACTTTCTGGGTAGGTTGCCATAGCCGCCGATAATGAGGTCCCGCTGCGAATTTGTTCGCATAAACTTAAGAGGATGCGATGATAAGATTCCCCTCTCGATTGTTCCTCAAGAGCGGTCAAGCTTTCGAATAAAGGGACGCCGGCGTTGATTAACTGCGATAATTGCACCGTAAAAGCCACAAGATAATCCCCCCTGAGATTCTGCTTCTTGTTAACTTTAGTTTTGGCTGTCAGCTGGGTGACCAAAACCCCTTGTTCGCGCAATTTCTCTTTTGCTTCTCGATCTCCTTGAGCCTCAATTACTCCCGATCGTCTTTTGCCCAGAGTGTCGACATATTGGTATTGATAGTGCGGCATAGCTGATGTTTACCCCTGCTCTTCAATTCCGCGTGCCACACGCAGGACTTCAGCGACTGTTGAAGAGCCATTTTTAACAAGTTCTGCACCATGTCCTAGAAGGCTGACCATTCCTTGAGAAACAGCCACCCGGCGGATTTCAATCGCATCGGGACTTTGCACAATTTGCTTGTTAATCGCATTGTTGATAGGCATCAGCTCATAGACCCCTTGCCGGCCTTTAAAGCCTGTATGATAGCAAGCACCGCATCCTTTGCCTCGAAAAAGGCAGCCGCCGGTCAAATTCTCAAGTTTAAGGCCTAGGCTCTGCAGTTCCCTTGGATTGGGGACATAACTCTCTTTACATTCGGGGCAGATGCGGCGTACTAGACGCTGAGCCAGTACTCCCACCACGCAAGAAGAAAGCAGGTAGGGTTCTATCCCCATATCGACCAGGCGGGTAATAGCCGAGGGGGCATCGTTTGTGTGGAGAGTGCTTAACACCAAATGGCCGGTTAAGGCAGCTTGAATGGCGATTTCAGCAGTTTCTTTATCGCGGATTTCACCCACCATGATAACATCAGGGTCTTGACGTAAAATATGCCTTAAACCCGTTGCAAAATCCAACTTAATTTTATGATGTACTCCAATTTGGGCAATCCCTTTGAGGTTATACTCCACGGGATCTTCAATGGTCATAATATTGATTTCATCATTGGTCATTTCACAAATAGCGCTATAAAGGGTAGTGGTTTTGCCGCTTCCGGTAGGCCCTGTGACCAATACAATGCCTTCCGGTAAATCGACAAGGCGTTTAAATTGTTCCAAGACGTCTGGCAGCATGCCAATCTGATCAAATCCCAAAAGCACGTTGCTCTTGTCCAAAATACGGAGCACAATTCTCTCCCCGCCTGAAATGGGAACCGTACTGACCCGGAAGTCAATTTCCCGCCGTCCCATGCGGAGTTTGATTCGTCCGTCTTGGGGCAGCCGGTGTTCGGCAATATCGAGTTTAGCCATCACCTTAATACGGGTCAGCAATTGGACTTGATATTCTAAAGCAGGAGCATGGCGGCTTTGCAACACACCATCTATCCGATAGCGGACGCGCATCCCATTTTCAGAGGGTTCAAAATGAATGTCTGAAGCGCCTTGCTGAATCGCTTCGGTTAATATGAGGTTAAGCAGCTGAATGATGGGGGATTGCAGGCGGCTATTGTCGAGAAGGTCAAAAACTTCAACCTCGCCATCACCACGCCCTTCCTCATTTTTATCCCCCAAATCGGCAATGAGCTGCGAAGCGGCTCCATCTTCGGTATTATAGCAATCATGAATGGCAGAAAGAATGGTATCACGCGGGCTGTAAACTGCTTCAATATCACTGTTGAGGAGAAAACGTAATTCCTCAAGCGGGCTAAGATTGAGGGGATCGGCCACAGCTACCACAACGCAGTGATCGTTATCTTGAATGGGAATAACCACATTTTTCTTTGCAAACGCATAGGGAACGAGCTTGTAAATTTCCTTACTGACTCGCGTCGCAGAGAGATCATGGATGATGCGCATGCCGAATTGTTCAGCCATGCTCGCCTGAGCATCACCACCAAGGGCCTCTTCGCTAAGTGATTCCTTATGCGGATGCTTAGCGTCCATCATATTCCCCATAATCATAGGCTGGGCATTCGCACTCTGCTTTACAATCATCGGGTACATAATAACGATCGCGGGTTCGGCCAAAGAGGATAGACATGCTGCCTTCCATTAAGCGTGATTTTTCAAACCGGTTAGCTTCTTCTACGCATTCTAAAAAGTAAGGGATATCGCCGGGGCGCACGCAAAGGAGTTCTTGTCGAAGGCAAGCCAGCTGCTCCTTGGGATCTTTAACAATATGGGGTGTAATGAATATGAACATCTCGGTGCTTGTCTCACGCAACTCAGTCAGACTGAAAAGCTTGCCTATTCCCGGCAGCTCGCCAAGAAAAGGGATCGCTTCGCGGCCATCTTGGGTAACTTTCCGGCGCAATCCGCCTAAAATAATGGTTTCACCATCTGGAACTTGCACTTGATTGCTGATATGGCGCCTTACGACATCGGGCCGGCTGGGATTGCCTCCCTGAATGGTATCAAAGGTGATGTCAGTTTCAAGGGTGACGTAATCATAGCTTTCTTTTTCAGGGTCTTCATCATCGCATTGAGCCATATGGATGGTGGGTTTAAGGCTGATGGTTATCCCGTATTGCGCTCGCGTGAAGGCATCTTTTAAAGTGACCCCTTTGGCTGTTTCCACTTCGAACACGCCGGTATTGATGGAAATATCTTCATTGACGGCAATCGTAGCAGGTGTTTGGTTGATCGTCAAAATTGAAGGGCAAGAATTGATTTGAATATCGTCTTGACTTAATAAAAAGCGATAAACCAGCTCAAATGCAGGAATGCCACAGTGTGACTTTCTATTACTGAAAAAGAAATCAAAAAGTCCTTTGCCAAAAGTTGCCGCCGGGGAATCAAAACCTTCGGCGTAAATGTTATTAAAGAAATTTCCTGAGCTATCATAAGAATTACGATACCTATTACGTTCGGCAGCCGCCCCAATTCTTAGTAAATTAAGCCCAAAACTGTTTTCTCGCGTGAGAACTTTTTCAAATAAAAGGGTTTCAATTTGGACCATCTTCTTAGGAATATCGAGCTTGCCCAGCAGGTCTTTAATTTTGGGCAAAACGTCGGCCTCCACAACCATGACAATAGCGCCAGTCTTGGCATCGACAATAAAATTCTCACGATCAGAGTTGGGATTTGTCTCTGTAAAAACTCGGGGTTCTATCGGCTCTGGATTGACAATGAATCCGCCTTCTTGATAATACCCCTCCTCTCCATAAAGAGTTGAAGGGGGTTCTTTTTGCGGAACATTAGGTGGGCACGGAGGGTTCGCCTGGTTATTGTCACAGCCCTGTCCAGAAGCCTGTTGCCCCTCTTCACAGCCCGTTCCCGTGGCAATCATTAACGCATACACACGGTAAAGGACATCGGCAAGCTCTTCAGGATCAGAATGCTTGACCGTATACCAAAATACAGTCTTTTCGCGCCCGCCTGCTACCTGGCTCTCCACGTTTTGAATTATTTCTTCTGCCTTGCGCACTTCTTCGCGGGTCCCCACAATAAATAAAGCCTGAGACAAATCTTGAAGGGGTACAATCCGCAATCCACTGGCTTCAGGAACGGATTGATCGGCCTTACCACCCTTGCCGGAGTGCACGATGCTAGACTCTGATTGATCAAAAATAGCCGACAGAATTTTCGTCATTTCCTCAGGACCGACTTTACGAAGGGGCAAGAGACTATAGTCTTTCTCCCCGCGGTTAATGGAAATAAAATCGTAAAGCCTAAGCAAATCTTTAATATCGCCAACCGGACCAATCAATAAAATATCGCGCCCTAGAATTTGCAGAACGGTCGTATTGGGGTTGATAAATTTTTCAAGAAAAGAAAAAGAGCGGCGCACTTCAGAAGGTTCTGGAGAAAGGACAAAGCAGACGCGGACATCGGGAGGTAGCACCTCCAAATCTTCGCGTTGATTAGTGATTAAACGTAAATAGTTGCTTTCTTTGACCAAATAAACTTGGCGCAAATAGGGATTAAGTTCTCTAATTCCTACCCCATTTTGGGTGAGAATAAGTTCGAGCATTTCACTCCAAGCTGCCCGTGGAATAGGTAAATTAGAATCAATGCTCAGTTTAATACCCCCGACTTCAGGTGGAATTAAATAGACATAATCTAGAGAACCATAGTCGATAATCAGTTGTTCAATGGTTGTATCCGGAGCATGCCAAAGTCCATATTCTTCTGTCCGATGTGTGCGAGAAGCCATCTCACGCCAGGCGTTCTCTAAACGGATTAAAGAACGCTTTTGCATATTGATTTGTTCTAGCAAGCTCTGGTATTCTTCAGGGGGAGCTTGCTCCTGATAAAGGCGTAAGGCTTCCTCATAGAGTTGATTAATATGAGCATGAATCTCTTGTGTTTCTTTATTCACTTGCATTAAAAATTGCTCTGTCTCATGCCCAAGATCACCTTCAGAAGACTGAAGGTTGGCCTTTTTTTCAGCGATTGATTGCCCAAACAATGACAAAAGTGGGATTCCGGTAAGCAGTAATCCTGTTATAAGGCCTCTTGTGTAACTCGGCAAAGAGTAAATGAGCTGCATTTTGCCTATCATGTCTGTCGCACCTTAACGTTTAGAGGATTGATCTTTTATAGGTAATGGGGTAACCGAGGGCGGTTGCGCTCTTGGATTCCGCACATTTTCATTTTCTGGCCGAGTCAAAGGAGCAGCAATCACCTGTTTAGAGGACCCTGCCGCTTCAACAGCATTCTTTTTATCTTTCGCACCTTTTGCATCGCCAGTATCTTTGGAATCTTTTGGATCCTTAGCATCTTTGGAATCTTTTTTATTTCCACCTGCTTGCAAAGCAATCTCGACTTCTTGAAAATCATTGCGCGCAGGGCTATAGAGAGTTCCTTTCATGACTTGCTTTTCTTCTTTTCGTGTTATTCCTTCGAAAACGAATAGCGTTCCCGTCATTTTTCGTCTGACATAGTTATCGATATCTTCTTCGCTGCCAAGCTTTTTCCATCCCTTAGGGGTTAATAATAACCAATCTGCTGGACTTAATACCATCCTTTCGCGATTAATTTCAAATACACATTGAGTCCAGGTACGTGCACCCACAAATTTAAACATGTTTTGCAGTATCTGCGCGTTCTGAGCTGTCCAGGGTTCATTGGACTTTAACAGATTCAATAAAACTTTTCCCTTTCCCTCTACATCCCATAGCTCAAATGTCATGAGTCTATCATCAATTTTTTTTACCACCAATAAGGGATGTTCTAATGATTCTTCCCCGGGCAAAACGACCTTCCAACGATTTTGATTCCAAATTAAACAATCCCCCAGGTTGGCAAATACCGAGTAAACATCATCATTTTCTCCAAAATCAATACGTTGTTTGCCTTTCGCATGTTGATAATCCTCGCCCCCATGATGCTCCAGAAAACGATCCATACCAAACCAACGGGCCCGCTGTCTAGCTAATAGTGTACCATCAACGCGAAAAGAGCCTATTTCCCAAGTCGCACCGGCAAATCTAACAAATTCTTTTTCCGGAAGCCGAAATTGGGCATATGCTTCAGGCTCAGTAATTTTTTCTCCCTTTTCATTTTCCAATACAACGTTAATTTGCACTTCATTATCTACCGGAACTGCTTTAATCCATAAAGAAGTTTTATCATTTTCAGGACTAAATATATATTTCGGCGAAGTGCTCTTTTTGTCAAAGATTAAATAGAGGGGCTCATCGGGAGGTATTGAGACAATCGTCTTATTTGCATTAAAAGAAAAATGCAAGAGAGTGCGCTGAGATTGAGCATCGGGCCTACCGTTTTTGCCATAATAAATCAGCTGCTGCCGCAAATCGGGTACTTGCAATGTCGGAGATGCCAACTGCAAAGCGAACAAAGGCCCTCCAATATCCCGGTAGGCATCTTCAGCTAATTCAAAGGCCCCTTTCGGCAATCCGGAATTTTTGGATAGAGGAAGAACACTGGCAATTTCGGCAGGACGTTTCAGCCAAAAAGCAGCTGTAGCTAAACCCAATAATAGAGCCAAGACGACAAGCAGGTAATTTAACCAAGTTAACCATTGATTGATCATTAGCAGCACGTACTTTATTACTAAATGTTGAATTGTAGCAACTTTTTTTAAATATCGCAAGCCATTATTATTGTTCGATTAATTAATTTTCTAGCGAGCAGGGGGCTTTGTTGATTTGGAATTCTACATAACCTGGATGGGAGCCCCCTCAAAAAATCATTGCATAGTAGACTTAGGATAGTTATAACAAGTAGGTGAGTTTTTAGATAGAATTTACAATCAAAGGGGGAAAACATGAATGCTAACGATCCTAAATTACCAAAGGATCCCAACCAAGCTCGGGAGCCTAAAACTAATCTCCCCGAGCCTCCACCTCTATCTTCACCAGCCAAAACTTCTTCCGCAGAACCCTCTAAAATTTACACTGCTGAACCGCATGATACATCTAGAATTTCTGATACCGAATCCAAAACATATGAAAAGACCCAAAAAGAATCCGTTGAAGGCGAAGAGCGGGAAGATTTGTACAATAAGCGTTATTCAAAAAAACTCGACGAAATGTATGACTATGCCAAGTATAACAAAGAGCAAACAGTTGCCTACATTTTGCTGATTATTGGAATACTCCTTATATTTTTCAGCCCAATTCTAGGAGAGTTGCTTATTGGTTTGGTGGGAGGATTCTATTTTTCAAAAGAGATCATAAGCTATATACGCAACCTCGGTCAGATTGCTGGGGGACCTGACCACACACGGTATGTGATTTTAACAGCAATTTTGTTGGGGATTCTGATTGTAGCGCCCGGTTTTTTTATTGGAGCGGTGATTGCGGCTGCGTTTAGAAAATTATTTTTTGAACCTGATTCCGATAAACCCATTAAATAGTAGGCTATTGACTGCACCATTGGTTTTAATTGGACATGTTGGACTGGTCCAATCAGTCCAATTCCGTCCAAATAGTCCAACTTGTCCATGTCCAATCTTTTTTTTAAGTTGATGACATTGCCTGTTCACGTAAGATCACCTTGTTGAATTTTTATGTCCCATTTGCTAACGTTTAGCTAATATAATTCAGTCAATCTAATTTTAAAATAGCCTTATTAAAAAATCATTTACCCGATAGCTTAATTAAAAAAAGGGACTTTAATGAATCTAACAAGCCATTTGTCTTGGGACTTATATAATTGTCGAACTGGTGAGATCATACCTGCAGGCACCAAAGTTACCACTGGAACCGCTATCAAACTGAAAATGCACAATTTATCTAAAACAACCGACTTAAAGGTGAAAGCCAAGTATATAAGCACAAGCAAAACCGGTGACCGTAAAGGAAATGGCAAGTTATACCTCGAAGCGGGTGGCGAGGCCGAATGCTTAAATTTTACGGCAGATGTTCGTTTTGGCCCCGAGAATCTATTCATTAAGTACCGCCCTTCAACCTCAAAAGAGGACGTGATACGTTGCAAGCGATTGCTTGAATATTGCGAGCCAAGTCACACACCAGCACGTTCAGCTATCTTGGAGTCAATGATGAATTTCATGATGCATCCTGACTTAGACCAAGCTCAAGTTCCTGAAATTGAAGCGGGTCAAAAGCGTAAAGCCCCTTCAACTAAAGCGACCCAAAGTAAGCGCTTCAAAGAAGATATACCCGAAACTGTAGTTGTTCCCGAAAATCAAGCTTTCTTCCATGAAAGGACACGTGCACCCCTTCCAATTGGAACAGGAAATTCCCCTAATGAAAGCCCATCTCTAAAGCTAAATGACTCAAATGCTATGCGACAATCTCCACCTGAAAGAGCAAGAATTGCTGAATCTTACGAGGATGAATACCTCGGCAACGAACCCGTAGAACCTTTTGGAGAGAAAGCTGTTCTTCAGCAACAAGTAGGAGTTCCACCTACGGGAAGAGGGATAGTACCCATCCATTTAGGTTTGAAGGTGTATGATCTGATTGCACATGCAGAAGTGCCCTGGGGACATGCGGTAGAACCAGGTCATGAGATTGTTGTTAAGATCTTCAGTCCAAATAAAACACCGATTAAAATACTCTGCCGGGTTTCGCGTTCAGACGGGAGGTCGATTCCAACAAAGGGAGAAAAGACTGGGGTTATCAATCCGAATCAGGAAATACAACTGTGTAGTTTTGTCCCAAAAGAGGAAGACAAAACAATCATACTCAGTTATATAGCTAATGAAATGCCAGTTAAGCCAGGCATACTGCTATTTTCCACCCGCCTCTATGTCCACGTCATACAGTCAAATTCACAACCGAATTTTAATAAGATGAAACTCGACTAATAAGAGGTTTGAGATCATTTCACATTAGCAATTAAGAGAGCTGTTTGAATAGCGGATGATAGTTTGTGTTGTTCCATAGAAAAGCGACAACTACCCTCTTGAGTATTTGCCCTTTGAAGCTGCCCTAACAAAGTGCAGGCACGTTCTTGACGAGCGGGGTCCCGTTTTATCCCGACATACGCCCACATTATTTGCCGTAAAAGCCGCTTATCCTCTTCGATTATTGATACAGGGTTATCTATTACTTGTTGGTTATCAATAAGATTCGGAAAATAGTAAACTAATTTATTCACTTGCCTTACAATATCTTCAGAAGTAACAATTGCCCAGGTTAAACTTTCTAATACACTTAGAGCTTCCTCTTTGAAATCATAAAAAACACCCGTACAGGAAGCCTCTCCAATAGCTCTAAGCCGTTGTAAATTTGTTTGGCATACACGATCTACGGCAATTCCTCCACAAGTATAACTAGCCACCGGCACAATGGGCAAAGGGTCTTTGGCAATATTAAAGCCATGATTAAGGCAGTAGGCGTCTACGGTGGGAAATTTATCCTTAAGTGCAACAGGATCTAGACGAGTCAAATCCAACCAAAGATGTTCATTTTGATTTGTCAATAATTGCTCATATAGCTGTCGAGCAAGCTCATGGCTTGACAGATCAACCTCTATAAGGTCAGACTTTGCCGCATAAAGCTGACCCCCTTCGGCTAATAATTCAAGGGGTAAGGGAAAACAAGGACGATCTTTTTCAAATAATCCTAGGGCATGAAAATGAATTTGATCCATATTTAAAAGCCGTACGCCTGCTCGATGGGCAATAGCAAGCCCTTCTCCACAAGCTGTGGAGGGGTGAGTGGAATAAAGAAACAATGAAGTCGCCCCTCCCGTTGCCAAAATGGTCTCTTTAGCTAGAAAGCGTTCCAGTTGATGAGTCTGATGATCATAGGCAATCACGCCCAAACAAGTTGGTTTCTTGTAACAATCTGCCTTTTTCAAAGAGTGCTTATCAAGGGTAATCAATTCAATTAAGCTATGGTTTGAGATCCATTCTACATGGTTATATTGCTTCAATTGTTCTTGCAAGCAGCGATGAATATCAATATTCCCATTCCGGTCGACAAAATAATGTGACTCTAAAAGCTCATCCACACTTGTGCGTGCCGAATGAACTAATTGCTCATGGGCCCTTGAACAAATAAGATGTTCTTCGCTTCTTTGGAGGCCCCATATGCTTTCCTCTAAACGATCGGGCTGAATAAAATGAGCATGATAAACGCGCTGATCAAAACTGGATGTCATAATAGTGACAGACACTCCGCGTTTGGCCAATGCTAAGGCGATCGCACAACCTGCAATTCCAGCTCCGACAACTAAAATTTCTTTCGTTTTCACTTCTCCTCCTCGCGTTAAAACTAACAAACCTTTATGCTTAGCCTATGCGTAGCGTTTTTCCACTTTTCCACTCTCATTTGGATCTAGCTCATGACTACTGGGCACGTCTTGTTAAAATCGGCGATCGGGTTATTGATGCCACCAGTGGAAACGGATATGACACATTGAAATTATGCCAACTTGCCCTATCTCTCGACAAGGGTAAAGTTTATGGGTTCGATTTGCAATCTATAGCTATTGAATCTACTCGCCAATTAATCCATTCTCATTTTCCCGCGGAATTAAGAAGCCGCATCCACCTAGAACAACGCTGTCATTCCACCTTTCCAGATATTATTATTCCCCAAAGTATCCGGCTCATTGTTTATAATTTAGGGTATTTACCTGGGGGGGATAAGAAGCATACCACCTGCAAGGATACAACCTTGCAAAGTTTGGAACATGCGCAAAGCTTGCTACTCCCAGGAGGAGCCATAAGCATAACCTGCTACCCCGGTCATGCTCAAGGAGCCCAAGAACAAGAAGCTCTCTTAAACTATGTTTCCCAGCTGTCCCCAAGTCAATGGAGCTGCTGCCATCATGTTTGGTTAAATCGGCAGCAAGCACCAAGTCTTCTTTTGATTCAAAACCCGTCCAATTAGTTACGCGGTTCCCAGTTAGGAAAAAGCTTTTCTCCCGAGCCACGGGTGATTTGTGCAGCTTCAGACTGATTGAGATTAATT
Source organism: uncultured Chlamydiae bacterium (assembly GCA_963799115.1). Classification (GTDB taxonomy): domain Bacteria; phylum Chlamydiota; class Chlamydiia; order Chlamydiales; family Parachlamydiaceae; genus CAWCVY01. Next base: position 5,395 of record CAWCVY010000065.1, on the reverse strand, counting down.
AAAAATAATTCCCCCCTATTCTGATCGGAAGAATTGTACACTAGATGCAGGCTATTGGGAGCCCAAGAGGGATTTTCTTTATTTCCACCCCCTTGCGTTACTTGTGTTTCTTGGTTGGTATTAAAATCATACACCCAAATTTGGCGCTCTCCTTTGGAGCGGGAACAGTAGGCAATTTTTGTTCCATCTGGAGACCAAGCCGGCGCCGAATTCTCACGGTTGCTTTTGGATATCAATGTCGCCCGGATGTTTTTAAGGCTTGTTCCAGGCTCCGGAATCGCAATCACGTAGATTTTGGGAGATCCATCTTTGTTTGACACAAACGCAATGCGTTGGCCATCCGGGCTGAAAGTAGGAGATCCTTGCGTAGCCTGCAAAGCTGAGAAAATTTGTTGGGGCTTGCCGATGGCACCTTCTTCAGGACTGAATGATTGTAAAAAAAGATCGGGATTACCGGTCACATCACAGATAAAAGCAATTTTATCACGCTGCAGAGAAACTGCAGGCATGAGCTGATTCCCTTTTAGTGAAGTTAAACGTTGGCTGGCACCTCCTTTTAAAGCGGCGACATAAATTTTCGGCTGACCCAATTTATAAGAAATGTAGAAATAACCGCCCGTAGCAAACCTAGGCTTAGGAGGAAGATAAACAGGGGTAACGCAACTAGAATTCTCTTTGGTGAGCTGGCGGGCATTGGCGCCATCATAATCGGCTTCCCATACCTCTGAAATCCACTTAGAACTATCCGCCGAGGGACGGATTCTCAAAGTGTACAAAATATGGGTGGAGGCAATGCCTTCGGTTCCGAAAAAGGCTTTGTGAATCGTATCGGCTAAGCGATGCATTTGGCGACGGTCCTCTCCTAAATTGCCTGTTAAAGGGAGAGTTTTTGCACTTTTTAATGCTTGCCCCTGGACATCCAGTAACATAACACTTAGAATTCTCCCTTCGGCTTGCCCTTTTATCACGTAAAAAATATGGTGTTCTTTCCATTTATCTCCCGATCCTAACTGGTTGAAGGATTCTGCTGTCCTAGTCGATCACATTCTGCTGTTCTTTTGGCCAGTGAAGTTGAACCATTATGGCCCAAATCAAAAGCTAAAACTTGTTCCAGTTGATGAATATAATCGTCGCTCAAATCTGTTTGACTGCTAATAAAGGGTAGCAAATATAACGGGGCTAAGGAGCTATCAGTCTCAAGTGTGACAACAAGTGGGTCATCCCCATCTCTCGCAATTAGGGGATTGACTTGAATTAAACAGGCGATAAACCCCATCCAAAGAAAACGTGCTGTATCCATATTTACCTAATTAATATAAAAATTTAAGAATCGTTATGAAGAGTAATCAAAAAGGTATACTGCGATGCCCCTTGAAATTTCTGCCCAAAGGGGGAAAAGACAAGGGTCGGAACCATGCGTTCGATATAGTCTTTATTCTTTGAATTTTCGCTTTTGGTCGTTTCGATTTTAACAACTTTGCCTGTACGATCAAGTGTTAGCTTAATCGTTACTGCCCCGTAATCGGGCAGCCGCAAAGCCTTCTTTAGGCGAAAGGCAACTTCGTCGCCATAACTCATTTCTTTTGCTTCCCACTCTCCAATTTTTCCTCCTTCCCCCATGGGCAGGGCATCTATATGCAAGCTTCCCAATTCTTTAGGAATTGCTGCAGATTCCAAATTCAGGGAGGAAGATGAGTTAATTTTATCGCGGGTTTCCCCCAATTTTGCAAGGTTTTCTTTTGCTTTGGCCAAAAGCGCCTTCTCACGCTGGTGGGCTGCTTCTTGAGCAGCAGCTTGTTCCTCTAACCGTTTTTTTTCAGCTTCTGCTCGTTCTTTTTGGCGCTTTTTTTCCAGTTCTGCTTCTTCTTGTTGGCGTTTCTTTGCCGCTTCGTCTGGCTGCTTTGTTTTGATAACCGGAGCCTGTGGCGTTTTCTTGGCTGATTCAACAGTTTTTTTAACGGGTTCAGTTTTTTTAGCGGGTGTGCTTTTCTTTGTTTCCTTGGCATCTGGTTTGGGCAAAGTAACTTTAGGCTGTTTGTTGTTTTCGGATTTGGAAGTAGGAGGTTTAGAAATCGCAGGGACAGGAACTGGAGGAGAGGTTACCTCTTGTTTGGGAGGCGCTTTAGTAATTTCTTCTTGGATAGGAGGGGAAGGCGCAGCGGATTGCTCAACGGGAAGAGAAGCCGGGGGCGAGGGGGCTGCATTTTTTTGCATGGGGGACAGCTTGATGGTTTGGATAACCACTTTAGTCCGTGCTTTTGCTGATGCTGACACCGTAGAGTCCCAATAAATACCCATCACTAAGAGTATAATATGGATAATCGTGACGAAAAAAAAGCTGGCAGCCAGTTAAACCGATGGGGACGAAGCAATCCAAATGAATCCGACATGATTTCTAGCTACCTTATGCTGGTTTTAAAATGATATCCATGTGAGAAAACCCAGCTTCTTCGACGGCATTCTTAACTGTTTGATAAGTTCCAAAATGGGCGCGTTTATCGTGGAAAACTTGAAGATTGGCCTGTGGAAATTGCTTTTTAGCTTGCTTAAGCTGGGGGATCAGTTCAGAGGAAGTGACCGCATGATCATTAAACCAAATGGTATTGTCCTGATGGACATGAAGGGTGATGGGGCTGTTTTCTTGAACAGATGGAGACGCAGCCGCTAATGATGCCGTACCTTCTGCCAAGTCAACCCGATCGAGCTCTAATAAAGGGGCAATCACAATAAACATAATCAGAATGACAAACACCACATCGATGAGTGGAGTTAAATTTACCGTAGGTTCTTCGAGTACCGAAAGGCCTGAGAAAGAGATGCGATTTCTCGTCATGGATGTCCCTTTTTAATGCATCAAATTAAATAGTTTTTTAAAACAGGGTAGGCAGTTGCTATGCTGAGTTTCTAGTATATCTTTAAAGAAAATTTCTCTTGAAAAAGAGCGAACACTCCAATTACGGTATTTGTACCAAAATCCAAAATGGAGGTTCGCATATGAAAGACTATACCGGAAAAAGTATTTTTGTAGGAATGGATGTGCATAAAAAAACCTATTCAGTAACGGCGATATGCGATGGAACTATTGTTAAGAGAGACACATTAAAAGCCGAACCTCAGGGTTTGATTGCCTACCTTAAAAAGCGATTTGGCTCGGGAAAAATTAAGACTGCTTATGAAGCGGGATTTTGCGGCTTTCATTTACATAGAACTTTAGAGGCCGCCGGAATTGAAAATATTGTTGCTCATGCAGCAGGTATAGAAACGTCAAATAGCCGAGTAAAAACAGATAAACGAGATTCTCTTAAAATAGCGGCACACTTGTCTGAGGGTAAATTAAAAAACGTTCATATTCCGACTGTGGAACAAGAAGACCACCGAACCGTAACAAGGCTGAGAGATACTTTTTGTAAAGAAAGATCCCGGATTGGCAACCAAATCAAATCCCTTCTTTTTCTACATGGACTGATATCTGCTGATGACGAGAAAAAAGTCAGTCTAAAATGGATTAAGAGGGTTTCTGAATTTGAAATGCTGCCAGGAGTTAAGTTTACTGTAGGAAAATTTGTAGCAATGTGGTTTGAATTCAATGCAAAGATCAAAGAGATAGACATAGAGATAAGAAAACAAGCTATTAAGGATCGTGCAATTGATGAAATGTACCAAACAGCAAGTGGAATTGGCCCGACAAGTGCTCGAGTGCTAGCTAATGAATTGGGCAATCTACAGCAATTTAAGAATGAAGGACAGTTATTTAGTTATATAGGGTTTACTCCGAGCGAACACTCTTCCGGAGAGCACACGAGGCAAGGGCATATTACAAAACAAGGGAAGCCTATTGTGAGGAAAATACTTGTTCAAGCTGCTTGGGTAGCAATACGCCATGACCAAGAACTTCAGATTATTTATGAGAGAATTGCTGCGAAATCAGGAGCTAAAAGAGCAATTGTTGCTATCGCTAGAAGGTTAATTGGACGCATCAGAGCTTGCTTTAGGACAGGAGAACTTTACGAAGCTCAGAAGGTAGAGCGGGCGACCTTAAAATTTAATAAAACATCGCAAAACAAAAAACAACGCACACACAAAGATAAATTGGTGGCTTGAAAGGTTTTATCCTTGGTAAATTCCATTAATAAATTATTAGAAACCACAATCTCGGAGCGATGCGACTACGCCTATCGGCTTCATCGATCGCATTTTTCTCTTGAGGGGGTAAATAACATTTTTTATAACTTCAATTGACTTGTAGTAACGTTTGAGGCCCGGACTTAAGCATCAGAAGCGATTCTTGCCAGTATGGCTAGCTTAAAGTCTATTTAAATGGCAAGAATCGCAACAGATGCAAAAGTCCTACGACTCGTAGGGTTAGAAAAAAAATAAACCAACAAAGATCCTGAAAAGAAAAATTTGATGACTTTCGGGGTGACTCTGTACATTATCCTAGTGAGCATGAAAGTGCATCACGTGCGGCAGTTTAGAGCACCCCACTTTTAAAATGTTCGAAAAAACAACTAGTGGCGCACTTACGAGTTTGACCACGAATAGCAGGTAGGCTTTAAAAATTTAAGGCACAACGAACGACATCAAGTAATCTAATTAGAGAAATAGTTGGGTGGAGTGATCGATATGGCTTGACAATTCACATAGCAGGATATACAGGATAAGATCACATCAATTTTTTATCTTGTTCTTATCCTGTGTATCTTGCCCATCCTGTTAAAATTATTGTTATATTAAACTAATATTTCTCCTGATTCTGATTAAGTATCGACTTTGCGATATTGCAACTCTACCGCCGCTAAAATTTCATTTGAAAAACCCTCCATTTCTGTAGCAAAATCGCGAATGGAATTTTTCAAAAAATTATAGCCTATCAGGGCGGGAATTGCATCCAGTAAACCAAGAACGGAGCGGCAAGCGCCAAGGACAGACCCCCCTAATACCATTTGATGTGTGCTGCCTGCAGTATGTGACTGCATCTGTGAAATGTGGTAGATGCTCGCAAACTGTGCCTAATAATCCCAAAAAAAGGAGCTAAACTAACCGTAGTGGATAAAATGTAAAGATTTTTATCTAAATGCTTCACTTGCTGCGCCACTTGTGTCGATAAATGCGAGGCGACAAAATTAACATCACTGAGGGATAACGAAGCAGCTATTGGGGGAGAAGCTTGACCCAAGGCGACGGCGTTTGCCTCGTTCAATTGTAATTTGCTGAAGTGACGATTTTTAGCCAGAAGATCCAAACACTGTTTTTTTAAAACCTGATAGAGATCTAAAAAGGGATTGATAACCTTTTTTTTATTGATGTTTTCACAATCGAGACTTAGAGGATTCAATTTGTGCAGTTGAAAGGCATCATAGAAACGAAAGGCATGTTTTTTGGCCTGATGCTACGA
>CAWCVY010000064.1:0-57366 GCA_963799115.1 uncultured Chlamydiae bacterium | reverse complement strand
ACTGGGCTGTGTGCGAATCGCTGGTATGCGATACTAAGTCTTAAACGGAATGGAGAATGAAATAAATATAAACTCTAAGCCTACCTATGCGAGTTCGTCCTCGTGTAGAAATCATGACTCGAACTTGTAAGAACAAGGTACGGATCAGCTAGCGTAATCAAGCAATTGATTATGACGAAGGAGCCAGGTCATGATATTTTGGGAGGAGCCACATTCTGGCCTCTATGTCTGCGCTAATTTCCACGGCCTAATGAAGCGCTGGAATCCAAAGATTCCATCTGGAAGGAATAGACGACAAAGTCCTTTTAGGATCATAGGGGTTATAAGTGACTTCGCCTGAAGAAAAAGGCATTGCATACTTACCGAGGAGGGCCTACTTCCTGATACGCCAGTATCGAGTCTTAGCTATAAGGCCAGTCCGAAATGCGAAGATGATAGGATGGGAGGAACGAGATTGACTTCAATTCCAACCTCTTGAGGTCCACAGCGTCCCGGAGATCATTATGAGTGTAATCATAAGGGACACCGAAAATCAGAGATAACGAACGTAACAGGTTCGGATAAGTTAGACGTCACGCTGAGAAAAACCGCATAGGTTATCCTCTTCCCTTTTCCAGGAAGGGTGGCAGATTTCTAAGGGAACGATCCTATGAACTTGATACGAAGAGTTATCCAACAATCACTAGTATTAGGAGAAACCAATACATGAAAATCAACGCACGATAAGCAAAAAGTGCATTCTCTTACCACTGGGAGAATCACAACAAAGCTTATGCATGAAGCGTTCAAAGCAGTAAAGAAAAATCGAGGGGCGGTCAAATGATAAGATCTCAATCAAGGCTTTCGAAAGAGACCTAGAAGGAAATCTTAGCAAGCTTATGAATGAACTTAAAAAGGGAACTTATAAGCCCATCCCACTAAAAAGAGTCCATATCCCGAAAGGAGATGGAAAGACGAAGAAGCCTCTCGGAATACCTTCTGTGCGATGTCGAATTGCACAAGAGGTTTGTGCGGAGATTGATAAACCCTATTTTTGACTGTCAATTTCATGACAACTCATACGGATTTAGGCCAGGAAGAAGCTGTCACCAAGCTGTTAGATGTGTAGAGCTCTACATTCAACAGGGTTACACATATATCGTAGATGCAGATATCAAGGGTTTCTTTGATAATATACCTTTACGAGTAATCGTAGAATCAGCAGAAGCCAAGATAGCGGATGGTAATATTCTCTCACTTATCGAAAAATTTCTCACGTCTGGAGTAATGGAAGAGGGTGAATTCAGACCTACAACAAAAGGCACTCCTCAGGGCGGGGTCATATCCTGCCTACTTTCAAATATGGTCCTCGAATCGTCCGATAAACAACTAGATGAAAAAGGATATAAATTTGTCCGTTATGCGGATGATTTCGTCATATTATGCAAAGAAGCACAAAACACGGCCGAAAAGGCGCTGGAAGATGCGCAATCTTTCCTCAATGAACTAGGACTCGAACTGGGCTAAAGAAAAAACGCATATAACGCGTGCTAAGGATGGATTCGATTTCCTGGGTTTCGAAATAAATAGCTGGGGAGCAAAGATGCGAAAGAAATAAGTGGAGAAATTTAAGACCAAAGTGAAGAAATCACCATACGGTGTCATAACCTAGATCAGAAAGTAGTTGAAAAGCTGAATCAAGTCATAAGAGGAACTGTCAATTACTTTTGCACACGCACTACCAATGTGATAGGTCAATTAGGAAACTGGATAAATGGATTAGAAAACGGATCCGATGTATGAAATACAAACGGATATCGCACTCCGAATAACAGCCGGTTTAGGAATAAACACATCACAAAACTTAAAATGTTGTTCGAACTGCATTGAACTATGCCGAATGCGATTGAGGTACTAGCATTGTTCCTCTACTTGAGGATAGGATCGAGGCGCCGCCCATTGCTTAGAAAGTTGCACGATGGTAAATAAAGGGAATTGACCCTTTTGCGGCAACGGGGAGGGACTGGGAAACCCAGTCCCTAACCCATTTGCAATGCGAGCCCTTCAGGCTCATTAATAGACCAATGGCTTATACCGGAACATTTCAAAATTCATTCACTTCGTCTTGAATTTCGCAACCACTTCTAATTTCTTTGCAATTTTTTTTCCATATTGCTAAACTACTGACATTTAATTATGGAGTTTTTGTGGCAATTCCAAACTTATTAATAACTGCAGATAATATTTCTAGTTATATCCCATTTGTCAGCACAATAACTAGTTTGGTGGATATTTTTTTAAAACGCGTTGTTATCCCTCGTCTAGAAAGAGAAAATGTTCCACTCAATCGTTACTTTACCCATTTACAAAAGAAAAGCCTCCCTCGTTGCATTATTCTGCTCGTACCTGTTTTAGGAAATATTGCAGTAGGCCTTTACGATCTTGCAAATAGAAAGTGGAAGAATAAAGATTATGTGCTTGCCGCTGTACAGCAGAATGGGATGAACCTGGAAAAAGCTGGAGAAGATTTAAGAAAAGATAGAGATGCTGTACTTGCTGCAGTTCAGCAAAATGGTCTCGCCCTCGAATTTGCCGACGAGCAACTAAAAAACGACAAGTTTGTTGTACTTGAGGCAGTCAGACAGGATGGTTTTGCTGTAGGTTTCGCCTGTGATCAGTTAAAAAATGATTGGGACGTTGGACTTGCTGCAGTTCAGAAAACGGGTCTTGCCTTGTCTGAGCTAAGCGAACGGCAGCAAAATGACATAGTCGTTGTCCAAGCAGCAGTGAATAAATACGGTGAGGCGCTAAAATATGCCGGTGAACAATGTAAGAACACTAAATCTATTGTCATTAATGCTGTTAGAAACTATGGATTCGCACTAGAATATGCAAGTGAAAGGCTCAGGAATGATAAAGAAGTTGTACGATTTGCTATAGAAAGTGTCGCCCCCATCGGACAAAGAAAAGCAATTTTGAAATATGCCAGTGAGCAACTGCAGAATGATAGAGACCTTCTAGAGCTAGTTCAGGAAAGGGCAAACCGTCCCATGCAGTAATCCTAACAGATTGGACATGGACGAGTTGGACGGAATTGGACAGATTGGACCTATTCCAACATGTCCAACTGGTCCAAATAGTCCAATTCGTCCGAATAGTCCAACCCGTCCAATTTTCAGATTGACAAAATTAACCAAGGAATTAACATGATTAATAAACACGCAGGAGTTCCATGATCGCTGCTTTACAAATCGCTGCTTTACAATTTTTACAGTCGGAACATGTTTTAGCTCTTCTCATCACCGTTCTCATCTTTCTAACCACAATTTTTTTGGTTGTCAAACGATGGATCGGCTTTTCCGTCACGTTTCTTCTTCTCCTTTTTTCGCTAGGGGCTGGCCTTATCATCAATAATCAACAGGCACTACAAGATTATTTGTATGGCAAGCATCCCTCTCACTCGACTGCAGATAACACCCAAGGAGCTTTCCAAAAGCAAATCATGCAAGCTATTGAAGATATAAAGCTTGAAGTCAACACCGAAAAAGAAAATTTGAAAAAAGTCATGAACCAAGTCCAAGAAATCTTTGACTCAATGGAAGCACAAAAGCAAAAACTGCAAAATTTCATAGAGGAAACCCGTGAAACCTTCAACAAGGAATTAAACGGCAGTAACCCATCCCCATCAAATGCTAGTCCTCAATTAGGCCATCAATAAGGCTCAATAACTATGAGGATCAATTTTAACTTTCCCGCGGAAAATGTAATACACGGAAATCGTATATGCCACCACCAAAGGCATCCCTATAAAAGCAATCAGAAAGAGGACTTTCAAGGTCTTTGGCGAAGAAGCAGAATTATAAATAGTAAGACTTAGATTATCCGGATCATTCAATGCTCGAATCACTTCTGGATAGGTCCCGATGGCATATAATGCCAGCAAACAAATGATGTTTAAGCAAGAAGAGGCAAAAGCCCGAGCATCGCGCCCATGGTTGATTTCACGGGGAATATTGGCAACAATTAAGATGTTGGCAATGGCTATCAAGAAAAAAATGGGTCTGCTTTGAAAGGCTGTGAGCATATGGGGCATATAAATCAAAGTTGCCATGGTAGTCATGGCGTACATGATAATGAAAAAAATAATGCAGGGATTAGTCCAACGGCGCATTTTATCATGGAATTCCGCTTCAGTTTTCATCAAAATATAGATGGAACCATGCATCATAAAAAGTGATACGGCTAATACTCCCACCAATAAGGCATAAGGATGCAAAAGGTTTTCTAATGATCCCGTAAACTCCTTATGGTCATCAAGCGGTATGCCCCGAATCAAATTACCAAGCGCTATGCCCAACATCAATGCAATGAGAAAACTAGCCAAAAAGAAAACAGTATCCCATGTCCAGCGCCACCACGCCATCTTTTCCTTACTGCGAAACTCGATGGCGACTGCTCGAAAAATGAGCCCCGCCAAGAGAATCATCACGGGCATGTAGAAAGCTGACAGCATGGTCGCATAAATATCGGGAAAGCCGGCAAAAAGAGCTCCACCGGCTGTCACTAGCCATACCTCATTGCCATCCCAAACCGGGCCTATCGAATTGAGCATGACCCGCCGCTCTTCGTCCTTTCTAGCAAATAGGTGCAACATGCCTACACCTAGATCGAAGCCATCTAAAGTGGCATATCCCGTGATGAGAATAACAAAAATCGTAAACCATCCAAATTCCAAATCGTAAACCAGATTCATTGATCCTCCTCCATTAAATGCTGAAGTCCGTGATAGGGTGTGGAAAGATCAGGAAGTTCTTCTTCGGGTCCGTGCTTAATTTTCTCATTTAAAAGATAAATAAATAAAAAGAAGAGGATGAGATAGACTACCCCGAACATGATGATGGATCCTAATATTTGATTGGCTGTAACTGCTTTTGAGAGCCCTTCCGAAATGCGCAATAATCCATAAACTATCCAAGGATAGCGACCTGATTCAGCACTATACCATCCTGCCTGATTAGCCAATTGAGGAAAGATGGCTGAAATAGCCATCAGACGTAATACCCATGGGTGAGCATCTAATCTCCTTTTATACCAAAGATAGATACCGACTATAGATAAAAAGAGCATCAAAGCCCACATCCCCAGCATCAAGCGATAGGCATAAAAAAGAGAGGAAACGTTGGGCCAGTCTTTTTTAGGATAGTGATCCAAACCTTTGACTTCGGCGTTAAAATTTCCAAAAGATAAGTAACTCAATAGTTTGGGAATTTGGATGGGGTAATCCAACTTCTCCTCTTTAGAGTTGACAACGCCAAATACCGTTAAAGGGGCCCCTGCTTCTGTTTTGTAGAGCCCCTCCAGAGCAGCAAGCTTGGATGGTTGATGCTTGGCAATCACTTTTCCACTGCTATCCCCGGAAATAGCTTGTAAAATCGCTGTCACTAATGCCACCCACAAAGCAATGCGCATAGATTCGCGAGCAAAGAATACATGCCTTTTCTTAAGCATATAATAGGCCGATATACTCACTACTAAGAATGCTCCTGCTAACCAACAGCCAAAAATCACGTGTATCAAACGAACCACCGAAGAGGGATTGAAAACCATTCCCCAAAATTCAGTAATTTCTGCACGGGCATTAATCCCCTCTCCGACAATATGGAAGCCCGTCGGGGTTTGCATCCACGAGTTAGCCACCACTATCCAAATTGCACTGAAATGAGCACCTAAACAAACCATCAGCGTTGCAAAAAAATGCAATTTTCGACCCACGCGGTTCCAGCCGAATAGTAAAATTGCCAAAAAACCCGATTCTAAGAAAAATGCAAATACCCCCTCAGAAGCTAAAGCACTGCCGAATACATCTCCCACATAACGAGAATAGGTTGCCCAATTGGTACCAAACTCAAACTCCATCACAATTCCCGTAGCTACGCCAACCGCAAAAGTTAAAGCAAAGACCTTCGTCCAGAACTGGGACATGCGTAGGTACGATAGTTTTCCTGTTTTAAGATAAATGGCCTCAATGATGACCATAATCAAACTAAGCCCGATGCTTAAAACAGGAAAAATATAGTGGAACATAATGGTCAGAGCGAATTGGAAACGTGCGAGCGTTAATACATCCATGTCTTTTTACCAATTTTTTGAAAAATTGAGTATATCTATAGCAAACTGAGAGCAAATCTGCTATAATTTTTTATACCCATCTAACTGAAGAGTTTGTTTTTTCGTGCCCGCGCCCGAAAACGTATCAGATAAACATAAAAAAAACAGGATAAGCAGGATCGGCTAACGCCGGCAGGATAAATAGGAGATAGATCAGGTTATGTAAGGATAGTTTATTAGATAATCTCGCTTATCCTGCCGGCGTTAGCCGATCCTGCTTATCCTGTTCTTTATCTTAGACTGATGCGTATGCGCAATGTCATCAACTTAAACAAATTTGTATACAGTTTTGCTCCTTTTAGGCCGTCCCTTCAGGACTCATTTTTTTGTTTCAGTTTTCCCAGGCCTCCGCTGCGCTACGACCTGGGCTGTAGGATTCCGGTCCTTCAGACCTGAACACATAAGAATCCTGCGGCAAATTGTCTTTGTTAGAGGCCTGAAGGGCCGAAATCCTACAGCCCAGGTCGTAGCGCAGCGGAGGCCTGGGTCAAAGCAAAAGCAATGCCGAGTTCTGTAAGAACGGCATAAAAAGAGACAAACACTGTATATGAATTTGTTTAAGTTGATGACATTGTGCGTATGCGCATACGGGCATCGCACAATCAACTTTTCATTTTAAATGGGACTTTCCAAATTTTTAAAATAATTGGGTATATCTATAGCAAACTGGAAGCGAATGTGTTATAATTTTTATTTCCCTGTATTCATAAAAATGGGACCCATACTATGAAAAAGAAAACCCAACTAATGGGGATTTTAAATATTACTCCTGACTCTTGTTTCGATCAAGACCGGTGGTTCGATCCCGCAACCGCAATTCAAAGAGGCATTCAAATCTACCAAGAGGGAGCTGATTGGCTAGATATCGGGGGAGAATCAACCCGCCCGCAAGCCGCTCCCGTTTCCGAAGAAGAGGAACTGCAGCGGGTCATTCCAGTCATTAGAGCTTTAAAACAAGAAATCGGCATCCCTATTTCAATCGATACGATGAAAGCCAAAGTAGCAAAAGCTGCCATAGAAGCAGGAGCTTCTTTGATCAACGATGTTTCAGGTTTTCGCAATGCAGAGATGCGCCAAGTCGCCGCAGATTCTCAACTCCCTCTTTGTGTCATGCACATGCATGAAACTCCCTCGACAATGCAAATCAATCCCTCTTATCCTCAAGGAATTATTACTTTTTTAAGCGATTGGTTTAAAACACAGATCGATCTTCTTCTTGCTGCTGGAGTTCACCAAGACAAGATTATTTTAGACCCTGGCATTGGTTTTGGAAAAACCGTTGCCGATAATATTAAAATTGTACAGAATTTGAACGAGATTCGGTCTTTGGGATTTCCTGTCCTTATTGGATTATCGCGAAAGTCATTTTTAGGAAAACTGATCAATAAGACATATCCGGAATTGCTTCCTGTTTCCCTAGCCGTTAATACGCTTGCCATTCTCGCTCAAGTAGATATTATACGCGTCCATGATATTGCAGAACACCGAGATGTCATTGACTTGATTTACCAAATTAAGGCCTAAAAGTGCTATGTGGGTCATTCATTTAATTGTTCCAGCAGTTGAGATCTTAATCATCGCCATTGCGGTCTATTATCTTTTGTCTTTTTTTTGGAACACCCGCGCGATGGATCTTCTCTATGGCAGTTTAGCATTTTTAGCATTCTTCTCTATTTCTAAATGGTTCAACTTGCCTGTGTTGGAAAAGCTCATGTTTTATGTCGTTAACGTAGCCGTTCTGGCTTTATTGATTATTTTCCAGCCCGAACTTCGTTTAGCACTTTCTAAATTGAGCCTAAAAAGCAAGAAATATCGAGAAATAACCGAATTTGATAGATTTCTTGAGAGTATTTCCCAATCGGTCTATCGGCTTTCGGAGCGCCGCATCGGAGCCTTAATCGTTTTAGAAAATCAGGATTCTTTAGAAGATCTTGCCAATAAAGCCGTTCTGATCAACGCCCAATTTTCTCCTGAACTACTTGAATCTATTTTTATTACTACCACACCCCTTCATGATGGGGCGGTCATTATTCGTGGAACAACGATTTTGTCCGCGGCGACGATTTTGCCTCTAGCTGATGATAGCATTCACCTCTCTAAATCCATGGGAACCCGCCATAGAGCAGGATTGGGTATTAGCCAGCTCACAGATGCGCTTGTGATAGTAGTTCCTGAAGAAACGGGAAAAGTTTCGATAGCTCGTGATGGTATTATGACCAGAGGAGTGAAAGTGGATCGCTTTAAGGGCATTATCCGCAGTGTATTCAGCCCTCCAAAATCGGCTATTCCTTCTAGCTTAAACTTTTGGGAACAATTGAAATTATGGAATCGCTAATCACCCGCCTCTTTTTCTACATCAATGGCAACGCAAACTGGTGGCCCTCTTGACAGCTTTAGTGATCTGGGTTTTTGTTAACCATACTATAACAGCCACTAAAACTATCCCATTTGTTCCCATTCGAGTGATCAACTTGCCTACTGATAAAACCATTGTGGGACTACTTCCCAATGGTTTTTTGTCGAAACGTACGTCGCTTCCCTAAGCGGCACCAAAAATGTCATCGAACAGTTAGAACCGGGAGATATTGAAATCGTTTTAGATGTGGCGAATTTACCTAGTGACGGAATCGTTCAGATTACTAAAAAAAACTTAGTAAGCCTCAATCCAAGCATCAATTTATCCAAGCACATCACTTCTATCAGCTATCCCGAGTTTGTCCTCAAGATGAGCCCTATTCTCACAGAGAAAATTCCCATTACGATTCATCCCCCCCTAGGCGATCCCCCTAATGGTTATCTATTTCTTGATTTCTGGCCTGCGACTCTTACTCAAACCGTCACTGGTCCGCAAGAGCAGGTTTTAAATCTCAAGAATCAAGGTTTAGAGCTCACCTTGAATCTCAATGATATTACCAAAGCACAGCTCGATGACTTAAAAGGAAATGGCCTTTATGACGATGAGGTGAGCTTTGATGTACCCGAGCAATGGAAAAGAATTTTCATCCCTTTTTCTACTAGAGGGCCTGAAGCCATCAATGATCCAAACGCCAAGTGGCTCCAATTAAATTTTTTACGCAAGGAAATGATCCCTTTAAAAAATGAGCTGCCTATCCACATTTTCTATCCCTTAAAGTATAGCGACACCATTAATCCAGAAACATACGCTTTGGGGGCTTCTTCTTTCATTTCGTTAAAAAATTACATTCCTGTCTTGCAAGTTCCTTTGTTTGCAGCAAATGTCAGTAAGCTTTTTTTAGAAATCGTGAAAGATAATATTGAACTTGAGATTGTGACAGCTCCCCAAACAGAAAGAGAAAAGTTAGAATGGGGTGTAGGCTTTATTGATGACAGCCATCTTGAAGATACCTATGCCGCTTTCCTTCTAAGCAACTCTAAGGCAGGAGCTGAAAATCCGGAAAATAAAAATCGAGAAAAAGAGGAGCATTATCGCCAACGTTTTCGCAACTATATGCGGCAATTTGTACTTTATCTTTCACCTCAATATAAACTAGAGCTGGAAAGCCGCTTAGAAGACAGCAAAATTCGGGTCCATGTCTCCAATGCTTCCCTGCTATCTAAACGAGAATCCAATGCCCGCTGAACGCTATTATCTTGACACCTCTTTCAAGGAACAGGAATGCAAGGAACTTAAGGGGCCTGAGTTTCATCATCTCTCGCATGTTATGCGTACACGTAAGGGTGAAATCATCGAATTAATCAATGGAAAAGGGGCTTTAGCCCAGGCTTGCGTGCAAGAGCTCTCTAAACATGACGCCTTGCTCAAAATAGTGAGTGTTTTTCAAGAACCGATACAGCCTAGCCGTCTCATTCTTGCTCAAGCATTTCCCAAACCTAATCGTTTAGAATTTATACTGGAAAAAGGGACCGAACTTGGGGTAGATGCTTTTTGGCTTTTTCCGGGCCAATTAAGTACTAAAAAAGAATTTTATTCTCATCAGCTTGAACGCGCGCAAGCCATTACAATCGCCGCCATGAAACAATGCAACCGCCTTACTCTTCCGCTTCTTTACATGCATCCCGCCATCAGCCAGTGGCTGCCTTTTGCTTCAATGACCTTTTTTGGGGATTTAGATCCTGAAGCCCCTGCTTTTGAAACCCTTTGGGAGCAGCTTCCCACTCCTGCTTTTCCCCTAATTTTTATAACCGGGCCCGAGAGCGGCTTTAGTACCGAAGAAGAACATCATTTAAGAAATCTTGGGGCACAAGGGGTTAAACTCCATGCCAACGTATTACGCACAGATACAGCCTCCATCATGGCGTTGAGTTTGCTCAGTCATTGGTTGATGCTATTCTGAGGTACCTATGTAAAAAAGGCTTAACACACTATTTGTGGTTTCCTTACTCTTCTGGTACCAATATTCCCCATTTTAATGCGTTTTGGCAATCCTTTATTTCGTTTACGATTTTCTAAAACAAGATTATAACCCAAAGCATCTATTAGACTGGCAAATGTTTTTAGTGTTATATTATCCCTTTTACCACTTCTTATGTCTTGAATAATTGCAGGCGAGATTCCAGCTTGTTTAGCCAAGCTCCGAATAGAGATTTTGTCTTCGGCCATAATAGCTAGTAACAATTCAGATAAAACTAATTCACGATAAGATTCTTCATGCTTTCTTTTGAACTCAGGATCTTGCATAAGTTCATCATAAGTTGACATAGGCTTATCATTATCATGCTTCATAGTATTTTCCTACTTTAAATCTTCCTTCATAATCCATTTGATACTTCAATGCCCGCTTTTTTTCTTCAGCAGGCAATTCGTCCTTCTTCTTCACAAAACCATTTGTAATAATGATTCTTTTTCCAACAAAGAAAAATATTTGGTCATGTTCATTACGAAACTTCTGTTGATTATAGATTTTACCTTCAGTCGCCATCAAGCTTAAATAAATCTAAGGTTTTTATTTTTTCATCACTGTCCAGGCCATTAAAATATTCTAAAGCCGGAAGTTTTCCATCTTCTGTGTAATACCATTCAATAGTAAATTTGGGCCCTTCATATGCAATAAAATTCTTCGGAGTTGTCATTTTGCTTTATCTGTTTCCTATGAATTTAGTATAACTGATATGCATTTTGTGTGCAACAATCTGTTGGTACAGTCTAAAGAATAACCCAGGTTGCAAATCAAAAAAAAACAGGATGGGCAGGGTCGCCTTCAGCGGCAGGATGAGCATGATTGAAGATAGAAATCACTTGCTTATCCTGCTATGTGAATTGTCAAGCCATATCGATCACTCCACCCAACTATTTCTCTAATTAGATTACTTGATGTCGTTCGTTGTGCCTTAAATTTTTAAAGCCTACCTGCTATTCGTGGTCAAACTCGTAAGTGCGCCACTAGTTGTTTTTTCGAACATTTTAAAAGTGGGGTGCTCTAAACTGCCGCACGTGATGCACTTTCATGCTCACTAGGATAATGTACAGAGTCACCCCGAAAGTCATCAAATTTTTCTTTTCAGGATCTTTGTTGGTTTATTTTTTTTCTAACCCTACGAGTCGTAGGACTTTTGCATCTGTTGCGATTCTTGCCATTTAAATAGACTTTAAGCTAGCCATACTGGCAAGAATCGCTTCTGATGCTTAAGTCCGGGCCTCAAACGTTACTACAAGTCAATTGAAGTTATAAAAAATGTTATTTACCCCCTCAAGAGAAAAATGCGATCGATGAAGCCGATAGGCGTAGTCGCATCGCTCCGAGATTGTGGTTTCTAATAATTTATTAATGGAATTTACCAAGGATAAAACCTTTCAAGCCACCAATTTATCTTTGTGTGTGCGTTGTTTTTTGTTTTGCGATGTTTTATTAAATTTTAAGGTCGCCCGCTCTACCTTCTGAGCTTCGTAAAGTTCTCCTGTCCTAAAGCAAGCTCTGATGCGTCCAATTAACCTTCTAGCGATAGCAACAATTGCTCTTTTAGCTCCTGATTTCGCAGCAATTCTCTCATAAATAATCTGAAGTTCTTGGTCATGCCGTATTGCTACCCAAGCAGCTTGAACAAGTATTTTCCTCACAATAGGCTTCCCTTGTTTTGTAATATGCCCTTGCCTCGTGTGCTCTCCGGAAGAGTGTTCGCTCGGAGTAAACCCTATATAACTAAATAACTGTCCTTCATTCTTAAATTGCTGTAGATTGCCCAATTCATTAGCTAGCACTCGAGCACTTGTCGGGCCAATTCCACTTGCTGTTTGGTACATTTCATCAATTGCACGATCCTTAATAGCTTGTTTTCTTATCTCTATGTCTATCTCTTTGATCTTTGCATTGAATTCAAACCACATTGCTACAAATTTTCCTACAGTAAACTTAACTCCTGGCAGCATTTCAAATTCAGAAACCCTCTTAATCCATTTTAGACTGACTTTTTTCTCGTCATCAGCAGATATCAGTCCATGTAGAAAAAGAAGGGATTTGATTTGGTTGCCAATCCGGGATCTTTCTTTACAAAAAGTATCTCTCAGCCTTGTTACGGTTCGGTGGTCTTCTTGTTCCACAGTCGGAATATGAACGTTTTTTAATTTACCCTCAGACAAGTGTGCCGCTATTTTAAGAGAATCTCGTTTATCTGTTTTTACTCGGCTATTTGACGTTTCTATACCTGCTGCATGAGCAACAATATTTTCAATTCCGGCGGCCTCTAAAGTTCTATGAAAATGAAAGCCGCAAAATCCCGCTTCATAAGCAGTCTTAATTTTTCCCGAGCCAAATCGCTTTTTAAGGTAGGCAATCAAACCCTGAGGTTCGGCTTTTAATGTGTCTCTCTTAACAATAGTTCCATCGCATATCGCCGTTACTGAATAGGTTTTTTTATGCACATCCATTCCTACAAAAATACTTTTTCCGGTATAGTCTTTCATATGCGAACCTCCATTTTGGATTTTGGTACAAATACCGTAATTGGAGTGTTCGCTCTTTTTCAAGAGAAATTTTCTTTAAAGATATACTAGAAACTCAGCATAGCAACTGCCGCCAAAGGCGATCCTGCCCATCCTGTTTTATTCCAGAACAACACCCTTGTAAACCAAAGCCTTGTCAGGATCAAGCGTTACTAATTGACCTTCTTTCAGAATGCGGCAAGCGGCATCAGCCCGCAACAAAATGGGTTTGCCCAAATTTAAAGCAATTTTCTTCGCATACTTTTCAGAAGAGATGTCATTGATGTGATTTTGAAGAATAATCCCCCCTGCTACTTGCATGAGAGGAAGATATGACTCATCACACTTTGCAATGACAAGCAATTGATCTTTAACTGCATAAACTTCTTTGGCTTCCGGGGTCAATACAATAGCCACATTACCATGCACTCGGGAACCATAACCAATATGTCCTCTTACCAAAACATCTCCAATGCTTTCTACGATCATCATATTGGTCGTACCCGATATCCCAAAAGGGGTGCCGGCGGTCATGACGACCAAGTCGCCGTAAGACACAAGCTGTTTTTCCAAGCCAAAAGAGCTGATTTTTCTGAAACCTTCATCAATTGTTTTACAAGCCGGATCATAAAAAGGAATTACTCCCCAATTAAAGGCAAGCTGATGGAAGCTCTTATACCGAGATGTCATGGCTATGATGGGCATTTTGGGGCGAAGCCTAGATAATAAGCGGGCTGTCGACCCTCCCCTAGTGAGAGCAAAAATGGCTTTAACATTTGAACTATAGGCCGTTTTTACGGTTGCCAATGTGACAGCTGAGGGGACATCATGATAAACTAAAGGAGCATGCTGGTCAAAAAAGGCTCGGTAATTAAAATCTGCCTCAGCCTCCTCAATAATGCTCCGCATGACATTTACCGTTTCAATGGGATAGCGTCCAATAGCAGTCTCACCGGATAGCATGACCGCAGAAGTGCTATCGTAAATCGCATTGGCCACATCCGAGGTCTCAGCGCGAGTCGGCCGCGGATTGTGAATCATCGATTCCAGCATTTGGGTCGCGGTCACGACAGGCTTTCCTGCTAAATAACTTTTACGAATCATCATTTTCTGTAGACGGGGAACATGACTGAGAGGAACTTCTACCCCCAAATCTCCCCGCGCAATCATAATGCCATCTGCGGCTTGGACAATGTTGTCAAAGTTTAGCACCCCTTCGCTATTTTCAATTTTGGCAACTACTAAAATATCGGGTTGATTTTCATCTGATAAGAATTTTTTGATTGTGAGAACATGTTCTGCTGAACGGACAAAAGAAGCTGCAATGATGTCAATGTCGTGTTTGCAGCCAAATTTAATATCTTCAGCATCTTTGGTTGTCATAGCGGGTAAATTAAGATGAGTATTAGGAATATTTACCCCTTTTCCTGAACGAATAGTCCCCCCGTTGTGAATTTGAACGATTGCCCCTTCTTCTGTGTGTCTGATAACATGTGAAGAAATATAGCCATCATCAAATAAGACTATTGTCCCCAGTTCTAATTGATCTAGGATCTCAGGTGGATGGACGGAGATCTTTGTTTCATCGCCTTCTAACTTGTGCTTTAAAAGGTGCCATTCCTGTCCTGCATTAAGAACCAATTGTCCGTCTTTAAGTTTTCCTAGGCGAATTTCCGGCCCTTTCGTATCCAGCATAATAGCCAATGGGACTTGAAGTTGCTCACGCGCTTCTTTCAAATAATTGATTGTCCTAAGATGCTCTTCATGCGTTCCATGGCTAAAATTGAGGCGTGCAACGTTCATTCCTGCTTTCATCAATTCAATCAATTTTTCTAGTTTATTGACGGAAGGACCGATTGTACAAATAATTTTTGTCTTTATCATTCGCTTGTCTCATTTATGGATTATCGTTATATCTATAATTTACAACAATTCTTCAGATTGTTTATGTATAACCTTAAAGGTTAATTTTGACAAATGTTATAGGAAAAACCTAATGATGAAAAAATTATTTTGGACATTGGTCCTTTTATTGATGACCAGGGAGGAAGGATTAAGAGCAGAGGTGGAGCAAATTATCTTACACTGGAATGCGGCGATTTGTTTCGACATTTGTCTTCCTCGTCTGGAGAGTAGTTTGAACTCAATTGCAAGCGTATCCAATGTACGAACTGATGCTCGTTCGGGCACTGCTGTCATGGACTGGGATCCCAAAATCCCCTTTAGTTATGAACCCTTCAGAATAGCGGCAGCGGCGGCTGGAATTTACGTGACGGATATGCGTATAAAGGTCAAAGGGAATATTTCTCATGCTGGGGATATTTTTTATCTTATTTCACTTGGAGATGGGGCCTCATTTCAAATAATTGGACCTCTTCGTGCAGATCCCAACCTCTATGTTCCGCGATATAATCTAGCTTCAGGTCCCCTTTCTTTGGGGACCAAAGAGCAGCTTCTGGAAGCTGAAAGGAAAGGTGCTGTGACAATAGCGGGACCCTTATATTTACCGGCCCAATATCCTCGAATTATTATAGCGGAACAAATAAAGATTCAGGCCCCTCCCAAATGAATTAAAACATTTTTAAGAGATTTTCGACCCGCTCGATAGTCGCCTGATCGCATATTCCTTGCGATTGTTTCTCATGCGTATTGATCCAACAGGTTAAAGTGTCATGATAAGTTCTCCCTAGCGGATGCCTTCCAAATTCAGTTGGATTGCTGAGCCACTCTTCAATCTCGTTAAGAAAATCATCCACTACCAACTTCTTATCAAATTTAATCCATTGCTTCATGTTCGGGACGTACTGCTCAAACTTTCTCCACACCTCTTTATCAATCTGATTCTGCAATGACTCTTTATTTCCCTGAAAAAATTTTATAACGTGCGCAATGCCTTTTAAGGCAAATAAAGCTGTTTGCATACTTGTGTAAGTACAATTTCCTGCTATTTGAGCTGGCAAAGGCTCGTGGTGAACAAGCGTTGCACCAAGAGAGGTTATAAATTTTTCAGCAATCTTATAATCCTCTTCTTTAATGTCTGCCCGTTCGCTAAATTCCTTAATAAAGTTTTCTGTTACTAATTCTCGATTAGGGATATGAAAAACGCTAATGCCCGGTTCCGTGCTGATTCCTGATTGATCGCAAAATAAAGCGTAGTTGCCTGCAAAGAGCAGAGCTGCGGAATGTTCATCAAATCCTGTACCCAGAAGATAAGGACCGAAGAACTTTGGGGCGTACATAGCGACAACCATGGACTCGATTTCTTTTGGAGTCATAAAGTTGCTTAAACTAAAATGATTGAATTTTGAGCAAATCTCGCGATTCTCTTCAAGTGTAAATAAGTTTGAATTCTTGCCAAATTCGGCATAGGTTGAAACTAACATCGGAATAACAAATATCTCGTAAAATCCCTGCAATTTTATTTCATTGCGGCTGGGAAGAGGAACAGTTCCTTTTAAGGAAAGGGCATGACTCAACCGCTTAAGCTTTAAAGCAATGTACTGTTCTAAGTTTAATTCTCGGAATCCTTAAGCTGCCGGACTGATGGCTTCAGGAAATGCCTTTGTTACAACGGCCGTCATCATCCATAAATTTTTGTTTCTAAAATCGCTGAATTGTTTTCCGCCTTTTTCGAAAACAGTAAGACCGGTGGTCATCAAAATAGTGCAAGTTGCTTCCTGAGGTGTTCGCACATTTCCAGCCAGATCTGCAGAAGGACTCATAAATCATCATCGCCAAAAAGTTTTGGTCTCAATACTGGAACTTCTTTTCTTTGTAATTCTATGTTGGCAGGCAAAATTCCGGGTAGATTTTGCTGCTTTTCCTTTTTCTCAATCTGATCGATAGCATGCATGATTGCTTCTTCATCAAAATCTTCCGGGAGGAAATCGTTTTGATCGACAATCCCTTTAGGGATCTCTGCTTTAGGTTTTGGAGAAGGGGGTAGGCATTTCTTTTGTTCTTCCTGATCAATAGCCCGGATAAGTTCCTCTTCATCAAGCCATTCTTGCAGGAAATCGTTTTGATGGACGATTCCTTTACCATCTTCGCGTTCTGATGGTGTTTGAGGCCAAATGGATGACCAATCCGCTTCAGTTTTCTCCTTTTGATTGATAGCACGCATAATATCGTCTTCATCAAAATCTTCGGGTAAGTAATCATTGGCATCAATGATCCCTAGATGATTTTCTAAGTCAATTTTTATATCGCCATCTTTTACATTCGCAACATTTGCGTTTGGTGGCGGCGCGGATTCTTCTTCGAAATTCCTGGGATCTATTTTCTTCTCTATTTGTTCGGGAAACAAATCAGGATTTACCACTTTTATAGGTGCTGCTGGTACTAAATCTACTTGTATTGGAGGGGTTCTGACAACCTCAGCCTGTAATGGAGCCACATCTTCCCTTGCTTCAGCTTTTTTATTAAATCCAAAAGAAGAAGCAAAACACTTCTCAATTAAATTAACAATCGTCCCTAAAATGGGGATCGCTTTTACCCGATTCGTCAATAGGCGAACATACCGCCCTAACCAGGTGGATGCTTGATCGTTCTGATCAGGATTATAAGAGGGAAACAGAGAAAAAAACAATTTTGCTAAAGCAAAATCTTTATCGAAAAAATTCATAATTTACCTTTATTAAAACGCTCGAAGCAATTGATCTACTGCTAAGATTTGCGAATTTTCTTTATTAATACGTTTGTTACGCCAGGCTTCTAAAACAGCTTTAGTGGCCGCAAAGATTAGCAGGATTCCTGTTTTGCCGCCATCTTGAATCTCTTTGATCATGTCATCAAAAATCATCTTCCGATCAAATGCTTGCCAATTTTGGTACTCAGGCTGCAAAACGTTAAAAGCCTCTTCCCAGATAACTGAATCAATTTCTAACTGCAGACATTCTTCATTCCCTTCATACAATTTCTCCATCTGGCGAATGACTGTGAAGACATAGAGTACTGTTTCCATGCTAATATAAGTACAAGAACCACTCTCCTGCGGAGACATTTCTTCAGAATGAATAAGAATGCCCCCTAAATCCTGCTCAATGCGCTTAACCCCAAAGTGATCTTCTGCATTAACCTCTTGACGTTTAGTCAACTCCCAAATCACCTCGTTCAGTCACTTTCTGACGATCAGGTAAATAGTAGACGTCAACCCCCTTTCCCCCTGCTCCCCGATTACAATAAATCAGATAATTTCCAATAAAAACTGCTCCCGTAGAATGCCAATCATAGCCAGTTCCAATGGAAATGGGACCCGAAAAGCTAGGATCTTGAATCATAATAGCCAAAGCTTGAATCATTTCAGGAGCAATGTGATCGCTTGAAGTCGTTTCATTGAAGTATTGGGAAATCCACTGAATATCTTGGGCGGTAAAAAACTTGGATCTATGGGCATATTTTTCAAATGAAGAGGTGAGCATGGGAACGGTAAAAGCTTCACAAAATCCCTCCAAATTGACTTTTTGACCACTAGGAAGAGGGGCAAGCCCCTTAAGTCCAAATGCATGACCAAAGCGCTTCAGTTTTAAAGTCAAATATTGTTCTATATTAGCCGCTTTTTGCTCTTTTTAAAGCCTCCAGACTGATGGCGTGGGGAAATTTTTTGGTCACATTTGCGGTCATTTCCCTTAAAACTTTATTACCCTGAACCTTACCTTTATAACCATGACTAGCGTGTTTCACATCATCGAAGTCCCTGACAAACCCCCCTGTGGTGAGAATTTTATAAGTTGCCTCTTGTTGAGATACTACTTCGATTCCTTCTCCAACAGCAAATGGAGATAACATGGCGGGGCTTCCTTTGAACCTAGGAGAGATGAATGCTGGTGTCTGGTAAATGTGTGCTGGTACAGGAATTTCCACGATCTCTTCAATAAATTCTTTATCTAAAGGAAGTTCGATAACGGGACTTGAGGGTTTTTTATCAATAAAGGGTACTTGATTTACTACTTCTTGCTCTTCCTTTATTTCTGCTTTTTTCAGCTCTGGAGACATAGCTACACGGGAAGGAAATTCTCTTTTGAATACCTCTTCTGCTTTTTTCTGTTCTTTAAGTATAGGTGAAGCGAAAACATGTTCTTCTTTGATTTCCTCTACTTTTTGAGGAGACAAAGGTTTTGCCATAAAGGGTTCAGATTCCTCTATTTCTGAATGCTGAAACAAGCAGGCAAGAATGAGTTCTGCAAGTGCAATGACAGCCCCCACAATAGGAATCCTTTCCATGCAGAATGTCCATAAATGCACGGTCTTTCCCAACCAAGTCTTCGAGGCTAACACCTCTTCTAAGTGACGATCGCTATAAACGGGAAAAAAGGGAAAAACTAACGTTTCAGCCCAACTGATTTTATAATTTGGCAAAAAGAAATTAGGCATATTTGAAGCACCAAAATAAATTTTTTTGTAGTTTAATTATTATTACTTTTGAATATTTTTAAAACATTAAATCTTTATTAAGATCACGTAAAGTAATATAATTAAAACCTAAACGACAATATAAAACTATACACAAAACAATATTTAAATAATAGAAAATTATTCACTTAAATGGAATTCTGAGCGATCGGTCTATTTCATCTTAAAAGGCCCTAAACAAATAGAAAGTCACAGTACTAAGCTCTCGGAGTTTTTTTGTACTTTATTTTAAGGATGGGGGCAGCGCCTGCATAACTGCGTAATTTTTGGTTGGGGGCGGAGGCCGGGCTGGCCCCCAAAACCCGGCCCCCAAAATGATGTTAGTTCATATCCAAAATTCTGGCGTTAGAATCAGCAGGAGGTGGAAACATTACTTTTAACCCGCTAAGTTTTTTTGCTGAATAAAAAGCACTTCCTGCTGAAACGGATGGATGATCTGTAAAAAGAGTAGTTGTCCATTGATCATAATCACCTAATTTGATTAGAATGTCCATTCTAGGGATATAAAAATCATTTCCTTCTATTGTATATTTCCAATAGTCATAATCAGCAAGTCTTTTACCTTTAAAAGTCTGATCTTCTAATTTTTTATAAAAAATATTTCTTGTTTTAAAATCACAGACCGTTATACAAAACTGATTCAACTTTTTTATTGCGCTACAAGCTTGTAACATGATTGCAGACTGTTTAATAGGATCCATTTGCAGGTATAATTTTTCGATATCCCCATCTAAGAGTTCCATTTCAATACCGGTTCGCAAATACTCTCTTCGATCTTTATAAAATTCCTTATTTTTAAAGGAAAATTCATCTTTTTCAGCAGATTGGCCTTTGACAAAATCATCTTTTTTTACATTGAAAACTTCAAGTGGATTGGATGTTGTCGGTACTAACAAAATTCGATCCACACGGGTTAAATGGGGAGTTTGATTGGTACTTAACAAATAAGAAACAATTGTTATAACTTCCTTTGGATAGGAAGAACTTAATGCTATTTTTAAAGCTTTTGAAGTCCCATTATCTTTTTTTAATACCTTGTAAACAACACCCTCGCCTCCGCCTCCTAAGAATTTTTTTTTCTTGTACATTTTTTTAAGTAATGTGTTGTCCGCTTTCACAATTTTTTTATTAGAATCGAGAAAAAGTTGATAAATACATTCAGAGGTTATTTCTCCCAAAGATTCCTGATTATTTAAGCGTTTCACAACAGCTTTATAATTCTGACCATTAAAAACTTGGTTCGTAACATAACATTCACCGGCTTCCTGTTCTGGATATAAACTTATTTGTTTAAGATGATATTCTTCCATTGTAGTTTCAAAAGGATGGTGTCCAAATTTTTCTTTTTTTTGTTTATATCGAAAATTAAATATTTTCCCTTTAACAGTGATTTGCACATTATTATTTTCTATTCCAAAAACTAAATCTTTTAGAGGTAAGTGCGTAGGAAAACAATCCTCAATTTGTTCTATTCTCCTGTCAGACCAAAAACGGGGAGTACCCTTAGTTTTAACATAAACTTGTTGGAGAAGTTCTCCTTGTTTTAGGGGAATCTCCCACCGTTGGGTGTAATAGTGCGGATTACATGATAATGTAAAACGGCTATCTGCTCTTGTTGGAGGGCTCGGATCTAAATAAAGATAACCGTTGCAGTTAGTATTTGTAATGTCCTCATTCATATATTAAACCCTCTATATAAAAAAATTATTATATAACTTTAAATAATTAAAGTCAATAAAAGCCAATAATTCAGAAATTAAAATAATTAAGTTAATTATAATTATAATAAAACCTATTGAATTTTAATTCGATTAAAAATATTCACATATAGCATTTAATTAGTTTTAACTTTTGAAGATAATAAAAATATGGGTAAAAGCATGCGACGTAGGAGGGGATCCGAACTGTTAATTTATCTTCATTTAAAAATCTTGATTTAACTGAAGAATTGGTATAACTTTTTCTCTTTTTGTGTTAAGCTTTACCATTTAATTGGTTAGATATCTCTGATGAATCACGAAAAAATTGTTTTAAAAAAGGTCCGAGTCCATAATTTAAAGGCCGTCGACCTGGTATTAGAAAAGAATGAATTCATTGTTTTTACCGGGGTTTCCGGTTCCGGCAAGTCTTCTTTGGCTTTCGATACTATCTATGCAGAAGGACAGAGGCGGTACGTCGAATCCCTTTCTACTTATGCCCGACGTCAGCTTGGAGAATTAGCCAAACCCGACATGGAACATGCCAGCGGGATATCCCCTACCATCTCAATCGAACAGAAAACAGCCGGACGCAATCCCCGCTCTACGGTGGGAACATTAACCGAAATTTACGATTATTTTCGTGTTCTCTATGCACGTGTGGGGATCCCCCACTGCCCCGTGAGCGGCGAAGCAGTTGCTCCCCAAAGCAGAGAAAGAATTATCAAGTCTATTCAGAACCTCCCCACACACACCAAAATTACCATTTTTTCCCCCTATGCTCGTAATAAAAAAGCCGTATTTCGCGAGGATTTTCAAGAGCTTATCCGCAAAGGCTTCATGCGTACACGTGTCGATGGGGTCATTGTCAACCTTTCTGATGAACTCACCCTCGATGGGAATGTTGCTCATGATGTCGATGTCGTCATTGACCGTTTGACCGTTGAACCTAACTCCAAATCCCGCATTGCGGATTCCATCACACATGCTTTGCAATTAGGAGGGGGTGTTAGCAGCGTTCAAGATACAGAAAGTGGAGAGGAACAGCTGTTTTCGATGCATGCCTATTCGCCTAAATCGGGACTTTATTATGATTCCTTAGAACCCCACGATTTCTCCTTCAATAGCCCTTCCGGAATGTGCCCCCGCTGCCATGGCATGGGGATGATTCATGAATTCATTCTCGATCAAATCATAAACCCTGAGTTAAGCATTGCTCAAGATTGCTGTTCCATGGCCAGTTCCTATCAAACAGTTCGTTATGGAAATATATATGACAACCTAGCCGAAATCTATGGCTTTAGCGTCCATACTCCCTGGAAAAAGTTATCCGAACAAGCTAAAGAAAGTCTTTCTACATGGAACTGAGAAAAAATGGACCCGCATGCATTTCGTCCATCCGATCACAGGTGCCCATTGGAGCGATCACATTCAATGGAGGGGTGTTTTACATGAAGCCCATACCCGCTTTGCAGAAGCCAAGAGCGAAAGTTATCGCAAAAAGATGCAAGTGCACATGAGCATTCAAATCTGCCCCGCTTGTCAAGGGGAACGTCTCAAACCCTATCCAGCAGCTACTTTGCTCCAAGGCAAACGCATTAACGCCTTAACCGCCATGACGGTAGCAGAATGCCAACGTTTTTTTCAAGAACTCGAGCTATCCCCCCAAGAACTGCTCATCGCTGAAGAGTTGCTCAAAGAGATCCGCCAACGACTGCAATTTCTCATGGAAGTCGGCCTCCATTACTTGACTCTAGATCGCACCGCGCCCACGCTTTCAGGCGGCGAAGCTCAACGGGTCCGTTTAGCCTCCCAAATCGGGTGCGGCCTGGTTGGCATTACATATATTTTAGATGAGCCTTCGATCGGCCTCCACCCACGTGATAATCGCAAGTTAATTGATACGCTCAAACATTTACGTAATATGGGCAATACAGTCATTGTAGTCGAGCATGACGAAGAGACAATTTGGGAGGCAGACCGAGTGGTTGATTTTGGTCCGGGAGCGGGAATGCAAGGAGGAGAAATCCTGGTTAACGGAGACTTGGCAAGCCTATTGCATCATCCTCAATCGCTAACCGGAGCCTATCTCTCGGGTCGCCTGCAAATTCCCATTCCCGCTAAACGACGCAAGCCGAGCTCCACTGTCCTGGAAATTCAAGGCGCGCAACACAACAATCTCAAGAATCTCACGGTCTCTATTCCCCTAGGTTTATTTGTGGCTATTACCGGAGTTTCCGGATCGGGAAAATCTTCCTTAATAACCGATATTCTGTATCCTGCCCTCTCAAATGCCCTGCATGGCGGAGAGCATATTGTAGGAGCCCACCAAGGGATTCGGGGATTGGAAGACATCGACAAAGTGATTGCCATTGATCAATCCCCCATCGGACGCAATCCCCGCTCCAATCCAGCTACCTACATCAAACTTTTTGATGAGATCCGCAACCTTTTCACCCAGCTTCCCGAAAGCCTAGCGCGCGGCTACAAGCCTGGACGCTTCAGCTTCAACGTAAAGGAAGGCTCCTGCACCCAATGTGAAGGCATGGGTCAAATTAAAATTGACATGGATTTTATGGAGGACGCCTGGATCGATTGTCCCTTGTGCAAAACCAAGCGTTTTGATGCAGAAACGCTATCTGTTCTCTACAAAGGAAAAAATATTTATGACGTTCTCGAAATGGACGTGGCTGAAGCTTTGGAGTTTTTTTCTTCTATCCCACAGATTCGAAAAAAATTAGAAACGCTCCAACAAGTAGGCATGGAATATATTAAGCTCGGCCAATCCTCTACCACTTTATCAGGCGGAGAGGCCCAACGGATCAAGCTGGCCAAAGAACTCGTGCGCCCCGCCACTGGCAAAACCCTCTACATTCTAGATGAACCCACGACAGGTTTACACTTTCACGACATTAAGCATCTCTTAGCTGTTCTGCACAAGCTTGTCTCCAAAGGCAATTCTGTGCTAGTCATTGAACACAATATGGATGTGGTCAAAACAGCTGACTGGGTCATTGACTTAGGTCCAGAAGGGGGAGAAGGAGGAGGCCGTTTAGTGGCTGCCGCTTCTCCCGAAAAAATGGCGAAACTGGAAACACCCACTGGCTATGCCCTTCGTCAGGCGCTTTACCCACACACAGAAGAAAAAGTAGCTGCCGCATTGGAAGCTAGTAAAATAAACCGCCTTTCAAAAAAACAACGTAAAGAGGAGATTATTCGCCAGATCACTGTTACAGATGCAGAACAAAACAATCTCAAACAGATTTCAGTGACCATCCCTCGCGAAAAAATCACCATTTGCACAGGACCCTCGGGATCGGGTAAAAGCTCCCTAGCTTTTGAAACCATCTATGCCGAAGGACAAAGGCGCTACATTGAATCTCTTTCTCCTTATGCCAGGCAGTTTGTCAAGCAAATGCCCAAACCCAAGGTAGGACAAGTTAGCGGCTTATCTCCAGCCGTAGCTATTGAGCAAAAAGCCCACGCAGGCAATCCACGTAGCACCGTCGGGACTATGACCGAAATCTACGATTACTTGCGCATTCTATTCGCACGCCTCGGCATCCCCCATTGTCCAGAGACAGGTGAAATCATCCAAGCGATCAGTAAAGAGCATGTAGTCGATCGCCTGCTCACTTATCCCCCTGGAGAACGCCTCTATATCCTTGCTCCGCTGGAAGTGGGCAAACAAGAACGTTTTGAAGACCTCATTGCCCGCTTGCGGAGACAAGGTTTTACAAGGATCCGTTTAAATGGCCAGTTTCATCAACTGGAAGAAAACGAAACCCCGATTGCTTTTGACCGCAAGCGTAAAAATGAACTTTATTTAGTTATCGACCGGCTGAAAGCTGACCCTTCGATGAAAGCGCGCCTTTATGAAGCGGTGGAAAATGCAGTTTTAATTGGCGGAGGTAGCCTGCTTGTGATGCTAGAAGAGCAAGATATCCCCTTTAATCTTGCCTTTGCAGTCGAAAGCACAGGCAAATCCTATCCTGAAATCACCCCTCATACCTTTGCCTTCAACACACCTCAAGGCATGTGCCCCGATTGCATGGGCTTAGGGTATCAGTATGGTGCCAACCTCATGCACAATCCCACCCTTCGTGCCTATTCCACAAACGATCTACTCCGCTCTCTCTTTGGGGAAAATTTTAGCCAATCCTCCTTTGCTTTTGTGCGGCAAATTTTAGATGCAGAGGGCATCGATCCTTATACCCCCCTCCAAGAGCTTCCGGGGGATAAAACACAGCTCTTGATGCAAGGCATGCCTGAAGATAATTGGAAAGAGGCATCTTCAGGTTTGCGCATCCGTTGGCTGGGGTTCAATCAAGTTCTGGAAAAAGCTGGAAAAAGTGCCAACACCGCTTTACGCGAAGCGATCATTCCCCTCTTGCAAGAACAAGTTTGTTTATCATGCCAAGGTGCGCGCATTAATGCACTCGCCCGATGCGTGACCATTGAGAATCTAGCCATCCAGGATCTGTGCCGTCTGCCTATTGAACAAGCTTTGGCATTTATCGAAAAACTGCAGCTCAATAAACAAGAATGGAAGCTCCTGGAAGAGGTGCGGACGCAGCTCCTCAATCGTTTGCATTTTCTTTGTGAAGTAGGCTTGCATTATTTAGCCCTGGAGCGGCGCGCTCCCTCTTTGAGCGGAGGGGAAGCCCAGCGCATCCGTTTAGCACGCCAATTAGGCAGCGGCTTAACGGGAGTTCTTTATGTACTCGATGAACCGACCATCGGCTTGCACCCAAGAGACAACGCCCGTTTAAATGCCGCGCTAAAAAAACTCAAAGAATTGGGCAATACTTTGCTGTTAGTAGAGCACGACCCCTTAACTGTGGTGACAGCTGATTATATCTTAGATTTCGGCCCCCAATCAGGAGAGCATGGAGGACATGTGATTGCCCGAGGCACTCCCAAACAGCTTATGCGCAATTCCCATTCACTGACAGGTGCTTATTTAGCCGGTAAAAAAACGATTTCCATTCCCTCCCAAAGACGTCCGCTTTCAAACACCAAGCTATCTATTCGCCACGCCTCAAAAAAACAACTTAAAAAAGATTGATGCCGACATTCCCATTGGAGTTCTTACCTGTTTGACAGGAGTATCCGGCTCGGGCAAATCCACTCTTTTGCAACAAATTTTGCTGCCCGCCTTAGAACGACGTCTTTCTTCAGATACGATTACTCTCGATGGAGCAACCATCTCTGGCCTGTGGCAATTTGACAAGGTGATTTATATCGATCAAGATCCGATCGGCCATACCGTTCGTTCTGATGTCGGGACCTACGTGGAGGCTCTCACCAGAATTCGCGACTTTTTTGCCATGCTACCAGCAGCGCGCAGCAAAGGACTGCAGCCCAAACATTTTAGTTACAACCATCGTAGAGGGATGTGCTCAGCCTGTTGGGGGCTTGGATACCGGCGAGTGGAAATGCATTTTTTACCACCGGTTAAAGTTGTGTGCGAGGAATGCCGGGGCATGCGGCTGAATCCTGTTAGCCTGGAAGTCACCTATGCAGGAAAAAATCTGGGCAATATTTAGATACAACAGTTGATGAGGCGCGGGTTGCCTTCCAAAACCATCCGCGGATTATACGCATCCTTGATACCCTGATCGCCGTGGGCTTGGGCTATGCCAAGCTAGGGCAAGAAACCGCCAGTCTATCGGGAGGAGAAGCGCAACGATTGAAGCTAAGCCGGGAGCTGGCTAAGCGTTCCACGGGCCGGACTCTCTACTTGCTGGATGAACCGACCACAGGCCTTCACAACGAAGACATTCAGAAACTATTAAAAGTTTTACACCGCTTAGTGGATAAAGGAAATACGATGATCATGATCGAACACCATTTAGACATGATCAAAAATGCCGATTATGTCATTGATCTAGGTCCCGAGGGTGGAGAAAAAGGGGGTTATGTCGTGTGTACCGGAACGCCTGAGGAGATTGCAGCGTGCAATGATTCCTGGACAGGCCAATATTTAAAAAAAGTTCTTTAAAATGAGGCAAGTCTATTATGCAACAAACTCAAGGAATTTCAACTTCTCCCACTATGGGAGGAATTTCTTCCATAGACAAAATAGAGCAAGGAAAGTGCTTTATTATTCAATTTTGCGATGAGCTCCAAGAATATGTGACAAGTGAATTTAGGTATGTCAATTTTGACAGAGAGCAAATTCATGCCAGAGAGATTTTTTTAGTAGGAATGAAAGAAGGCGTAGCCACTGTTGTGGATAATCCAGACCTTTGCCGCGGAGTTTGCGTCTCTGTGCAAGCTGGCATTGAAAAGTTGCTAAAATCAAAACTTGATAAAAAGGAATTGACGAATGTCGAAGTTCTTTTTTTGACTGGGCTCCCCTGTACCCCTTTGCGTAAAGAATTACAGAAGATCGATCCCACCAAAGAGAATGTGTGGGAAAAAATGGACCGTCGATATAAGAACGGAAACTGTGCGTGAAATGAGAGATAGCGGTGCGACAGTAAAAGTGAGTTACTGTCAAGAGCAGTATCAGGCCCTTGCCGAAACCAATAGATCTGAATTTGAGACCTATGCTCGAGAAAAGGAACAGCCAAACACGCAAGACATTCCCCTTTTTCAGCCCCCATTCCCCAAGAGTTGGTAGGAGCGCTTTATACATTTACCGATAAAGAGGGAATTACCTATAAAATTGCCACGCAAGGTATTCAGATCCAGCATCA
Source organism: uncultured Chlamydiae bacterium (assembly GCA_963799115.1). Classification (GTDB taxonomy): domain Bacteria; phylum Chlamydiota; class Chlamydiia; order Chlamydiales; family Parachlamydiaceae; genus CAWCVY01. Next base: position 29,509 of record CAWCVY010000064.1, on the reverse strand, counting down.
CGGCGAAACACACAAAGAAATTTGGAAAAAATGGTTTGGTGTTGCGGGAGCTGGTTTTGAAATTGATAAAAGGGCTGGTGAGATGGAAGGATTCGTCAATCAAAACCAACGGCTGTGAATGCAGTGGAGTCAGTGAAAAAATGAAACTTTTTTCACTGACTCAGAATTTTTTTTGAGCCTGAAGGGTTATTTTTCCGAGTATGAAGGGAGTTTTAAGAGCCTGAAGGGCTCTAATTGCAACAGCCCAGGGCATAGCCCTGGGTAGGAATAAAAGAAAATTTGCAGCCTGAAGGGCTGCCAGAATGATTCATTAATCACAAACAAATTCACATTAAACATGTCGCTCTCTAGCAGCCCTACAGGCTGCTATATTATTCTTAACCTTACCCAGGGCTATGCCCTTAGCATTACCCACATCTTTTCTAAGATAGTATTTCTTCATAAGTTGCTTAAAAGAGGTTTTTAATAAAAATTATCATTTTCATCTAGTCTTGAAATCGTATAGCCCCAAAAAATGTCTAAAAACCGCAACCATCCCTTCCATAGTGTTTGCCAACCAGGTTCACCGTCTGATCGTCTTCCTATAAACCCCCCTAGTTTAGCTACAGAATGCCAAAAGATTCTCACATTTATTTCTTTTGGTAACTGAAATCGCTTACATATAATTTCAAGAGCATCTTCGTCCACTACCTCTTTGGCTGGTATTTCAGGTTGTGCTCTCGCTATATTCCTTAACTGAAGCATCAAAATCGCGATCACTCCTAAAATACCTACGAGAGCCTCAATCCTTCTTTCCGCTTCGAGTTGACTAGACTCTATACGACATCCTGTTTTTAAACATTTATGATATTCTTCAATAATCCATCTATTTGAATACCATCTTATCTTCTCAATTGCTTCTTCAGTGCTGTTAACTAAAATACTTGAATAAAGTATCCACTCAATCCCTTCCTCCTCATTCCAACATCTGATTGCAGTTAGTGACAATGGCTGCAGCTTTCCTTTCAAACGCGCCGGTACTTGCAACGTGATTTGTTCCCAACTTACATTTAGAACCATCTCTTCTTGTTTTGAGCCTCCCTCTTTTCGTATATCAATGATTGTGGTTCCCATACTTTCTAGAGATCTCATATGTCTCATGAGTAATGTTTCATACCCATCAACATCAATGTTCCGATCTTGGCATGCCCTAACAACTGATTCCCATCCTAATTCTTTTGATTTCACAAAAAACTCAAATACATCGTTTGCTCTGTCACCTACGGAAACCCATATACATTCTTCTGGAGGGGATCCAATTGCTTTCAGATTTTTTAACCAGAGATCTGATTCCTTACTTCTCTTATTTCTTTCTGTTCTAGACTCATTTTTGTTTAAGGAGGGATTTTTTCTTTCCCAAACTTGTTGGTGAGCAAGACCTAGCACTTTTGGATTTATCGTATCAGGTTCGATCGCGAGACAACTATGGAACATTAAACCTGTATTCTGATGATTTCCTATGTGCCCCCTAATCTTCTCTAAGTTAGTATAATCCAATTCTGAAGTATCTTGAGGAAATAAAACAACTTTTCCATTTTTTCTCTCAGAACTTGCCTTTTTTACCCGTTCCCGATGAGGTGTTTGAATACGTTTGTGTGTTACTTTATCGTTTTTAAAAAATTCGTAACATGTTTTTATATCCTTCCATTTTACCATTTGCTGAGGAATACTACCTTCAGGAAGCTTACTCATTCCATTTGCTATTAATATTAGTCGGTTACTTAAGCGTTCGTCATTGAAATTGGCACCGCCGAAGTTTTCTTCAATCCAAATATCATTCATGTATGGTTGATACATAATTTTCTCCAATAAAATTTGCTCTAAAGTATTTAAGAGCGAACTTATTGTCAAAAAAAATGTTACATTTGTAAAAGATTTATTTTATTTGCCTTTATACTGATACCTAGAGGAATAAAAACGAATGTTCCTCTAGGTATAACACACTCAAAAATGGACTTAAACCACAAAAGATGTGGGTAATGCTAAGGGCTATGCCCTGGGCTATTGCAATTGTTTAGTTTCATGACATAGGTAACAACTTCTATCAGCACATAGGTAACACATTTTATTAAAAACCGTTGTTATTTTCTCTAACTTTCTTTTTGATCACAATCTCGCATTTTTCCTTGAGGGGATAAATAACGTTTTTTATAGCCTTAATGGTATTTTGTTAACATTTATGGCCCGGACTTAAGCCTCTGAAGCAATTCTTGCCAGTTTAGCTAGCCCAGAAAGCTATTTACAAGGCAAGAATCGCAACAGATGCAAAAGTCCTCACTCACTTTAAGCTTATTCTGGCAACCCTGGTATTTACAAAATATATTTCATAAACTCCTTCTACAGAAGTTGGTCTTATTGCCACATGTTCTCCTTTCAAATGTTCCCCTACAAAATATCTTATGTCATGAAAATTAATACAACCACATGCTTGTACCTTCCTCACTATATCATCAGGCTTATATTCAATTTCAGGCAGTTTTTCAGGATAAGGTCGAAGGCTAGATTTATAACGTTGAATTGGACAAAGAAGACCTATGCCTTCATGAGGCCTCTCAAAATTATATATCTTTCTCCATTCATCAAGTATTTTTTGAGTTTCTCTTAAATTTATAAATTGATGATACCTTAAAACCTCTTCTTTAAGGCTTCGATGGAATCGCTCGTCTTTTCCTTGTGTTTGCGGATGCCTTACCGATGAATGGCTTACCTTTATTCCTAAGCGCATTAACCACACTGTTAACCGTGATAATGTCCATGGAGGACTACCTTTCCAAGGAGAACCATTATCCATTGTCATCCCATCAGGTAAACCATATTCTCGAAATGCATTTTCCAAGCCATTATGCACCTCTAGAAATGTTTCACCCTCGCATGCTTTCAAAACAATAGAAAATCTAGAATGATCATCTAATACTGTTAAAGGATGACATCTTTTGGAACCCATCTTAAAATGGCCTTTGAAGTCCATTTGCCATAATTCGTTCGGATTTTCTTTTTCGAATCGAATAAAATGTTGTCTTTTTTCTGATTCTATAGGATCGATCTTTCCATGTTTCTTTAAAACTCGATTAAACGTTATTTCAGAAGGAAGGTTATCATGCCCTTTATTAATGAGATATTGTCTAAGCTTTCTTGCTCCCCAAGCAGGAAAACGATTTCGGGTATTGAGAATTATATCGATGATCTCGCAAGAAGTACGATTGACTGAAGACTGAGGACGTCGTGAATGATTAAGTAATCCATCTACCCCATCTTCTTTAAATCTTTCTATCCACTTGTATCCAGTTTTCCTGCTGATCTTATATTCTGAGCACAATTTACTTATTGTAAATTCACTAGACATAGCTTTATTTATAAATTCATCTCTCATAGATATGGTATCCTTTGTTTGCCAAGGCATCTTTTAATCTCCTATGTTGATTAAAAAATGCAGTTTACAAAGTGTTACCTATGTATTGATAGAACTTGTTACCCATGTCTTGATACAAAACAGCAATTAGAGCCCTTCAGGCTCATAAAAACAGCCAACCAAGAAAATAAGTAGTGTGCTTAAGGAACCATGCCCTGTGAATGATGTTCTGTCTAATTAGGTTTAGGAAGTGTTCAAAAATAAGTTGGACGATTGGACTGCGTCAAAGCCCTGGGGTATTATTGCACACTTCCTTAGGTGGGCGAATCATAACGGTACACGGGTGACGCTTTACTGTATCATCTGGCCAGCGTGGGTCATCGAAAGAAATACTCTTAAAACCCGCCGAGGTATAGAGACGAAAAGCTGCTTCATGGTCTATTGCTGTCGCAAGTTCATAATAGGCCAATTTACTAAATTTTGGATGGTGATCCAAAAATTCCATAAATTGTGAAAAAAGGCTTGTTTGCCATATCTTTTCCCGCGATGATTTTCATCAATTCCAACCCAAAAAATATTCAGGTAGTCCTTTCCAATCGAATTTCTTTCAATATGAGATGTTATTTGTCCAATGGGATTGCCATTAAGATGTATCTTTGCTATAAGGGAGGTACCCTCCTGAGTAAATTTTAGACCTAAAGGAGCCTCGGGTAATTTTATCGTTGGGTTCCACGATTCCTTTTCCAATTAAGTCCTCGCCTACTTTTCCATCAACTTCCTTTACATTTACTACATCGTGCTGAGCCTTCTTATGAAAGATAAAACAACGGCTTATCACACAACAAGCAGCCAAACAGCCAAAAGCTATGGCAGCAATAAGCATGGTTTTCTTTTGCAGAGCTGATAAAGAAGGCAAGACACTCCTTCTTAAGAAGGACGTTAAATAATCGAAAGGTAAATTAATATTAATTTTCATGTATGTGCATGGTGGATTAAATGAATATATTAAAAATTATAGTTTAATTAGTAAATTTAGGTCAATTAAAAGGTGGAAAAAGTGCAATAGTTTTTCTTCGCTCCTCCGCCATTTTTGCGTTAATTTTTTTCACAAAATCCCTTTTACGAAAAAAAATCTTTTACAGATTTCTTCAGATGAAATGAAATCCGTTTACTTTTTTCTAAAGCCCTTTCACATTCATTCTCATTTAAAGCAGTCTCTAACTCATTTAATTCTTTAGATTAGTAGTATTAAAATAAATAAAATAGTATTTATTGATTTAATTTTATTTAAATTGAATTAGTTCAAGGAATGTAGCAACAGATATCAAGATTTTTCCAAAAAGTTCTACAAGATGAAGAAGAATCCTTAGGCGGCAGTTGCTATGCTGAGTTTCTAGTATATCTTTAAAGATATACTAGAAACTCAGCATAGCAACTGCCGCTAGGATAATCTGCTAGCAAGAAAGGCTAGCGTATAACAGGTGGTAAATTTTCAAGTGCTATTTGATTTTGGCACAACCTTGAGTTTCCATTTTGAAATTGACTAATATCTCCAAACTCTACCAATTGTGCTGCTTAAGATATGCTCCAATTTGAAAGGCGGCATCACGAGCTAAATTTCGAAAATTTATTTGAGTGGTAAAATTCTCTTCAAGAAAACTACTTTCCATCCCAATGATTGAAGAAATATATACCTCGAATAGTCTTTCAAGTTGATTGGGATCAATGAGAGGATTGAGGCTAGAAAAAAAATTAACCAAATTGAGTCCTGCCTGCTCCCATTGTTTGAATAACAATGCCACTTCGGTCGGATTGCCCGTCACGACTCCTGTTCCATAATTGACAGCTGCAACGTCAAAAAGATTGATCAATTCAACCATTGTTACCACATCACTAGGTGAATTGAATTTGCCTAATACTTTGGCAATTGCCTGAGAATCAGCATTCAAATGATCGAAATAAATAGCCAAGCCTTCATTAGCAGAGTTAAAGAAGGGCGTACTTATTGCTCCATTAATAAATATAGTAAAAAAATCAAGAAATTGATCGGTCCAAAGTATTCCAGAGTTCAATAGAGCTAATCCAAGGGGATCATTTAGAAGAGCGCAGATCTCTTTTCGACCTTGTTCAATACGATCACTTTCCCCATGTGAATGATTGCAGCATGAATCTTGGTGGCTGTGATGGGAATGATGATTGCAGTTTGAATGATGGTGGTTGTGATGGGAATGGTGATTGCAGCTTGAACGATGGCGGCTGTGATGGGAATGGTGATCGCAGCTTGAATGATGACCAGCATAAGCTGTTGATAAGCTCGCGCATGAAGCAAAGGTTGCAAGCCCCATGCTTATCTTTTTCAAAATCAATTTTTTCATTCGATTCTCCTCAAGGTATTGGTTAGTGTCACTTGTTAAAAAAATTAATCAACACTAATACCTCAAAAAGCCGTTTTTGTACAGATTTATGAAATTCTGATATTCCCCCTCGGAGGAATCTGTCTAGACTTTAGGATTTTAAACACTTGGAGAATTGTTTTTTTTGAGCAAAGCGAAAGTTGAGAGGCTGTGAAAATTAGTTAATTAATTTATTCACAGCCTCTCGATTAAACTTATGAATGCTTTAGGCGATGGTGGGTATTATCGCTTTTTGCGATCTCTTCTTGTACAATCTCATTGTTTACAATTTCTTGTTTCACAATTCTTCTTTTAATCAGCTGTCGTTTTTCTTCGGTCTTCTCTATATCTCTTTGTTCTTCTTGTTCTTTTTTCTGTTCCTCAATTTCTCGCTGCATTTCACTCATGCGTCTCAAAAAATTCATAATTACTTTATGCGGCACATTTTCCATACGCGCAATGAAGGCATCAATATTTTTATATTCGGTTGGAATCCAATTTCTACTAAAATATTGACGTAAAAAAGTGAGGTTATCCCTACTCTCGCTTACTAATTCCTCATTCTTCTGCTCTTCTTGGGGAGTCAATAGAAGATACTCTTCAAAAGCTTCGCCAACTGCCGAGAGCCGTTGATACTGCTCTTCTGTCAACGCATTTACCTCAACCTTCTTGCCATTGACAGTCAAATCTTGTCGACCTTTCAACTTTTCAGCAAACCCAGCTTGGGCATGAGCATAAATCTTATCACTCATTTCAATAACTGCCACAAAACGATGTCCTTCTGCCCATCGATGCAATTTTTCTGCCCGCTTCTCAGGAGTTAAGTTTGTTAAATCCAACTTTTTTAAACCGGGAGATTTGTTGGAAGCTATAAAAAGGGAAATCTTAATTGCTTCTTCGTCTCCAAATTTAATGGGACCTAAAATTTTGTTTAAAACTTCTGGGTTAATTTCCATACGCACTCCATACTTTGGGATTAAATCAAAGGACATTATATTCATTAACTCTATTTTTTAACAATCGTTTTTGCTATAAAAAATAAAAATTTACAATTTATTTATCATAATTATAACATATATAAATTTAATCTTTAAAATTTGAATTAAGATCAGGGTGTCATGAGCGTCTCATTCATCCATTGTACACAAATTCTGAGTTTTCTATCGAAAAAAAAAGAAAAGAAGCATAATCTTAGATCATGAGAGGTTTCTATGAACTTTCCCCTACTCCCTAAGCGAAAAGCTGATACCGTAGCAAATGGTATTTTCCTAATTTTATTAGGTGTTTTATTTTATACGGGGCAATGGTGGCCAGGAATCTTATTTGCTCTAGGATTGACCTTTGCCGTGAAGCAATACCTAACTGGACGCAGATTAAATTTTTTCATTACCATCGTTTTTATTGGAATCTTAGGCCTTCTGACTCTATCTGGGAAGGTCTTTTCTCTATTTTTTCCAGTCCTCTTAATAGCCGTGGGGATTTACCTAATTGTCAAAGAATGCGTACCTCGCGGACCTTCGGGTGGGGATCATTCCTCACCTTCTAAGCCTATGCAAGACTAGCCAAAATGAGTGCACCCTACCCGAAACTTATTCACGTAGCTCAAATCAAGGTTCAAAATCAAGGCTCTAATTATCTTTTTTTAAGGCAATTAGAGCCTTTTCGTTACATTTGGTTTTTTGAAAGTTTAGCAAACGGCAGGGAAACCGAAACTTCACTTTGGGGAGGCAGCGCAGAAAATGCTATCTTGGCTGCACGTAAGGCCTGGTCCCTAGAATATTTCCGCCCTCTTCATTGCGGTTTTCGCTACACCTTGCCTGAGCGCGATGAAGTCGGCACAAATGCCTTATTTCATCACATGGTTTCCTCTTATTCCTCTCTATCCGGTATCTATTTTGATGAGGAATTAGGTTCTAATTGCATTGTACACAATGCTTCACTCGAAGCCCGCCATCTCTGGCAACGGCTGCAATAAAAATAAGTTAAATTTGTCAATAAATTTATTTATAAATTTAGTTTTTTAATTTAATTAATAATTGATTTTATATTTTTAATATATTATAATAATGTATAAATAAAAAATTTATTAAGGAGTTTAAATGGGGCCTTTATTATCCGCAGCAGATGTTAACTTATTAAATGATCATCATGTTCAAATTGAAATTGATGTTGATACCGGGTATGGTTTGATTATTTTGCAAAACCGCCGTCTAAAAGTAAGTATTTTAAATAGCCAACCAGCTGATCCAGCCCTTCCACAATGGCAAGCCATCCAGCTTGGAGAACACCAAATGAGAGAGACAGCTGGCAAAGTTGCAGTCATGCTTTTGAAAAAAGAGTTATTGCAAGGCGAACAAGCCCAGCCATTAAATTTTTCTATTGATCAACCCGGCATTACTCGTTTAGCAGATCAAATGCAGATTGCTCATGAGGATCCAGTAGAAGAAAAAAATACACGGCCAGATTTCAATGCCTTGATCGCCTATTTGAATAAAAAAGAAATCAAAGAAGAACCAGACGACATCAATGAGGAACAAGAGGATAAGGAAGTGAAAGGCGAGAATTTACAGATCCATGTGCTAGAAAATCACCTGGAGGCTCCCCTCATTCTAAATCCTAAGCAGGATAAAAAACAAGACAACCTTGAAGAAGAAATTTTCATTCCCAAAGAAGAACTTCAGCTTGTTCCTGGTGAAACCGAGGTAAAACCACTTCCTCAGCTTATTGTCGAGGAAGATCTCTTGGCGGTAGTAGATAATAATGGTGAAGATGAAGATCTTCAAGAATTAGAGAAAAAGAAGCGCCAACAAGAGCATGGGGAAATTTTAAGAAGCGAAAAAAAGGGAAAAGGAAAAGAGCCGAAACTTGCAGCTCCAAATGTGGAATTATTATTTGGAAGGGCTTCTGCTGTTTTTGATTCCAAGGAAGAATCACCTCCTTTATCAAAGCGATTCACCCTACCAAAACCGATGCCAGTTTTCCCTAATCTTCCAGATCTTCCTGAACGGATATCTCGCCCCGTAGCAAGACAACTATATCGCCCTTTCCGACATTTTGATCTCCCTACTTCTCGTGCAAACATCATTAGAAATTTTTCAAGAACTCCTCACGTTACGCCTGCTCCTCTTACAAATGGCCCCTTAAAAATCGAAGTTAAAGAAGTAAATCCTTATATTCTTCCAGGTTTGGAAGCGGAGGCGATGAACTGGGAACTTAACACGGCCAAACGAGAAGCTAATTAAAAACATATCTAGTTATACCAAGTTTAGAATTGAGTATAGTGTATAAAGGTGCCGGAAACAATTAAACTCCGGCACCTTTCTTCTTTCATAGAAAATTTACTTTCTTTATTTTATCCGAAAAGCCAGACTGCGTTTTTGACTAGGAGATCATGTCTGCACTAATGCCTATTTCTCATACTTGCCCTTCTTGCCATCGGTCGTTTCATCTAGCTGCCAATGAAATCCCACTCTTTTGCCCTTTATGCGGTCACTCTTTGGCAATTGAAACCCCCTCTTTGGCTGAAGTGCTATCCAATCGCTATCAATTGATCGAAAACATTGGCAAGGGTGGAATGGGCGAGGTTTTTTTAGCCTTTGATACACTGTGCAAAAGACGAATTGCTTTAAAAAAGATCCGTTCTGATTTGTTAGAACACCCCCAAATTAGGCACCGTTTTCTCAAAGAGGCTCATATCACTTGCCAGCTTACCCATCCTGCAATTATCCCCATTTATTCCATTCGGGAAGATCATCCCACGGCTTACTATACAATGCCCTTTGTGGCAGGCGATACTCTAAAGCAAATTATTCGGAAAACACGACATCAGGAAAAAAAGGGGGAAAAGCTAGATCATATTGGTGGCTCAATCCCGGCTTTAATGCGCATTTTTATTACGATCTGCCAAGCAGTAGCTTATGCACACTCTAATGGGGTCTTGCACCGAGATCTTAAACTGGAAAACATTATTGTGGGAACTTATGGTGAGGTCCTAATTTTAGATTGGGGGCTTGCTAAATACATAGAAAGTACGGGCGAGGAAGAACTTCCCACTCTTCGCCTTCCACAACACAAGGAGATCACTCGCCTTGGCAAAGTGGTCGGAACAGTTGCATACATGGCTCCCGAAAGAGCACTTGGCCAGCAGGCAACTATTAAGACCGACATTTATGCTTTAGGCGTCATCTTGTATCAATTGCTAACTTTAAAAAGCCCCTTTAAAAGGAGTACTTTAGCTGAATTTCGCAAAATTATAGACAAAGAAGAGTGGATCGATCCAGTGGCGGCAGCTCCTTATCGAGATGTTCCGCGCATGTTGGCACGTTTGACTGCAAAATGCCTTAACCGAGATCCACAAGAGCGGTACCATTCTGTTGATGAAATCATCTATGAACTTGAAAATTACCTTGAAGGTAGATCAGAATGGTTCCACGTGGCCGATTTAGAAATTAAACACAAAAACGACTGGGAATTTCAAGAGCATGTCCTCATAGCAGAACATATGGCAATTACGCATATCACTGAAGAAGCCGAATGGGTCAACCTCATGATTTCGCAGCAATCCTTTTCGGGTAATACCCGGATCGAAACCTCAGTATGTTTAGGTGAGGAGGGACATGGAATCGGCCTTTTACTCAGCATTCCCGAAGCTGGTGAACGCACTTATATCAATGATGGCTATTGCTTATGGCTAGGATCCGACCATCATCGCTCAACCAAATTGCTCCGCGCTAATGTCGAGGTCATGCTAGCCCCAGACATCTTCCTCAAAAGGCATCAATGGACAAAAATCCGCATCGAAAAAATCGATAAAACCATTCATTTATACATCAATGACACGTTGCAATTTTCTTATATTGCCCATCTTCCCCTTATTGGAACACATATAGGGCTTTTGTCACGCGATGCAGATTTCGATATGCTCCCTTTAAAGATTTACGTGGGCAGTTTAAACTTAACTGTCAATTGTCTTGCTGTCCCAGATGCCTTTTTAGCCCACAACGATTTTAATCAAGCATTGAGTGAATACCGGCGTATTGCCTACTCATTTCCCGATCGGGCTGAAGGAAGAGAAGCTCTTTTTCGGGCCGGATTGACCTTTATCGAACAAGCCAAGGGATCAAGCGATAAAACAGCTCTTCTCGACCAAGCCCTTAAAGAGTTCGAAAAACTTCATGATACACCTGCAGGGCCTTTGGAATATTTAGGCAAAGCTCTTGTTTATCAAACTTTAAATGACGAAGAGGAAGAAACAAAATGTTTTGAAATTGCTTATCGCCGCTACCCCAAGCATCCACTCTTACTGATTTTACAAGAACAAATTCTTTCCAGAATGCACGAAGTTTCACGCCTGCAACGCATCACCACTTATCGCTTTATTTTGCTCACTATACGCCATTTTCCCGTTTCTGCCCTTGACACACACACCCGACGCCTTTTTGCTAGTTTGCAAAAACATTGGGAATTACTTCCCTTTATTGAAGAGCATGTTTTCCATCCTTTGCAAATGCTAAAATTTGCTATTCCCCTTGCCTTTTGGTTGACCAAGCCTTACATCCTTGGAGAAATTTTGGATGATCTATTGAAGTGCACTCCCCCCTCAACCATGGAAATGGGAAATGCCCTCTCTTGCCTCATTGAATTAGGGGCTTGGCAATATGCTGAAAATAAATTAGCTCAAGTAGAAATGCATCAACCTCCTATTCACGGAATGCCCTGGGAAGACTTTAAAGGGATGCTGGCTTGTCATCAGCAGCCCTTGGAAAAAGTGTTTCAAGATCTGTTTGCCCAACCTTTCAAAGCTCTTGATTTTTCCCAAATGCGCACTTTACTTTATGCCATGGATCAGGCCCTTGATAACCATCAACCCGCCTTAGTCCATGTAGCCATGGACGCACTTAAACAATGCGAACTCTCCTTCGATGCTCGCTTACGATTCCAGGTTCGACAAATTTGGGCATTCCTTGCAGAAAAAAAATGGCAGCCAGCAGGCGACGCCATTTATGCCTATCCCCTTGAACTTTTGAATAAAGGATCGACACCCTTGCATTTTCTTTATGGCTGCTGGCTCCAAGGAACAGAAGGACAAGAAATGGCAGCCATCCATTTCATGGGATTGCTGCATGTCACCTACCCTCGTTCATGGACATTGGCCAGCCACGAGCTTGTGGGCAATCTAACCAAACATGGTTCTTGGTACGACAAAGCATTTTTATGGGAAAAAAGACAGCTTTACCGGCAAATGGCATTATACTATCATTGCGCAGGAGCAGATGATCTAAGTCAAACTTTTTATCAACTCTTCAAACAACAGTTTATCCATGTCGAAAGCGAATAAACCATTGATTATCCCTACTTTAATCCAAAGGAATTTGATATTTGAAGAATCCTTGATCAAGCTTCAAAGGGATCTATTACAAATTGAGAACCACCCCGCTTATACTTATTATTCCCTCCACACTTACCCTTTTTCCGTAGCCATTTTAGCTTTGAATTCTCAAGGGGCTTATATTCTTACTGAAGAATATCGGCACCCCACGGGAAAAATTCTTTTAGGATGTCCTGGAGGTTATATTGACCCCGGAGAAAATCCTTTGCAAGCGGCTCGAAGAGAACTCTTAGAAGAAACAGGGTTTGAAGCTCAATCTTTTACAGTTATAGGAAGTGCTTACCCTTACGTGGGTATTAGCAGCCAAAAAACTATCTATATCAGAGCTCAAGGGGCAAACCAAACTTCTCAACCAAATTTAGAAGTTTCCGAACTCATTCGTACGCGTCTTATGACTCCCGAAGCCCTAGAACAAGCCATTGATGCCGGTGCGGAATTGGATGGGACTCTTTGCACAGCACTATTTTTTCAGCAGCGCCAGCCCAAAAACAATGACCTAACCGAGCGCGGTATATAGAACTTTTGAATTCCCCTTCTCATAATGGTTAAGGAAAGCTTAACAAATTCTTAATTAATCCTTATTTTTTTACTTGCAATTGAATAACCCCCTGTGTTACAAACATCTTCTAAATTTCTCCCTTTTGGAAGGGGAGTTGTTGTCCACCTTTTTAAAGATGAACAGGACCTGAAACAGAATTTTTGGTCATTGGTAAATTTAAGAATAGCAGAGGCTCTTGCAATACTCAAAAAAAATAAACTTTTCCAAGCCTCGATAAGTACTTATTAGCGACAAGAGTGTATGAAGAAACGCATGTCTTAATCACGAATGCCGCAACGAAGTTTGTAGGAAGAACTTAGTTAGAACAAATCTCTCTGTTTTATCTCTGTTTTTATCCTATCATTCTCAAGGGATACAATGTTCATATAATGCTGAGAGTGAGATGAGATAAAAATGGCGAAATTTCGAAACGCACAGGGAGACTGTGAATAAATGAGCAATCTCTTGTTTTTTTGCGCGAGTTGCAAAATCCACTGTTCCCTTAACCACATGATGGTTAAGGATGCAGTAGGTTCTGACAAATCACAAAAAAGGCGCCAAAGACAAGGAGTTGACATTTTTTTTCACAGTGTCAGAGGATTTGCTGGATAATGATTGTTCTTGCGCTAAGAAGTTAAATGAGTTTTTTTGATATCTCAAAACATTAAGGAGAATAATTATGATGAATGGTATTCATTCAGTAACCTATCGCTTATCTGAGTCTTTATCGGATTCTTTTAAAAATGGTTTAGGTTCTATAGGTGATTTGTATGGCCGAACAGTTAGAGGCATCCAGAACCTCCCACAGCAAATGCAAAACAATCCAAACATAGCATTTGGCGTTATTTTAACAGCAAACGCGGTGTTCTTTGGTATAATTAATTCTGGTGTTAATTGTTTGAGCAAGCAGTTCAAATATTTTGAAAATCCAGAGAATAGAACATTTAAGCAAATTTTTGAGGCTTGCGCAGTTGGCGGATCTACTGTTGGCTTAAACTACTTGCTTTCAAAATTAACAAAATATCCATTAAGCAAGATGACGTTAGCAGCCATTACATTAGCGGCTATCGCAGTAAGACTTCTTGTATGCAATCTCACTACAAAAAATGAAGTCAAAAAAGAAGAAGTCAAAAAAGAAGATGGTCAAGAAGTCAAAAAAGATGATGGCCAAGAAGTGAAAAAAGAAGCCGAAGGCAATAAAGAAGCTGAAGGTAACAAAGAAGCTGAAGGCAATAAAGAAGCTGAAGGCAACAAAGAAGCTGAAGGCAACAAAGAAGCTGAAGGTAACAAAGAAGCTGAAGGCAATAAAGAAGCTGAAGGCAATAAAGAAGCTGAAGGCAACAAAGAAGCTGAAGGCAATAAAGAAGCTGAAGGCAATAAAGAAGCTGAAGGCAACAAAGAAGCTGAAGGTAACAAAGAAGCTGAAGGCAATAAAGAAGCTGAAGGCAACAAAGAAGCTGAAGGCAAAGTCGAAGTAGAATCTGGCAAAGTCGAAGTGGAAGTAGAATCTGGCAAAGTGGAAGTGGAAGCCGAAGGCAAAGTTGAAGTGGAAGTTGAAGCCGAAGGCAAAGCTGAAGTGGAAGTTGAAGTGGAAGTTGAAGTGGAAGTTGAAGCCGAAGGTCGTCAAATTCAGTGCAAAGCTGAAGTGGAAGTTGAAGCTGAAGGCAAAGCTGAAGTAGAAGTTGAAGCCGAAGTAGAAGGCAAACTTGAAGTTGAAGTTGAAGTGGAAGCCGAAGGCAAAGCTGAAGTTGAAGCCGAAGTAGAAGGCAAACTTGAAGTTGAAGCCGAAGGCAAAGCTGAAGTGGAAGTTGAAAGCGAAGAAGCCAAAGAGCTTAGAAAACAAGCTGAACAGCATGCTCAATTGGAAATAGAACTAAAGAAAAAAGAACTCGAAAAGGAAGTATGGGATAAATTCGATGAAATTATACAAGCCTTAGGGGTGAAGGGGAAAGGCTATGAACAATATTTACCCCTTTTGAGAGAGGTTCTTCCTGATCAATTTGAAGAGAACAAAACTCCAAGTAAGAAAAAGCTAGGAGAGGCTCTCACCGCCTTTAAGAATAGTTATATAGTCGAATAAAACTTAAGGGCACTAACCTTAAGTTAAAACCAAAGTCCCCTCAAGGCCTGGTCTATCAGATGAAGACCAGGCCTTTTTATTTCAAGATTTTTTAACTATTAGACATCCTACATAACTTTTAAAGAGAGAGCTATCCCAAAAGGTTCTGCCAATTAATTCCCTGGTAGCACCATACGAATGCCAGAAAATAGCTAACTGCCATTGATGTTTTTAGCTGCTTAGCTACAAAAGACTTTTTTTAAAGGGGGTTTAAGTGGGCTTTCCCCCTTTTTTGGGGTGGGTATGGCACCTCATGCAATTGTGTGGAGGCGACTCTGCCATACCGCTTTTGAGTAGTCGGAGAGACGCAAAGGATTGGACATGGACTAATTGGACTATTTGGACTATTTGGACGAATTGGACAAAGCCCAACTAGTCCAATCAGTCCAATCAGTCCAATTAGTCCAATTAGTCCAAATAGTCCAAATAGTCCAACTAGTCCAACTAGTCCAACTAGTCCAATCAGTCCAATCAGTCCAATCAGTCCAAGTAGTCCAATCCTCTGTGCCTCTCCGACTACCTAAAAGTGGTACGACAGTATCCGTCTCCACAACATGCGTGAATGATGTACCGCACTCCAAAAACTTCGTAGGATCCCCTTAAACCCCCACTAAAAAAGTTTCGGTAGACTTTAACAATGTTTGAACACAGTTATGGTTAATCCAACAGCCTTAAAAACTCATCCCTCCCGTTATTTTATTGATTTTCAATATTACTCAATATATGATGTTAAAAATCCTGCGATTCCTAAAAGGAATCAAATATATTTTTTCAAATACTTAAAAACATTATGGAGAGTTACCATGAGTGGTATGCATTCGGTTGCCTATCGTCTAACAGATTCTTTGTCGGATACTTTCAAAAATGCTTTTAGAGCAACTATAGGTGATTTTTATGGCCGGACGGTTAGAGGCGTCCAAAACCTTCCTCAGCTATTGAAAAACAATCCCAACGTAGTACTTGGTGTTATTGTCACAACTAATATCATCTTTTTTACCATATTAAATTCGATTACCAATTGGTTAAACACGAAACTAGAAAATAAATACCACCTTAATCTTGAACAAAAAACCCAAAAATATATTCTGTTTGATGGCATTATAGTTGGTGGATTGGTTCTTGGATTTAACATTTTGGTTTCAAAAGCAAGCAGCTACCCCTTAAGCAAAATTACCCTAGCTGCTATTACGACTGCAGCAATTGCTCTGCGTTATTTTGCCTGTCACAGATCACCTAAAGATGAAATTGCTCAAGAAGAGGCGAAGAAAGCTCAAGAAAATCAAGCCGTTAAGAATGCTCAAAAAGAGGAAGCTGCTCCTAAAAATGCTCAAGAAGAAGAAGAAGCCGCTAAAAAAGTCCAAGAAGAAGAAGCCCGCAAGAAAGAAGTGATGAATTTGTTGATAAAAGAAGTTGCTAAGAATGCTAATGAAAAGGTAAACACCCCGAAGAAAGCTCTGGAAAAGGAAATCTCTACCCCGGAAGCTCAAGAAGAAGCAGCTAAGAATGCTAATGAAAAGGTAAACACCCCAAAGAAAGCTCTGGAAAAGGAAATCTCTACCCCGGAAGCTCAAGAAGAAGCAGCTAAGATTGCTGATGAAAAGGTAAACACACCAAAGAAAGCTCTGGAAAAGGAAATCTCTGCCCTGAAACCTCAAGAAGAAGCAGCTAAGATTGCTCGAGAAGAAGCAGAAGCTAAAAGAAAAGCTCAAGAGGAAACTGCAGCTAACTTAAAAGCAGTAGAAGATAGCCTTAAAATTGCTAAAGAAAAAGACACTTCCGCTAAAATGGAACGAATAGAAGCCGATAAAAAAGCACGAGATGAGGCTAATAAATTAGCGCTAGAAGAAGGGGCTGCTAAAATAAAAGTTAGAGAAGAGGCTCTTGAGAAAGCGCGAATTAAAGAAGAAGAATCTGCTAGAATTGCACGAGAAGAAGAAGCAGAGCTTAGGAAAGCTCAAGAAGAAGCAGCAGCTACTAAGAGGGCTTTAGAGGAAGAAGCTTTAAAAGCTAAAGAACAGGAAGAAGCTGAGAGAAAGGCTCAAGAAGCAGCGATTGCTAAAAGTCTACTAGATGAAACTACCTTAAAAGCCAATCCCCTACAATATCTGCTTAATAATCGGACTTTTATCAATCCAGTTTTTACTAAATCCAAAAAATTTGGGGCTACACAAAAGATTTTCGGCATTGACCATACGATAATAAGACAAAATCTGTCTTTTGCAATAAAACATCTCAGCCCAAATAAAAAACCCTTAGAAAAAAGAAATGTTAGTCAAAAATATGCTGCCTTTAGAAAACAGGGTGAGGAACTAGTAAGATTAGCAGAACGAGACCAACTAGTAAGTAAAAAAGAGGAAAGCCAACTCAAATAATTTCCGATTGAAACAGAAAACTGCTTCATCTGCCTGATCTAAGGAACTGGGCATAAATAAATGTTACATTTATCTATGCCCAGTTCCTAAAAAACCAGGCTTTTTCACTAGGTCTCCGCGCAACTTGCTTAATTTTGTTGAGCTCTATTATCGGTTATCATATTTTTTAACTTATTGATAAAGAGCAAATCATAAAAAAATCTTCAAATTCGGAGTGTGGGATGAGTAATATTAATATAATTACCTATCGCCTAGCTGAGCCTTTATACAATACTTTCAAAAATGGGTTTCGAGTCATAGGTGATTTTTATGGCCGGTCAATTAAAGGCTTACAAAATCTTCCTAAGCAATTGAATGACAAACCTCTTATACCCCTTGCTATTATTGCGACAACCAATATTGTCTTTTTTACTGCAATTAATGCAATCGCAAACTTATTAAACACCCAAATTGAAAAAAGCTACCAACTTTCATTCAGTAAAAAAATAATTAAAAATATTCTGTTAGATGGCGTTGTTGTGGGTGGATGCACCCTTGCTATTAATTATTTTCTCTCAAAAGCAATTAGTTACCCCTTAAGCAAATTTGCTTTGGCAGCCATTACAATTGCTGTGATCGCAGGACGCGTTTTTGTATGCAACCCCTATGCTAAGGATAAAAATGTACAAGCCGAGCAACTCAAAAAGCAGGAAGTAATAGGGGAAAACACAAAGGAGCCAAAGGATGAAGCTAACAAACAACCTGAAGCTGAGCTTAAGCAGCAAGAGATCGAAGTAAAAAAACAACTCGAAAAAGAAGCTAACTTAAAATTTGAACCTGAACAAGCGCAACAGGAAGTTCAAGAAGTAAAAAAGCAACTTGAAGTAATTGATAAGCTAGATGACGAAGCTGAACAAGCGAAACAACCACAAGAAGATAAAGCAGTTAAACAACTTGAACCTGAAGCTAAAATGCAACTTGCAGCAGAACAAGCAAAAAAACGGCAAGAAGATGAAGTCAAAATGCAAGAAGAGATCAAGGAAACTGCAAAAATTGAGCTACAAAAAAAGTTAACTGAAGTTTTAAATCTTTTCCGTAATCTGGTAAAGCAAAAAGAAAAACTCCGACAATTGCCTAAACCTCATTCAAATGCCAAAAAAATGATGGACCTAGTGACCGCAGCTTATCCAAATAACGAAGCTTTCAAATTGGGTCCTACTCATCAACGTGTAAAAGCAATGTACGAACAATTACAAGTGCTTGCTTTACCACCCAATAATATTTCCCCCCTTTTATAAAGATTCCTTATTAATAATTAAATCCCATCCTTAATGATTAAAAATGAATCCAATTATTTGTATTGACTAAAAAAATTCATTATTTTATTATGTTTGTTTATGTGATTTCTCACACCCTATTGAATTATATGATTTTTTTAAATTTCTCATCTTAAGGAGATAATATGAGTGATGTTTTTTCTGTTACCCCTCATTTAAATGGAGCTTTATCTGATACTTTCCAAAAAGGTTATCGCATTATTGGACAATTATACGGTCGATCTGTTAGAGCTATCCAGAATATTCCCGAACTCATGAAAAAGAATCCCCATGCTGCAATTGGAGTTTTAATCGCTGCCAATGTTGTTTTTTTTACTGTTATCAATGCTATTGCAAGTTGGTTAAACACTCGATACGAAAAACATCCAGACCCTGTTACTACTAGTCAGAATGTAATTAGATATATTTTATTAGATGGCATTTTAGTTGGTGGAGCTGTTCTTGCTTTTAATCATTTTCTTTCAAAAGCAATCAATTATCCCTTAACCAAATTAACACTGGCCGCCATTACGACTGCTGCTATTGTTGTGCGCTTTTTTGCTTGCCACAGTTTAAGTGACGATGAGAAAGCAGAAGTAGCCATTAAGAAAGCCCAAGAAGAAGCAGCCCTTAAGAAAGCACAAGAAGAAGTAGTCCTTAAGAAAGCCCAAGAAGAAGAAGCTCTTAAGAAAGCCCAAGAAGAAGAAGCCATTAAGAAAGCCCAAGAAGAAGAAGAAGCCCTTAAAAAAGCTCAAGAAGAAGAAGCAGCCCTTAAGAAAGCTCAAGAAGAAGAAGCTATTAAGAAAGCTCAAGATGAGGCTCCTTTAGGACCCGAAGATGGGGTTTGCTTTCTCTTAATTGAATTAAAAGCAAAGTATATGCTCAAACAATGCAAAGAGGAAGGTTTAGGACGTCTTGATGCCCTCATCAAACAAGGAGATAACCTCCTAGAACTTCCTGAACACAGTGATTATGATAAAATTACTCAGAGAACTGGAAAATTTATTTGGGCTATTATGCAAACCTTCCCTCAAAATGAAGCAATTAAACTCGGCTCCCCTCAAGAACGCGTAAAAGCAATGCATGCTGCTTTAACGTCTGCAACAGCAGAAGAACTGACCTAGGCCTAAAAATCCCGTTAAAATTATCTTAAGCCTGAATTAACAAATGTTATTCAGGCTTTTTTTATTACAATTTTAACTCATTCTTTTTTTTAGCTTAAAATTAATTTGTTAATATAAAGGGACAAAATAAAGAATTGGAGAAAGTTATGAGTTGTATTAGTAATTTATGGTCTGATTTTCAAGAAGTGGAAGGGAGATTTTGTAGAGCGTTTTGTCGAAAATTATGGTCAACGTTGGAAATTTTACACACAAGAGCGAGCGGTCTTTAAAGGACTACCTTTTGCAACGATTAGCGCAGTGGCATGCGCACTGTTATTTAATTGTGCCAAACCCTCTACAGGAGCTATTTTTGGGACGGTTAACTATATTGCTTTGACTTCTCTGATAGAAACGATACGCGCCCATCATAACATTGACAAAACGAAAGCTGTCGTCATTTTAGGAATCAGTTGTGCGATTAGCCTAGCCTTTATTAGGACGGTTTGCAAAACTACCATGAATTATCAGACTGCAGCTCTGCTTGCTACAGCTTCTTTTGCAGGTCAAATTGCTCGTGAATTTCTCTCAAATGAAGATTACTAATTAGGTGATGACATTGGGGGCCTGCTCCCTTTTGGAGTATGCCCAAGTCTTTAGCACACTTCAAATTCCAAGTTTGAGCCTGATTAACGCGAGTTTTGGATAAGCTTGCTTATCCAAAACGTTTTTAAATTGCATTGTGGACAATAATTTTGCCTGATAACGGTTGCTTCTCCCTCTTCGTCAAATGTACAGTTGGCTTTCATGGATCATAAGCATAAGCCGCTATTCTACTGACAAGATTTACAAGGAATCACCGGGTGCGATCAGCAGAGATTTTTTTTCTTCACAAATAATGTGTCTATCGAATGGTCAACAACTTTTCAGAAATTTCCGAGCTTGCTGCATCTTTTCATTGTGATCAAAGTTCTCTCCGCGTTTACTCAGCGTTCTCTGTGGCTCCCAAGTAACTTCCCTAAATTGGGACGTTATCGATGGGTGTTATTTAAAGATTATTAACCACAGAGACCACAGAGCTCACAGAGGAAGATCTACGTCGTATAAGAACATAAACCTCTCTCTGTGAGCTCTGTGGTGGATATATTTTTACGAGTAAAGTTACTTCCTGAACGGGGTTCCACCAGGGATAGGGCAACTCTGCGGTAAACCAGCCTAGACACCCACTAATGCACCACTCTCCTTCTCGAATCGTCTCTTAAAACGTGTCGCTAGAGTCTAGTACCTACAACCTCTAGCAAGCTCTGGGCCTGAAAAAGCTTTGCTTATCCAAAACTCAAAACTCGCGTTGATTATGGTCTAATCAAATTTAAATTCTAAAAATAAATTTGGCGATAGCTGCAATGACAAAAAATGTTTTTGCTATAGCTGCAGGTACATAACTCAAAACAGTTCCAATAACACTTACCGTACCTGAAATAATTTTACCGATAGGGCCGACAGAATTTTTAGCCAAATAACCTAAAGCTGCAAAGGCTACCTTAAAAGTTTGAGTGGCCAAAACAATCAATCTACCTGTGCCTGAGAAAATACCCTTAGCAACAACACCTACAATTGCTGCGGTTTTTCCAATTAAACCTGCAACAGAGCTAGCATTTATCAGAATAGCAGAAAGACATACCCCAACTGCCAAAAAACCAAGCCCTATGAGAGGATGTCTAATAAGGGCCTTACAGGCAACCTCTACCGATCTTCCAATAATAGATGCTGCTTTAATTGCTGCTTTGCCTATCACTTTACAGGCGCCGACAACAAATTTTCCTGGCAATAGGATCAAGGTTTTAAAAGCCTTTGTCATTCCTTTTGCGGTAACTTTTATTACATGGACTACTTGCTTAGCAGCTCCAATGATTTCTTGAGCAATATGATAGATACTTACTAAGATATATTTAGAAGCCCTAAAAACTAATTCAATAGACGTTTGAGTTATTTTTATAACACTCTTGACAATATCTTTTTTAATAATAGATAAAAATTGTAAAGAGAGTCCCATACCAAATGTTGCAAAGGATGGATTTGTAAAATCTACCTCTTTTTTCCAAGTAATCTTTGAATAGATCATGAAACCTAATGCGCCAACAAGAGCCGATCCAGGAAATATATTGGCTGCACAAACCCCAAGAAATAAACTACCGATCGTATGCTGGATAAGTTCATTACTTATTTTTATGCATCTGAACTTCATCTGACTTTTTTTAGGATCGTTTTCTTCTAATGAGACTTCGTCATTTTTAGCTTGGTAAAGTGCTTCCAGGTCTTGAAAAGCCCTTAGAGCCATTTCAACAGCGGGAATTGCACATAAGCATCCCGTTGTTACAACTACTGGCATACTTGTTATAACAGGGAAAAATAATATTATTTGAGATGTTATTCAACATAAAAACCTTTATTATAAATTAATATTAAATTATAAATTAAAAATAGTTTATTGTCAATTAATTTATTAAAATTTGATTTCATTGTTATGAAATTCCTCTTATTAAATTTCCAAATAACATTTTTTTTCTGAAAATTTATTATTCAATTCGATATAACGTTCTATTTCATCTACAGGGAGGTTCTTCATGCCTTTGGAATTTTTATCAAGATGGCTTGATCAAGCCACACAGCCTCGACACCCCCTTTATCATCCCGTACAAGTCGTGATGTTCGCAGGCCTATCTTATATAAGCACTGCCTGCTTCACATCGATTCCACCAAGCAAAGGAATGACTTTTGTCATTTTGGCTTACACAATAAGCCAGTTTACAGCATCTCTCTTCAGCAAGCTTCTAGATCCCTATCAAGATATTGCTTTAGTTCCTTTAATTGGACAAGTTGTTCATCTCTCTGTGGCATTGATCTCGGCTAAAGTAATCTGTCAATTGATTGGTCAATCCCTTTCTTTCAAAGAAATCCGAAAGATGAGCATTGTTTTTATCATGACCCTTTTTGTGATGCGATTCGCTCTGCGTAAGTTCCGTCAACAATTGCAAGTGAGATAATAGTGAATGGTTGCACCAAAGCCCCTGGTGTGTATAACAGGATTCAAAGAGGTTGCACAGGGATTGCACCTATGGTATGCTTATGGGGAATAGCATGCATACACGCAATGTATCAACTTAAAAAAAAATTGGACATAGACGAATTGGACAGATTGGCCCAATTCCAACATGTCCAATTAGTCCAACCCGTCCAATCTTTTCTTAAGTTGATGACATTGTGCGTACACAGGCACTAATTACGATGTGTATATTTCCAGAGGAGATTTATGCCTGACTTACCTAAAGCCTACGAAGCTAAAACCATCGATAACAAATGGTATCAGTTTTGGAAGGGCACCATTTCTTTAAAGCGAATCCTTTTTCCTCTAAATCGGCTTATTGTATTGTCATTCCCCCACCTAATGTCACAGGCGTCCTTCATATGGGCCATGCCCTGGTGAATACTTTACAAGATATTCTCATCCGCTGGAAAAGAATGCTGGGATTTGAAGCTCTTTGGGTACCCGGTACGGACCACGCCGGAATATCGACCCAAACAGTTGTGGAGCGGCACCTCATGAACGCAGGGAAAAAACGCAAAGATTATACCCGCGAAGAATTCCTCAAGTATGTTTGGGATTGGAAAGATAAAAGCGAATCACGGATCATCGAACAACTGAAGCGCCTCGGAAGCTCCTGCGATTGGTCTCGCTTACGTTTTACCATGGACGAAGGCAACAATCGCGCAGTGCGGACGATGTTCAAAAAACTTTTTGATACAGGCTTGATTTACCGCGGCGATTATTTAGTCAATTGGGATCCCGTCTCACAAACAGCCATTGCTGATGATGAGGTCGAACATGAAGAGAGGCAATCCTTTTTGTGGCATATTAAATACCCTCTTGCAGATGGCTCCGGCTATGTTCACATTGCAACCACCCGTCCGGAAACCATGCTAGGCGATACAGCAGTTGCCGTCTCTCCAAAAGATGATCGCTACACAGCTCTTGTAGGTAAACAAATTAAGCTCCCCATTGTTAACCGGTTTATTCCCATTATTGCTGATCACCATGTCGATCCCTCTTTTGGTACAGGAGCCGTTAAAGTTACTCCCGCACATGATCCCAATGACTACCAAATGGGACTCGTCCATAAATTGCCAATGATCAATATCATGACTCCGGATGGATGTATCAATTCGAATGGAGCTCAATTTGAAGGTTTGACGATGGCAGAGGCCCGGAAATCGGTTGTAGATATTTTGCAAAAAGAGGGGTGGTTAGAAAATCGAACCTCATGTGCATCGGGTCGGAATCTCCTACCGTTCCAAGGCTACGATTGAGCCTTATCTATCCAAACAATGGTTTGTCAAGATGGAAGGGTTTGCCAAAAACCTGAGGGAAAACGTTACCCAGGACAAAGTAAGGCTCCTTCCTCCTCACTGGGAAAGTACTTTCTTTCATTGGATAGACAATCTTGCGTGATTGGTGTATTAGCCGCCAGCTTTGGTGGGGGCATCGCATTCCCATTTGGTACGACAGCGAGGATCCTGAATCGTTTGATCTGCTATGACGGATCAGATGTTCCGCGAAGAGGTCAAAAACGATCCTGATCGATGGATTCAAGATCGACGATGTCCTAGATACTTGGTTTTCTTCTGCTCTTTGGCCATTTGCCGCTCTGGGCTGGCCCGATCAAACCCCGATCTTGCCAAGTTTTATCCAAATTCAACACTTGTCACAGGGCACGATATCCTCTTTTTTTGGGTTGCACGCATGATGGCAATGGGAGAATATGCGATGGGCCAACCTCCTTTTCCAGAATGTTTCTTACATGGACTGATCTACGGCAAATCTTACTGGCGAAATCAACCTGATGGAGGCATCCAGTATGCTACAGAAGAAGAAAGACTCGAGTACGATCTAGGAAAAGCGCCCCCCGCCGATGTTTTATCTAAATGGGAAAAAATGTCGAAGTCTAAAGGAAATATCATTGATCCTTTGGAAATGATTGAACAGTTTGGCACCGATGCCATCCGCATGGCTCTTTGCGCAAGTGCCACCCAAGCTCGTCAAATAGATCTTGATCGACGCCGTTTTGAAGAATTTAAAAATTTTGCAAACAAAATTTGGAATGGAGCACGCTTTGTCTTGCTCAATCTAGAAGAAAATGAAATCCAGCAGACTGCTGCTTTAGGTCCAAGAGAATTTTCCCAAGGATTAGATCGACTCGCTCATGTCTTTGGAAGATGAATGGATTCTATCTGTCCTAAATCGCACTGTACAAAAGCGTCAATCAGCATCTGGCACGTTATGAGTTTGACCAAGCTGCTCTTAGAAGCTTATGACTTTTTCTGGAAGGAATTTTGTGCCTATTACGTCGAAATTTCCAAACCTATCTTATTTGGAAAAGCAGGCACCGCAATGGAAAGAGCAAACAAACAAAAGCTCCTCGTCATCATTCTTTGCCAGGCGATCCGCTTAATGCATCCCATGGCTCCCTTTATCACCGAAGAGCTCTTTCACATTCTCAAGGAACGCCTCGAAGGCTTGGAATTATCCAAGGATAGTGATCCTTATACCAAAGAATGCATTCTAGCCCTTCAAAGTGCAGCCTGTATCATTGCTCCCTATCCACAAGTAATCTCTTCGGCAGATATAAATCCCGAAGTTGATCGGATGTTTGCCTTAATGGAGCAAATCATCTACACCATTCGCAATATGCGTGGGGAAATGAAACTCTCCCCTGGAACGGCAACCGATGTCTATATTATTGGCCAGCCTGATGACCCCGACTGGCAAACGGTGCAGAATAATACGTTAATGATTTCTGCCTTAGTCCGTACACAAAAAATTTCTGTACAAACATATGAACCTTCTCCTGGATTTGTGTGCACTGGTGTAAATCGAGGTCTTAAGATCATCCTCCCGCTGCCGGAGGAGTTATTAAAACAAGAAGTCTTGCGACTTGCCAAAGAAAAAGGACAAATAAGTGCAGCTCTTGATAAAGTTCGTACCCAGCTGGCTAATGAAGATTTTATCAGCAAAGCTCCTTTACAATTGATCGAAAAACAGAAGCAGCAACTTGCTCAGGGGGGAAAAGAACTCGAAGAAATTCAACGAAAACTTGATTCTTTTTCTTAAATAGATTTTCAGATATTCGCAAATATCTTATCTTGAAGACAAGCAAATTCTGAATTAGATTGACAAATTTTATATATTCAGAAAAAATAAACAAGAGTTATTAGAATTATACAAAATGTAAGAAATTCTTCATATAAAAATAACATTGAGGGTGGTGTCCATGAATATTCATTGGAATAATTCTTATTCTAATTCTTTACTTTCATCTTTTAAAGAAAAAATATCATCCTTTTTAGCTGATAATCAACGTCAAAGAATTGGTGTCATTGCACTTGTTGCTCTAAGTTGTTTTGCTATTGGGTATGTTTTATATCTTCGTTATTCCATTAAGGTAAGTAAAATTGAAAAAAATCAGCCCCAGGAAACAGACCTTGGCCAAAAGGGCAAACTAGCAAAAGAGGAGTTTAAATTTCCTAACCCATTTAATGAAAACTCGAACAAAATTCATCACAAGGAAAACGGTCAAGAAATAAATGCAAAATTAGATTTGAAGCAATTCGACCCTATTAATGACGCTTTGGAAAAGCCACAGTCAGAACCAAAAAAGCAAGTAGAAAAAAAGCCTCAAAATGGTGTTCCTCTCCCCGTGCAAAAAAGGCAAAATAAAGTTGACTTGCCCGAGGGAAAAGACGCAATTTCCGAAAGACTTTCGTTCATTGGAACAAAAAATGGCTGCTTACCTAGAACTGAAAGAGGAAAGAGGAAAAAAAGGATTTCAACAATTTAAAGAATTGATGGACGAAATTCACCTTTTGGGCAGAAAACTTCATGATTTTGTAAAATACACTGATTTGAACAAAAATCCTCAGGTTCAAAAACTCTTAAACATAAATCCTGAAGATTTGATGATTATCTATCGATTGATTGATCTTACCTATCCAGCTTGACTGGCCAGGTTGAACAATTATTTGATAAAGCCGTCGACATTCAAAAACAAAGACTAAAACAATTAAGTCAACACGCGGAAAAGCTAAAACTTTGATTTCAGATTACGGGAAAAAGTCAAAAACAATTAGCGATACTGAGAATAAAATTTATGCCTCGAAAAACACAATATTTCTACAAACTCAACTTGATACCCAAAATGTATCTTCTTAATGAAATTGGAAAAAAAATTGAGATGGCAGGTACTTCTTCTCCCGAAGAAATCATATGGATCAAAGCCGTAGCCGACAAAGAGCCTGAAATTTGCCCATTAAAAACACATGTATGCAACATGCATAATGGTTTTCTCTATAATCGCATAAGGAATAATGTTTCTAACCTTATGAATGGATTAAAAGAGCTTCTTGACTTATACAGAGATAATGTTTCATTAAGAACAAATCCTACTACAGCCGCTTTATTAGATAACGTGAACAAGGGCAAATCGCAGAAGAGTTAAAAAAAATTGGCGGCTCATTGAATCGCACGAAGAAAAAAAAGCCCGTAAAACAGTTCTTTCCCCTCATTTTGAAAACTTATTTCCCTTGGAAAAGTTTAAGATTCTAACAAAAGGGGCATTTCCTCAGTTAGAACAAAGAATGAATCATATTGCTTTCCTGATTAAGGACACAACAGGTTTGGAGGATAGTTTAAATGAGGCAATAACTGAGCAAATCATACAAATCACCTACACAATTTCCCATTTACCTGAAAGAAAAGAAGAGCCAATAATAGCCAAAAAAGCTGAGAAGATTGGAAAGGTTGAGGCAAAAAATGAGAACCCTAAGATAGTGAAAGAAGTGAAGGAAGCTGATAAGGCTAAGGATTTTGATTTTGAGGATGAGGAAGTTGAGATAGAGGAAGAGGGAAGCTAATAATGCTGAGAATGGTTCAGCAGTTAAGGAAGTTGAGGGAGTTGAAGACGCTAATAAAGGTGAAGAAGTTGTCTCTGAAAACGATGAAAATAATCAAAGATCAGAAATGCTTACCGTTCACGAGGAAGAAAAAGCAATAGAAAGCGTTACAACGCTTTACGAAGAAACAATGTTAAAAAAACAGATCCTCCTCTAGATAAGAAAGAAAAAAAAGTTGCAGAAGCTGGTGTAGAGTTAAAAGATGAGTCACTTCACGATGAACCGAATCCCAAAACTCAACCCCCTTCTCAATGCCCCTCTACCGCCTCCGCCTCCACCTATCATGTCCCCCCCTTCATACAAGGCAGAAAAGAAACCCGATGCTTTGACAGTTGAGGGTCTTGCACATAAAGCCGCGCAACTCAAAAAAGTCGAAGATAACCCTTATCCTAAGCCTTTAGAAGATGAAGAAAACCCTTCAAAGAGAATCACTAGCAGAGGTCCTTATGAAAAGAATGATAGAAGACGATTAACGACTTAGTAAACGTTTTGATTCAGATGAAATAAATATGCAAAATGATGATGAAGATAATGATGACGAATGGAATGAAGATGTGGGATATGATTAGACATCTTGCATAATTCATTATTAAATATATGCAGACTTGAAAATGACCCTATCCCATGGAATAGGGTCATTGGTTCCTTATCTTTATTCTTTATTCATTACCGTTAGAATTTTGCTTTTCCTCTTCGTTCTGTTCTGTATCAAGTGAAAGGAGAATCTCGTTTGTTACCACTTTTCGTTTGTCTCCGGAGGGAAGGATAGCGACGGCCGATGCTACCCATTGGTCGATCTTTTGTTAATGCTCTTAACTTTTGATCTTTTATTGGCTTAACTGATTGAGATCCTCCCCCTTCCTGGTTACCTTCAACAACGGGCCTTCGGCTTTATTATCATTTACGACTTCCGGTGCTTGTTTTTCTTGTTTAACATCGGAACCCCAATGCGTCCTATACTACCCTGTGCGATTGCCATTTTATTCTTGAAGGCCTCTCGACGAGCCCGTTCTTCATTAGAAAGCTCTTTACTTTCTTGGCCTTCTTGGCCTTTAGGTTTATGATCATCCCCACTCGATTCCCTTTCTCTACTGGAGTTTTCTACATGTGCGCAGATTTACTTAAATGGGCCACATTTTTGTTTGAACCCGGGGTTCTGGCGGTTTTCTCCCCTATTAATTATCTGTTTTGGATTCCTATAATAAGACCTTTCCAAGTTTGCTCTTCGCCTTGCCTCTAGTTCTGCAGGATGGGTTAACTCCCCTTCATGAACTCTACCACCCTGCCTTGTTTGCCAACTTATTTTTAGCCCTTCATTTTGGGTTTCAAGTTCTTCTTGAGCTTTTTTAGCTACTGCCTCTTCTGCTTGCGCTCTCTTCAAGTCCTCTTCTTCTTGAGCTTTTCTTTAAAACCTCTTCTTCTTGCGCTCTCTTCAAGTCCTCTTCTTCTTGTGCTTTCTTCTATAATTTCTTCTTCTTGAGCTTTCTTAGCAGCTGCCTCTTCTGCTTGCGCTCTCTTCAAGTCCTCTTCTTCTCGGCTTCTTTAGCAGCTGCCTCTTCTGCTTGCGCTCTCTTCAAGTCCTCTTCTTCTTGAGCTCTCTTCTAAGGCTTCTTCTTCTTCTTGAGCTTCTTAAGCTCCTTCTTCTTGAGCTTCTAAGTCCTGCTTGGGCTGCTCATCTATTTTTGGCTCTTCTTTTTTAGCTTCAACACCTGCTCGACTAGTTCAGCTGCCTTAGCTTCTTCTTCTTGAGCTTCTAAGTCCTGCTTAGGATGCTCATCTATTTTTGGCTCTTCTTTTTTAGCTTCAACCCCTGGGGAACTGCTTCAGCTGCTTTAGCTTCTTCTCTCTTGAGCTTCTGAATCCTGCTTAGGCTGCTCATCTATTTTTGGCTCTTCTTTTTTAGCTTCAACCC